>JAPKFB010000104.1 GCA_028821775.1 Roseibacillus sp.
AGTAGAGGGTGACAGGAGACGGGGGCCAGTTTTCGTTGGAGAAAGCAGCGGTGCTAGTGCTCCGTCAGGATCGAGGGGTCGGATGATCGCTTGTGGAATGAAATGCTGGCTCCGTTCCCGAATCGTTGAGGATGGCCCAATCCACTGCCTCTGGGCGCCTTGTCAGCACTTCTTTCTTGTGCGCGCTGCTCAAAACCCCGCGCTCCGAACTGCGATTCCTCCGGGGTCGAGGGCGATCGTTTTTCCTGCGAATCCTAGGGGACTGGGAGTGCGTATGCGTTCGAAGGTGAGTGAGATGCGGGAATAGGCGAGCTGGCTTTTAAGGATGCGCAGTTGAGACTCGAGGGAAACGAGACGGGATTGCCCCCGGGTGAGAGATCCTTCTCGACCTTGAGGGCCTCTTCCACGGTCTTGGCTTGGGAGAGAAGCATCCGCAATCGAGGTCGATGTATTCCCTGGGCTCATCGTCCAGTTGGACTCTGCGGACGGGCTCTTTCCCCAGCTCGGCGATCTCGTTGAGGTTGGAAGTAGCGACGGTGTTGCCACTGAACACGCGAAGCCCGACCCTGAAGGCGAAATTTGAGAGGAGGACATCGATGCTTCCCCTCGGAGGTGTCATAGAAGGGATCGTTGAACGAAAAGACCTCAATCGCTGTTTTTGTTGACCCCAAGCTGGGACAGCGAGGGCTAGCCCGGCTACAGCGGCAGATAGGTGATAGTTAGGGGGTATCAGCAAGTCTTAAGAACCTCTGCATCCTCTTGAGGATTGCGAGGGATCTTCGATCGAGGGATGTTCCGTTTTCTTGTCTAGGAAGGGGGGCCCAAAAAAACCCGCCGAGAGGCGGGTTTTGAAAAGAACTTCGGAAGCCGCTCTTAGCGGCGTCGACGAAGAAGAAAGATCCCCCCGAGGAGACTCAGGAGCATGCTGGAAGGCTCAGGTATGATGGTTGTGAACGCCCCTCCGGGTCCCGATTCCCAAGAGAGGGCTGCTAAGCCTCCGAGACCAACCGAGGTGTCCATCCAAGGCGAGACTGGCGTTCCCGGCAGATCAGCGGCCCCAGCAAGGACCCATCCGCCGTCAGCTGCGCTTACCGTGTTATAACCAGTGGAAGTGGCGACGCTGGTGCCATTATAGAAGCGGATTCCGATGCGCTGGGCAGCGAGGGGCACGCCCGAGTGTGCGGTGGTATCAAAGGTAATCCCGGTGTGGGTGTAAAAGCCATCAGGGATAGCTCCTCCTCCACCATCTCCCATGGTTGTGTCGAATCCCGAGTTGAGGGAGCCATCACCAGTGAGAGCAATAAAACTAAGCCAATCCAAAGCCGTGTAGGAAGCGGGATCAGCTCCGGCCGCGGGGGCACTGAAATAGCCGATCTGAATTATGGCGCCGTCACCATCTAAACCGGTCCCAGCAGGTCCGTTCGTGAGGGAGACCCCCAAGGCGTCGGTGAGCGGCTTTGCGGTAGCACCACCTTGGAAGCCAAAGGTGGGATCGAGACCCCAAAAGGTACCCGAAATTGAAGTGGTGGCACCAAAGGAGAGGGTGGAGAGGGAGAAAAATGATGCGAGAGTAAGTCGAGTGATTCGCATGGAAAAGATAAGTGTGTGTTTTTGTGACGAAGTGTCAAGGAGTATAGGGTAGGGCGTGAGTGTTTGGCGATTCGGCCAAAGTGGCGGAGGATTTCCGGCTCACGAAAACAGCGGAATCCGGGAGGACGGCGTCATTTTCGTGGTTGAAGAAGGAACCGGCTTTGCCCCAGTTTCCCCCACCCTTGTAGAAATAGGTGGTCCAGCTGGTTCCGTTCCAGACGTAAACGAGGTCTCCCGAGTTTCCGGTCTGCCAGTTGGTCAAGTTATGGAAGCCGAGCCCACCGATGGTGGTTCCGACGGGGTAGCGAGTGCTGACGAATTGCAACTTGGGTCCGGGCATGGTCGTCACCTGAGCTTTCCCGGGCACGTCGCCAAAGAAGGTGAGGGTGAGATCAGAGGGATCATTGCGTTGAATGAAGAGGCCCTCATCAGGGAAAATGACGTCGTTGTTTGCCGAGAAGAAGGAGCCACTCTTGGCCCACTGGAAGGCGGCATTGACGAAGTAAGTGGTCCAACCGTTGCCATTCCAGAGGTAGACTTTATCGGAGCTGGTAAAGTCGGTGTTTCCCGCTCCAAATCCGAAGAGGCTGCCGACGGTCTGGGCCCTGCGGAGTGAGATAGTCGAGGTGGTCAGAATGCTGCGACTGAGGTCGAGCAGATCGAAGTCGGCTTGAATGGTGATGGTGTCGCTGGTATTGGCAAGAATGAGGAATGATTCCTCACCGCCATTGGAGTCTGCGGCATAGCAGAGGAAGCCCGAGGTCGTCCATTGCCCTGCGGTCCAGCCAGCGCCGGTGACCGTGAGGGTCTGCTGGGCGGGATCGTCATCAAGGGGGCTGGGCGTTCCCTTGTCGTCCAAGGGAGTCCAGTCGTTGTTCACGGTCGCATTGCTGGTGTGATCAGACTTGCTTTGAAGGGTCGCAGAGATTGCGCCCAGGGTGCCCCCGGGGACGGTTACTTGCACGTAACCAGCTGCGAGGGTGAATGATGTTTGAGCTTCCGCGAAGACGGTCGAAATTACGACCGCGGACAAGGAAGTGAAGGTCTTACGAATGGATGGGGGGGCCATAACCGAAGATAATGCTGGTAACATTTCTGGAGGGCAAACAAATTCTGGGTGTAATCAGTTCCAAAGCTCCTAGAGTTATCACTATCATTCAGTTATCACCATCTATCATGACGACGGCACGGGTCACTTTAGGCACAGAAAAATTGATTGCGGTCAAAAACGGAGCGTCTGAACAGCTTCAGAAGCTCCTCGAACGCCAAGGGCGGGCGGACGGGGGCCTGCGAATTAAGGTCATTGGGGGCGGTTGCAGCGGATTGCAGTATCAAATGGACCTCGTGGACGGGCCGCGCGATCGGGACATCCTGGTCGCTTCAAATGGAGTCCGGGTGGTGATTGACCCCAAAAGTGCTCTCTTTGTGGGTGGCAGCGAGTTGGATTATTCAGGAGATCTGCAGCATGGGGGATTCAAGGTCAGCAATCCGAATGCGGCGGTGACCTGTTCGTGTGGGGAGAGCTTTGCGGCCTGATGGAGGCGGATTACTTCGCAATTTTACGGCTGGAGCGGAAGCTCACGGTGAATTCCGAGGAGCTCCAGGGATGCTATGACACTCGTTGTCAGGAGGTTCACCCAGATTCGGGTGGGGCAGCTGTCGAATTCGAAGAGGTCAGGCGAGCCTATGTCGAACTCAGGAGTCCTGGGCGTCGGCTCAGGCATTGGTTGGAGCTTGGAGGGCGAAGGTTTGAGGAGGGAGGCGCCTTACCCCAGGTTGTGATGGAGCACTTTGGGGGCATTGGGGACTTGCTGCAGGAATCGGGGAGAGTGGAGGAACGCCACGCCACGGCCCAATCGGCGCTCGGCCGTTCGATGGCGGAGAGAGCGGGGCTGGCCTTGCTGCCAAGGCTGCAGACCGCCCGCGAACGAACCGAGGAGTTGATTCAGGATCTCGAGGCTCGCTTTGGTGAATTTGAGGACGACGGAGGGCCGAGTTCGAGCGCCCAGGAGGAGGCGATCGAGGCTGCGCGCGCGCTGCTGTTTTTAGAGAAGTGGGAAATCCAGCTGAGAGAGGCGTGGGGAAAACTGGGTTGTTGGTGAAGGAGTTGGGATCTCGGCTTGCAATCGCGAAGCGGGGCGGCACCTTCCCGCACCATGGATGACCCGGTCATTGGCATCGATCTGGGAACGACCAATTCCGCAGTGGGGATCGTCGAGGCCGGATTCCCGATCTTGCTGGCAAACGAAGAAGGCGAACGACTGGTGCCCAGCGTGGTGTGGTTCGGGCCGGAGGGGGCGGTGAAGGTGGGGCGCGCAGCCCTTCGGGAGCCGGAAGCGAATCGGACCGTGCGCAGCGCCAAGCGATTGATGGGTCAACGATTTGCGGAGCGGGATCAAGGTGTTCTCCGGACCCTGGCCGCTCAGGATGGAGGGATCGCCCTGGCCTTGCCGGATCGGGTGGTGACTCCGCCCGAAGTGGGAGCTGAGATCTTGAAGGAGTTGAAGCGAATTGCGGAGTATCGACTTGAAGGTCCCGTTCGGCGAGCGGTGATCACAGTCCCTGCCTACTTCAATAATGCTCAGCGCGCCGCCACCAAGCTGGCCGGTGAGATCGCGGGATTGGAGGTTCTCCGTCTGGTTGCGGAACCTACCGCGGCGGCCCTTTCCTACGGGATGGACAAGCTGGACGAACGGAGCCGGGTGGTGGTCTTTGATCTGGGAGGGGGCACCTTTGATGTCTCCCTGCTGGAGCTTCGGGAAGGGGTCTTTGAAGTGCTTGCGACGGGTGGGGATACCATGCTGGGGGGGGATGACTTCGACGCCGCGTTGGTGGCGGAGGTTTGTGCGCGCCTGGAGAAAAACTCCTGTGAAACAGGGGAGTCCGAGCGCTTTAGGAGGGAGGCGGAGCGCGTCAAATGCGAACTCTCGGAGAGCGAACAGTCCACCTTTCGAGTGCCATTCTACGATGGAACTAGTAGTTTAGAAGAGGGGTTTTCGCGGGCGGAATTGGAGGTTCTTCTGGAGCCGCAGTTGACGGGCATGAAGCGGATTTGCGGGGCGGTCCTGGTGGACGCGAAGGTAGAGCCGAGAGACATCGAAGCGGTCGTTTTGGTGGGAGGAAGCACCAGGATGCCGGTTGTGAAAGGTTTTGCCAGGGAGGTGTTCGGCAGGGAGCCGGACTGCTCGCAGCATCCTGACGAGGCGATTGCCCTGGGGGCTTCCATCCAAGCCGGCATCCTTGCCGGAACCTGGCGAAAAGTGCTCTTGCTTGATGTCACGCCCCTGAGTCTTGGGATAGAAACCCTGGGTGGATTGATGAACGTTCTCATTCCGCGCAACACGACCATTCCGTGCAAGGCTGGAGAGTTGTTTACCAATGCGCGGGACGGGCAGGACCGCATGCGGGTGCGCGTGTTGCAGGGAGAGCGCGAACTTGCACGGGACAACTGGGAGCTCGGTCAGTTCGATCTTCCGTTTCAGCCCAGAGTGCGGGGCAAGGCGCGAGTGGGGGTCCAGTTTTCGCTCGATGAGAATGGCATTCTTGAAGTGCTGGTGCGGGACGTGGAAGGAGAGCGCGATCTCGTGGTGGAAATCGAAAGTGCGGCGGTCGATGTCAGCGACGCCGCGGTGGAGCAGATGGTCAGTGAGAGCGTGGACCACGCCTTCGAGGACATGAATGCGCGCATATTTACAGAGGCGCGATTGAAGGCCGGGGAGCTGCTCCCGGCGGTGCAGGAGGCCTTGCGAGAATTTGGAGAAGACATGGAGGAAGGGGAGCGAGATGAGATCGAGGCTGCGCGAGGAGCGGTGGTTGAGGCCCTTGAGGGGAACTCAGCTTCGGCGTTGAAGGGGGCGGTGGAGCAGTTGGACGAGGCGACGGAGGCGTTGGCGGCCCGAGTGGTGGAGCAGGCGCTGTCAGGACAACTTGAAGATGATAAGTTGAATAATTAGCTTGGCGTGCTGTGATCGGGACGCATTAATTTGGCCCGTGGCGGAGCACCCTCCATCCCCTCCAGACCGACCGGACGATCCGGTGCGGCCCCGCAAGCCAATTCCCCTCCCCCAGCCCGCAAAGCAATCGGGGATGGTTCGGCGGCGAGTGAATCTTGGGGATCTCTCCAAGGAGAAGCGGGGAGCCTCCAAGGGACCCAAGGGTGAGACCGTGGATTCAGGAACAGTTCGCGAGCGCCTCAAGCCTTCCCTGGCATCTGAACCGCCCCCGTTTCGCCCGATGGAGCCCAAGAGCGTTCCGGCTGCGTCATCGGCTCGTCAACAGGGAGACTCCTCCGCGGCACCCCCTCCTGAGGTGACGCCCCCACAATCTTCAGAGGTGGAGGGTTCGATCACCACCTCGCAAACCAAGACCGCGGAGAGCCCGCGAACTCGTCGGAGAAAGGTGGAACCGGTGGGCGAGGATGCGTGGACCGGTGGGCAGATCATGTCCTTGTGGTGGGTATTGGCGGGGCTGGGGTGCCTGATCGTGGTCGGGATCGCCCTTTGGAGTTTCGGTTCGTCCAAGGCCGGCGAAAAGGTGGTCCAGCCGACTCGTGCCAAGAGCGCTCAGAACCTCGACAAAATTCCGATTGCCGAGTTCGTGAATAATGCCGTCCCGATCTTGCCTGAGGTGACGGAATTGCTGGAAGTGGCGTTGTCAGCGGAGGACGGGAGTTTTGCGGAATTCATCAGAGGTGGAGAGCAATCTGCCGAGCTCTGGAGGTCATGGAAGGCCCGCAACCCGGAGTCCGCCCGGCACCATCCCATAGTGAGCCGTGGTCTTCACGCCGCAGCGGTGGGGGAGTCGGCTTACCTCGTCTTGGTGGGGCTGGGTGCAGACCATCTGGCTGCGGTTGCCTACTTTGTGAAAGAGGGCGACGCGTTCAAATACGATTGGGAGGCCAGTGAGGGCTATAGTGAATTGCTCCCCGATGAGGTCGAGCAGCTGGCGGATGCCGAACCGAAATTGATGCGAGTGATCATTTCTCCCTCCGATTTTTACACCTCCCATTTCCCGGAAGAAGAGTATATGGCTTATTCCTTGCATCATCAGGATCCCGGAAAATTCATCTGGGCCTTTGCCAAGCGGACCAGCCTTGCGAACCAGAAATTGATTGCGAGTTATTTGGCGCGAGATCTGCCGGGGACTCAGAACCGGGCTACGGTCATGGTGCGCAAAGGGCCTGAAGGGGCCCGCGCAAACCAACTGGAAATCGTGGAATTCCTTCATACTGATTGGGTTACCCCCGAGCGTGTTTCTGAGCCCTAGAGGCTTGAACGTGGGAGCTGGATAGGTGATTGTGAATATCTTCTCCGGTCACTGGTCCCTCCCCACGTCTCAAACGCATGCCCGAAACGTCGCAGGAAGTTTACCATTGCCCCTCTTGCGGGGCTCTCGCCTCGGTGGAGGGTGGTGTCGCGCGGGTCTGTATGGAATGCGGCTTTGATTTTGGGCAACCGGTCCGGATTTCTCCCCGTTCGGTGAGCCAGCACGCGAGCCAAGGAGCGAGTTTTGTTCAACGCGACGTGAGCCTGCAGGGCTCAGTCTCTGGTCGAGTTGAGCCGGTCCTCCCGGCGGATATTAACACCCTGGAGGAGGTTCAACCTGAGAACGAGGATGGGAACCGGGATGAAGTCATCTCCGATGATGGCGTCAAGAAGGTGGTCCGTCGGCGCAAGAAGCGAAGAAAAAATCGCCTTGCGCCACTCCTCTTTCTTGGGGGTTGGGCCATCTTGGTCATGTTGCTGGTGATCTTTGTGAAGAACCAGCGTGGCGAGGAAGGGCCAACGGTCGATGTTAGGGAAGAAGAGGCGGCCAAGTTGCGGGCCAAGAAGGTGAGGATGAATAAATTCCTGATTGCGGAGATCGAGAAGTGTCAGCAAACCTTGAACGCGTTTCTGGCTGCGCATTCGCAGGGACGATCACAGTTCGTGCGTGATTCTATTAGGCTCGCACCAGTCATGGGGGACTACTATCGGCACTATCCGCGGTGGACCTTGCCGAAGGGCGGAGCGCTGGTGTTGAAATCGATGGATCTGTATACTCAAGCCGGAGAGCCTGTGATTGAGACGGTCTATGGAGTGGTGGGAGGCGCGGAACCGGTGGCTGACCGGGAGGTGGCCTTCATCCGTGAAGAGGGTTTCTTAGGTGAAGCCGGTCGCTGGGTGATTGATTGGGAAGCGCTTGTGCGGCACTCGACAACGCCCTGGTTGGACTTCGTCAAGGACTTCGGGGAAAAGAAGATTGGCGAATTTCGGGTCTATGTCCGGAGAACCCAAAGGGGATTCGAGGGAGATGGCAAGTTCCTGGTTCTCAAGTTTTTCCCTCCCAAAATGGGATTTCGCGAGACTTGGGCCCTCGGTTCCGATGGGATTGTGGTTCCGTCGGATGAGGAGAGTGGGAAGCGGATGGAGGAGATTCTGAGCCGGAACAAAAAGTGGGAGCTGGGGGAATCAACTTATGGGATGAGTGATCCTGAAGAGCTGCATCGGATACGGGTGAAATTACAATGGGAAGAGGACGTCCTGAATCGAAGATCCGTGAAGCTGCGCAAGGTGGTTGCCGGGAATTGGTATGGGAAGGGCTTTGAGGACAAGTTTCCGGACCAAGAGGAGGATCTTGCCGAGGAGGACAAGGAGGAAGAACTTGGCAAGTTGAGGCCCGAGGCGACGACTCCCGACAGTTGAATTGCGCGTTGCCTCGTGAGAGATTTCCCTGTTCTCTCTCCCCCCCCCACAAACCAAGAATCTCATGGAAGACGACCCGTCTGAGAGCCCCCCAAGCGAATCGAGTTCCTCCAAAAAAATGCCCGAGGGCATGCGGGTGGTGCGCAAGCGCAGGAAGAAGCGAGGAGGATCCAAACAGACGCTCTTTCTGAAGAAGCGGGAGATCTTGCGCGAGATGCACGGTGAGGGCGGTGCGGTTAGCCTGAAGGAACAGGTAGCCCGTCTGAAGTCGGCCAAGAAGGACAAGAATGATGGAAAGCCGGTTGAAGAGCGTTGGGGCGGGCACAAGAGCGGCGACCGAGGGGTGCGTTGGTTGTTGTTGCGCGTCATTGCCCTCTTGGTGCCAGTGCTCGCGATCATCACCGCCTTCATGATGATGAGGGGCGAACGCGGTCGGGCCCTGGTTCGCTACGATGAAGAGTTGAATCTCGACATGTCCGAGGAGGTTCAGGATTTTGAACCGGCAGGGTCGATCGCCTGGTTCGTGAATCATCCTCATGAAGCGTATGAAGACTCATTGGAAATTCTCGACAAGTTGAACAAAGGATCCTCGGAAAACATACCAACAGGGGTCTTTCGGCAGGAGCAATTTGCTCACTCCCAGATCATCGCTCGTGGCTTCGGTTGGAACTCAAACTTCATCACCAAGGATTGGCGAGAATTCAAGTGGGACATTTCCAAGACGGGGACGACCGGCTACCTGCTGGTGGAGGGACTACGTGAAGATCACAGTAAGTTTCGGTCCTACTTTGTCCGGACCTCGGAGGGAGTGCGTTTGGATTGGGCTGCGACGACAGCATGGTCTGGGATATCCCTGAATGATCTCCTCTCCAATCCGCCGACCAAAGGTGTTCTCGTGCGCTGCCTCCTCTCCAAGGAGCCCCACTTTGATAGTCTGCGGGGGCCTGCGAGTTTGCGCTCGTGGTATTTCCTACGCTCCCCGAATACCGATCAGCAAATTTGGGGATTCGCTCCCGCTGGGAGTGCGCTCGATCAGGATCTTCTCGATCTGTTTGGATTCGGGCGAGTTGTGCTGGAGCGCAAGAGCGAAGCCCGTGCGGTGGTGAAGATTTCCAAACCTGCAAAGGGCTTGAAGAAAAATCAATTCGAGATTTCAGAGCTGGTCACGGAAGAGTGGGTGCTGCCCTGATCCGTCGATCAGGAAGCGCCAACCGCTTCACGAAGAGCGCTGCGCATGGTTTCGAGCGGGCGCTGTCCGGGAAACCACAGTTCGAATGCGATGACGCCCTGATAGAGCAAGAGGGAGAGACCGTTGGCGGTCCGCGCACCTACTTGGCTCGCTTCGCCGAGAAGCTTGGTTGGCGAGGGATTGTAGATCGTATCGTAGACGAGGTGGTGTGGCTGTAGGCAGCCAGGAGGGAGCGGGGAGGGATCGGTGCGCTTCAGTCCGACCGAAGTAGTGTTGACGATGAGGTCGATATGATCGGTCTCGCCGGCCAGGTGCGGCGAATCGATGGGGAAAACCTCGAGCCGTTCGCCCGGACCTTCGAGCCGTTCGCTTTCGAAATACCGTGTGAGGCGCCCTGCGAGTTGGTGCGCTTTTTCCACGGTGCGATTGACGAGGACGAGGCGCTCGCATCCTTCCAGGGCACACTGGGCCGCGATGGCTTGGCCCGCCCCCCCTCCTGCGCCGACCACCAGGATTCGGAGATCCTTCACATCGACAAGGAACTCTTCATGGATGGCCCGCACAAAACCGGGGCCGTCGGTGTTGAACCCGAGTTTTCGGCCGTTCTCGAAGAGGATGGTGTTCACTGCGCCGAGGGTGTGCGCAGCGCTGTCGAGTTCGTCGACGGCGGCGAGTGCTTCGAACTTGTGGGGGACCGTGATGTTGGCTCCGACGAAGTCGAGAGCCTGCAATTTGTCGAGAGCATCCGCGACCTGCGATGGTTCCACTTCGAGTCGGATGTAGCGCAGCTTGGCATGGGTCGCATCGAGGGCTGGCTGGTGAAGTTGCGGCGAAAGGGAATGAGCCACCGGAGAGCCGAGCACTGCGAGCCGGGCGGGTTGCCCTGCTCCCTCATCGAGTTGAATGCGGGAGAGATCCTGGAGAGTATAGACGTCTTTCATGCGTTGGTGAGTTGGTCTGCGGTGTCTTCGATGCGGCGAATGGATTCGTCCTTGCCGAGGATGGCCAGGATGTCGTCCAAGCTGGGTCCCGCACTGCGGCCGGAGAGGGCCACGCGCAGTGGGAACATGAGTTTGCCTGGCTTGACGTTGTGGTCGGTGGCTGTTGCCGCAATCGCGTTCTTTGCCTCTGACCAGTCGGGGAGGGTTTTCAGTTTCTCTGCGAGCGCGCTGAGGAGTCGCGGAGCCTCTGCGTTCTTTATCACTTTTGAGCGGGTTTCTTCGTCTGTGGGGGGGAGTTCGAGATAGAAATCGATGGCGCGAGGGACTTCCGTGAGAGTTTGCACTTTTTCCTGCACGCTGGCTGCCATAGCGGGATACCGTTCGGTCACTGCAATCCTTGCGGCTTTGACGAAGGGTTGTGCGGCGGTGGCGAAGTCATCGGGTGAAAGGGCCATGAGATGCTGTTGGTTGGTCCAACTGCACTTCTCCCAGTCGAATCGTGAGGGGGAGCGATTGACGGCGTCGAGGGAAAAACGGGCCATGAGATCTGCTGGAGTGAGGATATCGGTGTCGTCCTTGGGTGACCAACCGAGAAGGGCGATGAAGTTGGCAACGGCGGCGGGGAGAAACCCCTTCTCGCGGTAGTCGTGCACGGCCGCGCCCTGATCTCGCTTTGACATCTTGCTCCCATCGGAATTCAGGATGAGGGGAAGGTGGGCATAGGCCGGAGGCTCCACGCCGAAGGCCTCGAAAAGCTGAAGATGCTTGGGCGTGTTCATGAGGTGATCCTCCCCGCGGATCACATGGCTCATTCTCATTTCGATGTCATCTACGACGTTCACAAAGTGGAAGACGAAGGAGTCATCGGAGCGCCGCACTACCATATCGGGAGTGTTGGACTGGTCGCGGTAATCGATGGTGACCTCGCCGCAGATGAGATCGTTCACCGTGATCGGTTTGCGCTCGAAGCGAAAGCGCCAGGCGCCGTCGTCTTGGTAGACCCGGCCGCCCTCGCGTAATTTCTCGAACCAACGCTCATAAATTTCAAATCGTTGAGATTGAAAATAGGGTCCGCAGTCGCCATTCGCCTCGTGCCCTTCGTCCCAATCGAGGCCCAGCCAGCGCAACCCCTCAAAGATGGCCTTTCGGGCTTCCTCGGTGTTGCGGGCTTGGTCGGTGTCTTCGACCCGCAGGACGAAGGTGCCGCCATGTTTACGGGCGAAGAGCCAGTTGAAGAGGGCGGTTCGAGCTCCACCCACGTGCAGATAGCCAGTGGGAGAGGGCGCAAAGCGGGTGCGGATCGGGCGTGACATCGCATTCGTATAGCGCTGGATCCTGGCGCCCGCAATGATAGCGCCGGAGAAAAGGGGAGATTGCAGAGGAGGAG
>JAPKFB010000006.1 GCA_028821775.1 Roseibacillus sp.
CCGCACAGCGGATTGGGCTTCCAAAGCCCAGACGACTTTGCCCGAACCATGGCGCAACTAGAACCAGTCCCCGGAACCTAACATTCCAACTGGCCCAAAAAGGGTGTCCCGATCACAAATCAGCAGGTCAAAACTACGAGGACGCCTGTGCGTTCCCTCTGCACCGCGCTCACTTTTACCGTCCTTGCGATCGCCGGCACCACCGCTCCTCACACGAATCACCTCTTAAGAAGACTCGTGGGAGCGTCGACTGAACACGCACAGCACCTGGGCTGGTCGTTTGTTGGAATTGATCAGTCGGTGAGGGATCGTGGCGTCGAAGTAGAGGCTGTCGCCATTCCTCAGGGAAACGAGTTCCCCATCGTATTCGAACTGGACCGAGCCGGACTGGACGAAGAGGAATTCTTCACCCTCGTGGGCGAGGGCCTGTTCGCGAGACACCCCGCCGGGGATGGTAATCAGGAAGGGATCCATGGTGCGATCCATCGGGCTGTGGGCCAACGATTCATAGATCGATTTGTTTTTAGGCGACTGATCGCGTTGGACGACCTGCCGTGCATCTCCGCGAATGACGACAAATTTCGGACGTTCGTCCAGACCGGCGACCAGATCCGAAACGGAGACCTCGAGGGCATTCGCGATTTTCCCCAAGGCAGGAAGCGAAGGGGTGACCCGGAAATTCTCTACTTTGGAAAGCCAACTGCGCGTGAGACCGGCCCGGACGGCTACCTCTTCGATGGTCAGTCGCTGGTCGAGACGACGCAATTTGATCCGTTGAGCAAGTTCCACCAGGTTCATAAGAGTCGATTGAGGATACGGATTGAATCAGAGTTGTCTTGGTCAGGCTCGGGTCACCGGCGGATGAACGGTGCAATCAGGGCGCTGAAAAGGCAGGCCACCGCAACGACCACAAACACAAGCCTCGTCTGGTCGTTGACCTCAATAATCCAGCCGATCAATGGTTCGCCAAATCCGGCAAAGAGATAGGCAAAGGTATTCATGATGCCGGTCCCGGTTCCGGCCCGCTTGCGGCCCAACAAGTCCGGACAGAGTGCCCAGAACGCGGATTGTGGTCCGTAAGCGAAAAAGCCAGTCAGAAAGAGGACCGCAATTCCCACCGGGCTATCCTTGGGCAGGAAGAACATTCCCAGCGAGGACATGGCGGCCAGGATCATGAACAGGACGATCACGCGCGAGCGATTGGAATGAAAGAGCCGGTCGGAAATCCAGCCACTGGTCAAGGCCCCGAAGGCCATGCCGATGGGTAGCGCGATGCTGATCCATTTCGTGTCAGAGTTCTTCCAATCAGCGCCCAGAAAATGGACCGGCACCCAAATCAAGAGGCCATAGCGAGCCATGCTCTGAAATCCGATCGCCACCGAAGCGATGAGGAAGCGGCGATTGCGCAAGACGTGCCGATAGCGGCTCCAGGAGGAGTCGGTCTCACTCTCTGGTTCGGCCTGCGGATGAGCTGGTGCCGACGCCTTGGCCTTCGATGCGCTCTCAAGATTTTCGTCCTCATCATCCAAGGGCGCGAAGCCGAGCTCTTGGGGGCGATCGCGCACCACCACGAAATAGCCGAGTCCGCCCACGAGCAAGAGCAGCACCGGCAGACGAAAGATCCAGCGCCAGCCGAGATCGAGGTCCAGGATGATGGTGGAAGTGGTGAACGCCAAGACCGAGGAGAGCCCGGCAGCGAAGACGTAGAGCCCATAGACTTTGCCCCGCTCATGGCGGTTCCACCAATTCGAAAGCACGCGGCTTCCGGGCGCCCAACCCATGGACTGGGCGTAGCCATTTGCGGCCCAAGGCACCATCAGGGTCCACAGGCTGGAGCCAAAACTGACCACCCAGTTCAGCCCGCAAGACAAGACGGCCCCCAGGCTCATCATGCGTCGGCCGCCGAAGCGGTCGCCCAGGTTGCCATTGATCGCTTGGCCCAAGGCGTAGGACCAGAGCAGCGCAGCGCTGGCCCAGCCGAGCATGGCCTTCGAAATGCCAAGCTCCTCCTCGATGCCGGGAATGGCAAAACCGAAGGTCTGCCGACCGGTGTAGAAGAACAAGTAGCAGAACATCGTGGCGAGCAGGATGCGCCATTGTGCGGCTCGGAATCCTGCCTGGGGTTGCCCGGCCTGCCCGCTCTCTTTCATCGAGTGAGCTCCGAATCAGAATGTTGACTTAGAATCATCTTTGTGTATTTAAGATCCCGCCATCGGAAATGGCAACGACGTAATCGAACCGGGACTTTTGTAGGATTTGATGAACAGCAACTCAGTCGCAACGCCTCATTCTGCGGAGATCTCCGTGAATGGCCAGAGCTTCCGAATTCCAGATCGAGCTCTCGCGGTGATCTGCATCGACGGATGTGGGGATGAGTATCTCAGCGTGTCGATGGCCGCGGGCCGCATGCCTCATGTGCAGGAGATGGCGGCGACTGGATATCGCGGGATGGTTCGTGCGGCCTTGCCGACCTTCACCAATGTCAACAACTGCGCGATCGTGACCGGTGTTCCGCCCTGTGAGACGGGAATCGCGGGCAACTACATTCTCGATCCGGAGACCGGGGAGGAAGTGATGACGAACTCCAGCAAGTTTCTTCAAAACGAAACGATTTTGGCGGCGGCATCCCAAGCGGGACGCAAGGTGGCGATGGTGACGGCCAAAGACAAGTTGCGTGAGTTGCTCTCCAAGAACATGGACGGCATCGCATTCAGTGCCGAGAAAGCCGATGAAGTCACCGAAGAGGTGCACGGGATTGCAGAGGTGGAACGGTTGGTGGGCCCGAAGCCCTCGATCTATTCCGGCGAAGCGAGTCTCTATACCCTGCGGGCGGGTGTGAAGTTGCTTGAGGAGGGCAGGGCGGATTTTCTCTATCTGTCGCTCACTGATTACATGCAGCACAAGTTTGCCCCCGAGGCGCCGGAGTCGCTGGATTTCTACGGGGCGATCGATGAAGAGATTGGTCGGTTGATCGAACTTGGCGCGGTCGTCGGTGCCACTGCGGATCATGGCATGAACGCCAAGATGCGGGCGGACGGAGGCATCAACGTGATTTACCTCGAAACGGAACTGAGGGCCAAATTTGATCAAGGCTGTCGCGTGATTTGTCCCATCACCGATCCCTACGTTGTGCATCACGGGGCCTTGGGTTCGGCGGTCAACGTCTATCTTCCCGACGGACTTGATCAGTTGGAGGTCGCCCGTTGGATCCTTGATCAACCAGGGGTGACCGAAGTTCACGACCGCGAAACCGCGGTCCGCAAACTGGAACTTCCAGCTGCCGGGGTCGGGGACTTGTTTGTGCTGTCCGGTCGGAATGCGGTCCTCGGACGCTCGCCGGAGGACCACGATTTATCACAGTTGGAAGGGTCTCTCCGTTCGCATGGGGGGCGTTACGAGGAGATGGTGCCAATGCTCCTCTCCGAACCGTTGAGCGAGCAATACCGGGTCAAAGCGGCAGGGGATCCACGCAACTTTGAGATCTTCGACTTCGTCTGCAACGGACTCGTTCCCCGAGAGTCCTCAACATCCTGAATCGATCGACGATCATGAATGACCCGCCACTTGAGCTGCCTAGCTACATTTGTGGCAACGCGATCACGACCGGGCAAAAGCTCGAGATTCTGTATCCATTCGATGGGTCGCTGACGGGCACGGTATCGTTGATTGACCGCAAGCAACTCGAATCGGCGATCGAGACTCCGCTGCGCCATTTCAAGCACCTCTCGCGCTACCAACGGCATGAGATGCTTAGCAAGGCGAGCGCCCTCCTGGCGGAGCGGGCCGAGGATTTTGCTCACCTCATTCGCCTCGAAACCGGTCTCTGCATGCGGGAGACGCGCTACGAAGTCGGTCGTGCGCAGGACGTGATCCAGTTCGCGGCCATGGAAGCGCTGAAGGACGATGGTCAAATCTTCTCCTGTGATATTTCCCCGCAAGGAAAAGCCCGAAAGATTTTCACGCAGCGCGAACCGTTGAAACTGGCGGCAGCGATCACGCCCTTCAATCATCCCTTGAACCAAGTCGCCCATAAAATCGCGCCGGCGATTGCGGCGGGGACCCCGATCATGGTCAAGCCTTCGGCCAAGACCCCGCTGACCGCGATCAGGTTTGCTGAATTGCTTTACGATGCCGGTGTGCCGGGCTGGATGCTGAGCGTCTTTGTCGGTGAGATCGACGAGGTGGTCGAGCCGATGATTTGCGACCAGCGAGTGCCGTTGGTGACCTTTACCGGGGGCACCCCGGTCGGCAAACGCATTGCCGCGATGGCCGGCTACAAACGGCTCTGTCTCGAGTTGGGTGGCAATTCACCGCTGATCGTGCTCGAAGATGCCGAGATGGACGTGGCGGTCACGCTGGCTGCGGAAGGGTGCTTTCGAAACAGTGGACAACGCTGCACGGCTGTGAAGCGGTTGCTCATCCACGAGGGCATCGCGGCGGAGTTTACCGAGCGCTTGGTGGAGAAGACGGGTGAATATCTCTGCGGCGATCCTGCTCAGGAGGAGACTCGGGTCGGCACGGTCATCGACGAAGCCGCTGCCATCACCTTGGAGCGCCGAGTGCAGCAGGCCGTCGAGGAGGGTGCGAAGGTGCTCTGTGGCGGCCAGCGAAGCGGGGCCCTGTTGGAGCCGACGGTCATTTCCGAGGTCCCGCGAACGACCGAGATGGTCTGTGAGGAGTCCTTTGGCCCTCTGGCGCCGATCCTCAAGGTGAAGGACTTGGACGATGCCATCGCGCTCGCCAATTCTTCCAACTTCGGGCTTTCGTCCGGCGTGGTGACCAATGATCTGGCGGCCGCGACCAAGGCCATCAAGGGGCTGGAAACGGGAACGGTGAATATCAACCAGGTGCCCGGCTATCGGATTGAGTTGTCCCCCTTCGGCGGCATCAAGGATTCGGGGCTCGGAATCAAGGAGGGAGTGGTCGAAGCGATGAAATTCATGACGACGGTAAAGACCTTTTCACTCCCTTGGTAGGAGCAGGAGGAGAGAATGCCTGAATCGGAGATCCGAACTCGGCAAAGTCTGGGATTCGTGCCAACAACGATCCTGAGCTTGAGGTGATTGGTGGGACGACGTCTTGACCATCCCGAGCAGGCACTGGACATGCAGACAGAACTGAAGCAACAAGTGGTTCATTTTGGAGAGGGTGCTTTCACCAAAGTCGCCGCCATCCTTGACGGGTTGTCAGTACGGAGCGTGTTTCTGGTCGCGGACGAGCCTGCATACTCCGCATCGGGCGCTGCAGAGGAACTCGAGCTTTTGCTTGCTGAGCGAAAGGTGGAGAGGTTTCTCGGCTTTCGACCCAATCCCAGGCTGGAGGATATCGAGCGTGGGATCGAGCAGTTCCGCAGCTCCAGTCCCGAGATCGTAATCGCGATCGGCGGTGGAACTGCGATGGATCTCGCCAAGCTGATTGGAGTGCTCTCCGCCCAGCAAGCTGGGGCGAGAGAGATCATCACCGGACGGGGTGCGATTGAAGTGGATGGTCCACCGCTGGTGGTGCTTCCAACCACCGCAGGAACCGGCAGCGAAGCGACCCACTTCGCGGTGGCTTACATTGATGGCCGAAAATACTCTGTGGCGAACCCTCGTTTTCTGCCTGACTACGTGGTGATTGACCCCCGGTTCACGCACAGCCAGCCCACCCAGATCGCAATGGCGTCAGGTCTCGATGCGTTCTGTCAGTCCGTGGAGTCGATCTGGGCGGTTGGAGCAACGGAGGAATCCATTTGCTATGCCTCTGAATCCGTCCGTCTGGCGATCGAGCATCTTCCGAAGTGTGTGGCGGATCCCACCGCGAAATCTCGCGCGGCCATGTGCCGGGCAGCCTACTTGTCGGGAAAGGCCATCAACATCAGCAAGACGACTGCCTCGCATGCCATCTCCTACGCGATGACCACCCGCTATGGAACTCCCCATGGCATGGCGGTCGCGCTGACCCTCGGTCAAATGCTCCAGTTCAATGCGTTGGTCACCGAAGCCGACTGCTCTGATCCCAGGGGAGCAGAGCACGTGCAAGCCCGCATCAACACGCTGCTCGATCTCTTCGGGCAAGCGACCGCGGCGGGTGGCGCAGGGAAAATCCGGGAGTTGATGATATCCATCGGCGCTCCGGTGCTGCTTCGCGAGGTAGGAATAGACCTGGACGATTCCGTCGCCTGGATCGCCGGGCAGGTGAACGCGGAACGCCTGGGCAACAATCCCAGAAGAATCTCCAAACAAGAAATCGAAGAGATGCTGAAAGGTCTTCTCTAGCGATTCCGATTCTCGGAGTCGTTGTCATCCTCGCCAAATTGAAATCGAATAAATTGAGCCCATGATCTCCCGCCGAAAGTTCAACCTCTCCGCCTCGGTAACCGCCGCGGCCAGCATCTTGTCGGATCCGACTGCCGCCTTCGCCAAAGAGGCCGCTGAAGAAGTCGCCACCGGCCCGATGGTCGGGCATGTTTCCACCACCACGGCCTCCGTTTGGTATCGCCCGGTCAAGGAAGGAACCTACACGATCGAAGTCAGGGACGGCGCCGGGAAGACGGTGGCCACGGCTTCTGAAAGATCCACTGCTGAGAACGATCGGACCCTCACTTGGCGGTTGGAGGGACTGAATCCCGATGAGCTTTACCGATATCGAATCATGGAGCAAGGGGTGAAGAATCCGATCGATTTGGGAAACTCGTGCCAATTCACAACCGCTCCGCGTGATGATGCGAAGACCAAGGTGGCACTCGCGTTTGGTTCCTGTGCCCGAAATCAATCCCTGGCTTTGTGGACGCAGATGGGAGATCACGGTGCCCAAGGATTGGTGATGTTGGGCGACACCCCTTACATTGATTCTACCAATCTGTCGGTGCAGCGGCAGAAGCACCGGGAATTTCTCGCGGTGCCCGAGTTGGCGGCCTTGGTTCGGAAGACTCCGGTCTGGGGCACTTGGGACGATCACGATTTCGGGCGGAATGATTCGGATGGGCGGTTAAAGGGGAAGAAGAACTCCCGGCGGGCCTTCTTGGAGTATCGGGCGAACGAGAGCTACGGACACGACGGAGAGGGGATCTACACCAGCTTTCGCCGGGGACCCGTGGAAGTCATTCTGTTGGACACTCGTTGGTTTTCCCGCACCGAACCCTCGCCGGTCGAACCCGATCAGCCGACCCTGCTGGGGAAACGTCAGTGGGAATGGCTGCAGGAAACCCTCAAGAAATCCACCGCGCCGTTCAAGATCGTCGCTTGTGGCATGATCTGGGATGATAAGAAGAACGGGGAATCCGACGATTGGGGAACCTATGCGCATGAGCGCAAGGCCTTGTTTGACTTCATCGGCAAGGAGAAGATCTCGGGAGTGTTGCTCATCGGGGGCGACATCCACTGCTCCCGTCTCCTGCGCTATCAAACCGAAGCCCAGACGGGCTATCCGATTTACCAGTGCATCGTTTCCCCGATTCACAATAGTACGATCGCTTCGCTCAACGTAGCCCATCCCGATTTGATTCGCGGAGAGGCAATTCCCCATGTTTGGCTTCGCCTGGAGGTGGACTCGACGGTCAATCCTCCCACCTTGGTTGCCCGGTGGATTCAGATGAAAGGGGTGAAGATGTGGGACCTCAGTCTCACCGAAAGCGACCTGAAGCCGAAAGGGTGAGGCCCTCCGGGCAGGGCATGCACATCGCATGAGGGTTCAAGGATTCGGGGCTTCATGCCCTTGCCCTGATCTTTCGCGGGGAGGCTCTCTTTGGAGCGCGCGTTCTACTTCTCTTGGAGTTCGCGGAGCCGTTCGGCGAGTTCAATCTCCTCGAGGTAGGAAGCCGCGGAGGAGGGAACCAGTTGCTGCCAGAGATCATCTCCGGCGATGAGCAAGTTGCGGATGTCAGAGGCTGAGATGCCCTTGGGTCGCTCATAGAGGACTTCGACTTGATAGCCGGATTTGCGCACGAGGTCGCAGTCCTGCCGGTTGCGCTCGTCGTTGATGGTGACGAAGCAGGTGGCCTGGGGGTCGAGAAAATTGGGAAGGAGATCGGGAGTGTGAAGGGGAAAGGGGATGAAGGAAAAGCGTTCGGGCGCGATGCCTTCGCTGACCAGAGTGCGCGTGATCATGAACTGGCGCTCGCGGTAATTGAGGGGGGTGGAGCTGGCCGCGGATTGATCGCTTTCGAGGGCGTCGTGGTCAGCCAGGCCAATCCAAAGAAAATAGCAGCGCTCTAGCGCTGCCTGTGCGTACTCGAGGTGTTCGTTGTGAAACGGCTGGAAGCGCCCGTGAATGCATCCTTCGTCGACCATGTGGAGAGATGCAGGAAAGGGTGCGGATCGAGAAAGGCAATGAAGAATTGCAGGCTGGTGCTCCGTGGTCCTATGTCGAGTGGAGTGCTTGAGGTCCCTTCACGAGATCGAAGCAGGCCAGGGAGTTCTTGCCGTCGGGGAGGTAGGTCCCTGGTTGGAGGTGGCGGATCGAGGGCGCGCGCTTGAGAGCGATTTGTTGAGTTCCTGTCTTCCAGGTCAGGGCCTTGGTCTCAGGATTGGGGAAACGGACTGTCAAGGCGGGGCAGGAAAAGGGCGCCTCGAAATTGATCCTGCCTGGGCGGAGCTCGATGGTGGTCAATTCTCGGGCCGCCCAGTAGCGCGAAAGTTCACTGAGTTTCATCCAGATCAGGTTGTCGAAGCGGGCGTGCAAGCGGCGTACGACTTCCTGGAAGACCTTGAAGCCTTTTTCCTCTCCGTTCCAGTGGATGCCGGTCCAGTGGCAGACCATCATGGCGGGTTTCTCGATGGCTTCGATTTCGCGTTCCAGTTCGGCAAGTTTCTCATCGGAGATGAGCGATTTCTTCAGCGAGTTACTGCGGTTTTTCAGGTATTGGCGTTATGAGCTCCTGATTTTGAGTTCGGATCTGACATGATCACCCGGAGCGCGAGAGGGGCGATATGTTTCTGGGATGGAATACGCGAAGCGGTGACAAAATGAGTCGATGAGGTGATGATAGGATGAAAGTAATCAATGGAAGTCGTGGCTTGCGGTTCTGAGTTCGGCGGGGAAGGGAAGAGGTTCAACGGAAGTGGTGTAGAGGGTGTGAGAGTTCCCTTCGCCTACTTGGATGCGACCGTGGCAGAGGAGGAATTGCTCGGTGGTAATGATGAGGCGGTATTGATGGAAGGTGTCGCGGGGGACGAAGAGGTTGGCGATGCCGGTTTCGTCTTCGAGTGAGATGAAGCAGTGGCCCTTGGCGGTGCCGGGACGCTGGCGGCAGATGACTTGGCCGGCGATGATGATGTGTTGCCCGTGATTGCAGTTGATGAAGTCGGAGGCTCTCAGGGGAGGAGTGCTCAAGAGGAGACCCCCGTCTTGGTTCTGTGGTTTGGTGGCAGGAGAGTTGCGGGTTACGGTAAACTGCCGACGCCAGAGGGCCATGGGATGGGGACCGGTGGTGTGTCCTTGGGTGGCGTAGTCGGTGGCGAGGCGCTCGAAGGCGGACATGGGTTTGAGGGGGGAGGCCGGGGGGGGAGGCTCTGAAGCGGTGGAGGGGAGGCGGGTGTCAGGGGGCGGGCCCGATTTGTAGGTTGGCAGTTCCTCTGCTGCGCGGCTGGACCCGGCGGGGGGCGGAGAGGGGAGTAAGGAATACGGTTGCGCGAAGAGATCCAGGTGCAGATTCTTTTCCACCTGCCAGAGTCCGTCTCGGCGGTGTTCCACTTCGGGGAGATCATTGAGGGCTCCGGCGGCGGCGAGGAGGCGGCGTTCCTTCTGATTTGGGTGGCTGCGACGGAGGAAATCGGGGAGGCTGTGGAATTGGACGTGGGAGCGGGTTTCCACGATGCGTTCGGCAGTGGCGGTGGAGAGTCCTTTGAGGCGATGGAGGCCGAGACGCAAAGTCTGGTCGTCGAGGACGAGCGTTTCGCAAGCGGAGTGGAGAACGGAGATGGGTTTGGGGCGGATGCCGCAACGGCGGGCGTCGCGCAGAAGGGTCGCAACCGAGTAGAATCCCATGGGCTGATTGTTGATGAGGCCGGCAAAAAATTCGGCGGGGTGGTGGACCTTGAGCCAGCAGGAGGCGTAGGCGATGAGGGCGAAGGAGATGGCGTGGCTCTCCGGAAAACCATAGAGAGCGAAGGAGCCGATGGCCTTGACGACCTTGTCCTGGACGAGGAGGTCGATGTTGCGCTCGGACATGCGGTGACGGAGTTTGTGGCCGATTGCGTCCATGCGTTCGTCGGAGCGTTTGAAGGACATCGCGCGGCGGAGTTCATCGGCCTCTGCGCCATCGAAGCCTGCGATGATCATGGCCATGCGGAGAACCTGTTCCTGAAAGAGCGGGACGCCGAGAGTGCGGCCGAGGACGGGTTCGAAGGCGGGGTGAATGAAATCGATTGCTTCGCGGCCGTTGCGTCGGTTGAGGTAAGGGTGGACGAGGTCTCCGACGATGGGTCCGGGACGGATGAGGGCGACTTCGATGGCGAGGTCGTAGAATGTTCGGGGCCGCATAATGGGCAGAGTGGCCATCTGGGCACGGGACTCGACCTGAAACGTGCCCACCGTATCGGCGCGGCAAAGGAGGTCGTAGGTCGCGGGGTCGTCGTAAGGAATCTGGGCGAGGTCGATCGATTTGCCGCGTTGGTGACAGATGCGGATGCTGTCTTCCATGGCGGCGAGCATGCCGAGGCCGAGGAGGTCGACCTTGACGATGCCGAGGTCTTCACAATCGTCCTTGTCCCATTGGACGATGGTGCGATTGGGCATGGCGGCGGGTTGAAGGGGGACGATGGAGTCCAGTCCGTTGTCGCAGATGATCATGCCGCCGGAGTGCTGGCCGAGGTGGCGCGGGAAGGAGAGGATTTCGTGGTAGAGATGAAGGAGTGCTTTGAAGCGGGGGTGAGTGGTGGGGACGCCGGCTTGTCGGAGGGTTTCTTCGAGGTCGGCGACTTTGCCTTGGGTGTAATAGTTGTTCCTCGACACCTCGGTCGGGGGAGGTGGGCCATCTTGAGCCGGGGAATCGAGGTCGGTGGAATCGTGGGCCTTGGGGGAGGAGGAGAGATCGGAGAAGCGGTCGGCGATGGAGTCGGGGAAGCCGAGGACTCTGGACATTTCGCGGAAGGCGGAGCGGGGGCGGTAAGTGATGACGTTGGCGGTCATGGCGGCGCCCCGCGGAGCGTATTTTTGGTAGACGTGTTGGATGACGGCTTCGCGGCGATCACCGGATGGGAAGTCGATGTCGATGTCGGGCCAGGACTTGCGGGTTTCGGAGAGGAAACGTTCGAAGAGAAGTCCGCCGCCGATGGGATCGCAGGCGGTGATTTCGAGGCAGTAGCAAACGGCGGAGTTGGCGGCGGAGCCGCGGCCCTGGCAGAGGATGCCCTGGGATTTGGCGAAGTGGACGAGTTCCCAGACGATGAGGAAGTAGCCGGAGAAGCCGAGGCGGAAGATGAGGGACAGTTCGTGTTCAAGTTGTGCGCGGATTTTCCGGCTGATTTTTGGGTAGCGTTCGCGGGCTCCCTGGAAGGTGAGTTGGCGGAGGAGTTGGACTTCCTGATCGGGCGGGAGCGGGCGGCCGTCCTCGTGGAAGGAGGGGAACTTGTAGCCGAGGTTTGTGAGGGTGAATTGGAGGCGATCCGCGAGGCGCTGAGTGTTGAGCATGGCCTCGGGAAGGTCGCGGAAGAGTTCGGCGACTTGCTTCGGGTGTTTGAGGTGACGCTCCGGGTTGGCCTCGAGGAGGGTGCCGGCCTGGTCGAGGGTGGTGTGGTTGCGCAGGCAGGAGAAGGCGTCGGCGAGGAGGCGATCACGGCGACCGGCGAAGAGGGGAGCGTTGGAGGCGAGAAGGGGGAGGTTGAGATGTTCGGCGAGATCGAGGAGGAGGCGGTTGCGGCGTTTTTCGCCGCGGATGTGATGGCGGGTGAGAGTGACGTAGAGGTTGTTTTGGCCGAACTGGCTGATGAGATGTTGGGCGGTGTCGAGCAGGTTTTGGCGGGAAGGATGGGGAAGGGACTCGGGGGTGAGGAGGGCGATCAGGCCATCGGTTTGAGGCCGGAAATCGGAAAGGGGGAGGGCGCAGGAGGGAGCGTTTGGATCGTGTGGTGCGGGAGATGGAGAAAGGAGGGATCCTGGAGGGTGGAATTCGGAAAGATTTTCGTGGGGGGACGCGGCGGAAGTGACCGAGAGAGGAGAGCTTCGGCCACAGTGGAGATCTGTGAGAAGGTGACAGAGGTTTTGGTAACCGGTGCGGCTCTTGACGAGAAGAGGGAGGGAGAGGCCTGGAGAGGGAGAGTTGGACCTGGAGATCTCCACGGTTGCTCCCACGAGGGCGCGGAGGCCGTGTTCCTTGGCTGCGAAGTGGGCCCGGGGGGATCCGTAGACGCCCATGTGATCGGGGAGGGCGATGGCGTCATAGCCCAAGCTGGCGGCGCGGCGGATGAGGTCTTCCGGTTGGCTGGCGCCGCGGAGGAGGGAGAAGGAAGAACGGGCATGGAGTTCGGTGAAAATGGCAGTGGTCGAAGTTTAGGTTCGAAGCTCCTACTCGTAGATTCCTTCGAGGAACCAGTGATGCGGTGGTTGGTGCGCAAGGCGGAGGAGGGTTAGGTCAGAGAGTTGGAGATCCCACTCGACGCGTTGCCAGCGTTCTTCGGGATCCCACCAGTGACCGGAGAGAGGGAAGGGACCATGAGTGTCGGTGATGGGACCGCGGTGGGGACCGGTGAGAAGGGCCCGAGGATGAGGGAAGCGGCCGAGGAGTTCGGAAGCGACATGGATCTCGATGGGGGGGCGGTATCTCTTCAAGGGCAGAGCGGTGGACGAGGTGGGATTGAGGGGGAAGGAGGTTGTGTTTAGATTGGGCGCGGGAGGGGGAGGGCGGAGCGAGAGAGAAGAGGAGAGGTGGAAGGTGTCGGGTTGGTGGGTGTCGAGGGGGCGAGGGGTGCCGAGGCGGTCGGGGCCGAGGAGGGCTTCGAGACGGGCGAGGGTGTCGGCGAATTTGTGAGGGTCGCGCAGGGAGCGTTCGAAGAGGTGATACTGGGCTTCGCCAGGGAGGGTGGGAGTAAGTTGAAGTGACCACGCGACGACAGGGGCGGGAGCGCGAATGGTATCGAGATGGGTGTGCAGCAGACGGAGGAGAGTGGGCGGATGACAAGTCGGTTCGGGGAGTCGCAAGTCGCGGAGGTGGAGGTTGCCGTCGTCGAAGGTGAGGCTGAGGCGGAGGGTGATGGAGGCGCGTTGGGAGGAGGCAAGACGAGCGCAGAGGGTGTCGAGTCCGCGGTGCAGGAGAAAGAGGAGCGGTTCGAGAGTTTCGAGGGGGTTTTCGAGTTCCTGTGCGAGTTGGAACTGTTGTGCGGGACGATGGAGAGTGAGGAGGCGGTGGTGTTTGCGGTGCAGGATGTCGTGTAGGCGGGCGGTATCCGAGCCGAGGCGTTCGGCGAGTCCCTGACGTGGGAGGGCGGCGAGGTCACCGAGAGTCTGGAGGCCCCAGAGGTGGAGTAGTTCGGGATCAAGGGGGGCGACGGAGGAAGGGGTATTCGGTGTTCGGAATTCAGCGCTCAGGCAGGAAAGGGGAAGGTCGGAGATGGTCTGAAGATCGAAGACGGAAGAGCGGACTCTGATTTCCGGTTCTGGATTGAAGTGGAGAGTGGACGTCAAGGGGGGGCTGTGAACGGCGAGGAGGGCGAGGTCCGGAGTGGGGGCGATGGCGAGGTGGAGAGGGAGTCGGAGAGGAGTGGCATTGCGGAGAGCGTGCTCGATCCAGTCGAGAGGGGCGGAGTGGGCGTGAGGGAGGGTGAGGAGATCGAGTAGAAAGGTGCCGGGAGCGGTTTCTTCGAAGTCAGGACCGAGAGAGGCGGCGAAGGTTCGCAGTGCGGACTGGTGTTGGCGTTCGAGAAGGAGGTCGGGAGGAAGAAGGGTGAGCTGCGGACAGCGGGCGAGAGCACAAGTGGTGGAGAGTCCGGGAGTGATGCGATGACGAGAGGCCGCTTGGTTGACGGCGAGCAGGATGGGAGTGGGGCCCGTCTTCGCTGAGCTGAGCTGAGGGAGGCGCACGGACGTGGACCTGGTCGAGGGCTCGGGGACAGTGCTGACAAGCGCGGTGGGAGTGCACGCAGTCTCGTCGTCATCGCGAAGGAGGACGGAGAGAGGAAAAGAGGGAATGGAGGTGCATGCGTACATGCGGAGAGAGGAGGAATGGTGAGGTCGTGAAGGGCTTGGGGGGAGGGCGGCGAAATCCGACGAGCCGAGCGCCCAATAAAGTTAAAGGCAGGGGGCAACTTTCAAATGGGCATGGGTTTGAGATCTGAAGCCAGGTTCCTGAAATTTATTTGGGAATTGCCTCGAGGTCTTGGGGTCTTGGTTTTTTTTGAGGAATTTGGTTTATGAATGGCCAGCGGCCGCTTGTTCTTGCTGATAGCGGATAGTCGAGAGGTCTTTCCGGGCTTGTTCTAGATCTGTTAGGGTGAAGGTGGAACCGAAGGTCAACTGCAGGGCCGTGCAGGGGATGAGGTGTTTGGGAGTGAAGATGAGGAGGGCGATGCCGGATTGTTTGGTGAGGTTGCGGAGGCGGTACCAGGAAGAGGTGGGGATCTTGCGGAGTTCTTCGAGAGGATTGAGTTGGAGGTCGAGGACGAGGAGGGGGAGATTGCCATCGTGGAGAAGGAGGTCGGTGCAGCGGATGGATTCCTTGGCATTGTGGCAGCGAATCCAGAGGAGGCGGGAGCAGGAGGCGGAGCCGTAGGACGCGGGGTCGAAGGAGTCGCGTCCATCAATGAGGCCGAGAGGTTCGCTGGGGGTCGGGGTTCCATTTTCGGGTTCCTCTCTGCGTTGCTTTGCGGTGAGGAGGGGAACCCTGTCACGCTGAAGGAGTTCGGCGAGGACGAGGGAGAGGCCGGAGGCGGGGCCGGCGGGAGAGAGTTCGGAGAGGGCGCCGGAAGGGAAGGCGGGGAGATGCGACGAGCTGTGAACGGGAGCTGGGGGCGGTTTGGACTGATGTGCTTCGGGGAACTTCTCCTGCAATTGTTGGCGCAGGGATTGGAGATCCGGGGGCATCGAGGCAGGGCTGCTAACGTGTTCTAATGAACAGTATTCTGATAAAAAGAGATGGCAAGAGGGAATTTCAGGCCGGTGGTTGGAGGGGGGATGTGAACAACTCGATCTGGGAACTATTGACACGCTGAAAGTCAGGGCATAAAAATTAATCCGAATAGGAATGCTGTGCGGCCGATTAGAAAAATAGAGCCTCAAAGTGACCCTCCGGAGCGAGTGAAGTGCTGGAAGTGCGATACGCGATTTGAGGTCGCACGAACGATTACGCGAGCAACTTGTCCACGGTGCGGAAGCGAGGTGGCGCTTCATCGCTTGAACCTGCCCATGATGCCGAGCGGCAAGAAGAAGCGGACAGGAGAGGTGCCACTTCTCAAGGCGGGAGTGCCTGCGGTCTACGCGCGGTCTCGACAGGTGGGGATGACGGTGCTGGAGAACGCGGCAGAGAACGTCGAATTGCCGCGCGATCGCCCTGAGGAGGAGTGCAGGGAAAGGTCAGGACCATTCCTCGCGCGCCACCGGATCGATGAGCGCCGCCAAAGGTTTAGGGATGCAGAACCACGAATGGAGGGGGTGGAGGATGGAATTGAGCTGCCTGGAATCACCCTGAAGAGGTTGTTGACCGCGATCGGATTGGCGACGCTTGTGCTGCTCTTCTTCATTTTTGTGCTCGAGGGTTGAAGTGCAGCATGGATGTGATGGCGCTAATTCTGGCTTCCGGATCACCTCGTCGGAGCGAATTGCTGGCGAAGGCGGGATATGAATTTGAGATCGTTCCGGCTCTGGTGGACGAATGGCCGCCGGGAAAACATCCCTTCCGCAAGCTTTGTGCTGAGAACGCGATTCTGAAGGCGCGGGAGGTTCACGAAAAGCATCCGGAGGCGGTGGTGCTGGGGGCGGACACGATGGTGGGACTGGATGGTGAGGTGATGGGAAAGCCCCGTGATATTGTAGACGGGGTGTGCATGCTGGAGCGTCTCTCCGGACGGGTGCACGAAGTGTGCACGGGGGTGTGTCTGTGTTGTGGCGAGGTCGAACATTCCTTCTTCGAGGTGACTTGGGTGGAGTTTCGCGAGTTTGGGGAAGAAGTGATCAAGGATTACACCCAGCGGGTGGACGTGATCGACAAGGCGGGTTCCTATGCGATTCAGGAGCACGGGGAGATGTTGGTCGCGAAAGTGGAGGGTGCTTATGATAATGTGATGGGCTTGCCCATCGCGCGGGTGGGGGAGGAGTTGGAACGGTTCGAGGTGAGGCCGCGGAGCAGTTCTGAGTGATTTCTGATTGGTTATTTGAGGAAGGAGGTGAGAGATGTCTGCAGTGAACTCGCCACGGTATCCCTTGATTCTCAATCCCAACGCCCGGAGCGAGCGGGCGGAACGAGCCCTGCGATTCTTGATGGCGAACGCCACCCGTTTTGCAATCTATGCTTCCAGCAGTCCGGAGGATGCGGTGGAATTGGCGCAGCGGTTTGCTGCCGAGGGGGAGCCCATCGTGGTGGTTGCGGGCGGAGACGGAACCCTGAATGCAGTGGTGGGGGGGTTGATTGGGACGAAGACGATTTTGGGGATCCTGCCCACGGGGACGATGAATGTCTTTGCGCGTGAGTTGCACATTCCGTTCGCGCACTTGAAGGGTGCATTGGAGATCATCGATGGGGGCAAGGTGAAGGAGGTGGATCTCTTTGAGGCGGAGGGGACACCCTTTGTGCAGATGGCAGGGGTGGGCTTCGATGCCCAGGTGATCGAGGAGACCACGAGTGAGGCCAAGCGCCGCCTGGGGCCACTGGCCTACATAGTGTCGGCCGTGAAGTTGTTGGGAGCGAAGCCTCCGCGCATGAGGGTGACCTTTGCGGAGGGGAAGTCGGCGGAAGGAGCGTGCGTCCTGCTGGGCAATGGCGCTCTCTACGGCGGCCAACTTAGGCTTTTCGGAAAAGCAGACAACGCGGACGATCTCTTAGATGTCCTGGTTTACAAAGAGGCCGGCTACAAGGCGGCGTTGGGGTCGTTGGGGACGGTGGCGCGGGGCGGTTACGAAGAGGACGGCAAGTTCGTGGAATACTACCAGACCTCAGGATTGACGGTGGAGTGTGATCGCGAGGTGCCGGTGGAGTTGGACGGCGAGTTGTGGGGTCGGGCGAAGCGGGTGAGATTCCAAGCCATGACCGAGAAGTTGCGAGTGCTGGCGCCGGCCGAGCAGGGCAAGAATTGGTGGGAGCAGGTCCTGACGAATCTGCTGCCAGGAAAGAAGTGAATTGGAGGCGTGAGTGGGAGATTGTGCAGAACTCTGAGGTAGATGTTTCAAATAAACTTCAACTTGAGGGGAGAAACCCCCAACTTGTGACCCAGTGAAATCCCGTCTTGAAGATCTCTTTGAATTCGCGAAAGGCGAAGTTACGGATGGGGATATCCGGAAATTCTGTCCGCCGGATCCCGGGTCCAGCAACTATGTGGAGCTCTGCACCACGGTTCGGCGCACGGGGAAGATTCCGGAAGTAGTCGATCCCGACTGGTTTGAGATCTTTGGGATCGCGCAGCGCGGAAGCGCTGAGCGGGAGGTCGATCGTGAGCGCTTCATGCGCTTCAAGCTTTTCTGCGGAGCGGTGGCAGCGAAATTCCTGCTCCAGGAACCGGGATTGGATCCGGTGGTGATCGTGAACTACGTCTGTTGCTCACTGGTGATGGCGGCGCGGGACATCGGGGACCAGACGTTGACGGGGATCTTGGCGGATGTTTTTCCGGCCCTGGCGATCGAGATGGAAGAGTATCGGACGCCCAGCGGATGGGTGGTGCAGGAATATCCCTTTTGCCTCTTGGCAGGCATGTTGATGCGCCAGGACCTGGGTGAAGACGAAGTGGCGGGCGACATGGCCGGCCAGTTGATCGAAGCTGAGGGCTTGATGCGGGTGGAGAGTTTCTTTCCCGGACACGAGTTCCTCATGGGGTTGACGAATTTTGATTCGTTGCACGCGGAGTGGTTGGGGCTGGCGGAGTCGTTGAAGAATCCGGGAGGGAGCGAGTCAGTGCAGTTGGTAATTGATGGCTTGAGGGGGGTTGAGAGGTGGCGGAAGTGAGAGTGCTGATCAGGGAGTAAAAGGAAGTCTCGATCTCTCCGGGTTCGGGGCAGGAGGGTCGGGGGGGATGGCGGTTCCGGGAGCGGGGCTCAACCGCCTGCGGCGAGAGTGATGAGCTCGACCTTGGACCCGTCGGTCACTTCCGCGGTGGAGTGCTCGCTTGGAGGGAGGGCGTTGCCGTTGAGTTCCACGACCACGGGCTTTCTTGATATGTCGAGAGACTCGAGGAGGGAGGCGATGGTGATTGGCACTGTGATCGTGTGCGGTTGGCCGTTGAGAGTGATCTGAGGCATGGGAGAGGTGGGGACGGCGGGAGCTAGGCGAGTTTGGGTGCGAGGATCGCGCAGTCCCAGTCTTTCCAGACCGGATCGAAGCCTTGGGATTGGAGTTCGAGGGAGACTTCAAGGGGGGAGCGTTGATCGTCGATCTCGAACTGGGGGGTGGCCCGTGAGCAACCGCTGGATTGTTCGGCGGGATCGAGTTCGACGCGGCGGCCTTTGACGGTGCGGTGCAAGTCGTCTGAGCCGGCGCCGGTGTAGCCGCCCGGTTCGGTGTGCGATCCGGCAGAGAGGTGAGTGACTCCCAGGGCGAAGAGTTTGTCGCGAAGGGTGGCGGGCTCGCGCGTGGAGAGAACGATACCGACCTGAGGAAAAGTGAGCCGGAAGGCGCAGATGAGTTGCACGAGCTGGCGGTCGGTCAGGGTGAGTGCGGGGTCGGCTTCGTGACGGTGATTGCCAGCGTGTGGTTTGAGGCGGGGAAAGGAAATGGTGAACTGTGCTTTCCAGCACTGCTTGTGAAGATACTCGAGGTGGGCGGCGAGAGCGATGGCTTCCACGCGCCAATTCGCGAGCCCGAAGAGAGCGCCTATTCCGATGCGTCGGAAGCCACCGGCATAGGCCCGTTCTGGGCAGTCGAGACGCCAGTCGAAGTTCTTCTTGGGCCCGGCGGTGTGAAGAGTGGCGTAGACTGCGCGGTCATAGGTTTCCTGGTAGACCACGAGTCCCTCGGCGCCACAGGAAACGAGTTCGGCGTATTGATCGTCTTCCATGGGTCCGACCTCGATGCCGAGGGCCGGGATGGAGGGCGCGAGCTGGCGCAGGCACTCCTGGAGGTAGCCGTCGGAGACAAATTTGGGATGCTCACCAGCCACGAGGAGGAGATTGCGAAAGCCCAGATTGCGCAAGTGATTGGCTTCCACCGCGACCTGAGCGGGGGAGAGGGTTGTGCGGAGGATGGGATTATCGCGCGAGAACCCGCAATAGCTGCAGTTGTTGACGCACTCGTTGGAAAGATAGAGGGGAGCGAAAAGGCGCATGGTGCGCCCGAAGTGACGCCGGGAAAGGGCTCCACTGCGCTGGGCGAGGTCCTCCAGTCCGACCGCGGAGAGAGGAGCCAAGTGGTCCTCAAATCGTTGAAGGAGTGGGGATTTCGGGCGGTCGGGATCTCCGAATTGGGAGGCAAAGCTCACGTGCGAGAGGTCGGATGCGGTGGGGCGATTGTCAAAGGAGAAAATTCCAGCCGGAGGTTGTCTGGATCTCACGAGGAGAGAAATGCGCGTTTGAGTCGATTGAACGCTTGATCAGGGAGGGAGGGATCAGTCAGGTTCACGGCAGCAGCAGATTATGAGCAACGGGGAAGTGATCAAGTGCAAGCCAACTAAGTGGTTCTTTGTGAGGGCCATCGCGATGGTGACAATGTTTGCGGTATTTCTGGTTCTTTTCCTCAAGGACTGGAAAGTGGGGTGGCCGAAGAAGAACGAGATTTATTATACTTTCCAGGCCTTCAAGAAAGCGGGGGAAGCCTTCGCCGCCCACGAGGGCTCGGCCGAAGGTTGGAATTCGTTTGCCTCGGCCCAGAAGATTGAATTCCCGGACGAGAAGGGGATGATTCCTGTGGGGGTGGACAGCGATGCGTCCTGGCCGGCCATCCTGGCTGACTACTCGGGTTACAAGAAGGCGCTGGCGAAAGAGGGCAGCAGGTCCACTCCTCCTCTGTGGACAGTCTACACTGACGAGCGGGGCTGGAGCTCAGCCGTTCCCAACAAGTTCTACGGGCAGGGCAAGATCAAGGAGCAGCTTTATTTTGGAATTGGGAGCGGATTTCTCATGATTGTGGGAGGCTTTTATCTGGCGCGGACCTCGCGGCGTTCGATGAGAGTGGACGGGGAGGCCTACTATGCTCCGTCCGGAGAGCGCATTCCCTATGACTCGATCAAGCGAATCGACAAGCGCAAGTGGGAGACCAAGGGCTTGGCCTACTTGACCTACGTGGACGGTAAAGAGGAGAAGAAGGCCAAAGTTGACGGCATGGTTTACGGGCAATTCAAGCCCGAGGATGACGCTCCGGCCGAGGCGTTATTCAAACGTATCCTGAGTAATTTTCTGGGTGAGCTGATTGAGCTGGAGGAGGACGAAGATGAAGAGGAGTGTGATGAGGCCGTGGCCTCGAGTGCCGAGGAAGGGGGGGATTCCAGCAAAGAGGTGGGGGAAGATTCTAGGCCGAAAGCTCCGGAGTAATTTTCGGAGTTGCCAAGCGCCTCTGGGAGGGCTACAGCGACCATCAAGCAACCAATTGCCACGGATACATGTCAGAAAACAGCGAAGCGAAGATCAAGGACATCATTGTCGAGCAGCTCGGCGTAAATGCCGACCAAGTGACCCCGGAGGCGAAGATGATCGAGGACCTAGGTGCCGACTCTCTCGATGCGGTGGAACTGGTCATGGCGATTGAGGAAGAATTCGGGATTGAGATTCCCGATGAGGCGGCTGAGAAGCTCTCGGCAGTAGGCGATATCATCACCTACATCGACAAAGTGGTCGATTGAGGTCGTCTTATTAGACAATTCACGAGGTGGGGCGGGTCCTCTGGATCTGCCCTTTTCGTTGTCAGAGGCCCCAAGCTGGGCGATGATTGCGCTTAGAGAATGTATTCACCCGATGATATTCATTACGCGCTGGAGACCACCAGCGTGCTGCACGAGCCGGATCGCCGGATCGACACCTTTGGAAACACCCGTTTTGAGTTTCTCCTTCTGAGCGAATTGATGGATTCGGTCGGGCAGGTTCGGATCCGGACCGGGGAGGTGGAAGCGGCCCAGCCAACCATCATCAAGCCCGAGCCGTATCAAGAGATCGAGTTCGAAGGATTTGGAGATGACGCCCGCCGGTTTTACCAGTGGATGCAGGATCACGGTGCAGTTCAGGCGATGATGAAGTACGGCTTTCACTTTCGGCGAGGGGAGGTCCGCGAAGAGTTGCTGCACGAGCCCCTGGCGGATGTTCGTGAGCGGGTAGTGGAGAACGCGCGGCGAGTGGGAAATCCCATGCAGGCGGTGATTGAAGGAGTGGATGACGCCTGGGAGATCAGTCTCCTGCGCTTCATGTTCGAGATGGTTCAGAAGAGCGGCGAGATCAACGTGTTTGATTTCAAGCGCAAGGGACTTCTTTAGAGCTTCGAATATGATGACTGTCGTCAAGGTTCTCGCCGCGTTGATCGTCTTGGCGGCGCTGGGCGGGACCGCAGTCCTGGTGGAGAGGCTCAAAGAAGAGAGCACCGTTCCGCGACTCCGAGAGGTGAAGGTCGAGGGGTCGACCGTGGAGCCTGATGAGATTGCCTTTGAGCGCGCCCGTGAATTCCTGGCCACCGGTCAGTTTGAGGAGGCGCGGGTAAAGCTCGAATTCATCGTGACTCTTTACCCGGGGTCGCCTTCGGCGGCGGAGGGACGGCGCATCCTTGGGGAGTTGAATCTTGATGACCTGCTCTCGACCGAAGTGATGGATGGCAAGGTGATGTACACGGTGAAATCTGGGGACAACTTCACCAAGATTGCGCTCCAGCATGAGACCACCCTCGATTGTATCATGCATATGAATGGGCTGCAGCGCATGGACAAGCTTTATCCGGGGAATGAACTCGTTCTGCTACCCCTGAACTTCAACATCAAGATTGATGTCCCCCGCAAGCGACTGAGTCTCTTCAGGGAGGGGCACTTCCTGAAGGCCTACCAATTGCTCAGTGCGCGCACCAGGAGGGGTGCCAAGGGGACTCTGCGCTCCAAGATTGGCCAGAAGATCGGAATCTCCAATGGGAGCCGCATATCGCCCGTGAGACATGAGTCCTACCGAGCTGCCCAGAAGGTGCTCATTCTGGATCACCAGGGACTGCAGTTGCGTGAAGTGGTGGAGGCTGATGAGGAAAATTCGGGGCGGGGCTTTTTTTTGTCCGAATCCGATATGGAAGAGCTCGCATTGTTGCTCCGGGTAGGCAACGAAGTGGAAGTCCGCTTCATAAACAAATAGATTTTGCGTGAATGAAAGATAGCACGACGCGTCCGCATCCCCTCGAATTCGAGAAGCCCATTCTGGAGCTTGAAGGGCAATTGGCCAAGATGCGGGAGAAGGCGGAGTCCCAGAAGATTGATCTCAGCGATGAGATCGGCGCTGCGGAAGCCAAATTGGACGAAACGAGGATCCGTATTTACGAGAATCTTTCTCCGTGGCAACGTGTTCTGATTGCGAGACACGTCGATCGGCCCTTCATGCTGGATTATCTCAACGACACCTTTGAGGACTTTTGCGAATTGCATGGGGATCGTTTGGTCGGAGACGACAGTGCGATGCCGGGCGGTTTCGCGACCATTTCCGGTCGTCGTTGTGTGGTGATCGGACATCAGAAAGGGCGGAACACGAAGGAGAATCTCGAGCGCAATTTTGGGAGTGCCCATCCCGAAGGCTATCGCAAAGCGCTGCGGCTCATGAAAATGGGCGAGAAATTCGGGCTGCCCATCATTACCTTGATTGACACCCCGGGAGCGTTTCCGGGGATCGGCGCGGAAGAGCGAAACATCGCGGAGGCGATCGCGCGCAATCTGCGGGAGATGATGGATCTCAAGACGCCCATCATCGCGGTGGTGCTGGGTGAAGGAGGTTCGGGCGGCGCGCTTGGCATCGGGGTCGCTGATCGCGTTCTCATGTTGGAGAACGCCTATTACTCGGTGATCAGTCCGGAAGGGTGCGCAGCCATTCTTTGGAAGCATCGCAAACATGCCCCAGAGGCGGCGGAGGCCATGAAGGTCACCGCACCGGAACTGGCGGAAATGGGATTGGTGGACGAGGTGATTGCGGAGCCCCACGGGGGGGCTCACAACGACCACCGGGTTGCCGGGGATCACCTTAAAGTCGCGGTGGTCAAGCAGCTCGCCATTCTTGAGAAACTCTCCGAGGAGGAGTTGATGGAGGAGCGCTACCAGAAGTTCCGGAAGGTGGGAACGTGGCTTGAGGAATAGAGCGGGCGGGGATGGCGATTCGGGACGAAGAGTACGCCATCCTGGCGTTTGCGATGGAGACCATTGTGTCCGAATTGCTGAGCAGTCATCCGGAACTGAATCCGCCGCGGGTCTATCTCATTGAGGGTGCCCCTGAGTTGAGAGGAGGGGTGGAGGATCTCGTGTACTGGTGGCACCAGTCGGTGGTGAAATTCTCGCATCTGAAGAACGAGGCTCGCATTGACCTGCTGAAAGTTGGCGAGGAGAAGGAGGGATTCGAGCGTCGCAAGTTTAGGGAACTGGGATTGGCCATTGCGGGGCTTGATCACCTCGATCATCCCCGGGCCGAGAAGTGGGAGTTTTCGCTTTCGCGGGCCGGGCTGGATCGGGTTGGGCGACAATCCGTAGTGCATGTCTGGGCTGATCCCGGCTGCAACGCGCAGTATGGCACGGGATTCATCCTGGTGGTGGGATGGAATGAGGAAGGAACGCTGAGTGTTCTGGAGCGGGTGCGGACCGGTAGAGGAGAGTAGGGCGTGTTCGGAAATTCGGGCCCAGCGCGGTAGCCAAGGAGAACAGGTGGGAACAGGGCGTCCAAGCGGGCCATTCCATCGAAGGCCCCGGACTGAGGTCCGGGGCGGCGAGAAGGGGGTCGATCAGTCTAGGCTTACTTGAAATCCTTCTCGGTATAAGGGATCCCGTTGCGGCCCTTGGTCTTGGCTCGCGCAGCCTTGATGAACTCTTCTTCCACCAGCGCCGACCGATTGCTCCAGGCATGGCGAATGTAGGTTGCGATGTCTGCAATGTCCTTGTCCTTAATGGTTGGGTTCATCGAGAGGCCAGGCATGGCCGCGGGCGGAGAGTAACGTTCCTGGGAGACCGTGATGGGTCCCATGAGGCCGTGCAGAAGGATGCGGGCGAGGCGCTCGGTCGAGCCGTTGACCCAGTCGGAGCCGTCAAGAGGAGGTCCCAGGTTGGGAAGTCCAGTGCCTTCCGCGCCGTGGCACCCGATGCAGGCTGCGCCGGTCAAATAGATCTTTTCACCACGTTGGTAGGAGGCGAGGTGTTCACCCTTGATCTTGGGAGGTTCGATCTTGCGGTGTTTCTTGTTGATGGCGTCCTCGAGCCACTTGCTGAATTCCCTGTCGTTGTAGCGGCCATTGTTGACGCCGACAAAGACCGCTTCGCGATCCTTCAGTCCGGTGAAGGCCGCTGCTTTGACATGGGGATTATTGCCGTTGGCCAGCAGGGCGGCGACCAGGGCCTCGAGAGCCTTGCTGCCTCCTGTTTCGGCGAGGAGACGCGCTTGATAGAGGGAGGACTCCTTGCCGGCCTTGAAGGAGGCCGAGTCCTTGAGAAGGGTATTTTTGTCGTCGGCATTCAGCGACAAGGCGGCCATCAGGGCGGAAGCGGCGAGCTTGTCATGGCCGGAGTTGAGCAGAACGGGGATGTGATACGCTTCGAGAATGCCGAGGCCCTCGAGGCTCCACAAGGCATGGAGTTTAGCGACCGGGGTGCCCCGCTTGAGGATTTCTTCCAAGGGGTCGGCAAGGGAGGCGTCGCCGCGCTCGACGATGAGACGTTGGGCTGTGTCGCGCCACCATCCGTTGGGATGGTTCAAATACTTCACGAGTTCCTTGGCGGAGAGATCCTCGAGTCTTGGTGTCGCGCCACGCGCCTTGTCCTTGTGACGGATGCGGTAAATTCGGCCGTGTCCGTTCCCGGGGCCGTCCAGCTTGCGGCTGAGAATCTGCTTGCGCAGGTAGCTGGTGACGTAGGTCTTGTGCTGGATGATGCCGTGATACATGTCGAGCAGGTAGAGGCTGCCATCGGGTGCGGTGTAGGCATTGACGGGGCGAAAGCGCTCATCGGTGGAGGCGAGAAACTCCTTTTCGCCGAGCGGGTGACTACCCATGAGTGATCCTGCGCCGTCCTTGATGCTGATGGCTTTGACGAGGTTGCCACAGGGTTCGGTGACGAAGGCCCAGCCGTAGGAGTCGGCGGGGAAATTGTCGCCCCGATAAATGGCGAGACCGGATGCGCCGGTGGCATTGATGAGCTTGAAGGTCTTGGAGTCGATGGTGTTGCTGCCGAATCCGTTGAGCTTGTTGATGTAGCCGCGATTGACGCCCGGGTTGACCCGGATGGGCCAGACCTGGTTGTTGCCGATGCGTGCGGAGATACCATTCTTGATCTTGGCATTGCTGTTTCCGAAGACCGCATTGGGAAAGGTGTAGTCGCCTACCAGGAGGGTGCTGTTGCTGTTGTGGAAGAGGCGGCCGTAGTCGTCCCGGTCGATGCCCCACTGCCCACGGAAGTTGGTCTTTTCCATCACCCACTTGCCCGTGATTCTCTTGTAGCGTCGATCGGACTTGGCGTTGTAGATCCAGTTGTCGAGGCCGAAGACGAGGCTGTTGGCTTTGTGTTCCACATTGCCGCCTCGGGCGTAGTCCTTGTCGACCAAGACGCGCTTGCCTTTGGGTTTGTCGCCGTCACGGCCCTGGAAGAAGAGGCTCTCCTGGTTGGCCCAGAGGATGCCGTCGTCGAGGAGGTAGATGCTGCGAGGCAAGAGGAGTTTGTCCTGGAAGACGGTGCGCTTGTCGACAGCCCCGTCGTTGTCGGTGTCCTCAAGAATGACGATCCGTCCCTGGGGAATCTCTTCCCCTTTGCCCTCAAGGTCAGGCATGTAGCCGACGAGTTCGCACACCCACATTCGGCCGTTGCCGTCGAATTTGAGGATGGCGGGCATCTCGACCATCGGTTCGGCCGCCACCGGTTCGATCAGGTAGCCCGGTGCGAGCTCAAAGGTCTTGAGGGCCTCTGCGACCTTGAGGAAAGGTGCGGGGGGGATGGCGCTCTCGGGGACAAAGCTATCCATTTTGTGTCCCTTGCGATCGCCCTTTTGGGCATGCAGGGGAGCGCTGAGGGCTAGCAGGGCGAGGGCGAGGGTGAGCGCGAGGCTCCGTTGCGATGACATGGTGCGGAGATTTACAAGAATCTCCGGTGAGATCTATCCAAAACCCCAAGATCAGGAGCCGAAGAAGTTCTTGAAATTGTCGGCGAGGATGGCTGCGAGAGCGTCTCCCCCACAATCTCGGGTCTCCGCGAGCCCATTGAGGAGGGCGCCGAGGTTAGCGGGGTGGTTCAAGGGTATTCCCTCGGAGTCCGCGAGGGGGTGGGTTCGATGGGGGGCAGGAGGGAGCATGTCGGGAGCGTCGGTCTCCAGGAGAAGGCGATCGGCGGGGACCTTTCGGAAGGCGGCGCGGACGATCTCCTTCCGGGAATGGAGGAACTGACCGGAGAACGAAAAATAGGCGCCGAGAGGAGCAAGTTCGGTGACCAATTCGGCTGAACCGCCGAAGGAGTGCAGGAGAAAGCCGCGCGCGGGTCGGGGATTCCCGCGCAGGCATGTGAGGAGGGGGCCCCATGCCTGCAGGCAGTGAATCGAGAGCGGGAGGTTTCGTTCGGTTGCGAGAGCGAGTTGAGTGAGAAAGACATCCTCCTGAGCCGCAAAGTTGGGGTGCTGGATCCAGCGATCGAGGCCGCATTCGCCGAGGCCGGAGTGGGGGAAGTTGTCGAGGTGCCCGCGCAGGGTGGTGAGCCAATTGGAGCCGCGTGCGTCCAGCTTCCAGGGGTGGAGACCAAAGGAGGGTTGCACAAATCCCGGGAAGCGCTTGGCGAGATCCGCGACCTGCGGCCAATCATCCTGAGAGGTGCCATTGACAACGCATCGTTCGATCCCAGTTTCCCGCATGGCGGACACGATCACTTCGAGATGAGGCGCGAGTCGAGCATCGTGAAGGTGATTGTGAGCGTCGAAGAGCGGCGTCATCGAAGCGGAGCGCCTTCTGTGTCGTTGAGTTCGCGTGCAGCCTGCGCGTAGCTCGCAGCGGAACAGTCGTGCAGCGCAAGTTGTCGGGAAGGCACCTGATAATTCGAGTCCGGGGATCCTGGTCGACGGTAGCAGAGGTCGTAGTGATCCTTGAGAATGGAGGCGACAAACGCGGGCCAGATCCTGGAAGTGATTTGCGCTTGCCAGGCGTCCACTTGTTTGTGCCCGCGAAGCTGGCGAAGATTGTCGAGAATGGAGGCCAGGGTGTCGGGGTCGCGGGGAAAGTGTTCGTAGTCTTCGAGGAGGAGTTTGACCCGCTCGGCAGCCGGGAGGGTGAGCTCGATGACCGAGGCTTCAGAAAACTTTTGCCACAAGGCCGGGGGGATGTAGGCGCTCCCGATGCGGTTCGATTCGGCCTCGGCGAAGATGGGACGCCGGGGGTTGATGGTGGAAAGGGACATGTGGAGGAGGGACTCGAAACGCCTCTGGTTTGGCTGTTCTCCCTGGGAGCCCAGGAGTGACCCCCGGTGATTGGCGAGGGCCTCCAGGTCGATGACCTGTGCTCCGAGCTCGCGAAGAGAGTCGAGGAGGCGGGTCTTTCCGGTTCCGGTGAGCCCGGCAATGATGCGGAACTGCAGGTTTTGCTCGCTGATCTGGCGTGGCAAGTCGTCCATGACAAAGCGCCGCCAGGCCTTGTATCCTCCCTCGAGGACGCGAGCGCGCCAGCCAATCGATCTCATGACGGTGGCAAAAGAGTGGGAGCGCATGCCGCCGCGCCAGCAGTAGAGGAGGGGGTTCCATTTGGGGGGGCGATCGGCGAGATAACCTTCCAAGTGTCTGGCAATCGAGGTGCTGACATGGCGGGCCCCGAGGCGCCGTCCCTCGAAGGAGGCCGTCTTGTAGATGGTGCCGACTTCGATGCGCTGCTCATCATTGAGGACCGGAAGATTGATGGCCCCCGGGAGATGATCTTCCGCGAACTCGAGGGGAGTGCGCACATCGATGATCTCGTCGAACTCAGAGAGATCGATGGGCAGGGAGACAGATTCCATGCGGTCTAGAGACATTGGTATTGGCGCGGCTTCCCGCGAAGAATGCCTCGCCCCCGCGCAGGATCAAGCGGCTTCCACCACGAGACTGATCTCAACACTGGCATTGAGCGGGAGGGCCGCCACTCCCACTGCGATGCGGGAGTGTTTTCCGCGCGCTCCGAAGATTTCTAATAACAGATCGGAGGCTCCATTGATCACCTTGGGGTGATCGTAGAAATCGGGTTCGGAGCTCACGAATCCTTGCAAGGAAACGATGCGGGCGACGTGATCGAGGCTGCCGAGTTCCTGCCGCACGATGGCGAGTCGATTGAGAATGATCATCCGGGCGGCCTCTTGAGCGGCTTCCACGGATTGATCGGTGGGAACTTTGCCAGTGACTTTGGTTTCGCCGTCAAAGGGGAGTCCGCCGGAGAGGTGGAGAAGGTTGCCGCTGCGGACACAGTTGACATAGGAAGCAACTGGGGCGGGAACTTCGGGGAGAGTGAGGCCGAGTTCGGAAAGGCGGGCGTCAATGGACATGATCTATGGAGAAAGTGGGGAAGTGGAAGAGGGGAGAAAGAAGGAAAACTCCTATTTTCCGAATTCACCGGTGATGAGGGCGAGGTGGAGGAGGCCGCTCTTGGTGAGGGAGGCGCGGCGTCCGGTGCCGGTGAGTCGGCTGAGGGTGAAGTATTCGTGGCGCGATTGGGTGGTGCGGACGTAAGTGACGAGAGGCTTGCTCACCTCCCGTTGGCTGGGAGCGATCGCGAGCGGGAAGCCGGAGGGACTGAACGAGATTTCCCAGGAAGGGCTTGGACGGTTGTGGTCGCCCTTGCGGAGCCACGGATAGCGCTTGGCAAGTTCGAGGACCCCTCGGCGGGGGCTCGTGACCTTGAAGTAAGTGGCCGTTTGTTCCAGAAAGGAAGGAATGGTGATCCGGGGGTCCTTGTGGTGGGTGATGAGGAGGGTGGCGATGTCCAATCCGGAGAGATTCATTCCATTGTGAAGGCCATGCTTGTTGTCGGCACCAAACTTCATGCGGTGCCAGTCATCGAATCGGAGTGAGAGGAGGATATTGAGTTCAACGTGCACGTGTGCCCGACTCCGAGTGATCCCGACGCCGGTGTAGCCCATTTTGGCGATCGCTTGACCCGCGAGGACGCGTTGCCCGAGTTTAACGGAGATGGTGCTGAGATGCGCGTAGAGGCTGAAGAAGGGGCCGTCTCCCCAGTTGTGTTCCACCACGACGTATTTGCCGTAGTTGCTCGCGCCTGAACTGGGTTGGACATAGGCAACGTTCCCAATCGCAAGGGCCCGCACCTCATCGAGAGGGCGGCCAGCTGAGTCGCGCTTGACAGGGCGAATGTCGATGCCTTCGTGGAAGCGGGTCCCTACCACGCCTGCCTCAGTGCGTTTGATGTTCCGGACGAATCCATAACCGCCACCCTGCCAGGGCTTCGAGGCCTCGCCTTCAAAGATCCGGTTGACGTACATGTAAAACTTATCCGGACGGCCCTCGAGGATGGCCTGGTTTTCGGTGGGAAGGCGCAGCTTGAGCGGTTGAGCGGAGGACTGGGCGGTGAGTGCAAGCGCCCAGAGGCAGAGGAGGAAGAGGCGAGAGATCACTTTTTCTTCTTCTTTTCGTCCTTGAGCCGCTTCTTCCAGGATTTGACATCTTCTCCAATACGCGGGCGATGTTGATCAGCCAAGTGGACTTCCTTGAGGGCGATTCGCTTCCAGATCACGATCAGTGCGTCGTCAACCGGGTCGATGACCACGGCATCACGGACTTGTCCGTTGACCACGGAGAGGAGGAGTTTGCCTCGCTCTGCAGTGCTCAGAGAATTGAGGCGACCAGCTGCGGTTTTGTTGAGCTGGAAAATCATTCCGTAGCTGTTGCCGTCGTCCGAGGGAAACGGGCGAAAGGCAATGATGTCCTTGGTGCTGATCTCGGGAGACTTGCGGTAGAAGACCTCCTTGCCCGAAGTCAGCTGTTTGAACGCTTTGCGTTCACCAGCAGAGGCTTCCAAATGGAAGGTCACGGTGAGGTCTGGCGCTTTCTTCCCACCGGCCATGAGGGCACCCGGGAGGAGTGCTACGACGAGCGCGATTGCGAGGGATCTGGGCATAGGAGTTATCCAAGCATCGAATGGACGAGTGCTTCAAGCTTAACAATATCCGCAGCGAAGGCCCGAATTCCCTGGGCAGTCTTTTCGATCGCCATGGCATTCTCGTTCTGCTGGTAGCGAAAGGCTTTTTCGTCGATTTCCAGGCGCTCAAGGTCACTCTTGGAAGCCTCGCAAGGGTCGAGTTTTCGGGGCACGGGGGCGTCATTCCCTTGAAGTTCCTCCAGTAAGTTGGGTGAGATGGTGAGCAAGTCGCAACCCGCCAATTCGAGGATTTGGCCCGAGTTTCGGAAGGAGGCGCCCATAACCTCTGTGGGGTAGTCAAACTTCTTATAATATTGGTAGATCTCCTGCACGGATTGCACTCCGGGATCATCGGCCCCCTGATAATCGATGCCGGTCTCAGCTTTGTACCAATCGTAGATACGGCCGACGAAGGGCGAGATGAGTTGCACGCGGGCGTCGGCGCAGGCGGCGGCCTGGGTGAGAGAGAAGAGGAGGGTGAGGTTACAATGGATTCCTTCCTTCTCCAGGATTTCTGCGGCGCGGATCCCCTCCCAGGTTGAAGCGATCTTGATGAGGACGCGGTTTCGATCGATGCCATCCTTTTCGTAAAGAGAGATCAGTTCGCGCGCTTTGGCGACGGAGCCCTCGACATCGAATGAGAGTCGGGCATCAGTCTCGGTCGAGACACGCCCGGGGATGATCTTGAGGATCTCACTACCGAAGAGAATGAGGATTTGATCGATGATGGAATCCACGAGGGCGTTTCCTGCGAGCGCAGAGTTGGCGTGATCCTGCACGGCCTTCTCAGCCAAGTGGCGATACTCCTCCTTGGTGATCGATTTTAGAATCAGAGAGGGATTGGTGGTGGCATCCTGGGGCTCATACTCGCGCATGAGTTGGAAGTCTCCGGTGTCTGCGACGACCGTGGTGAATTGCTTTAGTTGGTCAAGCTGGCTGATGCTCACGCCTGAGTTTCTGCGATAATGTGCGAGGAGCAAGTCAGGAGATTCACTTCCTTCGGAAGATCCTCGCAGTGCCCGAGATAGGTGAGGAGGAGAATGAAGAGAAGGACCAGAACGGCCAAGGCGAACACCGGCATGGAGATGACCACGCTGGTGATGACGGAGTTTCGCTGCTGCTCTTCCAGACGGGCCTGGGCATCGGGACTAAGTTGGGCGTGGAGATTCCAACGATATTCGGGATGAATCCTTAGGATTTGTGTTGGCACGAAATCAGGCGCTGGGCGGGACTTGCCGGATGGGTCTGATTTTGCGAGAAACACGGGATGGAAATTCGTGTGGGGGTAGCTGGGGCTGGGGCCATGGGCCGAAATCATGCCCGGGTCTACGGCCTGATAGAGGGCGCAAGCTTGGAGGCTATTTTTGACACCGATGCGGAAAGAGCCAAGGCCGTGGCGTTGGAATTTGGGGGTGAAGTGGTCGAATCCCTGGAGGCCCTGGCTGCGCGCTGCGATGCGGTGAGCGTGGCTGTGCCCACCAACCGTCACCTCGAGGTGGGTGGGAAGCTCCTCAGCCTGGGGGTCAATGTTCTGGTCGAAAAGCCGATCGCCCGAAATGAGGAGGAAGCGTCAGAGTTGCTACGAATTGCGGGTGAGGCGAAGCGAGTTCTTCAAATCGGGCACATTGAACGCTTCAATCCGGTCTTACAGCAACTGGAGCATCGTCTCAACCGGCCGCGCTTCATCGAGGCCCATAGGCTCTCTTCCTTTCCGAACCGCAGTCTCGATATCGGGGTCGTGCTCGATCTCATGATTCACGATCTCGAGGTGATTCTTCATCTCGTGCGTTCTCCGGTCTCGACCATTGATGCGGTGGGAGTTGCGGTTCTTTCCAAGCACGAAGATATTGCCAATGCGCGCCTGCGATTCGAGAATGGTTGTGTCGCCAATATCACGGCCAGTCGCATCAGCCCGGAAAAGATGCGCAAGATCCGCGTCTTCCAAGAGGACGGCTATCTCTCACTCGATTACCAGGAACAGAAGGGAAAGATGTTCTGGATCGAGTCCGGTGGCATTCGGCAAGCCGAGGTTGAGATCAATCCAGCGGAACCACTCATGGCGGAGCTCACGGCCTTCGTCGAAGCGGTGCGTGAACAGGGAGAGCCAACCGTGACAGGCCAGCAGGGGGCCGCGGCGCTGGAAGTAGCCCTTGAGATCACGCGGCGCATTCATACCGATTCCGAGAAATTTGGAATCGGGCGCATGGACGAGGCCACTGCGGCAGAGGAATAAAAAAAACCGCCGGGAACCAGGCGCGCCCTGCTTTTAGTTTCGGGGGAGGGATTTTTCGAAGGGGTCTTCCTCTCCGTCGGGCGCAGGCTTGGGAATGATGACTGGCTCGGGCTCGGGAATATTGGGTGGGTCGGGTTCGGGCTCAGGTTCGGGAGGGGCGCTGGCCCGGTCGTAGTGCTCGACAATGCGATCCTGTGCTTCCCGTTCGATCAAGCGTGCGCCGGAGAGGAGGGTGGCGAGAGACTTCGCTTGCGTGATTTCGAGATCGGTCGGCATCTCATCCTCCTCGTCTTCCTGGGCAGGTGGTGAGATGACCATGTTGGGAATGAGTTTCTCGAGACCGGGAGAAACGTCCTTGTTGATGATATGGCGAATGACGATCGAGGAACCTGCGGCCCGGCCGCTGAAAATCCTGGGGATCTTGCCTTCTTCCAAGGCGTTGAGGCCGTCAGTTTCATCGAAGATGCCGAGGGTCCGGCAATGCTGGTAGTTGCGCAGGAGACCTTCCCGGATCAGGGTTTCTCGAGGGTCAGTATAAGTCTGGCCCATTTCGGCGGTGGGAAAGAGTGCGCCGTTGCCCTTTCCGTGGAACACCTTCTGGAGGACTTCGCCAGGTTCCTTCTTGAGCTTCGAATCGGCGAGGTGGAGGAAGAACATCGATTTGAAGAGGGCTGCTTGAGCGTCCTCGGGAGTAATTTGTTCAAAGGAGGACGTTTCGCTTGCGAGGACGCGTAGTTCGCGCACCACTAGGCGATCGGTCTTCTGCCGCCCCCAGAGTTTCATCCCAACGATGAGGATGACAAGGGCCACCGCGGCCATGAAAAGATAGCGTAGTAGATCGCTGACAGACATGGGCCGAGGCTAGCGGGAGCTGGCTGAGGCTCAAGTCCAGATCGAATTCTTCTGGACTTCGACTTCAGGGGCCTCAAAGCGAGAGGGATCGCGGCAGTGGTGCAGCGCTTCTTCCCGGGAAATGATGTTACCTTGCATGAGTGTTTCCAGCGAATCGTCGATGGTATGCATGCCTTCCTGCCGCCCCACTTCCATGAAGCCCACCACTTGTTCGAGTTTCTTGTCCCGGACACATGCGCGCAGGGCGTAGTTCATTTTCATGACCTCGGTGGCCAGAACGCGACCCTTGCCGTCCATGCGGGGGAGGAGGCGTTGTGATACGATGCCCTGCAGGACGTTGGCGAGCTGAGCGATGATCTGTTGTTGTTGATCGGCAGGAAAAACGTCCACGAGGCGGTCGATCGCTTGGGGCGCATCCACGGTGTGGAGGGTAGCGAGGACCAGGTGGCCGGTCTCTGCGGCGGTGAGAGCGATCCGAATTGTTTCCAAATCACGGAGTTCGCTTACCACAATAACGTCAGGGTCCTGACGCAACGCCTGGCGGAGAGCCCGGGCAAAGCTCTTGGTGTCGCGTCCCACTTCGCGTTGCTTGATGATGCTCGACATGTGGGGGAAGACGAATTCGATGGGATCTTCGATTGTAATCACGACTCCGGAGTGGGTCTCGGCATTGCGACGGATCATCCCGGCCAGAGTGGTGGTCTTGCCGGCCCCGGTGATTCCGGTGACCAGAATGAGGCCGCGCTTGAGTTGGCAGAACTTGTCGACGGTCGGGCTGTGGCCCAGGTCCGCGAGGTTGGGGATGTCTTCGGGGATATAGCGGAAGGCGGCTTCCATGTGCGTCTGGGTATAGTGCACATTGCCGCGGAATCGTCCCACCCCGCTCACCGCCATGGCGTAGTCGAGTTCCCATTCCTCCTCGAGTTTGGCGCGCTGAGATTCCGAGAGGGTGCCCATGATGAGGGTTTTGCAATCCTCCGGAGTAAGGGCGAATTCCTCCAAGGGAGAGATGGTGCCGTTCAGGCGCGCAGCGGGCGGCGCGTGGGCTGCCAGGTGAAGGTCTGAGCCGCCTGCTTCGACGGTTTCGCGGAGGTAGTCAGTGATATCTCGGACGTTGCTCATAGGAATCTGAAGGGTGGCATTCTAGAAAAAGGAGCGCGAACCGCGACGAAAATTTTAGGAGCGGACCGATGGAGTGAGGAGGCTCCGCACCTTGGACAATTCCTCCGGTGGGAATTTGTAGTCGTTTAGGCGGGTGAGCAGCCGTTCCAGATGGTCATGCAAGGGGGCGAACTCGCTTTCATGGCCATGCTGGGCGGCCATGAATCCGAGGATTTGGGCACCACGAAGACAGAGGAGGCGCGCTTCATGGTGACGACCGGAGAGGAGGCTCACGTCCGCCGCTTCACAGAGCCACGCGCCGCAGGAAAGGAGCTGAGGGAGCTTGGCGGTGCCCGGATGGTAGAAGAGCGCGACCAGTTTCTGGGATTCGGTATCGAGGAGGGTCTGCAGGGGCAGGCCGGTCAGGATCTCGCAGTTCTCTTCGAGGAAGTCCTGAAGGTCCTCCACCAGATCGCCTTTTTTGAGTCCGGCGGCTCGGAGGCAGAACTCCACCGTGCGTTCGATTTCTCGGAGGACGTAGTCTTGGCGAAGCATGAGGAAGGAGGAGGGCGCGAACGAAGATAGGGGACGAGGAGGGTATGGGTGAAGGATAAGTTTCTCGTGGCCACCTTACTCGTCCTTCTTCGAATCCTCAGGGTCTTCCTCGTCGCATCCGATCTCCCCTTCGGTTGGGATGGATGGTTTTGGCTCCGCGGCGGTGCCAAGAGCAGCCCCCTCCTCGGCGTTCGGGTCCTCACGAGTTTCCGCCACCCTGACTGGTTCCTTGTCGGCCTGATCTTCGGGGTGGGCAGCGGGAGTCGAGTTCTTCGCTGCGGGTGATCTTGTTCCGCGGACGCTGAGGGAAATGAGAACGACGGCGGTTGCCCAGATAGCGAGGACGAGGAAGGTCCCGATATTGAAGATGCTATGGTGCGAGTGCCAGGAGACGATGGCATAGCCCAGGCTGCCCGCAAAAAGGGCATAGTAGAGAAAGGCGTAAATGGTTTTGCGAATGACCAGTCCTTCCTTGCCCACCAGTCCGGCTACCGCCGAGGCCGCGACGACATTGTGAACGCAGATCATGTTCCCGGCCGCTCCGCCGACGGCCTGCAGGGCCACGATCCAGCTCGGATCCGCTCCGATCTGTTTGCCGGTCTCGAACTGAAAGAGGGAAAGCATCATGTTGCTCATCGTGTTGGACCCCGCCACGAAGGCGCCAAGGCCCCCGATAAAAGTGGCGAGGATCGGCCACGCGCCCCCCGCGAGGGCCGCTACGCCGGTTGCGAGTGCTTCGGGCATTTTGTCATATCCTGCCAGTCCGTGGTCGGAATTGATGAACACTTGGACCATCGGGACGGTGAAGACGAGCGCGACGGAGGCGGCGGCCGTGGTCTTGAAGGAGGATTGCCACGCCGTCTTGAACTGACGCCATTGCATGCGATGAAGAAAGAAGGTGATGATCGCAACGGTGATGAAGACGGCACCCGGGAGGTAGAGAAATTGGAAGGTTTTGGGCGCGAGGGTGTCTTCAATGGGCGTGTGCACGGTCACGTTCCAGCCCTTGAGCCACTGAGTGAGGGGCGCGATGACGTTGATCAGAACGAGGAAGAACCCCACGAGGAGATAGGGGAACCAGGCGTTGAGCATCCCAATTTTCCGGGTACCCTGTTCGTCGGAAAGTTGGAGATCGCCCATCCAGTCCGGACTCCACTCGCTCCGATCGGCGAAGTCCCAAGTATCTGCCACCTGAGGCATGAAGAGCCCCTTCTTGGCCGCGCTAACCACGATGAGGAGTCCCACCAAGCCGCCAACCAAGGAAGGGAATTCCGGGCCCAGGAGCCAAGCAACCAGCCAGTAGGGGACGATCATGGCCAGGGCTGCGAAGAGGGCAAACTTCCAAATGCGTAGCCCTTCCAGGAAGCTTTTGTTGGAGCCATAAAATCGGGTCAGGAGGCCGCAGAGAATGAGTGGGACAAGGATCCCGGTGAAGGCGTGGAGGGTCGCTACTTTCAATCCGATGGAGGAGAGGAAGTCGGTCCACGCAGGGGAGTCATAGTTTTCCGCGCCTGCGTAAGTCAGGACTTCGTGGGAGGTGTCGGAGGCGAGACCGTTGCTTACGCCAACTTTGATGGGGGTCCCCACCGCGCCGAAGGAAACGGCGGTACTTTGTATGATCATGCCGGCGAGCACCGCCGCCATCGCAGGGAAGCCGAGACCGACCAGGAGCGGCACCGCGACAGTGGCCGGGGCGCCGAAGCCAGCCGAGCCCTCAATGAAGGATCCAAAGAGCCAGGCAATGATGATGACCTGCACGCGGCGATCAGGAGATATCTCGGTAAAACCACGGCGGATCACCCGCAAGGCCCCGCTGTTCTGCAGGGTGTTGAGGAGGAGGATCGCGCCGAAAATGATGTAGAGGAGGTTGAGGGTGACCACCAGCCCGTTGATCGAGGCGGCGGCCACCTGGGTGCCTGGAACGCGCCAGATGAAGAGGGCAAGGACGACCGCGATCACGTAACAGATCGGCATGGCCCGACTGGCCGGCCATCGGAGACCGACCAGGAGAACGGCGACGGTGAGGATCGGCAGGAAGGCAAGGAGCGCGAGGAAACCGTCGGGCATGGTCTGACAGAGGAATGAAATCACGGGCAAGGCGTCAAGGATTCGCGACCCGGTCCTGATTGGTGCAGAGAGCAGGACGCTGCTAAGTTCATCCCCATCTCTAGGTCAACAGTTCTTCTTGTGGCGAGCACCCTGTCATTGATGGTGTTCTGCCGGGCCGATGAATGGGAGCTCCGATCAGAGGAGGCCGGGGAGGGGGGGCGGAGCGCAAGCAATCACTCGCGAAACTTGAGCGATGCGAAAGCGAAATTCTTCGCAGTCGGGAGAAGATCGGAGAGAGGAAGCGTAAGCTGGATGAGGCGATGAGGGCGCGGGAAAGGGAGAAGAAAGAGGCCGCACGGTTTGAAAACATGGTGCTCGAGATGCCGAAGAACCACAAGAAGATCGCATACCCCGAGCCCATCGAAGATCTCTGGGATGGATTGACGGTTGAGAACGGAGATCTGCGGGTGCAGCGTGAGAGGGTGAAAGAGCGTCCTTGAGCTCAGGATGGGGCCTTCAAACTGCCGCCAGAACTATTTGCGGGTTGGCGTCTTCTTCGCCTTGGGGAACTTCGGGGCGCCGCCGAGGTACTTGGGTTGATCGAAGGTCTTGGCTCCCTTGCCTGCGATGCGGGGGTCTTGCGTCGCCTTGAGAACTCCGTGAAGCTTCCAGCGGAGCTCCTTGAGGACTGCCTCATACTCCGTGCTGTCGGCAATGTTATGCAGTTGGGCAGGGTCCTTTTTGAGATCGTAAAGCTCGTAGGCGGGGCGCTTGGAAAAAGAGAGATCGTACTTGCGGCGGTGCTCGTCGTCCTTGTCCTTGTGGTTGACCATGTAGGTCTTGGTGGGGCCGTTGTCACAGTCGGCGAGCCAGGCGCCCCGAATGGTGGCCTTTTCGTGATGGGGAGTGCCGGCTGGCCAGCGGTCGGGACGGAAATTTTCGATGAAGAGGTGCTGGTGGGTGCGGATCGCGCGCATGGGTGTGCCACCGGTGTCGGGAGCTTCTTGCGCGAGGACGTGGCGCTCTTTGCCGGTGATGACATGATTGCGAATCTTGGGTTCGATCCGTCCATTGGCTGAACTCTGGAGGATGGGCATCAGGCTGCGGCCGGTCATTGCTGCGAGCGGCTTGAGTCCTGCTGCCTCCAGAAAGGTGGGGGCGAGATCGGTGGTGCTTACGAAATCGTTGATGACGCGACCCTTCTTGATGACCTTGGGCCATTGGATCGCGAGAGGGACGCGCGCACCGGAGTCGTAGAGATTCGATTTGCAGCGGGGAAAGGGCATGCCGTGATCGCCGGTGACAACCACGAGGGTGTTCTCGAGGGCGCCGAGCTCCTTGAGTTTGTTGAGGAACTGCCCGAGTTCGCGATCGAAGCGTTGCACTTCGAAGTAGTAGTCCGCGACGTCGCCGCGAATTTCAGGACTATCGGGATAGTGTTCGAAGAGCTTGATCTTGCTGAGATCCATCCCGCTCTTTTCGCCTGAGTTCAGTTTGTACCCGCGGTGGGGGTCGTTGGCGCCGAACCAGAAACAGAAAGGCTTCTTGGCGTTCTGATCCTTCCAGGTGGCGAGAAAGTGATCGGGATTCTTGAAACGTTTGCCGGACGGGTAGCGTTTCCAATTCGAGGCGTTGCCGGGTCCCCATGACTTGCGCCAACTTCCGGTGAAGTAGCCCTGGTCTTCGAGGAGGTGAGGGTAGGTTTGATGCTGGGTGTCGAGCACGCTCCAAAGGTTGCCGCCCCCGCCAAGGCGCCAGTGGTACTGTCCGGTCAGGATCGCGTTGCGGGAGGGAGTGCAGGACGGCGAGGAGATGTAGGCGTGATGAAAGAGGATTCCGTTCTTCGCGATACGATCGAAGGTGGGCGTCTGGCAAACATCGTCATTCTGGTAGATGCTCGCATGGGGCCAACCCCAGTCGTCGGCGATGGCGAAGACGATATTGGGGCGCTCTGCGGCGTGCAAAACGGTCCCTAGGAAGAGGAAGAGAAGGGAGAAGCGGGCGATCATGGAAGAACTCTAGTTGGGATCTGGAGGGTGGGAATCAGAATCACGGTAAGGGGCGGGGAGGAATTTCTTGAAATGACGGCCCACTCTGTCCCGTTCAGCGATGATGCAACTGCAAATGCCCTTTCTCATCTCCCTATCGTATCTTCTCTGCGGAGGAGTTCTCGCCGATGAGAAGTCGACGGTGGTCGGTCCCCAGAAGGGCAGCCTGGTCATCATGGGCGGGGGCGGAAAGACCACCGCGCAGGTCTTCGGGAAGTTCATCGAATTGGCGGGCGGGAAGAAGGCGCACATCGTGATCGTGCCCACCGCCTCTTCCAGCAATCCGAATCACAACTATGAGCGCTCCTGGTCGGCCAAGTTGGCGAAGGAGAAATTTGGAGTGGCGGAAGTGACCATCCTCCACACCCACGACCGGGAGGAGGCGGACACGGAGGCTTTTGTGAAACCGATCACGACCGCGACCGGGATCTGGTTTGGTGGGGGCCGCCAGTGGCGTCTGACCAAAGCCTACGGCGCTACTCGGAGTGAGACGGAATTTCACAAGGTGCTCGAGCGGGGCGGGGCGATTGGAGGTTCTTCGGCGGGGGCTACGATCCAGGGTTCCTTCCTGGCCCGAGGGGACACGAGCGGAAACACCATCATGGTTGGAGACGTGCAGCGCGGATTCGGGTTCATGCGGGACACCGCGATCGATCAGCACCTGATCGCCCGCGGACGGGAGAAGGACCTCCTCCGGGTCTTGGAGGATCCCAAGAAGAAGATGAACAAGGAGTTCGATCGGGCCGCGATGCTGGGGATTGGAATTGATGAGGACGTTGCCATCGTGGTGAAGGGGGATCGCTTCGAGGTGATTGGGAAAGAGGGTGGAGCGGTCCTGGTCTATGATCCTCGCAAATGGAAGAATGATACTCCCGATGAGAAGAAGTGGGTGACGGTGCGGGAGGGTGGGAGCTACGATTTGAAGATGCGCGAGGTCATCAGGGAAAGGGCCGCGCCTTCTCCGCAAGAGGAGTAAAAACATCCCTCATCGGCCTTGTTCTCTTGGGTTTGTGCGTGGGGATGCCTTTTCGCCTTGGAGGTAACAATGCGAAGGACGAATCGGCCACCGGGGTTCTGTTCAACTTGTTCGTGGAGGGGAACTACATCCTCCAATTGAACGGGTCCAGGGTCATCCTTGGCTCTCAATGCGGCACTCCGATCTTGCGGATTCCTGCGCGGAAGCGATGGTGTGTGGAGAGATGAAGAGCTTCAGGGATCGACGACATTTTCTACAAACGGGAACGGCCGCCGGGGCGCTTGGACTCTTTGCCAAGGTGCCGGCAGTGAGCGCAGAGGAGAGCAAGGTGGATACCGAGTTCGTGAGCTTTCGTCCGGAGATCGAACCGCTCGTCAGGCTTCTCGAGGAAACCTCACGGGAGCGAGTGCTTGAGGAGGTGGGGGCCCGAATCAAGAAGGGGACGACTTATCGCGAAGTGCTGAGTGCGCTTTTGCTGGCAGGGGTGCGCAATATTCAGCCCCGCCCGGTGGGGTTTAAATTCCATGCCGTGCTGGTGGTGAACTCGGCCCATCTAGCCGCTCAGAACTCGCCGGATTCTGATCGCTGGCTGCCAATCTTCTGGGCCCTTGATCAGTTCAAGTCGTCGCAGGCTCGCGATGTGAAGGAAGGCAACTGGACCATGGCGCCGGTTGATGAAACGGCGGTGCCTCCCGCGGAGAAGGCGCGTGCGATGTTTGAGGAAGCCATGAATGGCTGGGATGTGGCAAAGTCTGATGCGGCCGCCGCTGGTTTGGCGCGGACCGGGGGCGCGCAGGAGTTGTTTGATATCTTTGCCCGTTACGGAGTCCGGGACTTCCGCGACATCGGGCACAAGGCGATCTATGTTTCGAACAGCTGGCGGACCTTGCAAACCATCGGCTGGAAGCACGCCGAGCCGGTTCTGCGGTCGCTGACCTATGCCTTGTTGGAACACGGAGGGGAGAATCCCTCTCAGAGTGATCAGGAGGCCGATCGGCCGGGACGGAACAATGCGGAACTGGTGAAGACAATTCGGAACGGTTGGCAACATGGGGAGGCGAAGGTGGGCGCGAGCACTGATCTCCTGGTGCTGCTGCGGGAGGGGAGTTGGCAGGATGCCAGCAAGATGGTGGTCGCGATGCTGAACAAGAGGATCGCACCGCAATCAATCTGGGACGCCCTCTTTCAGCATTCGGCTGAGATGCTGATGCGGAGACCGGGGATTGTTCCGCTGCATGCCTGCACCTCCACCAACGCGATGCATTACGCCTATCAACACAGCTTTAATGATGAGACCCGACGATTTCTTCTGCTCCAGAATGCGGCCTTCCTGACCATGTTCCGTGACCGTGGAGGCGTGAAGGAGGGGATCGCCATTGATCAGTTTGAGGCGGCACCGGGGGCGCCCAATCTCGAGGAGATCTTTGCGGAAGTGAGTGGAAACAAGGTGAAGGCGGCCCAGAAGGCTCTCGCCCATCTCAGGGCGGCGAAGGATCCCAAGCCCTTCATCGATGCGGCCCAGCGACTCATCTACCTGAAGGGAACTGGTTCGCACGATTACAAGTTCAGCTCGGCCGTGCTCGAGGATTATTATCATCTTTCCCCTGCCAATCGGGATCGTTTCCTCGCTGCGAGCACCTCGTGGCTGCAGGGATCGAAGAAGGATGACAGCAAGCTGGTGGCGCGCACCCGGGCGGCGATGGGGTGAGCTAATTTCGGACCGGATTCCCGAAGGCGTCCACCTCGTGGAGGGCGGAGGGAGAGACGGGCGGTTGCATGCAGTGGGCGATGGCAGCTTGGAGCTTATTGCGTGCGGCCTGCTGCTCCCTGGACAGGCTTTCCAGATCGAGGCGCTCCTCGGTGAAGCCTTCTCCTGCGATGTGGAAAAAGCGTCCGTCGGAAAACAGCTTGTAGTGGTGGTCGAGGGAAAAGATGTGGCGCCGGAAACTGTCCTTGTCCCATCCGGGGCGGGGGTCGTACCAAAAGAAGGCCCACTTGCGGGGTTGGCCGGGGTGGCCGAATAGCCTTGGTGCGAAGCTCACTCCATCGGTGGCCCACGAAGCGGGAAGTTCCTCTCCGGTGAGATCGCTGAGGGTGGAAAGAAAGTCGGAAGCGTCGATGAGATCGCAGTTCGTTCCCGGGGTGATCCTGGTCGGCCAGTTCGCGATCAGGGGAACGCGAATGCCATTCTGGGTGACCTGGTTTTTCCCCCCCTTGATTCGTTTTTGGCGGAAGGATGACGTGATGCGGCGGTCGGTTCCATTGTCCGAGTAGAAGAGAATGAGGGTGTCCTTGCGCAGGTCGAGAGCTTCAATTCTTGCCACGAGATTGCCGACTGTGGTGTCCAGGTACTCGACCATGTCCTTGAAATGCCTGGGGTCCTTGTTCAGTCGGAGGCTGGGATCCTTCCAGTCGTCGGAGTTGGGCGCGGGGACCATGGGCCAGTGGGGAAGGGCCATTGGGTAGTAGACGAAGATGCGCTCCCGGCGATGGCGCTTCATGAAGTCGGCAATGAAGTCGACCGTGAGATCCTCGCCGTATTTGCCCTCGGCGGTGACAAGTTTTCCGTTGCGCAGGTAAGTCGGATTGGCATAGCGCGATCCCTTGTCCTCGGTTTCCTCGGCGTGGTAGAGCGAGTATTCGTGGAAGCCGGCGTTTTTTGGGTGGGTGCCGGATCCACGGCGCTGTGTTGCGCCGGGAAAGTCGGGCGGATCATAGGAGGTCAGTTGCCACTTGCCTGCGAGACAGGTTTGATAGCCGGCGCCCGACATCAAATGGCCGATGGTCTTCTCGCCCTTGGGAAGAATGCCGAATGCGCTCCAATTCCGGTGATTGTATTTGCCCGTCATGATCTGGAGACGGGTGGGCGTGCACAGTGGTTGCGAGTAGGCGTGGGTGAAACGAAGGCCCGTGGCGGCCAGACGGTCGAGATGAGGAGTGCGGTAGTCTTCGCCGCCGTAGCAACCGAGGCCCTCGATACCGAGGTCGTCTGCCATGATGAGGACGATGTTGCGGGGAATCTCCACTGCGCCGGGAGCGAGGGGCAGGCAGAGCGCGAGAGTAAGGACGGTGCGCAGAATCATTATGGCAGGGAGAACGAGGAGCTGAACATCTTCTGGGTGGCGCGGATTCGGATGGACTGGTCCACGTCGCCGGATGCGAGGAATGACTCAGGCTGTTTTCTGCAAGTTCTCGATTTCATCGAGCAGATCACTCCCGTCGTAAGCGTCAAACGCCATGAGTTTCCAGTCCTTGCCCTTGTCGATGAGCGCTTTTCTTCGACCGGATCGGCGAAGGCGGCAGGGAGAAACAGGAGCGCGCCCAACACGCCGAGAACTGCGAATTTCATGGCAGATCTTATAGGCAGAGAAAACAGCTCGGTAAAAGGCGAAAGCGGGTGGTGGAAGGAAGGGCTGGCAAATGCAATGAACTTGGCGATGGCAAGGTTATCATGCTCAATGGGGTGGCAGTCGGCCAGGAAACCTATACTCTGAGAAAGATGATCGAATGGGTAGGTGAAAACGACTGGCTGTGGTGGCCCCTGGCGGTTTTTTCGATGGTGTCGCTCCTGACTGCGTTTGTCGCCGCTCCCTGGGCGGTGTCTCAAATGAGCGCGGACTATTTCATGGCCAATCGAGATCGAGGCAAGTCCTTCGCAACCCTGCACCCGGTCCCTCGTTGGGTCGGGATCATTCTCAAGAACGTGCTGGGCGCCCTGCTGGTCATTCTGGGACTCATTCTCCTCGCTCTCCCGGGGCAGGGATTGCTGACCATCCTGGCCGGGCTGGTGCTCATGAACTTCCCCGGCAAGCTCGCCCTGGAGCTCTGGATTATCCGGATGCCCATGGTCTTGAAGGCCGCAAACTGGCTGCGAAAAAAGGCGGGACGGGCGCCCCTGCAGGTGCCTGAACCCTCCTGAGTCTGGCGTTGCCGGGATGGGGGGAGGCGGGTGGTTTTTGAGCACATGCAAGTTCGGGCCGCGATCGCAGAGGGAGTGGGAGCATTCTCGCTGGAGAGCATCGATATGGGCGATCTGCAAGGCGACGAAGTGCTGGTTGGGATCCGGGCCTCGGGGATCTGCTACACCGATCACGCCGCTCTATGGCGGCTGGGTGACGAGTTGTGACTTTGAACGCATCTTTGGGGACTAGGCCGCTGGAAATCCAATGCTGGACGAACTTGTGACACGCCGCTATGTGCGGGAGGACCTTGACGAGGCGACGGACGAGATGATGAGGGGACCCAATGCCAAGGGAGTGATCATGTTTGATCCCAAAGAATCGGTCTCATGAGTTCCGCCTTTCGCACCATCAAGCTGACTGATCCCCGCTTCGAGCGTGATGGACTCCGCCATGTCACGGTCAAGAGCGCGGCCCTGGGGCAACGGGCGGACCTCTCGCTTTTCCTGCCGGTGGAAGGGAGGGGGGTAAGTGACCTCCCGGTGGTCATCCTGCTGCACGGGGTCTACGGCTCTCATTGGTCCTGGGCCCTGAATGCGGGCGCTCATCTCACGGCGGCCCGAATGATTGCGGCGGGGGAAATCCCGCCCCTCGTGCTCGCGATGCCGAGTGACGGGCTGTGGGGCGACGGATCGGCCTACCTTCCGCATTTGGAGCAGGACTTCGAGAAATGGATTGTCGAGGAGGTGCCCTTGGCGGCGGCCGAAGCGAGCGAATTGGTCTCGACGGAGTCGTCGCTCTTCATCGCGGGGCTGAGCATGGGGGGATTCGGTGCGCTCCGGCTGGGCGCGAAGTTTGGTGAGCGCTTTGGAGGGATCTCGGCGCATTCCTCGATCACCAAGCTTGAGCATCTCGAGGACTTCGTGGAGGAGTCGATCGATTGCTATCAAGCCGTTGAAAAAGAGCCCAATGTCTTGAGTGCCATTCTCCAGTATCGGAATATCCTGCCTCCGCTGCGCTTTGATTGCGGAGAGCAGGATTCTCTGCTGATGGCAAATCGCGACCTTCACCGCGCCCTGGAAGAGGCGGAGATCGCGCACTCCTACCAAGAGTTTCCGGGCGGGCACGAGTGGCCATACTGGGAAGCCCACCTGGAAGAGAGTCTGCGGTTTTTTGGAGCGCAGTTGTAGGATTCTGCGGCAGGGGGCGTTGGATGGCTCTTCCCACGGAGCGTAATCTGGCCGATTCACCCGAGTCCCGGCCCCGGGGGATCCCGGGCAAAGTCTTGCCATGGAGGGCTGATCCCCCTAGAAGCGCCCGCGATGGCGAACGACTCTCTGTTGAAGCTCTTGCGTCGCCGCGGCCGGATCACGGAAGCCGAGCTCGCGGAGCGCGTCTCCTTGTCGAAAGACGAAGTGCGAGCGCAGATTGCGGCGTGGGCAGAGGACGGAACGATCCTGGGCTACCAGGCGGTGGTCGATCCGGCGCGGACCGATCATGCTGCGGTGGCGGGCATCATTGAGGTCAAGCTGGCTCCGGAGCGCGATGGGGGCTTCGACCGATTGGCCACCCGCATCGCGAAGTTTGAGCAAGTGGTGAGCTGCTACCTGATGAGCGGAAGCTACGATTTGCTCCTGGTGGTGGAGGGCGGTGATCTCATGGAAGTGGCAAGCTTTGTGAGTGAGAAGTTGAGCACGATGGAAGGAGTTCTTTCGACCTCGACCAGCTTTCGATTGAAGACCTACAAAGAGAACGGCTTTGCTTTTGGCGAGGACGATGATCCGGAACGCTTGCCGGTAGCGCCGTAGGACTGATGGATTACTCGTCGAAAATCTCGCGGCAAGTTGCCGCGGTGCCCCGTTCCGGTATCCGGGATTTTTTTGAGTTGGTGCTCGGACGTGACGATGTGATTTCACTGGGAGTCGGTGAGCCGGACTATGCCACTCCCTGGCATATCCGCGAGGCTGCGATCTTCTCCTTGGAGCGTGGGCACACGAGTTACACCTCGAACCTGGGACTGATGTCGTTGCGGAGAAAAATCGCGGACTATGTGGGCGGTTTCTTTGAGGTCGAATACAATCCTGAGAATGAGATTCTCGTCACGGTGGGCGTCTCGGAAGCACTCGATCTTGCCTTGCGGGCCTTGCTCAATCCAGGGGACGAGGTTCTCTATCACGAGCCCTGCTACGTGAGTTACATGCCGGGCACCTTGATGGCGCACGGTGTTCCTGTTTCGATTCCCACCCGCAATCGGGACGGGTTTTCGCTCAAGCCGGAAGAGCTGGCCAAGGGGATCACCCCGAAGTCGCGCGTGCTCATCATGAATTTCCCCACCAATCCGACTGGTGGAGTTGTGAGCGCGGAGGATCTCGCGGGGATCGCCAAGCTTTGCGTGCAGCACGACCTCATCGTGATCAGCGATGAGATTTACAGTGAATTGCGCTATGACGGAGTGAAGCATGTTTCCATCGCAACGCTCCCCGGTATGCGGGAGCGCACGATTCTGCTCCATGGTTTTTCCAAGGCCTTCGCGATGACTGGTTTTCGTCTGGGCTATTCCTGTGCTCCAGCTCCTCTCACGGAGGCCATGATGAAGATTCATCAGTACTCGATGCTCTGCGCCCCCATCACTAGTCAGGCCGCGGCGGCGGAAGCGCTGGACAATGGGGCCTCCGCGATGATGCGGATGAAGGAGAGCTACCACCAGCGCCGCGATTTCGTGGTGAGTCGCCTCAATGAAATCGGGATCGAGTGCCACTCGCCGGGAGGAGCATTCTATGTCTTTCCGGACGTGCGGAAGTTTGGCCTGAGCAGTAAGGAATTCGCGATGCGATTGCTGGAGACGGAGAGCGTGGCCGCAGTGCCCGGTGATGCCTTTGGTGCGAGTGGGGAAGGGTTCCTGCGGTGTTGCTATGCCGCCGCCTTTGATGAGTTGAAGGAAGCGATGATTCGGATGGAACGCTTCGTGGGTAACCTGGGATAGTCATGAACCTCGCTCAGCTCAGGCAAGATCGGACTCTCGCGCATGTCGTGCCGCTGGTGGTCTTCATGGTGGTGGGGGCCGGGTTCGGGATCCTCACCGGATCGATGGAGAGCGTGTTTCGTGACCACGAGTTTCTCCCGTGGTGGCGGCGATATCCGGATCAGTGGATCTATCCGCTGCAGACCTTGATTGCGGGTGTTGTCATTCTCTTCTGGTGGCGCCACTACGAGCTGAATTGGACGACCTGGAAAGTGCTGGCGGGAGCGGCCCTGGGAGCGATCGGGATTGGGCTATGGATTCTTCCCACGCAGATTTACGAATGGTGGGGCCTGACCGGCGAGACCGAGGGGTGGCGAAAGGCGTTGGGGATTCTTCCGCGACGCGAAGGATTTGATCCCGGAGTGTTTGAGAGTTCCGGCGCTTGGTGGGCGGCCACGGTCCTGCGGTTTTTGCGGGCGGTGATTGTGGTATCGCTGGTGGAGGAACTGCTTTGGCGGGGATTCCTGATGCGTTTTATCCTGAAACCGGACGGGGATTACTGGAAAGTGCCCTTTGGCACGTTCTCGTGGAAAAGCTATCTCGTGGTCACGCTGCTTGTGGTCTTGATTCATAGTCCCGCTGATTGGGCGGGCGCCTTTGTGTGGGGGAGCTTGACGTATACCTGTGCGGTCTGGACCAAGAGCCTGCTGGCCTGCGTGGTGATGCACGGGGTGGCGAATTTTCTGATGGGGTGGTATGCCTTGGCCTTCGAGAAATTCGGTCTCTGGTAGGCGGTGCGGGGAGTGGTGTCTTTGCAGGCTCAATCCTTGAGAGAGATTCCGGTCCCCTCAGCAGGGGATGTCGAAGGAACGATGTTTCATCGGGACTTGTCGTGATTATTTAGTTCTTCTCTGTGCGCTCATGCGTGCGCAAGGACGCCCCGCTCGGGTGCGCTGGGGCTTGGCCTTTTACCTTGGGCCCCGATCCGGGTTTGGAGATGGCCCTTGGGTGACGGAGGTTTGGAAGCCTTCAGTCGAACGCTGGATCCTCCTCGAGGTAGAATTTGATGGAAACCCACCCCAGCACGGGATGGTCTCGGTCGATCCGCTGAATGTCCCGCGGGAGGAAATCCAGGTGGCTGGCACTGTCTGGCGACGGGCCAGAGCGGGGGATCTGAACAAGGATCGAGTGAGCTCCATCGGGATTGCTGGTGAGCGGGTTATGGGGGCAGGGTGGGGCGTGATTTGATGGCGCTGATCAAAATCGAGTTGTTGCCCTTCGACTATTGGAGCGTCCTGAACGAGATCTCAATCAGGATGGAGGTCAGCGCCGAGGATGCCGCGCTGATCGATCTGATTGCAGAAGTGACCCTCGATGAGGGTTCCGATCTACAAGGTCTTCGGACCCTCTATGGAAGCATTTCCGGGGTAAAGGTCAGCGATCCGATCAAGAGCTGGCCACAGGGAGTGGAGTGCCAATTCGATCTCCACGTGCGGCCTGCTGATGAGGGGTGACGAATCGAAGGGGCTCCAGTTTGGCTCTTGTTTCCAATGCTCGGCGAGTTCGTCTGAGGGGGTCGAGTCCCTGCGGAATCGCAGATTTTCACCGCGCATCACGGCGACGGCGTAAAATCGCCAAAGTGAGCTTAATTTAAATCGGTGTTTTCAAGCTGCCTTCGCGATGGCATAGTGCCGGACCCGGGACGAGATGAGCGCAGAGCTAGGATTGGAGAAGAGCGAAAGACCTATATGAAGATCGGCTTAGCTCAGATCAATGGCACGGTGGGAGACTTTCCGGGCAATGCAAAACGGATCGTGAATGCGTATCGCGAGGCCGTGGACAGCGGGGCTGAGTTTGTGATCACTCCGGAAATGTCGCTGGTGGGGTATCCGCCGCGCGATCTGGTTTTCAAGTCCCAGTTTGTCTCCAAGTGCCTGCAGGCGTTGGATTATCTCTGTAGCGAGATCGGAGAGGTGCCGCTCTTGGTGGGTTATATTGATCAGAACGACAGTGAAGAGCCGGGGAAGCCCTTTCGCAATGCCGCGGCCCTCTTGGAAAAGGGAGAAATTGTGGCGAAAATCTTTAAAACGCTTCTGCCTACCTACGACATTTTTGATGAGCGGCGCTACTACGAGCCGGCGGAGCACTGTGAGCCGGTGGAGTGGCGGGGACGAAAGCTCGGCATCACAATCTGCGAAGACATCTGGAGCGAGGACTACTTGCATCGACCTCTCTACAAGCGCGATCCGGTCGCGGAATTGAAGACGGGGGGCGCGGAACTCATTCTCAATCTGAGCGCCTCTCCCTTCCACGCGGGCAAGGCCGCACAGCGCCGTGAGATGCTCTCGGAGTTGGCAAAGAGCACCGGCCTCCCGCTGGTCTACTGCAATTTTGTCGGAGGGAACGATCAACTGGTTTTCGATGGAAGCTCGGTGGTGGTGGACGCCAAAGGTAGGGTTCTCTGCCAGATGGCGGGTTTTCGGGAGGGCGTGGAGGTGATTGATTTGGAACACGCCGCGCAGGTGGAGATTCAGAATCCCTGCGAGGAAGAGCAGTTTTTCGAGGCGCTCGTGCTGGGGCTGCGTGACTATGCCACGAAGTGCGGCTTCCGCACGGCATGCATCGGGCTCAGCGGTGGGATTGATTCTGCTCTCACCGCGGCGGTTGCGGTTGAGGCCTTGGGGGCCGGGAATGTGTACGGGCTCACCATGCCGAGCCGTTATTCCTCTAGCGGAAGCGTGGACGATTCGATGGCCCTCGCGAAGGCGTTGGGCATGCGTTGTGATCTTGTTCCAATCAAAGAGCCCTTCGAAGCCCTCAAGAATGCGATGGCCCCGCTCTTCGGCGCACTACCCGAGGATGTCACCGAGGAGAACATGCAGGCCAGGATCCGCGGGGTCTACCTGATGTCACTTTCCAACAAGTATAATCATCTTTTGCTAACAACCGGAAATAAGAGCGAACTGGCGGTGGGCTACTGCACGATTTACGGGGACATGTGCGGTGGGTTGGCCGTGATCAGCGACCTGCCGAAAATGAAAGTGTTCGCGGTGGCGCGCTGGCTCAACCGTGAAAGCGAGATCATTCCCTGGAATACGATTGAGAAACCTCCGAGTGCGGAACTCCGGCCGGACCAGAAGGATCAGGACACCCTTCCTCCATACGAGGTATTGGATGGAATCCTTGAGCTTTACGTAGAAAGGCAGCTCTCACCCGAGGAGATCATCGAAAACCACGGGTTTGAAGAGCAAATGGTACGCTGGGTGCAACGCCAAGTGGATCTCAACGAATGGAAACGCCACCAGGCCGCTCCGGGAATTCGTGTAACTTCAAAAGCTTTTGGGATTGGAAGGCGCTTCCCAATTGTTCAAAGATTTGGCCGGTGAGCACGGTGCGACTCCAGGAAGATCTCAGCTACGAGGATGCCATGAAGGTTCTCGGCTATGAGCCGGGTGCCATCGTGTCGCCCCATCTGCCGGCATTCCGCCAGGTGGAAGACAAACTATGCGCGTTCATCAAGGCCACCACGGACGACCAATTGAAGACCAGCTTCTGCGAGAAGCTTGGCCGACTGAGCGAAGCGATACGGGTTGTGGAGGCGGGTAGGGATCGTGAGCCCCCGATTGCCTCCAAGGGGATGGGAACGCGATTTGCGCTCTCCCTTTTACTGGGAGCGGGCCTCGTCGCCTCCGCCTGGTGGGCAAACCAGATGCTCATGGAGGATCGGGCGGTGAAAGAGGTACGGAATCTTGAGGGCCTTGCCGTGGACGGACGAATCGCGGTGGAGAGTCGCAATTGGGGGGAGGCTGAAAAGATCTACCAGGTGATCGAGGAAGAGGAGCCGGGGTCGGTGCGGGCGCGGGATGGTTTCCGAAGTATTCTCGCCGGCAAGGAGACGGCGCGCCGACAGAAGTTTGGCTTTTTGCTCGGATCGGTGCGCGCTGCAATGGAGCAAAGCGATTGGGCGGAGGCCGAGGAGAAGGGCAGGGAAGTTCTCGAAATGGATGCCGAGAACGAAGAAGTCTTGGCCCTGATCAAGAAGATCGAGGCGGGGCGCGTCTACGACAAGATCGCGCTCAAGTTGGGGAGTGCGGAAGAGGCCCTTCGCGATGAAGAGTGGCTCAATCTCGCAAAACGGACGGAGGAGTTGGGGGCCCTTGCGCCCGGGCATGCCCAACTGGTGCGCCTGAGAGAGGCTTCCAAGCGGGGGATGCAAATCTTGGAGGAAAACCGAAGTCGGGCCTGGACCCTCTACGAACAAGCGCTGGCGCTTGATGCGGGAGAGTTTTCGGAGGATGCCTTGGAGTCCTTGCGGGAAGCCATTCGTCTTGATGATCGGAAGGATTACCAAGTCCTCTACGAGAAGATGTCCAGCTACACCCGGCGCATCAAGGTGCCGGGGGATTATTCACGGATCAGCGAAGCCTTGGAGTCTGCGCGGCCAAGTGACAAGATTCTCATCGGACCCGGAACCTACAAGGAAGCGCTCACCCTGAGGCTGAAAGTAGAGCTCGAAGGCGCCGGGATCGGAAAGACCATCATTGAGTGCGACGCCAAGGTTTCCAGTGTCCTCCTGGCCACCAAGGAGGCGAACGGGAGCCGAGTGGCTGGGATGACCTTGCAGCAGTCAGGAGTCGATTTCACCGACGAGCGCTACCCGGTGGTGGCGATCGATGGCGGGGAAATCATCTTGGAGGATTGCCTAGTGGAACATGGATCCGGTCATGGCATCGCGGTGATCCACGCCGGGGTCGGGCGTTTGCGGAATGTGCGCGTCACCAAGTGTGGCTGGGATGGGCTGGCGGTCTATGGCGACAAGAGTCGGGCCGGTGTGAGCGACAGCCGGTTTGAAGCGAACTTCCATCACGGAGTTGACGCCTGGTCGGGAGGGAGCGTGGACCTGCGGAAATCGCGGGCAACTCTCAATGGTCTCTCGGGGATCGTGATCATGTCGCCGGGAGTCAAGTCGGTGGTGACTCAATGCACCGCGGATCGAAATCGCGAAGTGGGTATCATGGTTTCCAATGGGAGCCAGGCGGTTTTGCTATCCAATCGAGCGGAGGCCAATCTTCTTGGCGGATTCCTGGTCGTGGGAGAAGGCACCGTCGCAGCTCTGGAGCGTAATGTGGCGGAACGGAATCTCAAAGCAGGGATCGTGGTCGACCAGCGTTCCAAGGCGACCCCTTTTTCGAACAACACATCGCGCAATAATGCAGGGGAGCAGCTCAACCTCCACGCGGTCCTGCCCCAGGAAGTGATTGCCCCCCCGCCGCTCTTGAATATTCCGAGGAACGAGCCGGTGGGTGCTGCCGGCGGACCGGAGTAGGAGGAGTTCGATTTCGGGATGGTCACGCGATCTAATTTGCGTAGCGTTGGGAACCCGATCGATGAATGTTCTGTTCTGCTGCTCCGCCTCTGTTCTCGTCCTGCTGCTCACCGCCTGCGGTTCGCGTGATCCGAACCCAGGCCGCAGAAGCATCGTCGTTTCGCCCTACAGTTTACTCAGCGACCATGAGTTGAATACCCGCTACCTTGCGATTTTGCAGGAGCTTCAGACCTTGAACAAGGAGATGGAAACCGCCAACAAGGACCGCGATTTTGAGTTGGTTCATGCCAAGGCGCAGGTTGGATTGGATAAGGCCAGAACTGCGCGCCGGACCGCGAGTCATCTTGACAGTGCACTCCTCCGAGAGAAGCGGATGTCGGCGATTGACGTCATCATCGGCGATCTGAATCGATTGGCCGAGATCACCAGATAGGGTGACGTCGCGCTTCTCCCGAGGGAGTTGCGCTCTGGCGACTTGTAGGTCCGGCTTTCTTCTGCTTTGTTACAACTTCCCCTCCCCGCGATTTGCGCCCGTGCCTCCACGGGCTAAGCTACAGTAACAACCGGGCCTGCGACCCTATGCGCTACGCCATTTTTTCAGACATACACGGCAATCGCCAGGCGTGGGAAGCGGTTTTGGCGGACATGGAGGACCTAGAGGTCCAGGTCTTCGTCTGTCTTGGTGACGTGGTGGGTTATGGCCCCTGTCCGCAGGAGGTTCTGAACTCGGTTCGCAGTCGCACCGAGAATATCGTGGTCGGGAATCACGACGCCGCGGCAGCGGGGATGATGGACTCCGCAGTGTTCAATCCGGTTGCGAGGGAGGCGATTGGGTGGACGCGGGCGCAACTCGACGACGAGTCCCTGGTCTTTCTCTCGAAGATGCCGATGGCGATCGAGAGCGAGGAACTTCTTTTCGTCCACGCGGAGATCACCCAGCCCGGACGCTACGGGTACATCGAGACAATCGGCGATGCAGAGAAGAATTTTCAGTCTCGCGCGCACAAGGTCACCTTTGTAGGGCACACTCATCGGCCCACGCTCTTCTGTCAAAGTCCGGATGGTCTGGTGTCGGAGTATTCGGATTCAGATTGCGTGCTGGATGAGAGATGCCGCTACATCGTGAATGTCGGTTCGGTTGGCGAGTCGCGGGACACTGAGGATATCCGAGCCCGCTACGTAGTGTACGATTCGGACACCCAGAAGCTCTACTATCGGCAGATCGACTTTGATCCCGAGTCTTATCGGATCGATCTCATGAGATCGGGGCTCAAGATTACGCCCTTCTTTTTATCCGTCTTTGATAGTCAGCAGGCAGCTCCCGAGGCCACCCGTGCGATGGGCGGGGGTTCGCAGGTGAGCATGGAGCCTGATGGGGAAATTGAGGAATCGATTCGCGACTTGGTGGTTCCGGCCGGGATCGCAGAGGACTCTTCCTCGAACGGGATGCCGGTGCCCACGCCCCAGTCGAGGCGGTCACGAAGGCGCCGAAGATGGAGTCCGGCCCTGCTTGTGATTCCGATCCTGGTGGTCCTGGTCAGCGGGGTGATCTATCTCGAGCTTTACAAGGATCAGAATCAGGAGAACGAATCACCGACAAAGCCTGTTGCGGAGATCATTCCCTGGGAACCTGCAGGAGGATCGCATGGGGATCAGTTGGAAAGTTTATTCGTGGGGCCGCCCCTTGAAGCGGTCGCAGTGACGGCGCCTCCGGTTTCCGGGGTGGGCCCTACCGCGGAGGGATCGGATCTGCCGGCCGTTGCGGATATTCCGCCGGTCACCCCCCCACCCGAGCCCATGATTGTCAGGCCGGAACCGGTCCCCGAACCCCCGCTCTTCGAACTTCCCAAGATGACCGGACTGGCAGGCGGTCTGATCTTTTATGCCTCCATGGATGAGGATGCCGGCACCGCGATTCTGCGTGACCTATCCAAGGTGGGGCGGGACTTGGAGAGAGCTGGATCGAAACTTGGGGCGATTGGTCAGGTCGGGCTGGCGTGTCGCATGGAAGGCGATGCCATGGTCTCGATCCCCAAGCCGCTGCCCACGGATTTGGAGGCGATCACGATTTCCTTCTGGTTGCAGCTTCCTCCCGCAGAAGACCCACCAAAAAATGGCGAAAAAGGAAAGGTCGATCCGCCAGGCAATCTGGTATCGCTTCACGAGTATATTGACTTGCGCCTCGAAAAAAAACAGATCGTGGCGGACCTTGATCGGATGGGGGAATTGGTGGTTGCGGACTTTCCTCAAGATTCGAAGTGGCACCATGTGCTGGTGGAGAATGGAGAAGGAATCACGACGATCTGGATTGATAGCGCGATGGTCTCGGATCCTCAGGCGGAGAAATTGGGGGACGTGCCTGCGGGAGAGGTGGCGGTCGCAATTGGCTCGCCGGAGTCCAAATTTACGATTGATGAGGTGGCGATCTGGGACCGGCGCTTTGTGCGGGACGAACTGGTGAATCTCTATCGGCGGGGGAAGTTCGGATCGCCGATTCTTGCGCCCGAGCGCACGGTGGCATACTGGAGTTTTGATGATGAGGTGGAGGCGCGTCTGTTCCGGGACTCGGCGGGGAACAACTACCTCGGGAGTTATACCGGGTGGACATCGGTTGTTGCTATTGCACCCAATCCAATCCCGCTGACCTCGAGGGGAAACGGCTTTGCGGCCAGCGTGATGAACTTGGCAGAGGCACCGGAGAAGGCGGGGACCTTCCGGATGAACACGGAGTCGGGGTTTACCTACGAGGGCTGGGTCAAATTTAATGGGATGGGGGGCACCCTGGGGGGCACCCTGGGCGGGGCCATCGCGGAAAGTCATGGTGCGCAAGGATGGCGTGTGGCCGCGCGGCGTGGGCGGGGTGCGAATGGCTTTCTCGCCTTCATGTATGCATCTGGTGAAGAGAAGGTGCAGGCTCTGGCCAAGGATCTCCCCTTTTTCGATGGTCTCGCGCATCATTTCGCCGCGGTGTGGGATCCAACGGACTCTGCGACCGATGGCAAATTGACACTCTACTTTGACAACAAGGAAGTGGCCACCGCGTCGCTTGCGCACTCGATGGTGGGGAGTGCTGAAAGTGAACAGTTTCAGATCAGGGCGCTTGGAAAGCCCATGATCATCGATGAGCTGCGCTTCTCATCGGGGGTGCTCGAACCGAAACATTTTCTAACCGCAGGGATCCTTGCCCAAGCTGCCGAGGAATCCGTGGTGGAGGGGGAATCGATTCTTGAACGGCGTGACCGCGAGATGCGCCTACGCAAGCAACGGCAGCGGGAAGAGCGCATGCGGTCGGCGGAAGAGAAAAAGTTGGCGGACCAGGAGCGGAAGAGGAAGATCGAAGAGCGCAAAGCGGAGGAGGAAGAAAAGAGGAAGAGAGAACGCCTGGGCTTCGATTGATCGCGCGGCCGACCATCCCTAGGCGGGTCTTGAAGGGGCGTGGATCTTCTCGTCTTTCGGATCGTTCCGCCTCCGAGGTGGATTCCAATCCACTTCCCCACCGACCTTGCCGATGAACGAAGATCTCTCCCGGTGGCAGTCGCGAATGATTCTGAAACAGATCCTAAGGGGAGGTCTGGGCGAGGCCTGCCACTAGCTTCGTAAAGTAGGCCGCGCCTTGCACGAGGTCTGGAATCGAAATGTATTCGTCTTTGGTGTGCGCCTGATTGATGGACCCCGGGCCGAGGCATACTGCCGGGATGCCGCCGTCGTTGAGATGGGCGGCATCGGAGAACCAGGGGGCGCCCACCAGTTCGGACTCCGGATTAATGGCGTGCAGGCGATGGAGCCACGGGTGGTCGGCGGGAAGCTCCATGGGTGGATTCTCGGTCACCTGAGAGAGTTCAAGTGGGAGGCCCCGCTGCGCGATGAAGGCCTCCACGTAGTCGAGGGCCGTGCCGCCGCTGACGAGATCGGGAACAAAGCGAATGTCGATGGTGGCGGAAGCGCGATCCGGGATGATGTTGGCACGGGTTCCTCCTCGGATCATCCCCACATTGAGCGTCGAGCGGCCAAGGACGGGATGAGTGAAGGTTGCGAGTTTGGCGATGAGGTCCTGTTCCAGTGGTTCAAGCGCGCGCACGAGTTTCATGATGGCATTGTCGCCGAGTTCGGGCTGGGAGGCGTGACCGGATTGGCCCGTGGCAGTCAGCGAGGCCCAGAGCGATCCCTTGGTGACATAGACGATATGCAGGGAGGTGGGTTCGCCCGCGATGGCAAATTCGTAGTCGCCACCGTGGTGTTTCACAAAGTGCTTTGAGCCCCATTGATCGGACTCCTCGCTCATGAAGGCAACGAAGTCGACTGCAACCGGAAGATCGGCGAGACGGTCGCGGTTTTCCAAGAGGCCCCAGATCATGGAGGCCATCGGCCCCTTGGTGTCGGAGGCCCCCCGACCCCAGATCTTGTCGTCGCGAATCTCGGCCGCGAAGGGGTCCACCGTCATTCCGGCCACGCTCACGGTGTCGAGATGGGGGCACAGGAGGATTCGGGGACGATTGTCGGGCCCGGGAGCGCGGGCGATCAAGTTGGGGCGTCCCGGTTCGACTTCTTCAAGGGAGGTGGAGAACCCCGCCTCGCCAAGATAATTGGCAAGCCACTCAGCGAGCACCTGCTCCCCGCACTGATCGGTTCCGGGGTCGCCATCGGGGTTGACCGACGGAATACGCACGAGTTGCTGAAGGAGTTCGGTGACAGAATGCACGCTGCGAATAGAACTGCGAATGGCCGCAAATGGATACAGAAAATTTTGTGTGGGCCCGTAATTCTGATGTTGCGCTGGTCTTGAATTGTCCTGGTGCAATCGGGGGGGCGAGTGGGCCGGAAAGTGCGATGCTAGAAATGGGCCGTTTCATGCAGGGTCGGTGGTCCTTCTCCGAACGAGCGGTGAGGCCGGCTATCTTCGTCTCACCGGGAGGGGGCGCGCGACGAGAATGCCGGCGTGCTTCTTGAACTTGTGAAGATAAACCGAGATCGTGTTATCGATGGTGACCTTTCTGGTGGTTGTGCTGGCGTGCATGAAGCGTCGTTTGCCAGCCTGATCCACGATGATGATGCCGACGTGCGAGCAGAAGGAGCCCTGGTCGTGTCGAGCGATGCCGATGATGTCTCCGTTCTGGAGTTTTGCTTCGATTGCGGAGACCTTGGACTTCGGAATCATGAAGACCGGGGTCCTGTTCAAGCGCGCTTCATGCTGCGCCATGCCGGCTCGCAGTTCAGGATTCATTTTGAGATAGCGATAATGCTTCCAGAGTTTGGTCATTTCGCCGCACTGTGGAGACATGCGCTGGGCGGGAAACTTGCGGGTGATGTCGTCAATGTTCATCCGTTTGGCGTTGTCGGAGTACCAATCCGCGAGGTAGTGCAGACGATCGAGATAGTTTCCGCGACAGGTTCCGCTTCGGTAGCGAGTCCACTCGATTTGGTCGAGAAGGTCGGCCGGCGCATAGCTGCGTTTTTTGGTTTCCAACATGCGTGCCATCCCCAGGCAAATCTCAAAGAAGGTCCAACAGTCCTGTCCCTGAAAATTGACCGAAGGGGATTCCACGCGATCGTGGATCTCGAGCGTGAATGACTTGTAGGGCGTGCCCTCGAGTTCGAGCGCCACTCTGGCGACGCGATCTCCCACCGGGAGGGCGCGCCAGTTTTCCCGCTGGGCCTTGGCGGAGATGGATTGAAATTTCGCGGTGCCCTGAAAGGTTGTCTTCAGTGGGAGCGGGTGTTCCGCGAGGGCGGCGGTGGTGAGGGCCGCGAGCACCAAAGTTATTCGCATTGGGACCACAATAGCGTGTCTTCCCGGCGAATTGAACAGGAAACACTTTTGTATCTGGGAATCGCAGACACACTGCGCCCCCAAATGGGAGCGCAAGCGCGATACTCACAGAAATTGGCGGCCCGGATTGCGGACACGGGATCAAATCTTTGCGTGGGATTGGACCCGCGGATTGAGCAGCACGGTGGCGAGATTGGACAAGTCGAAGCCTTCCTCGAACGAGTGATTGAGGTCACCCTGGCGAAGACCGCGGTTTACAAACCCAACAGTGCCTACTTCGAAGCGATGGGGCCGGATGGGATCGCGCTCTTGAAGCGGGTCATCGCCCGCGTCCCTGAGGGCGTTCCGGTCATTCTGGATGCCAAGCGGAGTGACATTGGAGAGACTCAGCGCCGTTATGCGCAGGCCTGTTACGAAGTGTTGGGCGCGGATGCGGTCACTGTGAATCCCTTCATGGGATATGACTCTCTGGAGCCCTTTCTCGACTTCGAAGGGAAGGGGATCTACCTGCTGGCGGTTACCTCCAATCCCGGGAGCGCAGATTTGCAGCGACGCGAAGCGGAGGGCCGTAAAATCTTCGAGTATGTTGGGCAATTTGCCTCGCGAGCAGCTGAGGAAGGCAGCGCGACGGATGTTGGGCTGGTGGTGGGACTCACAAATGCGGGGGAGGATGTCATTGCGCGCTTGCCCGATGTGCCGCTCCTGATTCCGGGGTTGGGCGCCCAGGGCGGGGATCTCTCGACCCTCAAGGGCACTGGGCGTACAGCCCCCAACGTCGTGAATGTGTCGCGAGGGGTGATTTATGGAGATGTCGCAGATTCTATCGGTGGGTGCGCGCAGCACTACGCAGATGAGATCGCGGCGGCTCTGGCCTAGAGTGCCCTGGGACTGATTACCAGGAAGCAGGCTGACTGGACGATTGAGCAGCGGGAGTGAATTGGTAGGTTGAGAATTGATGAGCGAAAACGGTCGTAAGCGATTAGCGGAAGACTACGCTGGGCTGAAACCGAAAAAGGGGTGGCCGGAGCGCAACTTACGTTACATTCGCTATCGGCTCGTGCCGCAAATCTTTCGGAAGCTCATTGGCGATCCGCAGCACCCGAAGTTTTTGCCCCCCGTGAAGGGCAAGGTTCGGGTGACCTGGATCGGGCACGCTTCATTCTATGTCCAATTCGAGAAGCACTCCGTCCTCTTCGATCCGAACTGGGCGAAGTGGATTGGGCTTGTGAAGCGAATGCAACGCCCCGGGATTCTACTCGAACACATGCCGGAGGTGGATCTTGTGCTGGTCTCCCACGCGCATTTCGATCACCTGCACAAGAAGTCCCTCAAGGGAATCGAGTCGCGCGACGGAATTATCGTGCCGCGGGGGAGTGGCGATCTCGTCAAGCGGCTGGGTTTTGATCCTGTGGTGGAGATGAAGATTTGGGAGGAGGATTCCTTCCGTAACCTGCGGGTGCTTCATACTCCGAGCCATCATTGGGGCGCCCGTTTTGGGCACGATACTCATCGGGATTACGGTGGGTTTCTGGTCTCCAACGAGACCCGCTCTGTTTTCCACTGTGGGGATAGCGCTTATTTTGGAGGGTTTAAGAAAATCGGAGCGCGCGAGAAGATCGACATCGCCCTCATGCCGATCGGGGCCTACGAACCACCGAGTGGTCGTGATGTTCATATGACTCCGGAAGAGGCCCTCACGGCCTTCGAGGATCTGGGTGCCCGCCTGATGGTTCCAATGCATTACGGGACGTTCATGCTGAGCAACGAACCTCCTGAGGAACCCCTGGAACGGCTCATGGCGGAGGCCGAGCGACGGGGGCTCTCCAAGCAAATTGTGATCCCGGACCCTGGGGTAGGACTGGAGTTGTGAACAGTTGCTTGCTGGAGCTATCCTTGATCGGCTCCTATCCGGCCTCAACCATTGTTTTCAATGGAAACGCTCTACGAGGGATCATCCAAGAAACTCGATATTCTGCTCGTTGAGGGGATTGTGCCCAAGGTGGCGGCGGGAAGTTTTTCGAAGCGTATGGGTGTCAAAGATGGGACGCACTTCAAGAATCCCATCGTGGAGTTCAGCGACAAAAGCGACGAACTGGGCGAGCGGCTGATCAATGACGACTACGCTCGCGAGATGGATCTTGCGGCTCTCGAAGAGAGTGCCTTACTCAAGAAGTAGGTTCCCTTTGCCTCTCCTGTTGGGGGATGCTTCAGTTCGCCGAAGGTGGTCTTGTTGGGGAGTGACTGTCCGAGCGCAAATTCTACCGCGTCCATTCCTCGATCGCTACAGCCGCCAGTTTCGGTGAACCGTTCTCCTTGGGTGATGACCATCAGAACGACGCTCCAATTGGGTGCATTCTGAGCGAGCCGCTTTTCCAGGGCATTCAATTTGGAGGAGCCTGCTCGAAGCGAGCCTTTGACTTAGAGGTGCTGATCCTTCTTCCATACCGCTGGGATCTCGCTGCCCGGTTTGATCTGCGCCGCCTCATCAGAGGCGAACGCAGAGGCGAACAATATTCCCGAGTGCGCCACCGCCAATCCGGCGATACAGAGCAGGTGGTTCCGGTGATTCCTCCGTCTCCTTGAATCTTGTTTGTCGGCCCACGATCAGAGCGTCAAATCGTTGCTGTTCGAAAGAGAAGAGTAGTTTGTAGGGGTGGGGAAAGAGGTGCAACAATGCGGAGCGACCAGGGAGTCACGCGCACACCTCGCAAGCGGGATTCCTGCGGATCGTGATCTTGCGAAACTCCATCGTGCGAGCATCGAAAAGAAGCAGTTTTCCGGTCAGGAGTTCCCCGAAGCCGGCGATGAGCTTGATTCCCTCGAGAGCGGCAAGGTTGGCGATGGTTGCCGAGACCGCCCCGATAACAGGAAACTCGCGTTTCCAACCAGGGGGAGTTTCGGGATAGAGACAGGCGAGGCAGGGCGTCTGTCCGGGAATGATGGTGGTGAGTTGGCCCTCGAGGTCAAACATCGCAGCATCGATGAGAGGCTTGTCTTGGCGGACGCATTCACGGTTGAGCAGGAAGCGTTCTTCAAAGAGGGGCGCGCAGTCGAAGATGATGTCGGCAGAAGCAACCAGGCCCGCGACATTCTCTTCGCTCACGTTCTCGGGCACGGCTTCCACCTCGAGGCGCGGATTGAGATCCAGCAGGCGTTGTCGACAAGATTCGACGCGGGACTTCCCGAGTTGAGCGTGGGTTTGCAGAACCTGTCGGTTGAGATCGCTGGGTTTGGTGTTGCCTCCGTGTGCCAGGATGAGCTTGCCGAGGCCGGCGGCGGCCAGCGATTGTGCGAGCGGACCGCCCAGTCCGCCCACGCGCGTGATGAGGGCTGTGGCGGACTTGAGTTTTGACTGGCCCGTCTCGCCGAGATCCTGGACCCAGATCTGCCATTCGTAAATCGCCCGCTCTTGGTCGGTGAGGTTGTTATCCATCACGTCGTTATCCACCGGACATCGGTGGCAGGAGGCTGAGTTCATCGCCGTCCTGGAGGAGACCGGAGGCTGCTGGATCGATCGTCTCGTCGCGTAGAATGGCCATCACGCTGCGGCGAAGCTTGCCCTCGCAGGCGAGCAGGGAGCTGAGGCGTTCGTCAGCGCCCTTGAGGATGGCGGGCAGGAGATCGTGGACCGTACTTTCTGCTGGGATCTCAAGCTCGAGCCGCTCCCTGGCGGCCAACCGCCGAGCCTGCCCGAGGAGCTGAATAGTGACCTTCATGAGGATTTGAGGCTAGCCGCTCGGCGCATGGATGGAAAGTCAGGGTTTGGGGCTGCTGACAGGATCGAATGGCAGAATGAGTAGTTGAGGGAGGCCCCGGCATTGTGCCACCCTAGGGGCGACCCAAAGTCGTCATGAAAGCCGCTCTCCCGCTCTCCTTCTTCCTTCTCACCCCCCTTCTTCAAGCTGCTCCCAGCGCGGCGGAGATTCTGTCTTCCTCCGGAGTGAAGGGTGGGCTCATCGTTCACCTCGGTGCGGGCGATGGTCTTTTGACCGCGGCCTTACGCGCTCATGACGGTTACATGGTGCATGGCTTGAGCAAGGATCGGTCCAGGGTGGAAATGGCGCGTAAGACGCTCTTGGCGAAGGGACTCTACGGTCCGGTTTCTATTGAGCGCTACGATGGCAGGACGCTTCCCTACATTGAAAACTTTGTGAACTTGTTGGTGGCGGAAGACCTGGGTGAGGTCAGCCTGGATGAGGTGCAGCGAGTGCTGGTGCCGGAAGGGGTGGCCTATTTCAAGAAGGACGGAAGCTGGACCAAAGTGGTGAAGCCGCGTCCGGCCGAGATCGATGAATGGACCCATTATTTCCACGGCCCATCCGGGAATGCGGTGGCCCAGGATACGGTGGTGGGACCGCCGCGGCGCATGCAGTGGGTCGGTAGTCCCCGCTGGTCGCGGCACCATGATCGGATGGCGTCGATGAGTGCGCTCGTTTCGGGAGGGGGTCGAATTTTCTACATCATGGATGAAGGATCGCGGGTCTCGATCCAGCTGCCCTCGCGCTGGAAACTCATCGCCCGCGACGCCTTCAATGGGTCCGTGCTTTGGAAGCGGGAAATATCCGAGTGGCACAGCCAGCTTTGGCCACTGAAGAGCGGGCCGAGTCAGCTCGCGCGGCGCCTGGTGATCGATGGCGAAAGGTTGTTTGTGACCCGCAGCATCATGGGGTCGGTGGAATGTCTGGACGCAGCAACCGGAAAGACCCTGCGGGTTTTTAAAGGATCCGAGAAGGCAGAGGAGATCGTGCACTCGAAGGGAGTGCTCTTCACCTTGATCAGGGAAGGGAAGTCGGAGTTGGAGGATTACACCCCCAAGCACAATGTAGGTGACCAGGCCCGGGTGCGGACAGAGTTTGTCTGGAATGCCAGTCCCCGCCGGATTCGAGTCTACGATGCCGAGACCGGAAAGCCGCTTTGGGATCATCGCGACAAGATCGCCCCTCTCACGGTGTCGGTGGCAGGAAAGTCGCTGGTCTACCACGATGGAGAAAGCGTCGTTTGTCTGGATCGAGAAACCGGAGGTGAGCGGTGGCGGGCAGAGAAGGCGACCCGTCGGGAGTTGATCCCGTTTAATTTTGCCCCCCGGTTGGTCATCTACGAAGATGTCGTTCTTTACGCTGGCGGGGACGGCAAGATGAAGAGTTTCGACCTGGTCAGTGGACAAACGCTTTGGGAGTCCAAGCACGATCCTTCCGGATATCAATCCCTGCAGGATCTGCTCGTGGTGGGAGGCTTGGTGTGGTCCGCTCCCCTGACTTCTGGAAAGCACAGCGGGGTATACACCGGGCGGGATCCGCGCACTGGGGATGTGAAGAAAGAGTTCCCCCCCAATGTGAAGACCTACTGGTTTCATCACCGATGTTACATCGCGAAAGCGACCGAGCGCTTTCTGATGCCGTCGCGCACCGGGATCGAATTTGTCGACTACGAGAAGGAAGATTGGGACATCAATCACTGGGTGCGGGGCGGTTGTCTTTACGGGGTGATGCCGGCGAACGGGTTGACCTACGCGCCTCCACACAACTGCGCCTGCTATCCCGAGGCGAAGTTGTTTGGTTTCAACGCGCTGGCGCCCGCTTCGGAGACCTTCACCCTGCCCGCGAAAATCTCTGAGGAAGGACGTCTGGAAAAGGGACCCGCCTACGCAGAGGATGTGAAGGAGGTTGCCGCGGATGCCAGTGATTGGCCAACCTTTCGGGCTAATGTGGCTCGAAGCGGGTTTTCCGGCCAGCAGCTCGATACCAACCTTGCAGAGGGATGGAAGGCCGAGCTCGGAGGACGACTCAGTGCTCTCAGCGTGGTGAAGGACAAGGTCTTTGTGGCGCAGATCGATCAACACACCGTGCATGCGCTCTCCTCAAAGTCAGGCAAGGTGCTCTGGAGTTTTACGACGGGCGGGCGCGTTGATTCGCCGCCGGCCTACTGGAAAGGGCGCCTGGTTTTTGGTTCCGCCGACGGCTCGGTCTATTGCGTGCGCGCGGAGGACGGAGAGTTGCTGTGGCGCTTTCGGGCGGCTCCGGTGGACCGGCGGGTGATGGCCTTCGAGCAGATTGAAAGTGTCTGGCCGGTGCATGGCACCGTTCTCGTGGAAGAGGGAGTGGCGACCTTTGTGGCGGGACGTTCCACTTTTCTCGATCACGGCATGCGCTACATTCAGCTCGATGTGAAGACCGGCAGGAAGTTGCTGGAGAACGTGATGGACCATCGGGATCCGGAGAATGGGGGCGACATCCAGGATCGCCTGCAGACCCTGCAGATGCAGGTTGGTTTGCCGGATATCCTGAGCAGCGACGGAACCTTCACCTACCTGAGATCGCAAAAAATCGACAAAGCAGGGAAGCGTTTGGAGATTGGGCCCATCTCCGGAAACGCCGCCGCGCAAGGCGGAGCACAACAAGGGGAAGGGGCCCATCTCTTTGCCCCGATGGGATTCCTGGACGACACCTACTTTCATCGAGCCTACTGGGTGTTCGGAAAGAATTTCGCGGGCGGGCACAATGGCTACTATCAGGCCGGTAAGTTTGCGCCGGCGGGACGCATGCTCGTTTTCAACAAGGAGAAGGTCTACGGCTTCGGGCGCAATCCGGAGTACCTGCGCTGGACGACCACGATCGAGCATCAGCTCTTTGGCGCTGACCGCGTTGCGCCGGATGCTCCCAAGCCAACTGCGAAAGGGCGGCGTGGAAGTTCGAACGCCTCGGTCTCCTTTCCTCCCAAAAATTCGTTCGATCCCAGTGGAAAACCAATCACCGTCGACCTGTGGGTCTTCCCCGATGGTCCGGGTGGGGTGGTGCTTGCTCACGGCGGACCCGCCAATGGCTATGCGATCATTCTGAAGAAGAGGATTCCCAGCTTCCTGGTGCGGGCGGACGACGAGCTTTCCATTATTGAGGGTAAGAAGCAGCTCAAGGGAGGATGGAATCATCTCGTCGGCGTGCTGGGAGCCGATAAGTCGATGAGTCTCTATCTCAATGGCGAGTTGGCGGCCAAGGGCAAAGCCACGGGATTCCTGACCAAGTTGCCGGTGCAAGGACTGGATCTAGGGATGGATTCGCAGTCATCAGTGGGAGAATACAAAACGGAATTTAGCTATACGGGATTGATCGACGAGCTCCGTGTTTCCTTCCGTCAGGTAGAGGCGGAGGAGGTGAAGGCGATCTACGAAGGGCCCGAGAAGGCCCGCGCGAAAAATGGGGAGGCGATGTTGGCGTGTTCGTTCGACACTCCCAGCGCCAGGGACGAGTCCGGGCACAAGAATCACGGCACGTTAGTGGGGGTCGAGGTAGGTAAAGGGAAGGCTGGGAAAGCGATTTGGTTCCGCAAGGGCAGGCGCAAGCCCAGTGGGAAACCATCGCCCTCCAATTCCTATGTGAAGCGAGATTGGAATCGGCAGGTGCCTCTCTTTGCGCGGGCGATGGTGCTCGCCAATGATACTCTGCTGGTGGCCGGGCCGCCTGATCTGATGGATGAGGAATATACCTTTGAGCGAATCATGGAGAACGATCACGCGGTGGACGATTTGCTGCGGAAACAGGATGAAGCGCTGGACGGGAAAGTGGGTGGCAAGTTGTTGGCGGTTTCGGTTTCCAACGGGGATCAAGGCCAGGAGTTGAAGCTGGACTCGCTGCCAGTCTGGGACGGCATGGCAGTGGCGAACGGAAGTCTCTTTGTTGCGACCAAGGACGGAAGCGTGGTGAAGTTCGGGAAGAAAGAGGACGAGTGAATACGACGATGGCGAGAGTTTTGTTGGGCCTGCTGCTTTTGAGCGCGCTGGCAGAGGCCTGTACGGTGCCGGTGTTTCGCTATGCCTTGGACCGCTGGCACGCGGATGCTTATCGCTTTGAGGTGGCGGCAGGTTGGATGGAAGGCGCGCAGGCTGCCAAGTTGCGAACTCTCCTGGGTGAAACCGCGACCGAGTTGGAGGTGGTGGCGCTTGCGAAGGGTGACTCTCCTGCGCGCTTGCTGATGCCGACGGAGGAAGAGGCGGTGGTCTGGTCCGGTCAGCCCGATGCGGAGTTGAGCGCACTCTTTCTTTCGCCGATGCGGGAAAAGATTGCTCAAGAACTGCTTTCCGGAGCCTCGATGGTGTGGGTGATGGTCTCCTCGGGCAGCGCTGAGAAGGACCAGGAATTCGAGAAGCGAATCTCGGAGAGACTCTCTTATCTCGAAAGCGTAGCGGCCATTCCGGAGCAGGATCCCAACGATCCGGAGAGCAAGCTCGGTCCGGGGCCGGATTTGAGAGTAGGGTTTTCCTTTTTGAAGGTGGCGCGCAGCGATGCCAAGGAGCAGGTCTTTCTCAAGATGTTGGTGGGGCCTGTCGGAGCCCCCCTGCTGGAAGGGGATGAACCCTTTGCTGGAGTGGTGTTCGGACGGGGGCGGGCCTTGGGTGTCTGGCCGCCGAGCGAACTGGATGAAGAGGGAATCGATGAGGTCTCACTCTTCCTCCTTGGGGCCTGTTCGTGCCGGGTGAAGATCGGGAATCCCGGTTGGGATATTGCGATGGCGATTGATTGGGATACGCGACTGATGGCCGCCCAAATGGCTGCGGACCGGACATTGGAGGATTCAGTTCTTCCGGTCTCGGTCTCCGAAGAGGGGGAGGGGCAGGGGGCTCCGATTGCCCTGCTCCCGGAAGTGGTGAGTTTTGAGGGTGGGACGGATCTCGTCGTGCCCGAGAAGGGCAATGAAGGCTCAGCACTCGGAATTGTTCTTGGCAGCCTGGCGGTGGTTGCGGGGTTGGGCGCCCTGTATTTTATGGTTAGCATAAAAGGGAGTTGAATTTGGTCGGAGCTCCGACCTACTAAAACACTAGACAAATTGTTATGAAGGCTATCATCGGATTTGCAGGCACTCTCGTTGTTCTCATCGGCGCCTTGGTGTGGACCTACAGCAAGGATGGAGCGGGTGGTGCGGATGCCAAGTCGATCACGGTTTACTGTGCGGCGGGCATGAGAGTGCCGGTGGAGGCGATCAAGGAAAAGTACCGTGAGGAGTTTGGGGTCCAGGTGAATCTCCAGTTCGGTGGAACGGGAACCTTGTTGAGCCAGATCAAGGTTGCGCCCAAGGGGGATCTGTTTATCGCTGCAGATGAGACCGCAGTGGAGGCGGCCCGAAAGGCGGGCATCATTGTGGAGGTGCTTCCGCTCTGCCATCAGTATCCGGTCATTGCGGTTCGGGCAGGGAACCCGAAGGGCGTGAAAGGCCTGGAGGATCTTTTTCGCGCAGACTTGAGGTTGGCGGTGGCCAACCCGGAGACCGCGAGCATCGGGAAGGCGACCAAGGCCAGTCTGGGCAATCGTTGGGATGAACTGGCGAAAAAGGTGACCGTGATGAAGACGACGGTGACAGAACTGGCGGGAGATCTTTCGATTGGTGCGATCGATGCCGCCGTGATTTGGAATTCGACCGTGCCGCAGTTCAAGGGGATCGAAGCGATCAAGGTGCCGGCATTCAGCAAGCGGTTGGATACAGTGACGGTCTCGGTGCTCAGGGTGACGGAAAGTTCCCCCTCGGCGCTGAAATTCGCCCGTTATCTCAACGCTCCCGAGCGGGGAGCAAAGATTTTTCGGGAGAAGGGTTTTGACGCCATCGAGGGCGATTCCTGGAAGGAGAAACCCAAGCTCATTCTTTACAGCGGAGGGGTGAATCGTCCGGCAGTGGAGAAGACCTTGAAGGAGTTTGCGGTGCGAGAAGGCGTCACGGTGGAAACCGTGTTCAATGGTTGCGGGGTGCTTTGCGCGACCATGGAGACGATGAAAGACACCGCAAATCCCAAGTACCCCGATGCCTACTATGCCTGTGATCTCTGTTTCGTGCCGCCCGTGGCGGAGGCTTTCTCCGAGGCTGTCATGCTCACCGAGACCATCATCGGAATCGCGGTCAACAAGGGGAATCCCAAGGGGGTCAAGACCCTGGCGGATCTTGCAAAGCCGGGAGTGCGGCTCGGGCTCAACAATGCCAAGCAGTCGACGCTGGGCTTCATGACCCAGGGGATGTTGCGAGCTTCTGCTCTCGAGGCCGCGGTGCGGAAAAATGTGGTGGTGGAGGGGCCGACGGCCGATTTTTTGATCCACCAGATGCGGGCCGGGGCCCTCGACGCGGTGATTGTTTATGAAGTGAACTACAAGTTGCAGGAGGAGCACCTCGAGTTCCTTGCGATCGATCACGAAGGAGCGCGAGCGGTGCAACCGTTTTCGGTGCGAGGGGACTCGGATCGCAGGCTGCTGGCCAGTCGCTTGCTCGCGTTTCTCCAGAAAAATCGAGTCCGTTTTGAGGAGTCGGGCTTCAGATGGCTGGAGGATCAGACTCCGGTGAAAAGCACGGAACTGGAGATTCCACCCTGGCTCAAACAGCCTCAGCGCAATTAGCGATCCATGGCTTACGAGTCGCGTATAGTTACTTCAATCCTTCGGGCCCTGCTGGGCATTGTGACACGAAGGAACTCCCGATTTTGGAGTCTGCTGGTCTTCGTGACGGCCGGCTATCTTCTTTTCATCATCTCGATGTTGTGGGCAACCGCGACCTATAGTTCGCCCTCCGATTATTTCGAGGCCCTGAATTCGCGAGAGATTCAGCATTCGGTTTTTCTAAGTCTGCTCACGTGCTCGCTCACCGCGCTGCTCTCCCTCCTCCTTGCGGTGCCCATCGGCTACCTGCTCGCGCGCAAGGATTTCCGAGGCAAGGCCCTGGTGGAGTCGGCGCTTGATATTCCGATTGTGCTGCCGCCAATGGTAATCGGACTCTGTCTTCTCATTCTCTTCCAAACCAGACTGGGCGGGCTGGTCGATTCCGTGATTCCCTTCACCTACACCGTTTTTGGGGTGGTGTTGGCCCAGTTGGTGATTGGGGCCGCCTTTGCGATCCGGACGATGCGCGGGACCTTTACTCAGCTCTCCCAGCGACCGGAGGATGTGGCCATGACGCTAGGATGTTCGCGCGGGAGTGCGATGTGGCGAGTGGCTCTTCCGGCAGCGGGGAAAGGAATGGTGGCGGCAGGCAGTGTGGCCTGGGCACGTAGTCTGGGAGAGTTTGGTCCGGTCATGGTCTTTGCGGGCTCCACCCGCATGAAAACAGAAGTGTTGGCCACCACGGTCTGGTTGGAGCTGAGCGTTGGTGAATTGGAGGCGGCGGTCGCAGTCAGTTTGTTGATGGTCTTCTTTGCAATGGTTGTACTAGTGGCGATGCGCCTAGCGGGGGAGAGATGGTGATCGGGCGATGATTGAGTTAGTGGACATTGCGTGGCGGGTGGGAGAGTTTTCCCTGAGCGGCCTCAATTGTGTGGTGCCCGAGGGAAAATACTCAGTCCTGATGGGGAACACGGGATGTGGAAAGTCAACGGTTGTGGAGCTGATCTGTGGACTTCGGGAGCCGTTGTCCGGGCAGCTTCTGATTGGTGGGGAAGAGGTAACCCTCAAGCCGCCGGGAGAAAGAAACATCGGCTATGTTCCCCAGGATGGTGCGCTCTTTCCGACCATGACGGTCAGCGAACAAATTGGATTTGGATTAAAGATCCGACGCCGGGCGGAAGCGGAGATTGAGAAGGCCGTGAGCACGCTGGCTCGAGAGTTGGGACTTGAGAAATTGCTCAATCGCATGCCCGACGGGCTTTCTGGTGGGGAACGTCAGCGGGTGGCGCTGGGGAGGGCGCTCGCAGTGCAGCCCAAAGTGCTTCTCCTGGATGAGCCTCTTTCCGCGCTTGATGAAGACGCCCGCGACGAAATGGTTGACCTGTTGAAGCGAATTCAGATCGAGCATTCCGTGACCGTCCTGCACGTGACGCATAGTAGCCGGGAGGCCGAGCAATTGGCGGATGTTGTCCTTCGGATGGAGGGGGGCAAGATTCGGGTGGTGGAGTAGACTGCTTGCCGGGAATCGAGTTCCGTTCGTACTTAGCCCGAGACTCAAGCTCGCTAGAGTATGTTCGAAAACCCTGATGTGTGGCTGGTCGGGTCCTTGGCTGGATGCGAGGGCCGGACGGCGATGTTTCTGGAGCAGCGTTGACCTCCCGGGATCGTCATCCTTGAAAATACTCCACCCCACCGGCAAAGAGAGGTTGGTATTTCTCGCCCGGAATGTTCTTTGCGACGTTGGTGCCGCGGCGTTCGGTGTGACCCATTTTTCCGAGGACGCGACCGTCCGGGCTGGTGATTCCTTCAATGGCGTAGAGGGATCCGTTCGGATTGTGGGCGATGTTCATGCTCGGTTCACCGGTGGCATCGGCGTACTGGGTTGCGATCTGGCCGTGAGCGGCCAAGTGTTGAATCTCCTCTGCGGAGGCGTAGAATTTGCCCTCGCCGTGGGAGACGGGCACGAGGTGGAGATCGTCGACGGCGCAGTGGGAGAGCCAAGGCGAGAGATTGGAGGCAATCCGGGTGGTGACGTAGCAGGAAATGTGTCGTCCGATATCGTTCGCGGTTAGGGTAGGGGCCTCGGGTTCGGGATCCCGGATCTCACCGTAAGGAACGAGGCCGGTTTTGACGAGGGCTTGGAAGCCGTTGCAAATGCCGAGAATGAGACCGTCGCGGTCCGTGATGAGTTCCATCACCGCGTCGCGGACGATGGGGCTGCGCAGGACGGTGGCGATGAATTTTCCGGAGCCATCGGGTTCGTCACCGGAGCTGAAGCCGCCTGGGATGAGCAGGATTTGTGATTGGCGGATGGAGGTCGCGAGAGCGTGGAGCGATTCGTCCACGGCCTCGGCGGTGAGATTTCGGAAGACCAGGATTCCGGCCTCCGCGCCGGCTTCGCGGAGAGCGCGCGCAGAATCGTACTCTGAATTGGTACCCGGGAAGGATGGGATGATGGCCCTGGGCTTCGCGAGTTTGGATTTGGGCGGAAGGATAGTGGGGCCGGAGCGATGCCTGAAGGTCTCGAGTTCGGGATGCGGAGAGGTGCACTGGGTGGGGTAGATGTTTTCGAGGGGTGCTCGCCATTGGGCCAGTAAGTCGCAAAGGCTGAACGACTCACCAGCTATTTGCACGCAAGAGTCCGAAGTGGTGACTCCAATTTCGAGGGCTCCGAGATCATCTGGGAGGGGTTCGCAGGTCTCGACGAGGAAGGCGACATAGCGCTCGTGGAAATAGTCCTCGGAAGTGAGCTCGGAATTTGCGGTGAAGCCAATCTGATTGCCCGCCGCCATGGTGACGATTCCCGCTGCCAGACCGCCCTCGCCGAGACTGTGCATGGCGAGAATCTCCCCAGTGGTGGCGAGTTGATGGATCTGATCGGCGATTGCGAGCAGTCTGACAAAGTCAGGTCGGCCGTATTCGTCACGGGGAATGCTGAGGAGGGAGAGGAGGCTGTCGGTTTCCTTGAACTCCGGTGAAATCGAGTGGCTCGCTTTGGCGGGTGCAACGGCGAAGGAGACCAGGGTGGGCGGAACATCGAGCTCGTTGAAGGATCCCGACATGCTGTCCTTCCCCCCGATGGCGGCCAGGCGAAGGGCTTGTTGGACGTGATAGGCACCTAGGAGAGCGCTGAATGGTTTCCCCCAGCGTCTCGGGTCCTGGCCGAGTTTTTCGAAATACTCCTGGAGGGTGAGACGAATATCAGGGAGGTGACCACCGCTGGAGATGATTCGACAAACGGACTCGGTGACTGCGAACATTGCGCCGTGATAGGGACTCCAGGAGGCGATGCGCGGATTGAACCCCCAGCTCATCAGGGTGCAGGTGTCGGTCTCGCCTTCGAGGAGGGGGATCTTGGCGGCCATGGCATCGACTGGGGTGAGCTGGGTGCGACCGCCAAAGGGCCAAAGGACGGTGTTGGCGCCCACCGAGCCGTCGAACATTTCACCGAGGCCCTTCTGACTGCAGGAGTTGAGATTCGAGAGGGCAGCCTTGAACTTATCTCGGAGTGATGACGCGTTTGCGACTGTCGGAGTTTCTTTCTGCAGGGGGGAATCTTTCAGGGTGGGCGCGGTCACCTGCACGCGGCTACTTCCCTGAACACCATTGGTGTCGAGAAAGGCGCGGCTGAGGTCGACGATGGCCTTGCCGCGCCAGCTGATGCGGAGTCTTCCGTGATCGGCCACGGTGGCGACCCGTTTGCACTCGAGGTTTTCCTTGTCTGCTTCTGCAATGAAGAACTCCACGTCGGCAGGGTCGATGAGCACGGCCATGCGCTCCTGGGATTCCGAGATGGCCAGTTCGGTGCCGTCGAGTCCGTCGTATTTCTTCGGAATTTGATCGAGATCAATTTCGAGGCTGTCGGCAATTTCGCCGATCGCGACGGAGACCCCTCCCGCGCCAAAATCGTTGCAGACCTTGATCCTTTTCGCGAATTCGGGATTGCGGAAGAGTCGTTGGATTTTGCGTTCGGTGGGGGCGTCGCCCTTCTGAACTTCGGCGCTGTTTTCAAGCGCAGTGTTGGTGTGCTCCTTCGAGGATCCGGTTGCGCCGCCTACTCCGTCCCGGCCGGTGCGTCCGCCAATGAGGAGAATGGCGTCCCCAAGGGCGGGTTCGCCACGAAAGACATTTTCGCGAGGAGCGGCCGCGATTACGGCGCCGATCTCCATCCGCTTGGCGACATATCCAGGGTGGTAGAGTTCGGAGACCTTGCCGGTGGCGAGGCCGATCTGATTTCCGTAGGAGCTATATCCCCGGGCCGCAATCTGGCAGATCTTGCGCTGGGGAAGCTTTCCCGGAAGGGTGTCCTCGAAGGGGGCGCGGGGGTCGCCAGCTCCCGTCACGCGCATGGCCTGATAGACGTAAGAACGGCCCGACAGAGGATCGCGGATGGAGCCGCCGAGACAGGTGGCGGCTCCGCCGAACGGTTCGATCTCGGTGGGGTGGTTGTGGGTCTCGTTCTTGAACATCACGAGCCACTCTTCAATGGCGGGCTGCGGGTTGTCCGTGGCCGGTGGGGTCTCGGCTGAGTGATGATGAACTTCGACCGGAACAATGATGCTGGCGGCGTTGATTTCGCGGGAGACTTCGAGGTTGGCAAGCTCGGCGGACTTGCGCAGTTCCTTCATGCCGATGAGGGCGATGTCCATCAGGGTGACCGGGCGCTCTTCATCACGGTAGACCGTCTTCCGGGTCTCCTGATAGATGCGGTAGCTCTCCTCGATTGCCTCGGTGCCTGGATCAAAGGTGATCTCTTCGATCTTGGTGAGGAAGGTGGTGTGGCGGCAGTGGTCGGACCAATAGGTGTCGAGCATGCGGAGCTCGGTGATAGTAGGGTCACGTTTTTCTTCCCCGCCAAAGTAGTCGCGGCAGAAAGCAAGGTCCGCGACGCTCATGGCAAGCCCGAGGTTGGCTCGTAGTTCGGAGAGCGCGGTGTCATCACGGGTGGTGAAACCCGTCAGCACTACCACCTCGGGCGGCGGAGGAGATTCGAGGGACAGGGTGTCCGGGAGTTTGAGTGAAGCCTCGTGTGAATCGACGGCGTTGATAGTGAACCTCTTGATGCGGAGCAGGTCGCCCTCATTGAGGGAACCCTGCAGGACGATGATCCGGGCGGAGGCAATGAGAGGGCGTTGCTCCTGGGTGAGAATCTGCACGCATTGGGCGGCGGAGTCAGCGCGTTGATCAAATTGGCCGGGAAGGAACTCCACCGCAAAGGCGGTCTCGTCATCTGCAAGCGAAAGGGAAGAACTGATGGTGTCGACTTGAGGCTCCGAGAGAATGAGCTGGGTGGCCGCGTGGAATTGTTGGGTGCTCAATCCTTGGACATCATAGCGCTGAATGATGCGGAGGGACTCGAGATCTTCCAGTTGCAGGCTGGTCTTGAGATCGTGGAGGAGGGAGCCGGCTTCGGAATTAAACTCGGGCTTTTTTTCGACGAAGATGCGATCCATGAAGGTAGGCTGCCCGGTGCTTCCGGGAAGCAACTGAGATTAGGACCCGACTGGTGCAAGGCAAGGTCAATGGCGCTGGGATGGGGATGAACTGGCAGGGTTGGAAGGCTATTAAAAACTTTACCCGGTTTTGTGGCGTCCCGGGCAATGTTTTTATTCGCACGCGCCCGGAAAGAGGGCATATACAGGAGCGTGATGAAAGTAGGTGCAGTGGTGGCAGGAGGCTTGCTTGCGATCTGAATGGCATGGGGGTTTACGATTGGGCTGACAACGGGTTCGGGTTTGGGCTCCGGCTGGAAGGGTGACGCGGAGCGTTCCGGGGTGGGAGTCGAAGCGGTGCGAGGGAGTGACTGCTCAGGGCGACGGGATTCGGAGGATGCCCGGGAATGGTTGCCGCTCCAGCCCGCCGATTTGCGGATCATCTCGCTTGATCAGGGCGCTGCCAACCAGCTGCAGTGGAGCAACGAATACGGGGAAGCGGTGCAATGGCGGAGCAGATTGAAGGCCAGGATTCGCACCGCTCAACCTATCGGGATATCTACCCTCGCTGGAGGACCGAGAGTGAAGAAGATCCCACGAGCGGGCTCTGCGGGCTCGATGCCGAGTCGCGGGAAGCGATCAAGAGTGGGAGGGGGCCCGTGCCGAGCGCGATTCAAGCAACGGAATCGATTGAGCTTGAGGCGGTGCCTGAGTAGGGTTCTTTCATGAGGTGCTTGAGTCAGGGGTTCTTTCGGTCTCAAGTGGTCGTTTTGCTGACGGGCATCGTTTTTGTCGCCGGATCGGATTTACGAGGAGAAGATCGGGTAGAAGTTGATCAGGAGATCATCGGGGCGCTCATCGCCAAGTTGAATCACGGGCAATATGCGGTTCGGGAGAATTCGAAGGAGAAGCTGTTAGAAATTGGGAGTCCAGCGATTCCCGGTCTCCTGCGAGCGAGCAAAAGCGCTTCACCGGAGCAGCGGATTCGGGCCGTCGAGTTGCTGGGCACGATTCGATTCTCCGTGATCAAGAGGGAATTCACAGCGATGGGGAAGGCTGCGGAGGAGGATCTCGAAGTTGAGCACGCGATGTGGGTGATCGCCCTCCTGCTGGATCCGGATTTGGAGGAACAATCCGTGACCGGGAGACTCGATCTCGTGGCGGCGGCAGTGCGCAAAAGAATAGGCGCAGGGGTTGAACCGAAGGCTCTTCCCCCTGCGGAAGTCGTGAGGGCGTTGATCGGTGTCTTGAAGGAGGAGTTTGGCCTGGAGGGCGATGAGAAGAGCTATGACCACCCAGACAACAGCTCAATCCACCGGGTGCTCACCCGCCGGAGGGGATTGCCGATCATCCTCTCCGAGATTGCGGTGGCGGTGGCGCGGCGCCTGGATCTTCCCATCGTGGGAGTGCCCGTGCCGGGCCGCTATATGATCAAGTATGATGGTTCGCAGGCGCCAGGTGGAAAACAGTCGGATCTCATCATCAATCCCTACGATGGATGGAAGATCACCACGGCGGCGGAGATCGGCCGAACCGTGAGGTTCTTTGATCCTCGGGAGGATCTCTCCGCCTCACAGCCGCGGGCCACCATTTCGCGCATCCTGCGGAACATGCACAATCACGCCGTGATGAAGCGTCAACGGGATCTGGAAGGATCCATTGAGCAGTGTCTCCTGTTGCTGGTCCCCGCTGAGCAGCCCGTGCCTCAGCCCTAGACTGTGTTGGGAAGCCCGACTGGCGGTGCTGTTGGAATCCATTCGGAAAACGGATCAGGCGCTGCGAGCAGGGCAGCAAAAGGGAAACGTGGCCCATTTTCCGTCTCGCGGCCTTCTCATCCGACTCAGTAGGTTCGCCCACCGCTGCCGACCGACGCCTTGCCAATCGGAAAAATACCCGCGCCGCTACTCACGCGGGTTCTTGAATACACCCTGGCTGACGTGAGAGGCTCCCAAAGGGCGCGTGGTCTTATGGGATGAGGATTTGTCCTTTGCCTTGTCATCAGAGCGGGGCTCGCGAGAGTGTGGTAATGAGACTCCCGAACCCCGGCCGACTTTTACCCCTGCTTGCTTTGTCCCTTTTGGGTGGCTCGCTGCAGGGCGAGAAGGCCGATGGAAGTTGGTGGTCACTCCAGAAGTTGGTGCGACCCTCTTTGCCGGTGGTGAAGAACAAGGGCTGGGTGCGCAATCCCATCGATCATTTTGTCTTGGCGAAACTGGAAGCAAAAGGACTGACTCCGGCTCCGGAGGCGAGTGAGCGCCTTCTCTCCCGACGTCTCCACTATGGGTTGACGGGGCTTCCGCCGGAACCCGGGGCGGTTGGGGATGTCGACGTGCTGCTCGCATCGCCGCACTACGGTGAGCACTGGGCCCGACACTGGCTTGATGTGGCGCGCTATGGGGAGAGCAACGGTTTCGAGTACGATCAGCTTCGTGACAATGCCTGGCACTATCGCGACTGGGTGATCGGGGCGTTGAATGATGACATGCCCTATGATCGATTTTCACGGCTGCAGATCGCAGGCGACCTTCTTGAGAAGGATGATCCCGGATCGATCACAGCGACCGGGTTCCTGGTTTGTGGGGCCTTCGATGGCTTGAAGCCGAATGGTGACAAGCAACGAAAAATCATGCGTGAGGACGAGATGGCCGACTTGGTGGGAACGGTCTCACAGTCGTTCCTTGGTCTGACCGTGAATTGCGCGCGATGTCATGATCACAAGTTCGATCCCATTCTGCAGAAGGAGTATTTTCAGATTGCCTCAGCGCTTGCCGGAGTGCATCGCGGAGATCGCGAGGTGCCCGCCGATCCGAATGCAGTACAGATGCGTAACGAGTTTGACCTTCTGAGCAAGAAGCTGGCGGAGGCGGATGGCCTCCTGCGGAAGAAGTTCATGGAGAAGCAGGAGAAGAGCTCGGTGAATCGGCCCGATCCGCCCAAGCCGATTTCGCGATGGAGTTTTGAGGGTGATCTTCGGGACGAGATCGGGCAACTGCATGGTCGAGCCCACGGAAAGGCCAAGGTGCAGGACGGGGCGCTGATCCTGGATGGGAAAACGGGGTATGTGACGACCGCTCCACTGACCAGGGACATCAAGGCGCGCACCTTGGAGGCGTGGGTGAAGCTCGACAATATTTCCCAACGAGGGGGAGGAGTGATCTCGATCCAAGGGACAAATGGTACGCAGTTCGACGCCATCGTCTTTGGAGAACGGGAGCCTGGGCGGTGGATGGCGGGGAGTTCAGGATACAGTCGGACCCGAAGCTTCGGAGTGGGTGGTAGTGAGAAGGAGGCGTTGGAGAGATTTGTCCATGTCGCGATCGCCTACCAGGCCGATGGAACGATCACGGGTTATCGCGATGGGCAGATTTATGGGAAGTCCTACCAGACGAGCTTGGCGACCTACTCGGCGGGTTCGCACCAGATTCTCTTTGGACTGCGGCACGGGACCTCCGCGGGCGGAAGTCGCATGTTGGCGGGTCGCATTGATCGCGCCCAGCTCTACGATCGTGTGCTGAATGCGGAAGAGATTGCCCTTTCGGCAAACATTCCCATTGTGACTGAGGCGGAGCTTATTGCCTCCCTAGAGCCCAAGCAAAAGATCGCGCGCAAGGAGTGGACAAAGGAGTTGGCGCAGCTGACGGCTGAGTTGAAAGGGGGGAAACGGAAGAGAGTTTACGCTGTTACTCCCAAGGGTGCGCCGGTTCGCCACCTCCTGGCTCGCGGAAGTCCCTTTGAGCCGGGGGAGGAAGTTTCTCCCGGTGGGGTGGCGGCGGTGAAGAGCGCTTTGTCGGCGGACTTCGGACTGAAGGCGAATGCCCCCGACAGTGAGCGTCGCAGGAAATTGGCGGAGTGGGTGACCGGTAGCGACAACCCGCTCTTTGCCCGCGTGATGATGAATCGCCTCTGGCACTATCACTTTGGGCAGGGCCTGGTGAAAACGCCGAACGATTTGGGATTCAGTGGAGGGCAGCCCTCGCACCCGGAGTTGCTCGATTGGCTCGCAGCCGAATTTCGGCAGGAAGGCTGGAGCTTGAAGAAGATGCACCGTCTGATCGTGAACTCCGCGGCCTACCGGCAGTCGACCAAGGCCAATCCCAGAGCTCAAGAAGTGGACTCTGGCAATGTCTTCCTTTGGCGTCACACGCCCTCGCGATTAGAGGCGGAGTCGATTCGGGATGCGATTCTCGTGGTCTCCGGAGAGCTCAACGCGGTGCCGGGCGGTCCGGGATTTCGCGATTTCAAGATGTACAAACACAAAGGGTCCTGGGTCTACGATCCCATCGACCCCGAGGGGGCTGAGTTCAATCGCCGAACTATTTATCGCACTTGGGCGCGTGGGAGTATTCATCCCTTACTCGCTCCTCTGGATTGCCCGGATCCTTCGTCGGCGGCGCCCGCCCGTAGCGTGACAATCACACCATTGGGTGCGCTTTCGCTGATGAATACATCTTTCGTGCTTCGCATGTCGGCGCAGTTTGCCAAGCGTCTACAGGCGGGGCACAGCGATTTTCGGTCGCAGGCGGCGTGGGGATTTGAACTGGCCTTTTCTCGTTCTGCCACGCCCAAGGAGCTCGACCTGACAGTGGCCTTCGTTGAGAGGAACGGCCTCACAGCATTTTGTCGCGTTCTCTTCAACTCCAATGAATTTCTCTACCTCAACTGAAGTCATGAACGGAAATCTGAGCACTTCGCTGGCAACGCCCTCGTTTATGAAGCGTCGGGATTTTTTCAATTGGACCCAGAGGGGATTGACCGGGGCAGCGCTTTCCTCGTTGCTCATTCGTGATGGGCTCGCATCGCAACCGAAGGAGTCGCACGTTGCCCCCAAAGCCAAGCGCGTGATCCACATCTGCTTGTGCGGCGGACTGAGCCAAGTCGACTCCTTCGACTTTAAGCCGAAGCTCAAGGAGTTGCATGGGAAATCGCTCAAGACCGACGATAAGCCGGACGTGTTTTTTGGGCGGGTGGGCCTCCTGCGAGCGAACGACTGGGAGTTCAAACAACGGGGCCAGAGTGGGCTTTGGATTTCGGATCTCTTTCCGAAAATCGCCACCGTGGCGGATGAACTGACGGTGATCAATTCGATGGTGGCCGAATCATCGAGTCACACCCCGGCAACCTTCCAGGAGAGCAGCGGCTTTCGTTTCAATGGGTTCCCCGTGATGGGGTCCTGGGTTTCCTACGGATTGGGGAACATGACCGAGGATCTTCCCGCTTATGTCGTGTTGCCCGATTCACGCGGCCTGCCGGCAGGATCGACCAGCAATTGGACAAACGGTTTTTTACCAGCGGTGCATCAGGGCGTTCCCTTTCGCACCAGTGGGGAGGGCGATGCCATCAGCAATCTCTTTCCGGCGCGTGAAGTGGCCAAGAATGTGGATCATGAGAGCCGCAAACTCCTCGCGCAGATGAATCGTCTGCACATGGAAGAGCACGGGGTGGAAGATGCCCTTATAGCGCGCATGGCGAGCTATGAACTAGCGGCTAACATGCAACTCGCGGTGCCCGAAGTGACAGGGTTGGAGATGGAGACCGAGAGGACCAGGGAAGATTACGGTCTCAACGGAAAAGAGAGCAAGGACTTTGGGCGAAGCTGTCTGCTCGCGCGACGCCTTCTCGAGCGCGGGGTGCGCCATGTTCAATTGTTCTCGGGTGGTTCCTTCGGATCTCCTCGGATTAACTGGGATGGACACGAGGACATGAAACGCAATCACGGACGGGAAGCTGCCCGGATTGATCAACCTGTGGCGGCCCTGATCAAGGACCTGCGGCAACGCGGTATGCTGGACGACACCCTGGTGCTGTTCACCTCAGAATTTGGGCGCACCCCGTTCACGCAGTCGGCTGCGGACAAGGTCGGGACGGGCCGTGATCACAACCAGGTCGGTTTCAGTGTCTGGATGGCGGGAGCAGGGTTGAAGCCGGGCATTGCCTATGGTTCGACCGATGAGGTTGGCTATCGTGCCGACCGGAATCCAGTGCCTTGGCACGACTTCCACGCGACGGTGCTCCATCTTCTGGGAATTGATCACGAGAAGCTGACCTACTACCACAATGGCATTCAGCGTCGGCTGACCAATGTGCATGGAGAAGCCCTGAAAGCGATCATCGCGTAAAGAGGAGTCGCTTGCGTCACGTCGATTGAAATCAACACGCGAGCCCTTGACATCTGGCCACGTGAAACGGACACTCCGGACCGTGAGGGCCGGTGTGGCGGAATTGGTAGACGCGCGCGATTCAAAATCGCGTTTCTTCGGAAGTGTGGGTTCGATTCCCACCGCCGGTACTCTCAATATACCTATTTGCATAGGGTGTGATTTTTAGGGGCACCAGTGAGGCACCAGCATTTTGTGAGTTTTGGACCCACATCCTCACCCCGCCCCGATCCGCGTGGATTGGCTCCAAGCCCATCTCCCCGCTTGCCCCCTGCGCCTGGGGGGTGGTAGGGATGGGGCATGAAGATACTCGTCCTGCTGTTTGCCGCGCTACTGGTCGCGGGTTGTGGTGAGAAGTCGTCATCCGAAGGTTCGGAGTCGGCCAGTGAGAAGCCAACGGCGTCCAATGAAAGCGCAGAGGACCTATCCTTTGAAAGTCTCACGGGAATCGTCATTCGCAAGGGTTGGACAAAATCAAGAGAATCGTGGGATGCTGGCGGAAGTGAATACTACGTACTCAAAATCGAGGATTTCGCTCTGCCATCCGGGAAACGGACGGCAAAGGGAAGTGTCATCCTTCGTGCGTCAAAGGCACTTCCATTCGAACGCTTCACGAACTTCGTGGGACAAAGCGTGATATGCAAAGGTGAGTTTGTAACAGGCAAGCCTTACATCCCTCCCGCTGATAGTGCGGAGCAGGTGCCGTCACCAGCCCCGAATTTTCTCGGCAAATCAGAGCCCCTGCTCAGAGGAGGTGGATTCAAAGTCTATGCCATCACCCGCATAGAAGGCAAATGAACGGAACACCGAACCAGAAGATGCTGCACCCCCACCTACACCGCTTCCTGAAGTTCCATAAATTCAGGGTGGGAAAAGGAAAGTCCTAGCAATCAGGCCCGCCCTCTACCCACTAAATTCTCAGGAGCGCCGGAATTAGCCCAACAGCCGAGAAAGATTCTCGACTATATGAGCCCCGCTGATTTGAAACAACAAATAGCGGCCTGAAGAATGGACCGATTCTCTGTTAGGTATTACTCCCTAACATCTTGAAGCCGCCCGGTACTGGCTCTACAATTAGGTTGATAAAGGTTCCTCACCCATAAAGTGCGATGAATACACACAAGCTGCAAGGCCACCCCACTGAATTGACATTGGCATTAAGAAAGAAGGAGTGGATGAGATCTCTGAGCACCTTAATAAGGATTGCGATCATTTCTGTATCCTTCGCTGGTCATTTACAGGCTGAAAACAAAAACCTCCCTCCTGCTAGTGCTTTTAATATGACCGAAATGAAGGATCCATCCACCTTGGATCTAAAAATCCTGAAGGATGACTTGGTCTCGGTAGCGAAGGAAGGCGACCTAAAGGTTCGCTGCATTCACCTTGAGTTTTTATCGCAAAGCTGGGGCGGAGAAAACATCCGCCATCTGGCCAAGGTCTTTTTACCAGAAAACGGAATTGCCGAGTCGAAACATGGCATGGCGATCATCAATCAGGGTGACAGTTCCAATAAGGCGAAGGGCTTCGATTTTGAACAGGAATATGGCGCCATCACCGCAGCAAAACTGGGAATACCTTCCATGTTACTGCAGTCCAACATGCCAGGAGACCATTGGGGTGTAAAAGGACAGGCTCCCATTCGCCGGTACACTGCTGCAAAATTCTTTGAGAGCGGGGACCCCAATTGGATTCATTGGATCGCCCTGGCAAAAGTATACATGCGAGCTATGACGGTCCTGAGCACTCTAGACGAAGTTCAGGCTAACCAGTTTGTCCTGATCGGAAGTTCCAAACGTGCCCAATCGATCTGGATCGCCGCCGCAGTCGACGACCGGATTCGCGGCATCGTCCCCATCGCCCGTCCAGGAAACTTCTTGCACCTGCTACTCGAGCATAATCCAACGCCGGGAGCCCTGCCCGACCGGAACGCCATTCGCACGACGCACGAAGGATCGAAATACGATTATATGGTGCACCTGGAAGACATGTATACAACACGTGGATACGAATACATGGCTTACATTGACCCCCGTCAATTCCTCTCCCGCGTCAACGTTCCGGTCATGTATGTCATCGGCACCAATGACAATCTCTTCAACAATTTTGATGACCACGGATTTTATCCCCTTTACCAAGGAGATAAGAGCTTCGCCTACGTCCCCAACTACCGCCATGGCATGGGCTCCGCCACCCACGCTGAAGTCGCCCGCGCCTGGATCGCTCATAGTTTCTGGGGACGACCAACAACTAGCGTAACTGCACTCGAATCTGTCGATCAAAATGCCTTAACCATTAGCGCTATCGTCAAGAGCAAAGCAGAGATTACCAGTGTTCGCCTCTATTACTGTTTCTTGCAGGGTATGATGTTCAACGATGCCAAGGATCGTTATCAATCTGTGCGCATGAAACGTGAAAAAAGCACGGCACTTTGGAATGCAAGCATTCCTCCAGCCAAGTCCCCCGCCAGTGAAATATACTGGTATGTTGAAACAAAGGATCAAGCAGATGGCCTCGAATCGATAGCGACAACCCTGCTTAAGCGTTCATCCAATCCCAGCAGAAAGAATTAGCTAAAGAACTGAGAAGGGCACGGCTCAAGCGCCCGGAACCTAAGATCCAAACTGGCCCAAGAAGGGTGTCCCGATCAAGTGGATCCAACGATGCAGGACCCGATGATTGGATGCCGATGGAGCCTTAAATCGCGCCCTTTGGAGGACCCAGGATTTCGAGAAGGACGATGGCTTCACGGGCTGAGGCGGGAGAGGCGAGTAATTGACGGGCGGAAATGCGGGTTGAGCGGCGGCGGCTCCGCGGGATGATTTCCGCTTCCTGAACGCGTTCGAGGGCCGCTATCACTGGACGGTGAAGAGGGTTGGGGGGAACACTTCGGGTGGGTTGAGCCTGGGCCACGAGAGGGCGGCGGCTGTCGGGGAGGGGAGGTGGTACAGGAATTGGCGGCGGTGGAGTGCCGGGTTGGATGATACGCTGTTGGGCGCCTCGGTGGGGTGCTTCTTGTTGGGCGTTTTGACGGGCCTGCCGCTCCAGGATTTGCTGACGAGCATCCTCGTAGAGATCCGCGAAGGAGGCATCGGGCTTGTCCTGCCGGATATTCTGATTGCCCGAGAAGTTTTCGAGGAGCCATTTGATCCCCCCTATGATCATCATCACGACGATGAAGGAGACTGCGATCGGTTCCATAATGGATGGGTGGAGTGGGGAGCTGAGCGCTAGAGGGTATCGTTCTCCTCGTGATCATCCTCCGCGATGGACTGGCGCATCTGAGTGTCAGCACGCACGTTCTGGTACTTGATGTAGTCCATGATGCCAAGATTGCCGGCGCGGAATGCAGTTGCAATGGCGAGGGGGACTTCCGCTTCGGCTTCCACGACCTTGGCCCGCATTTCCTGGGTGCGAGCGGCCATTTCCTGCTCGGAAGCGACTGCCGCTGCTCGGCGCATTTCCGCCTTGGCCTGAGCGACTTGCTTGTCCGCTTCAGCCTGCTCGGTCTGTAGTCGGGCGCCGACGTTGTCAGCAACGTCGACGTCCGCGATGTCGATTGAGAGGATTTCGAAGGCGGTGGAGGAATCGACACCCTTTCCGAGAACAAGCTTGGAGATGTTATCGGGATTCTCAAGGACCGCCTTATAGGAGGAGGCGGATCCCACCGAAGTGACGATGCCCTCTCCTACGCGCGCAATAATGGTTTCTTCGGTGGCACCACCGACAAAGCGTGCCAGATTGGTCCGCACGGTTACTCGTGCTCGCACGTTCACGCCGATGCCATCCTTGGCCACGGCCGTGATCTTGGTGACTCCGGTGGCGGGATTTGGGCAATCGATCACTTTTGGGTTGATGGAAGTCCGCACCGCCTCGAGCACGGTTTTACCCGTATCCTTGGTAGCGAGGTCGATCGCACACGCCCGATCGTAGGTGAGATTGATTTCGGCCTTGTTCGCGGCGATGCAGGCCAGCACGACGTTGGTGACATCGCCCCCGGCGAGGAAGTGGGCTTCTAATTGGTCGGTCGTGAACTCCAAGCCTGCCTTGACCGCGGTGACCCGGCTATCGGTGATTCCAGAGTAGGGGACCTTTCGCAGCCACATGCCGATCAAGCTGGCCCAGGAAACCTTGGCGTTGGCGAGCCAGGCGCGGAGCCAGGTTTTGAAAAATTTGAGGAGAAGAATGAAGAGCGCGAAGGAGAGAATCCCTGCGATTCCGAGGAAGATATAAGGAAGATATTCCATAATAGTGGCGGTTACTTTGTCATCATAGGAGGAGGGTGCCACGATGCAAGCAGCGTGCGGCGACTTTTCAGTGTTCAGGTGGAGGTTGGGCGGATTGAATGAATGCGATGGCAGACGAGCGGACGATTGGCGTGATTGCGGGCAACGGAATTTTTCCGGAAACCTTCGTGGAGGCCGCGAAGCCCCATGGCGTCCGGGTGGTGGTGGCGGCCTTCAAGGGGGAGACTAAGCCGGAGGTGGAGGATCAAGTCGCTGTCCTTGAGTGGTTTCGGGTCGGGCAATTGGTGAAGATGATCAAATTTTTCCAGAGAGAGGGCGTCAAAGAATGTGTGATGATGGGGCAGATATCACCAAGTCGCCTTTATGATTTTCGTCCGGATCTGCGGACAATCACGCTCTTGGCGAAGATGAAAGAGCGCAATGCGGAGTCCCTCTTTGGCGTGGTGGCTGATGAGATGGAGAAGGAGGGCATCACGGTCCTGTCCTCGACGACCTTTCTTGAGAATTGTTTACCAGGCGCGGGCCCGGTGTTTGGTCCCAAGCTTAAGGAGAAGGGACTGGAGGATGCGGCCTTTGGGATGCGGATCGCGAAGGAGACGAGCCGACTTGATATCGGTCAGGCGGTGGTTGTGCGCGAAGGGACGGTGCTCGCGGTGGAGGCCTTTGAAGGTACCGACAAATGTGTGCGTCGGGGAGGGGAACTCGGAAAGGGGAAGAAGGTGAAACTCGTGAAAGTTTCCAAGCCCAAGCAGGATCTTCGCTTCGATGTGCCGGTAGTTGGACCTCAGACCATCAACTCCTGCCATGAGGCGGGAGTCTCTGCGGTGATCATCGAGGCGGAGAAAACCCTCCTGCTCGGAATGGACGAAGTGAAGCGCCTCTGTGAACGATACAAGATCTCGCTGCACGCAGAGCTGCCGGAAGGCGACCAAGTCTAAAGTCGAAACTTCAGGGAATCGGCAGGTGAGAAGGTCCAGCCTGCCGATGGCTGTCAACGATCGCCGCCGTCGATCATGGCGCGGGCTTCGAGCTCGGTCTGACGTTGCTGTTCTTCTTCGACGGAATGGATTCGGAGGTGGACCTTCACTCCATTACGCTCTGCGGCGGCACTAAGGACGCTCCGGATTGCGCCGGCGGTGAATCCACCGCGGCCGATAAGCATTGCCACATCGGAGTGATCCAGAATCAGGCGAAAAGAGAGATGATCGGCATCAACCTCCGCCACTCGGAGCTGAGCTTTCTCGGGATGATCGATGAATTGCAGGGCAATATACTGCAGGAATCCTCGGATCTGATCGGTTACCTCTCGCATCTCCCTTCTAAATTGCGCGAGATTGGGGCGGTGTCGAGACAAAGGTGCGAGCCGTCCCGGAAGGGACGGCTCGGTAGTATTCAAGTGCTGTGAATCCTTCTTATTTTACCGCAATGAATTGCGGCCATGCCTCTTCGCGGTCATCGATGAAGAGGGGGAGAACTCCGAGGGCGAGGTTGGCTCGGATGGTGGCGGGATCGAAATTAGGATGAAGTCTCGTCACCAATTTATAGCTGGCGGATTGGCTTGGGACTCGATGCGCCGTCCTTTCTTTCCTCGGGGAGTGCGTTTGATCGTTCGGCGGTGATGGGGAGGAGTCCCATTTCGGCGGACACTTGAAGATGGTCCGTCGGGACTCCCGGAAGGGCGACCAGGAAGGAGATTTCCTCCTCGCGTTTTTCGACGCGATAACCTGGCTGGGTAGAGGGAGTGGTCATGTCCCGGTTGCCTACAACCCCACAAGGCGACTGATTGAGAGCTGATTGTTTGTTCATGAATGATTGGGAGTTGGAGGATTTCCAGTTGTTCTCGATGCTGAGGCCTCCGGCATTTCCGGTTTCGAGTTTTGGGTGAGTGATCTCAAGGATCCCCTCGGCACGGACCCGAAGAACTCCTTCTTCGAATTTCAGGGAAATCTTTGAGTTTTTGAATCCGGGCAGGGCGGTGCGAAGGAGGCACGCGTGGTCCGCTTCGTAGATCCCCAGGGTGCTGAGTTCCCCGCGAGCCAGAGGCCCGAGGGACCGCTTGAACGCGTGGTTGGTGATGTGATCGAAATCGGGCAAGAGGTCGGCAGGATGAGTCATTCTTCGCCAAAGGTTCATCTTATTTGGATGTTATCGATTGCTGCCCGTCTCTTGTAGTTGCCGATCCAACTGGGCCACAAGGTTCATAAGCACTTGATGCCAAGCGGCCAGGAAGGATTGAGGGTCTTGGATTCGATCAGCACGGAGCCAGCAATGTGTTCCAAAACCTCGCGCTCGAGACGGAATGGCACCACGGAATGTCGCGCCATCCGAGGAGCCCCCCGGGGCGGGCGGGCTAGACCATCCTCTTGCCGCGGGTGATGGCTATAATGGCCACGGCGATGAACCCGAGGAAGATGGCTCCAAAGAGAATTGCGAATCGGACGATGTGGGAAGTCTCGATTTTCTTGGGTTCGCTGGCGGGAGGTTTCTCTTCTGGGTTGATGGTGAGGCTGAGGGCGCCGTCGGCGAGGGAGATTTGGGTGAGGCGTTTCATCCAAGGACCGAGGGTTTCGTCATTGAGGTAATTCTGGGCCGGCCGGTAGGGTGAAAGCTGACCAAGAAAGCCATCGGGCACGGGTTTGCCAGGAACGTCGATGTGTTCCACGATAAAGATGATCTCTCCGCCTGTGAGGTTCGGCTTGGCGACCATGGTGCCATTCAAATAGCGAAACCCACCCTTGGTGGGACTCCCGCGCAGAGGGAAAGCGATCTCGATGTGAAGCTCGTCCTTGGTGATGGCTTTGATCGAGAACGTTTGGCGGAGTTCTTCGAAATTATCGAAGGCGGCGATGGCGAGATTGATTTCTTCGGCGCTCAAAGTGAGCGTCGCTTCGCGCTTGTTGCCATGGTCGGTTTGGAAGGTCTCGATCTTGGAAGTCAGAACGTTGACCGCGGCCGCATGCGCCTCGAGATCGAGAAGGGCGGTGGGTTTCGGCTCCGGCTCGGTGAATTTGGAAAGCTCCTTATCGAGTCGGAAGAGATTCCAGACTCCGAAGGTGACCAGGAAGGAAAGGGAGGCCAGTGCAACGATCATGATGATACAGCCCGCGCCTGGGCTGTTGCGACCAGTGGCTGGTTCTTCGGTCGTTGACGGGCCGGGGGATTCGCTCTCAGGCACGGAGAGCCTTTAGCGTGTAAGGGCCGGATTGGGAAAGGGGAATTCGCAGCAGGATATTGCTTATGGGGTTTCTCCGGAAAGTGCTAGAGTGCCGCCGTGGCACGGATTTTGGTTGGTCTTTCAGGGGGAGTGGACTCCTCGGTGGCGGCCGCTCTGCTCGTTGAGCAGGGCCATGAGGTGGTGGGGGGCTACATGAAAAACTGGATCAACGAGGAGGGAATCCCCGGAGAGTGTCCCTGGGAAGAGGATCTTGAGGATGCGGCCGAGGTTGCGAAAACGCTCGGCATCGAGTTTCGGGTGGTGGATTTGATCGACCAATATCGCGAGCGCATCGTGGACTACTTGCTGGAGGGTTATCGCTCAGGGGTGACTCCGAATCCGGACGTCTTGTGTAATCGCGAGATGAAGTTTGGGGTCTTTCTCGATTATGCGCTCTCGCAGGGGTTTGAATCGGTGGCGACGGGACACTATGCGCGCCGTCGGGTGCGCCCTGATGGAACCGCGGACATTCTGCGCGGGGCGGATCCCAACAAGGATCAGTCCTATTTTCTGGCTCTCATGACTCAGCGCCAAGCGCGGCGGGCGCTTTTTCCAGCGGGAGAGATGCTCAAACCTCAAGTCCGAGAAGCGGCCAAACGCTTTGCCCTACCCACCGCGGGAAAGAAGGACAGCCAGGGTATCTGCTTCATTGGCAACGTGAAAATGTCCGAGTTTCTCCGGCATTACGTGCCTGATTCACCGGGCGAGATCGTTGACCTGGAGGGGAAGGTCCGCGGTCAACATCACGGTTTACATTTATACACTCTGGGCCAACGCAAGGGGCATGGAGTGGCTTCGCCGCGTGAGGGTATGGCCTTTGTCGTGGTCGAAAAGGATGTGGCCGCCAATCGCTTGATCGTGGGTTGGGATGAGCAGACAACCCCGGGGCTTTACGCCCGCTCGTGCACGGTGACATCCCTTTCCTCGGTGGCCGAACCGATTGTGGAAGCAGGGCGCAAGAGACTCTGTGAAGCGCAGCCTCGCTACCGTGCCAATGCCGAGCCGGTGACCCTCGAGGGGGAGGGAAAACGGTTAAAGATGACCTTTGAACGTCCTCAGAGAGCCCTCACGCCGGGTCAAATTTGCGCATTTTACGAGGGTGGAAGGCTCCTCGGAGGAGGGGTTTTCGAAACGGTGTCGGCGTAAAAAGGCGACTTGTTCAGAAGTTATTCCCAGTTCCTTGAGAGAGCGCGGGGATCTTCTTAAGGAACCCTAATTATAGGACGCTCCTTAGTGTTCGGCAGGCCTTATAATTGCTGAAGAACAAAGGTATTTACCGCTTATCAAAACACATGCTTCAATTTTCACGCTTAGTTCAAATTCACCTCTTACAAACTATGCTCGCAAAATTCCTCACCGCAGAATCAACCGTCGTGACCGCCAAGCAAGCGGTCTCCACGATTTCAAAACAAACGAAAAACCTCGCGCAGGTTTACTCCACCTTGCAGTTCCTACAGAGCTGCGTTTCGTCATGTGAAGCTCTCGCTGATGAATTGGGACCCGAGACTTACACCCATCCACTTCACGAGCACATCAATGAGTGTATCGTGGCATGTGAACAACTCACCGGAGCGATGGTTCGGCAATCGCGCTTCAGCATCCAGTATGCCGAAGTGTGTATCGCGGCTTGCGCGAATCTAGCCGATGAATGTGTCCACGCTGAGGCTGTGACGGCTTTGCAGTGTGCGAGCCTTTGCGGCGACGCGGTCGATTTGATCCGCGAAGATTTCACCGTCGTGCTTTCCAACTAATTCATAGCGACACCCCTTCACCCCCAGAGAAACACACGCACAACGCCAAAAAAGAGCGGGGTTTCGGCCCCGCTCTTTTTTGGTCAGGGTGGTGAATCGGTCAAGAGTTTGGGGATCGCACACGGACCAGTTTCCCAATGAGTATCAGAGCGCATGGTCTCATGGCTCAGTCACTTCTTGGGTAACTGCATCGGTTCCAGCTGGGCGATCTGTTCTCGGGGTTTGGTCGACCCCTCATCCATCGAGGCTCCGATGACCCGGAGCCTCGTCTTGCAATTCACGAAAATCATGACGCAAAGGACGAGTAGTTACCAAACGAGATGGCCGGAGTTGGGCATCTCCTAAGCTAAGGCGGGATAGTGCAACTCAGGGGCCTTCCATTTGAGAGCGCCAGTAATCGAGGCGTTCTTTGATGCGTTTCTCGAGGCCGTTTTCGGTGGGAGTGTAATATTGGCGGCCCTCGGGGAGATAGGCCTGGGGAGTGAAACTGCCTTCGTAGTCGTGAGAGTAGAGATACTGCATCGCAGCGGTGTCAGCACCGGAGCCTTCCGCGAGTTTCTTGCGGAACTTGGTGCGAAGGTGTTCGGGAACGGCCAGGGTGCGGTTCTCTTCGACGTCGCGCATGGCGGCTCCCAAGGCCGCGTAGGCGCTGTTGGATTTGGGGGCCGTGGCGAGATAAACGGTGGCGTGGGCGAGAGGAATGCGGCCCTCAGGAAGACCGATGAACTCGAATGCCTGCTGGGCGGACATCGCAACACGCAGGGCGTTGGAGTCCGCCAGGCCGATGTCCTCGGAGGCTGAGATCACGAGTCGTCGGGCGATGAAGCGGGGGTCTTCACCGGCATGGAGCATTTTGGCGAGCCAGTAGAGCGCGGCGTCGGGATCGGATCCACGGATCGATTTGATGAAGGCCGATATGGTGTCGTAGTGCTGGTCGCCATCAGAATCATAGAGAACCGCCTTGTGTTGGATGGACTCTTCGGCAACCGCGAGGTCGATGCGAACGCCCTCGTCGCTTGGCGGGGTGGTGAGGATAGCGAGTTCGAGGGCAGTGAGAGCCTTGCGAGCATCTCCGTCAGCCTTTTCGGCCAGGTGGCGGAGGGCTTCCTCGTCGACGGAGTGGAGGTGCTCTCCGAATCCACGTTCGGCATCCGCCAGGGCACGTTGGAGAAGGGAGTAGAGGTCCTCTGGCTGCAAGGGCTCAAGCTGAAAGATGAGCGAGCGGGAGACGAGCGGGGGGTTGACGTAAAAGTAGGGGTTGTGGGTGGTGGCGCCAATGAAGCGGACCGTCCCGCGTTCGATATGGGGCAGGAGGACGTCTTGCTGGGCCTTATTGAAGCGGTGAATTTCGTCAATGAAGAGGATGGTGGATTGATCCCGGAGTTTGGTGTAGGTGCGGGCTTGCTCGATCTTGGCTCGAATTTCGGAGACGTTTGATTCGACTCCGTTGAGGGCCTCGAAGCGTGAGCCGGTCGAGTTGGCGATGACCCAGGCGAGGGATGTTTTTCCGGTTCCGGGCGGGCCGTAGAAGATCAGAGACGTGAAGCGATCTGCTTCAATCGCGCGCCGAAGAAGCTTTCCGGGGCCAAGGATGTGTTGCTGTCCGGAAATCTCGTTGATTGTCCGCGGGCGCATGCGGGCAGCGAGTGGTTCATTGTGACTTGCGGAGGGCGCCGGCTTGGCGTCTCCCGGGGAATCCATAAAGAGCCCATCCATGGTGCGAAGGCAAGCTACGCTCGAGCTGGGAGGTGGCCAACACTAACTCGAAAGTAGATGAAGGAATTTGCAGGAAGGGTGACTTGAGGGCATCAGGTTTGCGAGCATTCAAAGGATTTCAACGCCCCCCGGAGAAATGAGAGTCATCCCGGATTCCTTGTTGTGAGCGGGGGAGGCCGAGGAAGTTCGTTCTCCTTGCCTTCGTTGGCACGGCGTTCAGTTCGGGGTCGAGGGAGCAATGATGGGCCTGTCCGGGCAGGGTCGGCGAACGTGAAAGGAACGGACTGGCTACTCAGGGGGTTTCGGTTGAGTTCTTGCCCCCTTCTTCCGATTCTGTTCCCTTCCTACCAATGGCTTTTTTCCCTTGCAACGGCTTCAGAAGGCACTCCCTTTTTCCGGTCGTCCTCCTCCAAGTCTTGGTGGTTTTGACCTTGTGTTTCCCCGGTCATGCTGAGGAACCGGTGAAGTTATCTACGAGCGGTTTTAGTGAGAAGGTCGCTCCGCTTCTTCAGGAACGATGTGTCAGTTGCCACGGCAGCGCTCTTGAGATGGGTGACCTGCGCCTCGATCGTAAGGAAGATGTGCGCAACGACGATCTCATCAAGAAAGGGAACGCCAAAGAGAGCCTCTTCATGAAACGCCTCGTGAAGTCGGAGGCCGGAATTCGAATGCCTCCGACCGGGGCGGGCTTGAGTAGCGCTGAGAAGAAGATCTTTGAATCATGGATCAACGAGGGCGCTCCTTGGCCGGATGATGTCGAACTTCTCTCTCAGGGTGGGCAAGCACCCGAGGACTCTGAAGCGTCGCGCCTCTTTCGCGAGATTCGGGACGCCAGACACAAAGCCGTCGAACACCGACTCAAATCATCCCCGCATCTGATCAATGCCATCGACCGTGACGGCTACACTCCTCTCCTCGTGGCGGCCTACTGCTCCAGCCCCAAGTGCGTTAAGTCACTCCTGGAGTTTGGCCCCAATCTGGAGGCCGTCACGCCCCAGGGCCTGACGGCCTTGATGTTGAGCACTGCTAATCCTGCGAAATGTGTGGCCCTCCTCGAAGCGGGTGCCGAGGTGAATGCCCAAGCGAAGGACGGGAAGAGCGCGCTCCACTACGCGGTCTCCACCGGCGACAGCAAGGGAGTGGCGAAGTTACTTCTTTCCCGTGGTGCCAGGATTGATCTTACCGACAAGAGCAAGCGCACCGCCCTTGGCTATGCAGCGTCCCAACAACAGACCGGATTGCTGGACTTCCTCCTGCGCCAGGGTGCTGATCCCAAGGGAGTGGCTCCTGGTCATCTGGCCCGCAACAAGCATGCCATCGAGTTGCTCGCAGACGATCGATTTTACAAAGACGAGAGGGCGCTGAGCGACGCCATTCAGAGTGCCGTGATGCGTGGAGAGGTTGAGTTCACAACATTCCTGCTCCTCCGGAGTGCCCCTGCAGGGAAACGCTATTCATCAGGCCAAACAGCTTTGATCAGGGCGGCCTATTCCGAAGCGAGTTCTCCCGAGTTGCTGCAGACTCTCATTGCTTATGGAGCGGACCCCAAGAGCCGCGACAAGCTAGAACAGTCGGCCCTGGATTGGGCGAAGACCAAGGGTGACACCGAGATGGTGGACTATCTCAAAGGACTGGTTGGGCCGGAGGACAAAGAAAGCGTGCCGAGCTCTCGTGAGCATGGTGAGGAACCGGCTGGAGAAGTGCAAAGGAGGCTCTCTCCCAGGGAGGCGGTTCAGGCAGGCCTCCGCCTATTGCAACGATCCAATCTACGCTTCTTTCGAAAGAGCGGCTGTATCGCGTGCCATCAACAACCGATCACTTCCTTGGCGGTTAGTCTGGCCCGCGAGAGGGGCTACGACTACCGCGCAGAACCAGCCCGCATTCAGAGTCAGCTCTACTCCATCATTCTCGATGCCAATCGTAGCCGCTACTTGAAGGGAGAGGCATTCGGAGGGAACCAGGATACCACCAGTGCGATTCTCTTTGGGTTGTCAGCCGAGGGCTATGCCCGCACGGATGCCACCGACGCGATGGCCATTCAACTTGCCGCGAGGCAGCGTGATGATGGCAGTTGGCCCACTTCCGGGCACCGTCCTCCCTCTGAATACTCCTCCCTTTCCACTACCGCCTTCGCCATTCGTGCCCTGAATTCCTACGGGCCGCCTGGGCTCGCCGGGGAACTGGAAGGACGGGTTGCCAACGCGCGCAAGTGGCTCCTTCAAAGCAATCCTCAGGCCCTCCAGGAACACGCGACCAAGTTGCTGGGCCTGGGTTGGTCCAAGGCCCCTGAAGACAGCATTGCCGCGATGCGCGAGCGCTTGTTGAACGAACAGCGGGAAGACGGAGGATGGTCGCAGCGTGCCACACTCTCCTCCGATGCCTACGCGACGGGACTCGCGCTCTATGCGCTGTGGGAGGGAGGGCGTCTGCCCGGGGACCACGCCGCCTATCGGAGGGGGATGGACTTCCTACTGCGGACCCAACTTGCCGACGGGTCGTGGTATGTTCGGGGACGCAGTTTGAAGTTTCAGCCCTACTTTGAAAGCGGATTTCCCCACGATGAGGACCAGTGGATCTCGGCTCATGCCACCGGATGGGCGGTTATCGCTCTCATGCTCGGTGAACGGGGCTAGAGGCAACCGACGAAGGCAAGGTTTGGCCCTTGCCGCTCTCAATCTCCCTCCGCAGAATTTAAAAAAATCCGGAAGCGATTTGATTCGCGCAGCTGCCTGGGAGGATTCAAGAGAGCAGACTCTCGATCGTCAGGCCGGGGCGAGGCAGGATCGGGTACCAGGAGCGCTCAAATTATTGCACGGAAAAATGTTCCCTTGGCGCATGAAGTGGTGGCAGGGTCGCGTGAATTGGTGATCACTCTTGATTGGATCAATTTATTTCTATCTGGTAGTATTGAGTGACAACGATTGCCCTATGCGAACTCCCTTGAATCGACGGACCTTTCTGCGGGGTGCTGGTGTGGCGGTGGCCCTGCCCATGCTGGAAGCGATGATCCCGAATGTTCGGGCAGCTCGCCTTGCGAGCAAGCCCGTGAAGCGCTTTGTGTGCCTGTCTAATAATTACGGCGTCTACCAGAAGGCCTTTTTCCCGGATGTCAGCCAGGTCGGAGCAGACTACGAGATGCCCGAGACCCTCAGGGGATTGGAAAGGCACCGCGAGGATTTCACCGTATTCTCCAACCTCGATCACGGCTTCACCGGTGGTCATCAAGGAGTGCCCGTCTTGCTCAGTGGGGTCCGTCCTGTGCTCGCGCACAATTATGCCGAAGGGAACATCAGTCTTGATCAAAAGTTCGCGGAGCACCACGGAGCGGCGACACGCTTTCCCTCCATGACACTCGGAGTGCGGGAGCGCAACCTCCTCAGTTTTTCGCGCACCGGGGTGCAGGTACCCTCGATTGACGTGCGAGCGATCTATCGCGCCATGTTCTTCGAGGACACTCCTCAGAAGAGGGTCGCCGAAACGGGACGCTTCAAGCGACACAGCAGCATCCTGGACGTGGTGCGGGATCAGGCCAAGGCCCTCGATCGGGAACTCGGCAAGCGGGATCAGGAGAAGCTCGAAGAGTACTTCGAAGCGGTGCGCACGCTGGAGAAAAAGATCGTTCAGCAGGAACCTTGGCTTGATCGGCCCAAGCCGAAGACGGATGTCAAGGAGCCCAATCCGGGCAACGGCATCGAAGAGCAGCTCAAGGCCATGATCGAAATGATTGCCTTGGCCCTTCAAACCGACTCGACGCGTGCGATCACCTGCACGAGTGGGTTTGTCAACGGCGACTTTGGACTGAATGGAGGTTACCACGGCTTTTCGCACCACGGCGAACGCCCTGAGCAAGTGGCCGCCCTCAAGAAGATCGAGGGGTTCCAAATTTCCATGATGTCCTACCTGATCGATCTGCTCAAGGGGCAGGAGGATCTCATCAACGGAGGCACCCTCTTCGATCACACCTCGATTCTCTACGGATGCGGCATGGCGGCCGGCACTCACACCAACAAGAACATGCCCTTGGTCCTTGCCGGGGGCAGCTTCAAGCACGGTGAACACAAGGTCTACCCGGAAGCGGATGCCCAGCGGGTCCCGGCCGCGAATCTCCTCCTCTCGATCCTGCAGAATGGCGGCCTCAAAATCGACCGCTTTGGTTCGAGTAGTGGCACCTTGACCGGATTGCAATGGAGGGGGTGATCCGTGAGCGAGGGAGTTTGCTCCAGCTTGTCCCCTTGGGTGCCATTCATGAATGTGTCAGTCGGAAGATCACCACGAAGAGCCTGCGGTGACCCGTCGTCCCGAGCGACCAAGCCTCTCGGAGGGCGCCCCTCCCATTCAATTGAGCCCAAGATAATCATGTCACCCCGTCGCTTTGTCATTCTGCTTTGGTCGCTGCTTGCTTTCCCTGCGTTTGCGGCAGAGAGCCGGTTGAGTGAGCTCAAGCCCTTTCTCAAGAAGCACTGCTTTGACTGTCACGGCGCCGAGAAGCAGAAGGGTGATCATCGCTTTGATACTCTCGGGGACGATCTTACCCACATCGAAACGCTGGAGAGGTGGCAAAACATTCTCGATCAACTCAATCTCGGCGAGATGCCGCCCAAGAAACGGGCCAGGCCGACGCCCGAGGAGGTCGACCCGGTGGTGGACGAGCTCACCGCTTCGCTCTCCAAGTTTTATGCCGGCCAGCGCAGCACTGGTGGTCGCACTGTCCTGCGCCGGCTCAATCGCCACGAACTGCGCAACACCCTGCGCGATCTTCTCTTCCTCGAGGGCGCGGATTACCGGCCTGATGCGGCGGGTTCGCGACTGATCGACAACAATGGCAATGGCAGCGTGGAGCGAACTGGCAGGGACCCGCTTCGCTTCTTCCCGGAGGATCAGGAGGAGGACGGCTTTGTCAATCTGGGTGACCGTCTGGTGATGTCCGACTTTCTCCTGAAGTTGACGCTCGGCGCGGTCGAGGAAACGCTTGCCCAGGCCACCCATCTGGAGCCCAAACCGGAGTTGGAAACCCGGAGGTTCGCTGGTCACTTGATCAGGGGCAGGGGTCAGGGCGAACATCCCATCGAAACGGTCTCGCGCGAATTCAATGCCGAGTTCGACCTCATGGCCAAGGGCTACGAACGATTCGGACGCCTCTCTCCGAGTGACCTGCGCGGGGGTGTAGGGGTGGCCGCACGTTACCGCATCACGGTTGAAGCATCCGCCCACAATCCGAATCATCCCTGGCACGAAATGATCCACTATGATTCGGACCAACCATTCCAGCTCTGCCTCAATATTGCCGACACCAAGAATGGAGGAATCTCTGGAGTCACTTCCACACCGCTGGCCCTCTGGTCCCTGCCCGGCGACGGAAGGAAGCAGGTTTTTAGCTCCGAGGTGTGGATGGACAAATCCTGGGTCCCCTGGATTGGCTGGGAGAATGGCCCCGATGATCGCACCTTTCGCGCCGAGAAGCTGGCGGAGAAATACCTGCCCAAGGCCTACTTCGCCCGCCCGGACAAGAAGGTCGCCAAGGAAGCCCACGAGGGTTGGCCGCTCGCGATGGCCCGGCTACTGGTTGAGAATGGTTATCCGGGACCACACCTGCGAATTCACACCCTCACGGTGGAACCCTTGATCGAGGCCTGGCCCCCCCGGAGTCATACGGCGCTCTACGGAAGCGGGTCCGGCGGGGAGGTTGAGATTCGGAGCTTGATGAGCGCCTTTGCCGAGCGGGCATTTCGCCGGCCCATCACTCCGGAAATGGTGGAGCCTTATGTGCAACTTGTGCTGCAACAGCAGGTGGAGCCCCTGGTGAGACTGCCGAGCGGGATTAAGAACTTGCGCTACCGGGTTTACGAGGGGAAGTGGAATCGGTTGCCTGACTTCGATGCTCTCACACCGGTCGCGAAGGGAAACCTGCCAAAAGGCCTGCTCGACATCCGCGCCGCAAAGCGGAAGGAGTTTTACGGGATCGTCTTCGAAGGAATGGTGGATGCGCCCAAAGCGGGGGACTACATCTTTGAGTTGGCATCGGATGACGGAGCTCGGATTTTGCTGGATCGGAAGATGGTGGTGGAACACGACGGTCTGCACGGGGCCGCTTTGAAGAAGGGCAGGGTGCATCTTGAGCAGGGAGAGCATGGCATCCGGGTCGAATATCTCGCCTACGGCGCCCCCAACAGTTTCCGAGCGGGTTGGAGCGGTCCGAACTCGGGCCACGTCAAGCTCTCGGTCGAGAGCCTGCGTAGTTCGCCCAAAAACGGGAAGCCCAAGGAGACCATGCCACCCTTCATCCGGGCCATGCAGGACGGCTACGCCGCGATCCTTTGTTCGCCGCAGTTCCTCTACCTGAAGGAGAAGTCGGAGCGCCTGGACGACTTCGGAATCGCCTCCCGGCTGAGTTACTTCCTGTGGTCGTCCATGCCCGATGACACCTTGTTCGACCTCGCGCGGGCGGGAAAGCTAAGCGATCCCGCGGTCCTCGATCACGAAGTGGATCGCATGCTTGGGGACCCAAAGGCGGCAGCCTTTACCCGGCATTTCCCCTCGGCCTGGCTCCGTCTCGACAAGCTGGGCAAGATGCCGCCCTCGGGTGGGGATTTTCAATTCTACAAGAACCTGAAGGTGGAACCGATGCTCATGAAGCAGGTCACGACCTACTTCGCAGAGATTCTGGAGACGAACGGACAGATCGAACAATTCATCGACTCCGATTACACCTACATGAATCAGACCCTGGCGAAGTGGATTTACAAGCGGGAGGGGATCCGGGGGGAACGCCTGCGCAAGGTCAAGTTGGACGACCCGCGCCGCGGTGGGATCTTCACCCAGCCCGGAATCATGACTGCTACCGCCAACGGGGTTGACACCTCGCCGGTGACCCGGGGCGTCTGGGTGCTGGAGAATGTCCTCGGAACGCCGCCCCCTCCACCTCCGCCGGATGTCGAACCTCTTCCGACCGATACCCGCGAGGCCACCACGATCCGGGAACTTCTTGCCCTGCATCGCAAGAATGAATCGTGCAACAGTTGTCACCGCAAGATCGACCCGATGGGATTTGCCTTCGAAAATTTCGATGTGGTCGGTCGTTGGCGCGACAATTACAAGCGTGTCCGGGATCCAATCGACACCTCGACGACGTTGTCAAATGGCACCGAGATTGCCGACATTGTGGCCTTCAAGCAGATGCTGAAGGAACGCAAACCCCTCGTGGTGCGGTGCCTCACTGAGAAGATGTTGACCTACGCCACGGGGAGGAAGTTGGAGGCCGTTGATCGCGGCGAAGTCAATCGCATCACGAGGGAGTTGGGCAGGAAAGGAGACCGCCTGCGAGATCTCGTGCACCTCGTGGTCCAGAGCGGGGTTTTTCTGAAGAACTGAGGGAGGTGCGGGTAGGGCTTGGCCCGTGAAACCCGTCCGCTCTTCGGCGATCGTGAATTGAATAGTGATTCGGTACCCTTTCCGGAGGCGTCAGACTCGAGTGCAGATGTTTGTGAACGAGCTGTAAGAGGTTGGCGTCAGTCGAAGGGCACGGTGCAGCTTGTTTCTCCGGTGGCAGAGGGGAGTAATGCACTCGGGATCGAGCCTGTCGCCTTGCTCCCTGGTCAAGGTGTTGATCGCGCTGCCGGCGATGGCGTAGCTGAGTATTGTGCAGACGGACGGCTTCCAGTCCGGGTATTGGAGGGTCGCTGGATGGGGCCATTATGCCAGGTGGCCAGGGCTATTCTGGAATTGAAGCCTTCGGAGGGCGTTGCCTCATAGTTCTGGCAGTAGTGCTTCTGACTCCGAGGGAGTTTGGTAATACACGCTCCACTTCCTCGCCTTACGCTGGGGAGCGCCGAGCAATAGGATCCTCTCCTATGAGAGACGAATCGAGATCACATCCCCGGCAGTTTCTCAAAACGGCGACCCTCTCGGTTGTGAGCTCAGCCGAGAGTCCCGTAATCATGGCGCAGGCGATGGGGGGAGACGCTACCGCATGGCGCTGATCGGGACAGGGTGGAGCTTTTATCCCGCTTAAAAGGGAGGCAAGATCATCACTCAAAAGCCCATCCTCCACGAACCCGACCGGCAGAATATTCGGGAGCTCTGGACCGACTTGATCGTTGCCATCGAGAGCAAACGGCGCGCAGTCTGTGATATTGAAACTGGCCCTCCCTCCGCCAATCTCAGCCTCCTGGGGATGCGATCCGAGCCCGTCCTTGGCGAATGGAATACACCGCTGCCATTTGTCTCAAACATGCCGGAGGCTCTGAAGCTGAGATGGATTGTCCCGTGAGCACGCTCGGGGTTACCCGAATTGGGAATGCCCGAACGGGGATCGCAGGAACCGGTCGTATCCATTGACGCAAGGCGGCGGCGCTCATACGATCCACCCCCTTGAAGAGAACTCAACTTATCCCCGTCGGCTGGACCGCGCTTGCCATCGGCGCTTCCGTCATCCTTCCTTGTCAGTCCGAGACGGTGGCTATCCCTGAATTGGATTCCAAGGGCGATGTCTACAAGACCGAAGGGGCCAATGACCCCTTGATCTATGACAGCGCGGTCGGTCGCAAGAAGGTCATCATGCTCTACGCCGACTTCTCGGATGCCGAGATGAAGGTCGATACCCAGGAGCGGGCGAAAATTGTTCTCGGCGAGGGGAAGTTCCAGGAGCTCTTCGCTGAACAGTCCTACGGCAAATTGTCATTTGACATCGAGCATGTTGCTGGTTGGCGCCGCTTGTCCAAATCTCACAAGAAGTACAGCAGCAAAACCACAGATTCGCACCGCACACTCTTTGTCGAAATCTTCAGCCTGTATCCGAAAGTCGACTTCCTTGCCTACGACTACATCATGGTCAACATGCCGCGGATCGGGAACACCGCTTTCGGGGAGCGGGATGACATTGCCATTCCCTACAAGGGCAAAAAGATCAAGGTGGCGCTGAACATTTCCAGTGGGAGTCCGTATGTGCTTGTCCATGAGACCGCGCACTGCATGGGACTGCCCGATCTGTATTCCTATGGCGACGCCAAAGGCCCGGGAAATCCGACCGGTCCTTGGGACATCATGTCGGCCGCCGGGAAGGCCAGTGGCTTCCTGGGCTGGCACCGCCACAAGTTGCAATGGCTGGATGCCGACCGAAAGACCTATCTCGTCGAGGGGAAGCATCAGTTCAAATTGACGTCGTTGAATGGCTCGTCCGGTGTTTCCATGATCGCGGTCCCCGTCGATGATCCGGCCAAGCCCAGCAAGGTCTTCGTTGTCGAGCTCGCGCAGCCGATCCGAGTCCGAGGCAAAGTTGGGACTGCGACCGGTGTCCTTGTCTACAGCGTCGATGCCAAACTTGCTTCAGGACAGAACTCGGTCGTGGTCTATCCCAAGGGCGACCTGCTGAATGCTCCGTTTCAGCCCGGGGATCGGTTTGCGCACCAGGACGCAGCCTTCGATGTGAAGGTGCTGAAGAAGGAGAAGGATGGATCCTACCTGATTGAACTGGATGTTCAGGCTGGGACGCGCGCGGACGCGGGGATCAAAAAAGACGCTCCCTGAGAAAGGAGAGACCAGAATTTTGGAGGTTGATCTTGGTTCCTGGGCTCGAACTATTGCGATCCTTGGGCAAGATGGTCGGTCAGGCAGATCGATTCGCCCATGGACCTGAGTTCGTCGATCCAGGCGCGGACAAGTTTTTTATCTGTTGCCCCCGCGAGCACGCCGGCGGGCAACTCCTTGGCGAGGATGGATTGCACCGCCAAACTGACGGTGAGAGACACCAGCCGCGCCATCGCGGAGCCATGTTCATTTCCGACCTCGTCCACGGAGTAACTTCGGTGCCAGATGGTGCGATCACCCCTCCTGACCTCGTGCTCTACACAGAGCACAACGCGATCAACTTCGTCCGCGCGGTAGGAGTGCTTCTGCCAAAGTTCTTGTGACATCTCTTTGAGCACGGCCTCGGTTTCATCGGCCTTCAGGTTATCGATGGTGGAGAAAATTTCCCGCCAGGCTTCCGCCCACCCGTTGAGCCTCAAGGTGCCCCGGACAAACTCCGCGACAGTCCATGAGTGGGGGATATGATATTGCTTGATGAACGGGATCGAATCGCGGTTCGGGTAGGCTTGGAATCGCTCACCGCCGGGGATCGGAGCCGCATATTCCGTGAGCGACTTCCATGGGCGGTTCGTGTGTCGAAGGTCTCCATCCTGCATCCAACTGGCGGGAGACTTCAGGGCTTTCAAGACGCCGACGGGTGACCAGCTGAATTTGTATTTGAAATCATTCGGAATGCTGGGGAAGCCGCCGCAATAGGACCTGAAATGGTGCTGATGATCGCCGGTCGCATGTTCGCTGTCCTTGAACGATTCGATGAGGTCATGGGCCAGCAGGTGATCCAATCCGGGGTCGAGTCCGACCTCGTTGATGAAGGTCAGCCCCTTGGTTTCGGCGGCCTCGTGGCAGGACCGCATTTCATCCGAGACATAGCTGCTGGAAACGAAATGGGCGTCCCGACCAAGGCAGAGGCCCGCCACCTTCAAATGCTCTGATGCAGGAAGCATGGATACCACCACGTCGCCGGGTGAGACGGCCGCCTTGAGTTTGTCCCACCCGAGGGGCCTGACCTCCCGGGAGCGGCAATCTTCCAACAGCTTTCTCCCGTCGTCGGTGCGCCGGCACCAGAGAACGAAGTTCTCATGGGCGATCGCCAGGCGTTTGATTCCCGGAACGGAAGAGAGGCCGATTCCCAGCCAGTGGATTTGTGTCATTTGAGAGAACTTGATTTTTCGAGGAAGAGGTCGTGTGCACGTCGCCAAACACCTGCGGTGTCGTCCTGGATGTCGAGAAGCGACGGGAGCATTTGTGACGAGAAGTCGTCGCTGCTTTCGGTGGGCAGGAGTGAGGGCAGGTGGTCGATGGCGATGAGATCGAGGGCCGGGGAGCCCTCCACCATCCGCAGGCACGGATTCGCGAAGTCGGTGCATTCGCTGTAGAAAGGCAGCGGGTTGAGATCACTGGTTGGATCGCAACTGACATCGCAGATGACCGAGAGCGCCCGCTGTTCCACTGCGAGGGCCTCGGAGGTCAGAAACGGGGGGATCTTGCTGCTGACGAAGACGCAGTTCACAAAGATGTCATGCGCGACGATTTCGGGGAAGGGGCCGCCCGATTTGGTTTCTTCGAGATCCCAAGAGGTTACTTCGAGTCCCAACTTGTCCGCAACCGCTCGCGCCCCCTGGCCACAACGGCCATGGGCGCCGATCACGATCATCCGCGGTCGTCGGTCCCCCAGGGTGTGGAGGAGATCCTCGATTATGGCTTGCTGGTTTCGGTAGGGCTCCAAGTTGTGTAGCGTTTCATGGTCTTGCTGGGCGCACCAGGCCTGGATGGCGACGGCCGCTCCCGCGAAGCCGGCCCAGAAACCAAAGGCCGCCACGCGCCGACCGTCCCCGTCGGTCAGATACTCGAGATCGAAGAGCGAACCACCTCCGGCAGTAAATCGACTGAGCACGTCCTCCCAACCCATTTGCCCCTTGTAGGCGTGGGCAAAGTAGATGTGGCGGTGGGCAAGGGGGGCTGCAGAGATGGGCAGTTCCTTGAGGCCAAGAATGTAGGCATCTGCAGGCGCCCGATTCTGCCAGCGGTTCTCCGCCACAAGTTTACAGCCGATGTCTTCAAATTCCCGATCATCAAAGATCGACCGGGTGGAGCGTTCCACGGTCAGTCGGAATCCGTGCGCGATGAGTTTTCCGGCATTGGAGGGAGACAGGGCCCGGCGCGCCTCGAGGGGCTTGGTTTCGGAGCGAAGCCAGATGTGGGGATTGCTCATGATTGGAGGCCTTCAAGGACCTGATCCAATGCTGACAACAACTCATCGGCATTGTCGTCATCAAAGGGCATGGGCGGTCGGATCTTGAGGACATTGTGGTGGGGCCCGTCGATCCCGATGAGAATGCCGGCGTCCTTGAGGGCATTGGAAATCTCGGAAGCTTCGCTGGCGGCCGGTTCGAGCGAGTCACGATCCACGACCAACTCGATGCCAAGAAAGAGACCGGCGCCCCGGACATCCCCGATGAGCGGATGCTTGAGTTTCAGTTGCTTGAATCCTTCTAACAGTTTCTGTCCCACTGTCGCGGCGTGTTGTTGAAGTCCCTCCCGCTGGGTGACTTCCAGGACCTTCTTTCCAATCACGCAGGAAAGCGTGCTGCCACCAAAGGTGCTGAAGAACTCCATGCCATTGTCAAAGGAATCCGCAAGGTCGCCTCGGGTGACCACCGCCGCCACCGGGTGGCCGTTCCCGATGGGTTTACCCAGGACGACGATGTCCGGCACCACGCCCTGCTGCTCGAAGGCATAGAAGGGGTTGCCAATCCTTCCGTAGCAGGTCTGCACTTCGTCCGCGATGCAGATGCCTCCTGCTTGCCTGACGTATTGATAGACCTCGGACAGGTAGCCATCCGGCGGGATGATTTGTCCGCCGACACTGGGGTAAGTCTCGGCCATGAAGGCTGCCAGACCCTTGCCTGACTCTTGGATGTGGGCAATCTGGTCTCCTGCCGCCTGCGCATACCGGCGGGCCGCATCGCCACCGCGGAACACGCCCCGATAGGTATCCGCATTCGGAACGGTGTGGACCCAGTCCGGAGCGCCAGTTCCGCCCGGGCCGTCATGTTTGTAGGGGCTGAGGTCAATCAGGGTTGTGGTGTGGCCGTGATAGGCCGATTCGGCGACGATGGTGTCCCGATTGCCGGTGGCGGTCCGCGACAGCCTCAGGGCCAATTCGTTGGCCTCGCTGGCCGAGTTCAGGAAGAAGCAGGTGTCCAAGGCCGCCGGCATGGTGGCGAGAAGAGCCTCGGCATACTCGTTGAAATGGTCGCTGAGATAGCGGGTGTTGGTGTTGAGGGTGCGCATTTGTTCACAGGCCGCTTCGACCACCTCCGGATGGCAGTGTCCCACGTGGGGCACGTTGTTGTAGGCATCGAGGTAGCGTCTTCCCGTTTCGTCGAAGAGGTACTGCATCTCTCCCCTGACAATCTTGAGGGGATTCCTGTAGCCCAGGGACAAGTTGCCACCGGTGAGCTGCCGTCGTTTCTCGAGGCTGTCCTGATTGCTCATGCCAGTGAATTCTTCAAGAGGTCGTGCACGTCATTCACATCCAGAGTCAAAAGTTTGGGCAGGATTCTGCGGATGGGTTCCTGACTGATGGACAAATAGGGGTCATCAGGGCGCAATCGCATTTGATGGGCTGCCATGCAGGCGCTGATAGCCAGGCGCATGCGCATCATCGGGAAGAGCACGGTGAGTTCCTCCTTCGCGACTGGCATGAATTCGTTGTAGCCGAGGGCCATCTCCTTGATCACCTGTAGAACATCATCCGCTCCCAGGGTGGTGTAGGCCATGGCGATGGCCAGATCGCAGATGGTATGGGTGTGCACCATGTCCCCAAAGTCGACGAGTCCGGTCACTTGGTCTCCCTCCGCCAGGACGTTGTAGTCGTTGACATCGTTGTGAATTTCCGTCTTCCGAGTTGAATTTGAAGTTGAGGTCACGTTCTCCTGGCAAGGGCTCGAGACGTCCATCGATGGAATAATTCTCCCGCATCCACTGCCGGATCTCATCGTGGGCCAGATCGGATTTTTGAGCTGCAGCTGGCATTGAGTTTTTGTCGAAGTGAACACCCATGAGGGATGTGTGTTGGGGTGATCCTGCGGCAGACCGTATAGGGTTCGCACGGGGAGGGATTCAGGGGCAAGTGTTAGTTCTAGAACATGCCTCTGCTCGATGAAACTTCTTTCGCCAGTCTCCGATCACTACTCGGCTTTCGCTCAGGGTGTAGAAGATCTCCGATCCGAGGCATTCCCGGCGGAACTGGTCGTGGATACTTTTATGCTCACCGGCCGCGTTCCTTCGGAGCGCGGCGCTTCGTGCTGGCCGATGAGTTGCTTCAACACCTCGCACACTTTCTTCGCGCCAATGTGGCGATCCACGTGTAACGTGTGAGCCTCACGGATTGATTCATCCGCCACCCTCAAGACCCGGTCGCTTCCGTCGCATTCCCGGAGCAGTCGGACAATCTCTTTTGGGTGGGGTCTTTTTGCCTTTGAGGGTTTGGCTATCCAAATCCTCTCACTCCTCATGGAACAGTCCTATTGGGGGAGGTCACTGCAACCACTCTTCAAGAGGTGGTTCATGCGTGCCTGATCCTCCGGGATCGCAAAGAGCTTTCGGCAGAGCACGCTGGGCCGCGAAATCATTGGCATGGTGATCGTGAGGCCTGCGGTTTTCGCGAAGCGCCTGCGACTGTGCTTGGAATTGGGTTTGTTTATTGACGGCGCACGATGAGTCAAATCGACCAGCCCTTGCGGTAAGGGCGATGAAGAAGCCCACTGGCAACGGGGTGGTCTTTGATCTCGCCCGCAATGGGATCATAGTGGAACGGTTCTCCCACGACACCGGCGAGGTTGGCGAGTTGGATCAGTTCGGTCAGGGGGCCTCCGATGTCGAAGCTCGAGAAGGTTTTTCCCTTGCCCTTGCACGCGTCGATCCACTCTTGGTGGTGACTGGAGATGCGGGGAATGGTTTTCTCTGGTCCCTTGATCTCAGTCTTCTTCCCAATGAGCGAAGAGCTCGTATTCCAGGGATTCGAGGAATAGATGCTCGCCTTCGATCCGATCAACAAGGAGCCGAAGCTACCAACGCCCTCGCCGTGCAGCAGGTCCTTGTCTGGTCGCATCTCGGCTCCGCTTGAGACCGTGAGCTTCACCGGGGGTAGATCGCCGCGGGCAGGCAGTTCGAAGTGAACGCGCGATGAACTTGGATAGCCTTCGAGCTGTACTCCGTTGGCCTCACCGCTGATCTTGATCAGGCGCGATCCCTTGACTCCATTAGGTGCGGCTTCCCAGAGCTTCTCCAATCGTAAACAGCGGAAGAGAAAGTTCCCGGTGTGGCAACCCATGTCGCCCAGTTGGCCGCTGCCAAAATGGCGCCACCCTCGCCACGTGAACGGGAGATAGCTGGGGTGATAGGGGCGCTCCGATGCAGGCCCGAGCCAGAGATCCCAATTGAGTTCCTTGGGAACCGGAGGATTGTCCTTTGGCAGGGTCTTCGGCTTGTCGCCGTCTCCGACCCAGAGGTAGGCCTCCTTGATGGGACCCGCCGTTCCCGCCAATCCCCACTCGGTGGCGCGGCGCACGCCCTCGGAGGCCGAGCCCTGGTTTCCCATCTGGGTCACCACCTTGTGCTTCTGCGCGGTCAGGCGCATCGTCCGGGCCTCGTGTACGGTGCGGGTGAGAGGCTTTTCACAGTAGACATGCTTACCCTGCTTCATGGCCGCAACCGCCGCGACAGTATGGGTGTGGTCGGGGGTGCTCACCACCACTGCGTCGATCTGCTTGTCCATCTCAGCGAGCATGCGGCGAAAATCCTCGAAGCGCTTCACTTTGGGGTACTTCGCCAGGTTGCGTGCGCCCCGCTTCTTATCGACCTCGCAGAGAGCCACGATAGTCTCGCCCTGAACACCCCTGAGATTATCATCTCCCCTTCCCCCGATGCCGATCGACGCAATGTTCAGGCGCTCATTGGCCTTGTAACCAAAGGCCACCTGGCTGCTACAGATCAGAAGGCCGGCCCCAGTAGAGCCCTTGAGAAATCCACGTCGGGTAGAAAGAGTTTGCTTCGCCATCTCTCCTTGCTCGCCCATTCCAGCCGTTAGAGCAAGGAAACTCGTTGGCCTCGGGGTCACCTGTTCGAATTCCACAAACTATCGTCCGGAGGCTATAAAGAAGCCCATCTTCAAATGGACGATGATCACCAGGGAAGACGGCACCACCGCGGTTGGACTCATCGGTGGCGAAGACGGAACCAATATCGAACTTCTGCTACCCGACAAATCCTTGTGAAGGACACCATCGCCAATTGCGAACTGCAGGATTGCCCCCCATGCCCGAAGGACTCATTGCACTCCCCACCGATCTGCGCGACCTGCTCGGCTACATGGCCGGATTGAAAGAAAATAAATGAAACCGGCAAGCGAGACGCTCGCCCTACAATTCAATCGGCGGAATAATGATTGTAAGGCTGCCACTATGGCTGCCACGGTCTAGAGATAGCTTCTGAATTGACATGATCTTTCGCTGCGCCCCGTTCCTGCTCGCCCCATTCCTAGGGGGCATGGTTGGACTTGGACTTGCTCAGGAGGAGGAGCTCGAGCTGGTGCCTTCACGATTGGAGTCGCAGTTCATGGAGCGGGCAAAGAGTCCCAAAAACAAAGGATAGACTGATTGCCACCAGATACCATCAAATGAAGACTTCGTTTACCATCACCCTCCTGCTCCTCGGATCGATCGCGCTGCCTGCCGCCGAGTGGCCTCCGGAGGATCCATCCAAGAGTTCAATCTTCAACGGCCGAACGACGGAGAATTTCCACCACGGCGTCAAGCAGGAGTGGGGATATGCCGCGCCCCAGGAGGACACCTTCGTCGTGGTCCATCCGAAAATCGCCCGGGAAAATGCGCCGCTGTATGTCGTCCTGCACTCGGCCGGGCACGATGTCTTTTCGTGCGTAGACTGCACCAAGACTGTCGGCAACCACGACATCTACCGTTCACCGGACGACCACTTCGCGCTCTACCTCGACTGCCGGAAAAACCGGGGCGACTGGTGGTGGGGCGGAATGCACCTCCGAGACCAAGGGCTGATCGCCAAGAATTCCGGTGGTGACACCGTGCCGGTCGAGAAGCGCGTCATGGACACGGTGGGGTGGGCCATCAAGCGTTACAAGATCGACCCCAATCGGGTCTACCTGTCGGGCAACTCGATGGGCGGCAGCGGTACGCTCGGAATCGGCATGAGGCATGGCGACGTGTTCGCGGCGATCAAGGCCAATGTCCCCGCGGGCGTCGAGCATGTCTCCGAGCGCATGTTCTTCCCGCCGAAGTCAATCCCGGAAGGGATGACCTTACCCGATCCTCCAATCTGCATCAACTACTCGGCCCAGAACGACGGCTGGTCGGTCGGCCATGATCGTTTCGCGCGGACGATGAACGATCGCAGGTATGCCCTCTTCTTATACTGGGGTCCGTTCGGACACGCAAACAACTCCGCGAAGATCATGGAGGTGAATGACCTCATCGACTCCTTCGACTGGCTGACGGTGAAGAAGAACGAAGCCTATCCGGTCTTCACCAATGCTTCAGCCAACTCCAAACTTCCCTGGCCCGATAATCTGAAGAACGCGGACGCCGGACAGGTCAATGCCTTCTTCCGTTGGCGGGCTCTGCAGGACACCGCGGAGGCGATGGAAGTGTCGCTCTTCCTGTTCTCCTCCAAGAACTTGAAAACCAGCTTTGAGATTCCCTCCGAAGCGCGCGCCGATGTCACCTTCCGCCGCCTGCAGAATTTCAAGCTTAAGCCCGGCGCCTCCTTCCGCTGGAACTTCGGCCCGGCCCAAGGGGTAGGAAAAGTCGACCCGCAGGGGCTGATCACGGTGGCTGGATTAAAAATCACCAGCGCGCCGGCGGCTCTGCGGATCAGGCTCGAGTGATCCGGAGTCGCCTCATGCGCGAATTCATTTGTCGGGCTTCTCGGGGCCCTCGCGCAAGAACAGAGTGACACACACACAAGATCACGCTCGAATCTTTCACTTGGAATCCAAATGCCATCAATATCGACCCGTGCAAGGACGGCAGCCAACATTGCCGTCTTCCTGATCTTGCTCGCAGCCGTGCGAGGTCTCGCAGAAACTGCCGAAGGCAACGGCCTCCTGACTGGCCACCCGCGACCGTCCTACGAGAACGTCAGGGATATCGATGCCATGGCAGCGGCGCTGCGCAGATCGCTCGCCGGACAGGAGAGTTATTCGTTTTCGCGGGGATGGTGGACTTGGGACCGGCTCCGCTGTCGATACGTCGATGGTGGTCGCAAGAACGCGAAAGAGCTCAAGATCCTCTCCGCCGTATTCCGCGGGCTCATTCTCGACTGGCACGCCAAGCTCGAATTGAAAGGCGAGGGCGATCTCTTTTACATTTTTTTCACCAGCGTGAGCGGCGACAAGCGGGAACGCGTCCTCGGTGTCGACGGCCGCACCCTGCTACGCGACGTCCATGGCGGTGGTTACCACGGCAGTTGGGGAAGCGCGGCCCGGATGCGCATCTACGAGGAACTCACCGCCCGGGGAGTGCTCACCGATGAGGAGCAGGCGCGCTTCAGAAAGATCGTGTCCCAGAGTCTCGGATCGCGATTCATCGATTTCGAAGCGAAGACGCAGAAGGCGAACAACCATTCTTTCGGCAATGCGGGCGGGGTGGCACTCGCGTTGAAGCTGTTCCCCGATAGCCCACAGGCGAATGAGGCGCGCGCCTGGCTTAACCGGATCTGGAATGATCTTTCCGACTTCGGGGACTGGAAGGAATGGAACTACTATCCCTACGGCCCGATTTTCCTGCACGGGATGCTCGACATCGCGGAGGCCAGTGGCCGGATTGATTCCGACCGCGCGCTGATCAAGTCGATCGCGCAGCGCTGCCTCGGTTTTGTCCATGGTGGCGGTGTGCGCGGCAACCCTAATTCCGGAGTGCGGGTGCGGGAGACCTATGAGCAGGTTTATGCCGACCCGTGGAATTTTGGCTACTACGACGTCGAGCAGTCCGCCCGCGACGGGCATTTCTGGTACCGCCTGGCGCAACACTACAACGACCCGGAGTATTTGTGGGCTGCAGAACAGGTGGCATTGGGGGGGCGTCCGCCGGACGGCAAAGTTGGGGCCGAATACTTGGCCGCCTACCAGCGACGATTTGCCTGGTTCATCAAACGCGGAATTGAACCGCGAATTCCAGCCGGTCGCGCGTCCATCGGGCTGCTGAGCGCGACTAATCAAGAGATTCACGAACGCATCTATCTGCGTTCGGGTCGGGTTGCGGGTGATCCCACCGCCGCCTTTTTCCTCTATGACAAGAAGGACGAGCATTTGGATAACGTGTCCGGTCATCTTTACGAATACTCGGCGCGGGGCGCGAAGCTCCTGCACTGCTCCGGCAAGTACAACAACGTCTATTCCGGCACGGACCTACGCGGCGGGGGCTCCGGCGAGGAGAGTCTCGATCTGTTTCTGGTCATGCACAAGCGGCACACCTTCCCGCTGCACCCGGATCGAAAAGGCGACGAGCGCGACTACCTTCGGCGCGGCTCGATCCAGAGTCTGCCAGCACTGAGTCGCGCTGAAAACAACGTTGCTGGGGATAGCTTCGGTCAATTCGGGTTCGTGGATTACTACGGTCCCGGCAGCCGCTGGATCCGTCGCGCAGTGCTCACCCGCAACGGTTACCTCGTGGTGGCCGATGAGTACGTTGGTGGTAAAGCTTTGGGCAAAAACTACATGGGAGGCCCCGTGTGGCATCTCGCAGTTTCTGACGACGGAGGCAGGGAAACCGACGAGGCCCGCAATCTGGTGATGCAGGAGGAGAACTGGTTCGACGGGCCAGCGTTTGCGCGGGCCTGGTGGCAGACGGAGAACATTCGCACCCTGCTCTGTTTCCATCAGGACGGTGCGATGAAACTTGGGAGGATTCGCCAGCCGCACTCCCAGGATACTGATCCGAACATCACTTGCTTCGGCTGGCGTCCGATCCACCATGGAAAGACGGAACGCTTCCTGAGCGTGCTGGTCCCTTACACTGAGGGTGAGAACCCTCGCGCTCTTGCCGCGACGATCGAAACTCGAGTCACCGAAGCGGGCGATTGCACTGCCCGCGTCAACGGAATAAACATCAGCATCAAGGCCGATGGCACCTGGACCGTTCTCCCGGAAGAAAAGAAATGACCCCTGCCGATCGGTAGCGGAACTAAGGGACAATCAATAGGTCGTGGGGAGGGGAGTCGAACCCTAAGCCCTTCGAAGAATTGCCATTGAGAATAAGAGACTTACAAAGCTCTAACAGCAGAGCACACGCCTGTCTCACGCCAATCTCTGCAAATCGGGGCCGGTTTGAGCTTGGTGCAAAGATGCGTTTTCCAAGGGTCGGAGCAGGGCGATCAAATTAGGGAGAGATCCAATTTTCGGGGTCCCCCTCGCTTGATCGCCCTGGGGGCCGGAGCAGAAAAATTGGCTGCCCACCGACTCGATCTAATAGTAGCACTACATCCGACACAAACATCCCATGCTAAACAAACAGGAGATTCGGGAACTAGTAGCGGCTCATGGAGCGGCGGTAAATGAGGGCCGACCCATCAGGCAGCTTATTGAAGACGGCGACCTTTCTCGCTTGAGAGGTTGTACCGTACTCGAGGGCAAGGTGTCAGATTCCGTTTTCGGCGATGGGTTGAGGGCTGCTTCTTCGGGCAATCCGATCCGTTTGATGTTCCGGAACAACCGCATCTCCACCCACGATGTCAACCGAGGTGCCATTCCGTTCAAAGACCAGGTGCTGGCGTTCAATCACGATCATATGCTTCGACTGGTCAAGGCCGTGCTGGGGACTTCTCAATTCGAAGTGGAGGGCCTGTCCCCCGCCTCGACGGTGATCCCCGCCGAGAATCTCGATCTCGTGAAACTGGAGAACGTGCTGCGTCTCTATATGGCGGAGAGTTCGACCTCCACCTCGCTGTATCAACACTGGCTTGCAGCGAAGGAGGAGGGTCAGAGCGTCCTGCAATACGCCGGCCACAATTTGGCGGTCGCTGAACTCGAGCCCAATGGACGGCTTCCCTACCTCATGGATACGCCCAGCACGAAGGAGGCGGTCGACCGCACCATTGATGCGGGCTATCTAATCGAGAGTGGCATTTGCACCGAAGGTCAGTATGCCCAGATCCGCAATTCATCTCTGATGGGATTTGGCCTTGTCTCCCACCACCTGGCCCGGAAGGGAATGGTGCTGGTGGATACCAAGACCGAGCACGGAATCAATGCGGACGGCAGGATTGTTGCCGCGGATGAACTCTACACCATGGATTCGTCTCGCTTCTGGAAGCTCGACGATCACGGCGATCTGCTGACCCGCAATGGAAAGCCGGTGTCCTTTTCCAAGGAATTCGCTCGCGGCATGGTGAAGGAGAAAGGGCAGCAATTCTCCGAGGAGGAGGCAGAGCAAATTGCGATTCGCTATATCCAGGGACTACAGCACATCACGGGTGAGACCTTTGCTCCAGATTTGCGGCCGCGCGATCAGCGGATCGTCGACTCCACCAATCTTATTTTGGATGCTCTGTTGTAGGGGCTGACGCTCCGGTTGCAGATGAAGAGGTGGAGGCGAGGGGAGTCGAACCCCTGTGTCGTCTCCAATTGCTAGGAAATTGCTTTTCCAGTTCTGATTTCCTGGAGCTTCCCGGGCCGGGGTAGGTGGGGTGCAATCCGCATGTCTGGGGCCCGCGCGGTCCAGGATACGAACCGCACAGCAGCATTCGGCTCGGTGGTTGGAAGGCCATCTACTTCTACCGGCCTCAGCGCTGGAAACTCTATAATGATGGTCGTCTATTTCAAATGGCCAAGGATCCGTTGGAGAAAGGTCGATATTTAACCTCGACAGACACGCCGGCGAGGCGTGAGACAAGGGAGAGTTTGCGAGCAGTGCTCAAGCTGATTGAAGAAATAACGTTTTTACGTATTCTTACCAGATAGCTGGCTTTCCTTTTCACACCCCGATGAATAAACTTGATTTGGCCCTCTTTGCCTTGCTGCTTCCTCTTGCGGTTTGGGCCGAGGCAAAAAAGCCCAACCCGAACGTCGTCCTGATCCTGCCTGATGACCTCGGGTGGCAGGACGTTAAACGTTATGACATCGACGAGTCGAACCCGGTGGAGAACAGCCTAACCGGCGCAGATTGCAAACTGCCCGTAGCGCGGCTCGTCCGCAAGGGAGTCATGAAGCTCCATGAATTCAGGGCTGGAAAAGGAATTTCCTAGCAATGACGTTTCGGTGGCCGCTTAGCGTGCAACGCAAGAACTTCGGCCGCAACTTGGGGCTTCGGCCGTCAGTGGCCTACACCCCAGCCGACGAGCAGGAAATCCTGCACATCCTCGACAGGCACCGCGGCCAGCGCATCCGCGCCGTCGGCAGATTGCATAGTTGGAGCGAGGCAGTCCTTGGCGACGACGTGCTGCTGGACCTCCGACGGTTGAAGGATGTCCAACTCCAGCCTGACGGTGACCAGTTTGTTGCCACGGTTGGGGCCGGTTGCCAGATCAAGCGCCTTCTCAAAGAGCTCAATCGCGATGATGCCACCCTGCATTCGCTGGGTCTGATCACGAAACAGACAATCGCCGGGGCGATTTCCACCGGCACTCACGGTTCGGGGCGCCACAGCATGTCGCACTATGTCGTAGGGGTGCGGCTGGCGCGCTATGACGCTACCAGCGGTCAGGCGATCATCGAGGAGTTGAGCGCCGGAGAACCTCTGCAGGCAGCCCGCTGTTCACTGGGTTCGCTCGGAATCATCCTGTCCGTGAAGATCCGCTGCCGCGCACAGTACAACGTGCAGGAGCATTTCACCGAGTCTGGTCGACTGTCGGACGTCCTGGATGCCGAAGCGTCATTTCCGCTCCAGCAATTCTATCTCATCCCCTGGCGCTGGTCCTACTTCTGCCAACACCGGCGCGAGGATGACCGGCCACGTTCCCGCCTCGCCAGACTGTACCGACTATACTCGCTGGGAGTGATCGACTATGGCTTGCACCTGCAAATCATTTTCATGGAGCGCGTGGTGCGAAATCGGCGTTTTATCCGCCTTAACTTTCGTCGCATCATCTCAGCCTTCCTGATTCGTAACTGGAAGGTCACGGACCGTTCCTCGTCCATGCTGGTGATGAAGCACGAGGCCTTTCGCCACATTGAGATTGAGTTGTTCGTGCCCCGAAACCAGCTGGTGGATGCGCTCGAATTTACCCAAGAAGTCATCAAGGTTGCTGGCGGGATGGAATCAACGTTGTCCGCAGACAACCAGCGGCGAATCGAGGGGCTCGGCATGCAAGAGGATCTGGCCGGGCTTCACGACCAGTACTGCCACCACTACCCCATCTGCGTGCGGCGGGTGCTTCCCGATGACACCTTGATTTCGATGACCAGCGGTGCGGAGCAGGACTGCTACGCGCTGAGCTTCATCACCTACGCGAGGCCAGCACGGCGTGCTGGTTTTTCCCTGTTCGCGAGCTTCATGGCCCGAAGCATGTCACGGCTGTTCCATGCGCGCCCGCACTGGGGAAAAGTCTGCCCACTGGAGGCCAACGAGCTGACATCCCTCTACCCCAAGTTCGATGCTTTCCGCACCGTCTGCGGCACGCTTGATCCGCAAGGTGTCTTTCAAAATGACTGGACGACATCGCTGCTGGAAGCAGATCGTCCTGCAGGAGATATGCCTTGAAGGATGCCCCGAGTGAGCGGGCATAGCTACTCAAGTGAGGGTGCAACTTCGGGGGAGACTTCAGCAACACCGGCAACGGAGCTAACAGCGCCGACCCGGAATCCGACTCCGTGATCAATCAACTCGAATTCGCCTTCGGCACCGATCCATTGCTAGGAAATCGCTTTTTCAAGCTCGGTTCCTTGGAGTCTGAGGGGACGGGGAAGGGGGGGTGCAATGATAACGGTTCCACCGATCGAAGCAGCAAGGTGACCGTGCAACTAAAGAACAGTGCCAAACTGAGAGCGGGTGCCGGCGCGTGGGAGAAGTCACCCGCATCCAATGGCAGTTGGCGCTCCACCTGGTCAAAAGGAATGGGGCATACTCCTGAAGTCTCGTATCAGGGATTCGAGTCAGAAGAATCTGATTGCCGAGGTGACCTTTCGCTATGGCGCTTTGTCCGCTCCATCGCAACACCAGACGTTTCGCATCGCCTTCGACAATCGACCCGAAATTGTTGGCCCTGTTGTTTCCGCCTGGGCGAACCCGAACAATGATTTCATCGAGCCCGGTTTTCTGCTTCAGCATATTCGCAAGACACCTGAAAAGTTGGTTGTCCAGGATCTGCTGCTCGATCACCAGCCTCTCTCAATCAAGCCAGAGGTCTGGTATACCGCGATCCTCGAAGTGGTGGGTGATGAAGCGCTCTTCCGGTTGGGCAACAACGTTGCCTATGCACAATCCGAAGAGATCACACGAAGCAACAATCTCGGCTCCCTCACGCTCGGCACGACCTGGCACGAGATAAAGCGGGTCCGCATCTGGGAGGCCGCAGCGAATCCGGACTGGAGCAAAAGAAAGCCTAGCATTCTCAAAAAACGTCGGCCTTACTCACCCGCACCGCACAACTATCAGTCTCCGAAAAAGGAGCACTTAAATCATGCGTTCCATCAAATCCGTTTTCATGTTGCCGTGCCTTTGCGCGAGTCTCCTTCTAATCCTCGTTGCGTCAGCAGGTGCTGCGGAGAGACCCAACATCCTCTACATCATGTCGGATGATCATGCCTGCAATGCCATCAGCGCCTACGGTGGCCGGCTTGCCAAAGTGGCTCCCACGCCGAACATCGATCGCATCGGGAAAGAGGGAATCCGTCTGGATAAATGTTTCGTCAGCAACTCCATCTGCACCCCGAGCCGCGCCGTGATCCTCTCCGGCCAACACTCCCACATCAATACAGTCAAGACACTTGGCGATGCCTTCCCCGGCCCGGATTCGGGAACTCCGAATGTGGCCAACATCCTTCGACGTTCCGGTTATGAAACCGCGCTCATCGGGAAATGGCATCTCAGGTCCGCGCCCTGGGGATTTGACTATTGGAAAGTCGGACCCGGCCAGGGGCAATACCACGACCCAATATTCGTCGCGTCCACCGACGGCGTCGACTACAACCCGCGCAACAAGAAGCTCGGGACACGCGTCGAGGGTTATTACACCGATCTCGTCACCGATTACGCACTTGATTGGCTGAAGGAACGAAAAGACGATAAACCTTTTTTCCTGATGCTCCACCACAAGGCACCTCACGGAAAATGGGAGCCTGCCGACCGACACAAAAGCTACCTGGCCGATGTGGAGATTCCCGAGCCCGCCACTCTTTGGGAAGATTTCTCCCACCGCTCTGTAGCCACCCGACGCATGGGAACCTCCATCTCCGGCCGTCTCGCCGGACGCCGCACCATGGTAGATGATGTCCAAAATCCCAACTGGCCGGCTGGCTCCGTCGACATGACCGGAATGAGCGAGAAGGAAAAAGGGAAAGCTGCCTATCAGAAATATCTCCATGATTACCTCGGATGCGTGAAAGCCGTGGACGAGAACGTCGGGCGAGTCCTGGATTACCTCGACGAATCCGGCCTCTCCAAAAACACCCTCGTCATCTACACCGCCGACCAGGGGATGTTTCTCGGAGAGCACGACTACTTCGACAAGCGTTGGATCTACGAGGAATGTTTTCGCATGCCCTTCCTCGCGCGTCTCCCCGGCACCATCAAGGCGGGATCAAGCGATGATGCCCACCTTTGTTCGAACCTCGACTTTGCCCAGACCTTCCTCGATTTCGCCGGAATCAAAGCCGCCCCCGAAGAGGCAAAGATGCAAGGCCAAACCCTCCGCCCCATTCTGGCTGGCAAGTCCCCGAAATCTTGGCGGGACGCCGTCTACTATCGCTACTGGATGCATCTTGCCCACCATCATATCCCCGGCCACTACGGAATTCGTGACGCCCGCTACAAACTCGCCTTCTTCTACGGCCTTCCTCTAGACGCCACTCTTGGAAAAGGAGATTACCCCCCGAGCCCTGCAGGATGGGAACTCTACGACCTCGAAGCCGATCCTTCCGAGATAAACAACGTCTACAACAAGCCCGAATACGCGTCCGTCATCAAAGGACTCAAATCGAAACTCCTCGAACTAAAGAAGCAGTATGGCGATCAAGATGACGCCTACCCGGAACTCATGAAGCTACGGGAGTCCCATTGGGACAAATAGATTGTAACTCCGACAGCGACTTCGCGGAGGGTCAAAAAACTCCGCCGACCCAGAAACCCCGG
>JAPKFB010000183.1 GCA_028821775.1 Roseibacillus sp.
AGGAGAAAAAGGCGGCGTAAACAATCGCAAGAACGATCCAGGTGCGAGGCATGGGCATGGGCTTGATCCTTGGTTGGTGGCGGCAGTAGGGCTGGCTATTCGCCCGCGTATCTGGGACTGACGATCTCGGGAAAGCCGTGGAGACAGAGTGCCAGGCGATCGCCTTCGCCACATGTATTCACATGGAAATTGAGACTATTGGCATGGATCCGTTCTGTCTTAATCTCGAAGGTCATGCTTTCGCACCACCGCGAATGAGCTTTCCGGGCAGCGCCCCGGTCGCCTCACCGTTCTCGAAGATCACCTCGCCAGAGCAGATCGTGGCGGTGTAACCGTCGACGCGTTGGACCAGCCTCGAACCGCCCGCCGGAAGATCATGCCGCTGTTCCGGCGCGTGGATATGCAGGCGATCCCAGTCGATCACATTCACGTCGGCCTTCATACCAACTGCGAGCACACCGCGATCGTCGAAGCCGTAGAGGCGCGCTGTTTCAGAGGTCTGCTTCCGCACGACCTCTTCCACCGCAATGCCCTCGCCGCGCTTACGATCCCGCGCCCAGTGCGTGAGCAGGTAGGTCGGCATGCTGGCATCGCAGATCATATTGCAGTGCGCGCCGCCGTCGGAGAGCCCGATGACCGTTTGCGGGCTCGTCAGCATGTTGCGCACAGCGTCGAGATTGCCGTCGGCGTAGTTGCCGAGTGGGCGATACACGAAGCCGAGCCCGTCGTTGTCCGACATCCAATCGAGGACGACTTCCTCCGGACGTCGGCCCTCCCTTTTGGCCGTCGCGGCCGCAGAAGTGTCTGGATGCGGTTCGTAGTCCGGCGGGTCGCCAAGCAGATACATTCGGTCCCAGGCTTCGAGAATCATTTGGCGGGCTATGTCTGGCATTCCGGCGATGGTGGCACTCAGGGAGTCCTCCGACAGGAGCTGCGCCCGCACCTCAGGCTTGCGCAGTTCGTCGGCTTTCTCCTTGGCACTGAGTGTCATCATCTTGAGGAACGTGGGATGGAACACGAAGGGATTGAGCGAACCTTGCAACCCGAACAACAACCCGGGCGCGCGGCAGCCTACCTGCGGCCAGATCTCCAGACCTTGCTCCTGCAGCGCCGACATCTCGCTGAGCGTCTGCAGGTATGGCGTCGCCGACCCGTCTCGCTGAGCGAAGGTGAAAGTCAGTTTTCGGCCCGTCGTCTCGCAGAATTCGCGCATCCAGACAAGATCCGGCCCCTCTCCCATCTGGTCGTTCAGCATCTCGAAGACACCATGGCCGGCTTCGCCCAGTGCGCCGCCGATGCCCAGCATCTCCTCCGGCGTCGAGAATGTCCCGGGGACGGTACCGTGCTTCGAGGAGTGGAGGATGGTTCGTGAAGTGGAAAAGCCGACTGCGCCCGCTTCGAGTGCAGCGCGTGTGATCTCGCGCATCTCGGCAATCTCGTCGTCGGTGACTTGCGTCTCGTGGGCGCGCTGGCCCATCACATAGGCACGCACTGCGCAGTGGGGCACCTGGGCTGCCACATCGATCGCGCGGTCGAGACCGTCGACCACGTCGAGGTACTCGGCGAAGGTCTCCCAGTTCCAGGGCATGCCCTCGCTGAGCACCGCTTCGGGAATGTCCTCGACGCCTTCCATGAGTTCCATCAGGAACTTCTCCTGGCCCGGGCGCACGGGCGCGAAACCCACGCCGCAGTTCCCCATGACCACGGTCGTAACGCCGTGCCAGCTGGACGGCGAGAGGTAGGGGTCCCAGGTGACCTGGCCGTCGTAGTGCGTGTGCACGTCGACCCATCCTGGTGTAACGAGTTGGCCTGTGGCATCGATTTCGCGACGGCCGGCGCCTATGGCTTTGCCTGAGTCTTCACCAACGGCCACGATGGTTCGGCCATCAATCGCGAGGTTGGCCACACGGCCAGGATTACCGGTTCCGTCGATGAGGGTTCCGCCGCGGATCACGAGATCATGCATGGGTGCTTCCTTTCGTCTGATTGGGTTGGACGTATAGACATATATACGTATATGACACATTGTGTCAACATACTACTTATACGTATATGACACATTGTGTCAACATATTACTTTGTCCCAATCGCTTCAAAGAAATCCGGCGACGCGCCGGTTGACCGTCGATACCAGGCCCTTGCGGAGCAAGTGCTGCCCGAACCGAGGGACTGAAGTCCTTTTCATTCGAAAGCGAGAGAACCACTCCCCAATTGAGGTGACACAGGTATTGACTTTGTGCGGGTTGTACCGGGTTCACGCGATATGCAACCGGCTATGGCGGTGCCGTCGATACAGGACCTGGCCAAAGCCGCAAATGAGGTTGACGCTTGAACCAACAGCTCAGACCCAAACAGAATACGGAGATTCAATATGCCTAAATCCAAGCACAACATAGTTATCGTTGGCGGCGGC
>JAPKFB010000105.1 GCA_028821775.1 Roseibacillus sp.
AAAACGATTGAGCGCCGCAAGCGCCGGCGAATCTCATTCCCGAAGGAAATCAGCTTCCTGCCGCGAGTGGTCCTCATCGATTTTTCCTCTCCCGAAATGAAACCAGTTGGTCTGGTCACTCGGGTTATGAAGGACACCCCCAACCCGACTTCCGGCTACCTCGAAATCATCCCCTTGGATCGCGTCACCTCAACCGACTGGTCCCTCGATGAAGCCATGGCGTTTATTATGTCGGGCGGAGCGGTGGCCCCGGATTCCATGAACTACGATCAGCTGACCGCAAAGAAAGAGTGAGAATACGAACACCCCATGGGCGCAAATCAGGAAAATTTTTCCGGCTTTTGCGGTCTTATGGGCTCTCCATTTCCCGGATCCCGCCTTGCTCCCGTTAGACAACTTTGCTTAACTAACGGCGAGTCCTAATCTTTTGGGCAGGATTCCGCTGTTCACCTGCAGCCGACGTCCCCCACCCAAGCTGGCGGGTCGATGTTCGGAGGCGGCAGATCTCTCCCAATCCCACCACCATGAGTAATCCTGCGAAGGCTGTTCACCCTGCATCGGTCAAACTCTCCCAAGGACTTGGAATCGGCTACGGTTCCTTGCTTGCCGAAGTCACCGAAGACATTCCTCTCGAAAACGGAACCCACTATCTCCTCGCCCGCAACGGACGGGGGAAGACCACCCTGCTGAAGACGATCTCCGGTCTCCTCAAGAGCGTTGCCGGCCATTTCGAAACGACTGGCTGTTGCCAGTTTGTGGGTGACGAGCTTTCCTTCGATCGCGAGATCAGCGCCAAGATGGTGTTCCACGCCCTCATCCCGGCAGAGCGTCGCGGCGAGGCCTTCAAACTCGCCGAAGAACTCGAACTCGATGTCACAAAACAGTTCGGAAAGCTTTCCTTTGGCAATCGTAAAAAAGTCGGCTTGATCATGGCCGAATACCGTCTGCGGGACAACGAGCCCAACATCATCTTCTACGACGAGCCCTTCACCGGACTCGACACCCCCGCCCGCGAAGCGGTGCGCCAACGCTGGGAGGATACCGAGCAGGACGTCCTGAGGATCGTCTCCTGCCACCCCGACTTCGATGCCATGGCGATGCCCAGCGCCCTCCTCATCACCGATGAAAAAATCTTCCGCGGGGGTAACGGCAAGCTCACCTGGGCCGACTTCAAAGATCGCCTCAACTAATCACCCCTGCGACTCATGGATCTTTTCCGACTCACCCTATCCACTCTCATCGCCCGCAAGATGTGGGTGGTTGTTCTCCTCGCGGCGATCTTCACCCCGATCGTCTTCCCCTACTTTACTCCCCACGAGACTGCCACCAAGCTCTTGGAACCAGCCCGCGCCCAGACCGCCTGGACCGTCACCTGGATCATCGGAATCCTCTGGACTCTTTCCCAGGCCGCCCGCTTTGGTGACAGCAACTCGCGCACCGGCATCGGCGCCTACTTTCGCTCCCAGGGATGCGGACCGATCCGCCAGATCTTCGGCATGTGGAGTGCGATCATGCTTTTTCTCCTTCCTGTGGTCGCGATTGCAATCGGCATGTGCGTGCTCTTCGCCATGCCTTCCGATGCCACCGAAGCCTCCATGTGGGTGAACACCAACCTGCAGTTCGCGGCCCTCTTTCTCCTCACCATCGGCCCTCTCGCACTCCTCGGAATAGGAGTCGCCAGCCGCTTTGGCGCGCTCATCGGCTACGTCCTGCCCACCGCCCTCTGCGTCTATGGACTGTACGGTGTGGGCTACCTCGGCATGACGATCAAACTACCGGGCCATAACCCGGTCCTCGAGTGGGTCTACGCGCTCTCCCCCCAGTATCACCTCGCCAACCTCACTCCGCGTCTCATCTTCAAGATGGGACACTTGGAAATGGGAGCCTTCCTCGGCATCGTCGGCTACTTCACGGCCCTCACTCTTGTGATCGGATCGTTCGCCACCCTCATGTTCCGGACCGATCCCCTTCGCAACTGACCCCCATGAAAAAATCTCAGGCTATTACCATTCAGCTCGTTCTTCTGGTCGCCGGGACCGTCGGCTGGGTCTGGCAGGGCACCGTGCTCAAGGGTGACGGCATGCTCGATCACGAGCCCAACATTCTTCACCTCAAGCGCAGCCCCTTCGGCCGCACCCTCGCGCTCGCCATGCGGGGACCCGTCGATGTCTACTGGCATCGCGGCGAAGTTCATGACCACCTTGAGGGTGAGGCCTGTGCCCACGGCTGTGAGCATGCCCATGGACCCGAGTGCGCAAGCGGATGTGACCATGACCATGGCGGCGAACATGAGGGGGATCTCACCGACCAGTTCCTTGCCTTTCAGGAGGAGATTTCCCCCGAAGCCCATGACCCCGAGCACGCGTCCGAGGAAGAGCCTCCCCAGGAATTCAAGGGCCTCCGCCTCTTCCTTCTCGACCGCATCGACGTGATGCGCACGGACTACTATTCACGAACCAACCACCGGGTCGACACCAGGTTTCACAAGGCCTACATCATGGGCGAAGCGCAGAAGCGTCTGGCGGTGAGCTACAAAATGGATCCCTCCAACCTCTCCGGCTACGGAGCCTACTTCCTCTTTCTGAGCGAGGCCCTCGCCCGGGTGGAAGAACAGGAGGGAGAGGATCACGTCATCACCATCCGGCGACGAGCTGCCCACACCTTGGCCCACACTACCCTCGAATACTGCTTGAGCCTTCGGGACGAAGCCCCCGCCATGATTACGGCCGCAACCGCAGCTCACGATTGCATTCAAATCGTTCTGGAAGCACCGGAACCCGATCGGACCCTCGCCTCCGAGTATCTTCGTCTTCTCGATGGCACCCTTCACCAGTACCAGGTTCTCAAGACTGAGATGATCGAAGAAGGCACTTGGGTCCGCTTCCCAGAGAGTCGGCGCACGGAAATGGAGAAGGCCCACTCCCTCGTGCGCATGCTTCGCAAGGTCGATCACGAGATGATGGGCCGGCTTACCGAGCGCACCCCGGAACCAGGCTCTCCGCCAAAGTCCTGAATCCCTTTCAAACCTCCAACACACACGAAAAGGGGTGGCAAGAGCCACTCCTTTTCCGTTGGTTGATTCACCGAACTCCTCCCTCCGGCTTGTAGCCCCGCCAGGTCCACACCAGGGTGTCTGCTAGGGTCTCCTCGAAGACACGACGATCACAGTGCCTGGTCCCGCGGCTGAAGACAAAGCGATAGTGATAGCCCTTCGCTTCGAGGGCCGCTGCAGTGCGCCAGTTGGCCATGACCCAGTTGTGATAGGTTTCCTCCGGATCCTGGGCACGATTGTCATGCTCGGAAACATGGGTGAAAATCCGGAGCTGTTTCTTCGCACTCTTCTCGATCAGCTTCATGCTGGAGTGATACTCCCAAGCCCCGAGCGGATAGCTGGCCTCCTCCGGTGCATCGTCATCTTGTTGATCGACGAACGTGCCCGAGTAGGTGATCAGGCGCCGAAACAAATCGGGGCGGAACCAACCCATGGTCAGCGCCGCCGCGCCCCCGGAGCTGCAACCCATGGCCGCTTTGCCCCAGGGATTTTCGGTAAACGCAATCTTGGGATAAGCTGCCCGGATTTCAGCATTGCGCAACACCGCGGTCAGGACTTCGTCGTTGATGAAACGGGCAAAGCGATCGGACATCGTGTCATACTCAAGTCCTCGCTCGCTGTTCTTGCCATCATTGCCGCCGTTCTGAACCGCGATCACGATGAAGGCTGGCAACTTGCGCTTGGGGTCCTTGGAGATGGTCAAATTGTCGAGAGCGTTACGCACCAGCCCGAGCCGATTGGGACCATCGTGAGTGACCAGAATGGGAGCCTTGGTTCCGTCCTGGTAGGCGGCGGGCACGTAAACCGAAATCTCTCTTTCCTTACGCACCGCCTTTTTCTTGGGCGTGAGGGTCTGGTCCAATCCTTGAAATATATTGCTGTCGGCCAGGCGCATCTTGAACTGAAAGCTCTTTCCTTTCGGATGGCCCCGATCGGTCAGATCAGGATCCTTTTTGTACTCGGGACCGATCGTGTGATTGCCGTCCCCTTCCGTCCCGGGATTCTCCTCGTCCACCTTCTTCGCCCTCGTCGTGGCAGGGGTGAAGCTCAGCAAGATGGCACAAACGCAGGCAATGGGCAGGAAGGATGAACGCAACATGAACCAAGGCTGGGAGCAGGAGGGAAACGGAGCAAGCGGGAAACCTCCCGCTTGCTGCGCTCGAACGCCTGGGAGGCCCCAGGTCACGCCCCCCTGCCACGAAGTGCCGTCTCGGCATCGGCACACTGGTCAAGCACAGGAACGGGCGCTATCAACCAACTTAGCAATCCTGCCACAGACTGGAGTCCGTCGCTCCAAGTCCCAGCCCAGAGACCAGACCCTCCAATGCCCACCCGCAGTCCCATCGCAAGCATGCTCATCAAAGCGGCGAAGCAACTTCGCGACGAGGTCAACCTCCTCACCTTCGGAGACCCTGTCACCCACGTCTACAATCCGCTGGATTACGCTTGGGACGCACACCAAACCTACTTGGCAACCTTTGGAGGCTCGGAAAAGCGCGTGGTCTTCCTAGGAATGAATCCAGGCCCTTGGGGCATGGCCCAGATTGGCGTCCCTTTCGGTGAAATCGAGCTCGTTCGCGACTGGATCGGAATCAACACCAAGATCGGCAAACCCCCAAACGAACACCCCAAACGCCCCATCGAAGGCTTCGCTTGCCAGCGCTCTGAAGTAAGCGGCCGGCGGCTCTGGGGTCTCTTCAAGGAGCGCTTTGCAACACCCAGGAAGTTTTTCGCCGACCACCTCGTTCTCAACTACTGCCCCCTCGTCTTCATGGAGGAATCCGGCCGCAACCACACTCCCAACAAACTCCCCGCCGCGGAACGGAAACTCCTCAACGAGGCCTGTGACCGCCACCTCAAGGCGGTCCTCCGCGCCCTCAATCCCGAGTGGGCAATTGGGGTCGGCAAATATGCCCAAGGCTGCTTGGAGCAGGTTGCCCCGGACGGCCTCCAGATCGGCACCATTCTCCACCCCTCTCCCGCCTCTCCCGCCGCCAACCGTGACTGGGTCGGCACCGTATCGAAGCAGCTCCTGGACATGGGGATCTGGAAGAAGTGAGCTCCGCCAGATCGCCTCACCTCTTTAGGGGGGCGGACTTCGCGGACGCATCCTGAGTTGCCCCTTGCTCCGCAATCAGAAACTTCCTCGCTCCGATGATTTGCTCTTTTCATCCATTGAAACTCCTATTGACTTCTGGCTGCTGTTTCTGTTTGGGTGATCACCTTAAAAAGCACCGCCACTTGGAGCTGCTCCGTCGTGAAATATACCGTCGCCATCGCCGCCCTGGGGTTTCTAGGCATCCTCACTCCGTCTGCATTCGGCCAGGCCGCATCCACCCTTCACCCCATGAAGGTGGTTGGAAACACCGCTTGTGCAGAGTGCCACGAAGAGGAAGTGAAAGCGTGGACGCTCTCTTCTCACAAGCGGGCTGACAGTGTCCACCGCGATGCCAAAACGCGGGCGACCGCAGACAAGATTGCAAAGGCCATGGGGCTCGCCTCGGGTGCCGCCATGACCACCAGTGCGCTCTGCACTGAATGCCACTTTACCCGCCAAAAATTAGGCGGGGCGCTCAAGGTCATCGGCGGGGTGAGCTGCGAATCCTGCCACGGCGGCGGGAAGGACTATCTCAAGATCCATGGTGAAAAGGAAAAGATCTCCAGCCGCGAGGAACGGCAAAAACTCTCCAAGGCCGCGGGCATGCTCTATCCTCACGACACTCACCTCGTGGCCGAAAACTGCTTCAATTGTCATATCGTCCGCGACGAAAAACTGGTCAACGTCGGCGGACATGTGGCGCGGAGCAAGGCCTTCAATCTCGTCTCGTGGTCCAGTGGAGAAGTGCGCCACAACTTTTACACCCCGAACTACCAGCGAAGCCCCAAGAAGAATCTCGCTACCGTCAAAAATCGTCAGCGGAAGATGCTGGTGGTAGGCATGCTGCTGGACCTGCGGTATAGCTTGACCAATCTTTCCAAGGGAAAAACCGCGGGTGGCGCCTATCGGAAAGCAATGGGATCCCGCGCCTACACCATCATCAATAAAGAGCTCCCGGCAGTCATCGCAAAGCTGGGGGGGGCCGCCGCCCCGTCCGAGCTCATCAAAATCGATGAGATCGCCAAGGGGGTCAAGCTGGGCGGCAAGCAGAGTCTGGTGGCCGAAGCTGCAGGGGCGCTCGAAGAACATATTGCCGCCTTCAGCACAGGTCACGACGGAAGCAAATTGGCCGGAGTCGATTCGCTCATTCCCAAGACGAGCAAGGGAACGGTCTGGCAACCGTAGGAGCGGCCCTCCGAGGACCGGATCGAGGGATCCCGCGACCGCGTCAAATCAAAATTGGGGCCCACCCCATCGCAACTGATCAATTCTTAATGTCCACCGAATTGACTTCCCCTTCAATTCCCCAGCGTTGGGATTCGCCCTTTGATTCCCTCCTTGCTCCCGAGATCATTGCTTTACTCCTGCAGGACGCTCCGCTCCCGGAAGAGCTGCCGGATGAAGCCGGTCGCGCCTTGCAGATGCTCATCCGGGTCAAGTCCGCGCCGGCTCTGGCGGGCATCGATCCCACACGCTTTCCCCAGCACCTTCCGCTCGACGGAATTCTGCTCAACGACGCCCGCCTCCTGACCAAGGATATCAACGAAATCATCATTCGGGAAGGCGACTATGGAAACTCGGCCTTCGTGATCCTACGCGGATCGGTGACTTTGATCGCAGACAACCTTCCGGCTCACCTGCTGGGGCGCGGATCGCGGGAGCGGAAAGGTTTTATGGCCATGGTCAAGGGTGCCCTGCGCCGAAAGGGCGATCCCGAAACCCGCGTGCACCATACCGAGCGATTCGAAGCCGGCTCAGATCAGGGAGACGCTCCGAGCATTTTCCTGCAAGACGTTCCCCGGGTTCTGGATGGCAGCCGCACGCACACAATTCACGCCGGGGAGATGTTCGGGGAAATCGCAGCCCTGGGCCGCTGTCCGCGGAATGCGACCATCATTTCCGCCGAAGCCAACACCGAGATCCTCGAAATCCGCTGGCAGGGGTTGCGCGACCTGATGAGTTTTGCCCCCGAGTTCAAGGAGCACGTCGAAGACCGCTACCGACAGTTCGGCCTGCGGCCCCTCTTGCAAGGACTCGATCTCATTCGACGTCTCGACCCGGCCCACGTGGAGACCCTGGTTCAGGAAACCCGTTTCGAACGTCATGGCCGATTCGACTGGTACGGCACCTATCAAAAATTACTGAGCGCCTCGAGCGCGGCCGATCGCTTGCGCAACGAACCCATGATCCTCATGGAGTCCGATTACATCAACGGCCTGATGATCGTGCGCGGCGGTTTTGTCCGCGTCAGCCATAGCCACCACGGCGGGGAAAAGACGATCTCCTACCTGGGCATGGGGCAGACCTATGGCCTCACGGAAATCCTCCACAATCACGCTCATCCGGACCAGGTTATTCCCGCCCAACATTCCTTGCGGGCGATCGGCTACGTCGACATCCTGGTCATTCCCACCCACCTTGTGGAAGAGTGTATCATCCCCAGCATGACTCCCAGCGAAGTCGCGGAACACAGCCGCCCGCTGAGGACGCAGCGCGAGACCAATGATCTTGCCCTGACCGATCACTCCTCGCTGGATGCACGGGATCGTCTTGGTCCGGGGATGATGGACTTCCTGATGGACAAGCGCACCATCAATGGCAGCGCTGCAATGCTCATCGATCTCGACCGCTGTACCCGCTGCGACGACTGCGTCCGAGCCTGCGCCTCCACCCACGACGGCAATCCGCGCTTTATCCGCTATGGCGACCACCAAGAGGGCGTCCAAGTGGCACAAGCCTGCCTCCATTGCCACGATCCAATTTGTATGATCCCGTGCCCGACGGGTGCCATTCACCGGGAAGATACCGGTGAAGTCGTCATCAATGACAGCACCTGCATCGGATGTTCGTCCTGTGCGAGCAATTGCCCCTATGACAACATCCAGATGGTCGAGATCCGCGACGAGCACGGCCTGCCCCAATTTCCTTCCCATCACGAGCAGGACGGCGAGCGCCTCAACCTCTTCTCGGAAGGCTCCTTGAAACGCGCCACCAAGTGCGACCTCTGCTTTGATCAAAAAGCCGGGCCCGCTTGTGTGCGGGCCTGTCCTCATGACGCCTTGCAGCGCTTCGACATGCAAGACATCGACTCAATCGCCCAATGGCTGTCTCGATAAAATTTTTCGTCAAACGCCGCCTTGCCAATGCCGCTCTCCTCTTGGTGACCGGGGTCCTTTGCGTCCTCCTATGGCGCACCCTTGAGGCCGCCCTCCGTCCCCAGGCCCTCTACTCGGGCTTTGCCCTTCTCCTCCTTCTCCTGCTCCTGACCGCATTCAATGCGCGAAAGAAACTGCCCTTTCTTCCCCTTCTGCGCGCCTCCCACTGGCTGCAATTTCATGTCTACAGCGGCTTTCTCTCCGTGCTGCTCTATGGCCTCCATACGGAATTTCGCTTCCCCAGCGGCACTCTGGAGATTTCACTTTCGCTCCTGTTCGCCATCGTCGCGCTCTCCGGATTCGTCGGCCTCTACCTCTCCCGGAGCCTGCCCCCTCTCATGGCCCGCTCCGGCGAACCCCTCACCTACGAGGCTATTCCGAAATTTGAGTTCCGCCTCCGGAGAGAGGTAGAAGACCTGGTCCAAACTACGGAAAAGAGTTCGGGAACTTCGGCGGTCGGCGACCTCTATTTGCAACACCTCTCCGCGCACTTCAAACCGCGATCGGTTTGGGCCTCTTTGCTCGGCAAGCCCAAGAAAATGCTCTCTCGTGCTCTTGAGAATATCGACAAGGTCCAGCGCTACACCGGCGAAGATGAACACGAAGTCCTCGAGAAACTCCGGGCCTGTGTCCGACAGAAGCACAATCTGGACATCCAAAAGGGCTCCCAGTTTCTCCTCCGCGGCTGGTTGTTCGTCCACATCCCCTTTACCTACAGCCTCCTCATCACGTCTTTCGCCCACGCCTGGATCGCGCTAGTTTACACCCCCTCCCGCTGAACTCTCCGATGCCGGCGACCTTCCAATCCACCAACCACAAGGAAGCGAACTACAATCGTCCCGACCAGGGATGGATCTGTGGGGGCGACTGCCATGATTGTCCCTGCTATCTCGGGCCGGATCGGAGAGGTGCCTGCCAGGCCGGGATCGAACTCGATGGACGGCGATCGGGCCAGTGCCTCCCCCGCAGGATCGGAGCCCGCTGGATGTGCACGCGGCAAGATACTCATGGCGTGCCGCCCTGTGAGCAGGGTCCCTTTCCCGACGGATCGTGCTGCCAGATTGTTCCGTCCTGCCAGCCCCGCCGATCACTCCGAAAGCGACGGGGACTGTTCACCGTTGCGCTCTCGACGGTCACCATCGCGGTCCTGATTCTGACCTTTTCAAAGAGCCCGGGCGACGACGACGAGCCGTCTCCCTCCCTCAGCGCGGGCCCCCTCTCGTCCAATCACTCCTTCATCGAGGCCAAATGCTCCAAGTGCCACGGCGACCAGCGCTTGACGCTGAGCCGCCTCACCCAGATGCACGCCTCCTCCAGCCAGCATCGGGCGATCGAAGATGGCAAACTCTGCCTTGCCTGCCACGACACGATCGGAGGAGAAGAAACTCGCTTCGCCTTCGAACCCCACAGCACCGATCATCTTGGCAATCGTTGGAAAGGAGCGGGGAAGTCCTCCAACTATTTGATGGTGGCCGCCTCCGCCCTGTCGCAGGAACACCTACGAAGCGGAAACCTCCAATGCGCCACCTGTCACCAGGAACATCACGGACAGAGTCTCAATCTCACCTCCATGAGCAATCGGCAGTGCCAGGTGTGCCACCAGGATCAATTCGAGAGTTTTGCCAACGGGCACCCCGAATTCCAGGAGGTCACCTATCCCTACCGCCGGAGGACCGGCATTCGTTTCGATCACTCCTCGCACTACCAAAAGCACTTCGCGGAGGAGTTGGAGGGAGAGCATGCGAACCGAGTGCCTTCTGGATTTGATCCCGCCCGGAGACATGCCGAGAGCACGTCGTGTCTGACCTGCCACGAGATTGAATCATCGGGAGAGAGGATGATCTTGAAATCCTTCGAGTCCTCCTGCGCGGGCTGCCATGAGGAGGCTACCCGTGGGGGGAATCCTATCCCGTTTCTCGCTTTTCCGAGTCTCAACACGACCCTGCTCAACGAAAAGCTTGCCGCCAGCGACCCTCCCCGTTCGATCGGGACCTGGATCAATGAAGCTCCCGAATCCTTGCCTTTTGCCACCCTTCAGCTTCTCCCTGCCGACGCCCGCGCGGCTTGGAAGTCCTTGAGGGAGAAGGGTGTCAACCCCTTCGATCCCGGCTTGGCAGATCTCGAACCAGAATCAATCCCCCAGGTCGAACGCCTTGCTTGGGCCATCAAGGAATTGGCGCGAGACCTCTCGCAAAACTCTCCCAACGAGAATCCTTCCAATCGGGTGGGACACGACGAACTGACGGGCCGGTTCAAGGAGTCCGGCTTTCAGCAACCTCACCGCTTGATCGCCGGCCTTCCGCCGGGACTCGTCGATTCGATGCGCCGCGGCTTTTCGGAACAGGACTACATTCGCCTCATCGGAGAGGTGGAGGCTTACCGCAAGGGGACCCTCCCAAAAGTTTCTGCGCCTCTCGTTCCGCCCCCCGCACCCCAAGACCCTCCTCCCGGCACTCCGGAAAATTTTGGAGAGGACCCCAAGGAGGACTTCGGAGGTGATACCAAGGAAAACTTCGGAGAAGACCCCAAGGAGGGCGCTGATGAGAATGAGGTCTTCGGTCTCGAGGAAGAGCCGGACCACGATGCTGCATCAGAGGTGATAGAGCTTCCAACCATCGACCCGACAGTCTGGGCCACCCGGGGCGGATGGTATCAACAGTACGGCGTGGTCTCCTACCGCTCCACCATGCACGCCGATCCTCTCTTGAAACACTGGCTCGACGAACTCGCGCGCCGGATCGACGACCCCTTGGTCCGCGCCCATTTCGCTGAGGGATTTGATTTTCGTCGTGGCTCCGCCGCCAGCAGCTCTGGCCAATGTTTCAAGTGCCACTCCGTCGACGAGGTGCGGGACGAAAACGACAAGCTCACCGGCTCGCACATCAATTGGCAGGGACTCATGAGCAACTCCCCCAGCGTGTCCCCGACCCGCTATGATCACTCCACCCACCTCCTCCTCATGGACTGCCGCAGTTGCCACTACAGTCGCAGTGGCACTGCTGCGGAAGGCTATTTGAAAGCCTACCCGGGCGTGGACGATTGGGACTACACCAAGAACTGGTCCCTCAAAGGTAATCCCGCCTGCTTCCAGAGTAGCTTTTCTCCCATCCAGAAGCGGACCTGTGCCTCGTGTCACAACTCGAGCAAGGCGGGAGACCACTGCACCCAATGCCACAAGTACCACAAACCATCCCGCTAAGTTGGACCATGGAGTTGTAAAACAACTCCATCCCGGGAAGCGCGGCAAGATGGTTGAGCATTTTAGACCTAGACTCCTTCGCCAATTCCTTTTCAACTTACATCTATGCTCCGCAAGAAGCCGGC
>JAPKFB010000106.1 GCA_028821775.1 Roseibacillus sp.
CGTCCACCTTCCGGGCGTCCACCTTCCGGGCGTCCACCACGTCCGCCGCGACCACGTCCGCCGCGACCCTTCATGGCTTCTTTGCGTTCTTCTTCGCTCAGTTTGCCGTCGCCGTCCTTGTCGTACTTTTTAAGGAACTCGGCCTTGCGGGCCTCCATGGCGGCCTTGCGCTCGTCTTCGTCGAGTTTGCCGTCACCATTCGTGTCAAATTTCTCAAGGATCTCCTTGGGAACCTGGCGTTCGCCACCCCGGCGTCTGCCGCGCTCGCCTTCGGGCCGCTCGCCTTCGGGTCGCTCGGCTCCGCCACCGCGTTCTGCGCCACCGCGTCCGCCGCGCTTTTTGTCATCACCCTCTTCGGCGAGGGAGGAGAAGGTTCCTACGGCGAGAAAGCCGAGAACCAGAGAGAATAATTGGATAGTTTTCTTCATCGTTTGTATTGTTTGAAATAACGGCGTTTCCGCTGCTTGGAGGATGAAACAGGAATGGGGTCGCTAAGTTGCAGATTTTTTTGCGCGGTCCGGGCGGGGTTTGGCATTGCGCGGACCGGGTGGACGCGTTTGGATGCCCGCACAATGGCGTCCGCGCCCAGTAAGGGATCTTCCCGCGCAGCATCATTTCTGGCGCGACTCACCAGCACGATTCTCCTGTGGGGAATCGTGGGGGTGGTATTTTGGAGTGGAAAACTCTGGGCCATGGCGATCCTGGTGGCGGTCCTCGGACTCCTCGGATGCGTTGAGTACTTCGCCCTTACTCGCGAAGCGCCGGGGCGCGAATGCCGCGTCTGGGGACTGGTGGTGAGTGTGGGATTTCTGTTTGTCCTGATGGGGCAGGTGCTCAAGGGGACCTTGCCGGTGGCCGGGTTTCTCCCCGAGGTGGTGGGCATCTCCGTCGTGGTTCTTGGAGCATTCACGCTTCGCCTCCGTTTTCCCATTGATGGTGACGAGTCCGTGCGCGCGGTCATGCTTGCTCTCCTCGGCTTTGTGTATGTGCCGATCCTCTTCGCGGGGTTTCTCATCCGGACCGCCCTGCTGCCAGGGGAGGGGGCCAGTGAGGCCGCGGGCTTCTGGTTGATTCTTCTCGTGGTTCTGGTGGCGAAGTTCACCGACATGGGTGCCTACCTGGTGGGAACGCTCTGCGGCAAGCACAAGGCGATCCCGCACCTCAGTCCCGCCAAATCCTGGGAGGGATACCTTGGATCCCTCTTTGTGGCTCAAGGCGGAGCGTTCGGCATATACGCGCTTGGGAAGGAGCATTTCGAGTGGATTGGTGGCGCGCATCACATTGCGATCCTCGGGGTCCTGCTCGCGCTTGCGGCGATGGTTGGCGATCTTGCGGAATCGATCTTGAAACGGAGCCTGCGGGTCAAGGATTCCGGTCACCTTCTGCCGGGCATTGGCGGTATCCTGGACCTGATCGACAGCCTCTGCTTTGCGTTGCCGGTGGCCTTTCTTTATATCTACCTCGTGATACTCTAGGGTGTGTTCGAGGAACCGGCAGGCGGCGGAATGGGAAAGAATTTGGCAGTAGAAATCAGGCGCTGCGAGCAGCGTGGCGCAAAGGATTCGCGGTCCTCTTCCCGTCCGGCTGCGTGCCCGGTGTCTTGGCACGCACTTATTGTTTCGAACACAGCCTAGCAGTTCATGTCCGAGTCCTCCACTCCTGCTCCCAAAAAGGTCGTGATTCTCGGCTCGACGGGCTCGATCGGCACCAGTGCCCTCAAGGTGGCCCGCGAGATTCCGGAGCGCATGGAAGTGGTGGGACTGGCGGCGGGATCACGAGCGGACGAGTTGGCGGCCCAGGCTCGTGAGTTTGGAGTGAAGCATCTTGCGATTGCAGAGGAGGCTTTGTGCGATAGCGTCAGGCGGGGGAGCCCCGAAGGGAGTGTGGTTCATGGGGGACAGGAAGGATTGCGCGATCTCGCCCGGCTTCCCGAGGCCGATATGATCCTGATTGCAATCACGGGCACGGAGGGCTTGCAGCCAGCGCTGGACGCCATCGAGGCTGGAAAGGATCTCGCGGTGGCGAGCAAGGAGATCCTCGTGATGGCCGGTGAAATCATCATGAGTGCAGCGCGCAAGGCTGGCGTGCGGGTGCTTCCGGTGGATAGCGAGCACAATGCCATCTTCCAATGCCTGGAGGGAAACGCAGGTGGGGCCGGAGCGGTGCGGCGTCTGATTCTCACCGCTTCCGGGGGACCATTTCGGACGGCTCCGGTGGAGAGCCTCAAGGACGTCACGCCGGAAGAAGCGCTCAACCATCCAACATGGAAGATGGGGCCCAAAATCACGATTGATTCTGCGACTCTCTTCAACAAGGGCCTGGAGATGATCGAAGCGCGCTGGCTCTTCGATGTGGACATGAATCGAGTGGAGGTGGTGGTTCATCCCCAGAGTATCGTGCATTCCATGGTTGAGTTTGTGGATGGCAGCGTGTTGGCCCAGTTGAGCACGACGGACATGTGCTTTCCCATCCAGTATGCGGTCACCTGGCCGGACCGGGTGGCACACTCTCTCAAGCCGCTGGACTTGGCCTCCTTGGGGCGGCTTGATTTTGAGGAGGCCCGGGGGGAGGACTTTCCCGCCCTGCGGTTGGCCCGCGATGCTGGCAATCGATGCGGGACTCTGCCCGCCGTGATGAACGCTGCCAACGAAGTGGCCGTGGCTGCTTTTTTGAAGGAGAAGATCGCCTTTCCGCGCATTTGGGGTCTCGTCGAGGAGGTCATGAGCACCCATGAGGTGATCGATTCACCGAGCTTGGAGGCGCTCATCGGATCGGATCGGGAGGCTCGGATCACCGCCGAGCAGATCGTGCGCGGCATTGAGAATTAGGCGAGGAGGGGATTTTTGACTCGGGCTCGGGTATTACGGGGTGGCGAGGTTGTCCCTTTGCGGTATATTTCGAGACCGAAGGGGAAAGTGGTTCGTCAGTTCCATGGGGGACGGATCCCTTCAGCTCCAAGATATGATTTCAATTTCTCTTTCGGGACGGATGCTCATTGGAAGCATTCTGTTGCTGAGCGCTCCCCCTCTTCCGGCGTTGATTTTTTTCGAGACCGGTGATCCTGCGCACAATCGCGAGGTCGCTCCGGGAGGGGCCTGGGCGGGTTCCGGGTGGCACTACCAGGGCGACTACAAGAACTTTCTGGGAACGATGATTTCGCCGCGGCACTTCGTGACGGCCCGTCATCTTGGTGTTGGAGAAACCGAATTCATTCACAAGACCTACTTCTCCGGGGTTGCGTCGGATCGGACCTATTACCTCAATCCCACCGTCAACGGTGGAGCAGGATTTTGGAACATCACGGGAACCGACCTGCGGCTCTTTGAAGTCTATGGCGACTTTCCGGCCTACGCTCCGCTCTACACCAAGTCCAACGAGGCGGGCAAGGAGACCGTGATGATGGGGCGCGGAGTTACGCGCGGGGAGGCGGTGACTCTCTCGGGGGACACGCGGGGATGGAAGTGGGGAGTGAGCGACAAGCGGGCACGCTGGGGGGTGAATGACATTGATTCGATCGTGAATGATCCCTCCTTCGGAGAACTCCTGGTGACCGATTTTGACGAGGCGCCGGGGACCGAAGAATGCCAGGCCGGTTCTGGTGATTCCGGGGGTGCCCTCTTTATCAAGGACCTGGGGACCTGGAAACTGGCGGGGATCTTTTATGGAGTGGATGGGAGCTACGACACCAACAGCATTTGTGGCGATGGCACTGATCACAATGGGGCCATGTTTGAGGCCCTCGGATTCTTCATCGGAGACGATACTGCCGAGTGCGACGGCTGGGATGCGGTGACCATCGGCGATGATACCGATGAGAGTCGAAGTTTCTCCACTCGGATCAGCGCTTCAGCGATCATGATCCAAGCAATCATTCAGGACGCCCTCGATGATGAGAGCAAAACTCCGTTCGAGCGATACAACGATTGGATCGCGGAATTCGGATTGGGGTCGGAGAGTTTACCGGGTGAGGATGCCGATCACGATCGTTGGCCCAATGTGGTGGAATACCTCGCAGGGTTAGATCCGGGGGTGGTGGACGAACCCGCGCGCCCCTTCCGGGTCGACGAGTTGCCGGGGAAGATCCAATTCACTATGCGGATCAGGCTGGATGCGGTCGCCCGCGGGCTGATCTGGCAGATACAGGGAACGGACGATCTGGTGGCTCAGAGCTATACGGCGGTCAGTGGCATGACTCTCACCAGTCAGACCCAATCTCTCGCAGAGGGGGTGGAGATCCTCGAGTATGAAATCAATCAACCGGGGAGCAGCAAGATGTTTTATCGCCTGGAAGTCACTCTGGCGCCGTAGACGGACAGCCAAGGCTCTGGCCCGGAAGCGGCCTTCGTGCGGCGGGTCGGATGCCGTTTCCATCAAGGGAGAGGATCGGATCTAGATCTCGATTTTCAGGAGTGTTCCGCCGTTCGGGGGCGCGACTGCGCCCTCCTCGAGCCTCGAGCCTCAATCCGGACCTAGAAGATTGGGGAAATAGATTTGGAGACCAGTCTAAGAGGCGATTGACGCCGGGCGAGGCTTGGTGTCCCATCCGCGCATGCCGGACGAGGAAACGGAATCGGAAGAGAAGAACTCGCGCAAAAAGCGCGTTTCTGCACTGTCGTTTTATGGCTACCTTGATCGCTATCGCGCGATTTTTCTCCCTTCCCTTGTGGCGCTCTTCCTCACCGCAGCGCTCTCACTGGCTTTTCCGTTCTACCTGAGCAAGCTCATCGGGATGCCTGCGGGCTCCTTTGCGGAGGCCCTCAAGTCAAGCGAGTCTCTAGACGTCGAGAGAGTGCGCGAAAACATCAATCGCACCGTTCTCACCCTCATCATCATTCTAGCGGTGCAGGCCTTCATTGCCTACTGGCGGGTGCGGGGATTCATCAAGGCGGGCGAGAGTGCGCTCAATGACATTCGGCGTGATGTCTTCGGCCGGATGCTGCGTCTGCCCGTGGAGTTCTTTCAAAAGCATCGGGCAGGTGAGTTGAGCACCCGAGTGGCGGCCGACCTGGCGGTGCTGCGCGAAACCCTGCTCACCACCGTGCCGCAACTCGCACGGCAATCCGTGATTCTTGTTGGGGGGCTGGTTTTCATCTTCATTCTCTCCTGGAAACTCTCCCTCTTCATGCTGGCCATGATTCCAGTCGTGGTTCTTGCGGTGGCGCTCTTTGGCCGCAAGGTGCGGAGCTACTCCCGCGGTGCGCAGGACAGCCTGGCCGCCAGTGGGGTGGTGTTGGAGGAGAGCACCCAGGGCATTGCCGAGCTCAAGGCCTATAGCAATGAAGGGTTTGAGGAAAATCGCTACGGATCAGCCTTGAACGAGTATCTCGACGTGGTGATCAAGGGGGCCAAGGTGCGTGCCATTTTTGTCTCCTTCATCATCTTTGTTCTCTTCGGAACGATTTCGGTGGTGGCTTGGTTTGGGGCGGGGATGTTGGCCAAGGGCGACATCTCCAGTGAGCAGTTTGTGGGTTTCATCCTCTTCAGCGTCTTCGTGGGCGCCTCGCTCGGAGCCTTCCCGGAGATTTTCAGCCAAATCCAAAAGGCCAACGGGGCCACCGAGCGGTTGCGCGAAATTCTCGCCGAAGATCCTGAACCGATGGGTGGCCGCAAGGTGCCCATCGAGATTTTGGGGGGAGTGGAAGCCCAGAACCTGAGCTTTGCCTACCCTTCGCGTCCGGAGCAGTTAGTGCTGGATGGGGTTTCCTTCAAGGCGGAGCCTGGTGAGCGCATCGCCTTTGTGGGGCAGAGCGGGGCAGGTAAGTCGACCCTCTTTGCCATGCTCCTGCGCTTCTATGATCCCCAGGATGGCGCCCTACTCATCGACGGTGATTCCTCGATCGATCTTCCGCTGGAAGCCCTGCGGGGAGCCATGGCTCTCGTGCCGCAGGACGTCTTGCTCTTTGGCGGGTCGGTGGGAGAAAATATTTCCTACGGAAGGCCGGACGCTTCCCAGGAAGAAATCAAAGACGCCGCGCGCAAGGCGCATGCCCACGAATTCATCTCGGAGTTTCCAGAGGGCTATGAGACCATGGTGGGGCCGCGAGGGGTTAAGCTCTCCGGCGGACAACGCCAGCGGATCGCCATCGCACGCGCCATTCTGGCCGACCCCAAGATTCTTCTGTTGGATGAAGCGACCAGTGCGCTCGATTCCGAGAGCGAGCGACTTGTGCAGGAAGCGCTCGACGAGTTGATGAAGGGCCGCACCAGCCTGATCATCGCCCACCGTCTCGGGACCGTAAAATACGCCGATCGCATATACGTGATGCAGAACGGGAAGATCGTGGAAACGGGAAGCCACGATGAACTGATCGCCTCAGGTGGAACCTATCGTATCTTGGCGCAGACTCAGTTTCTGTAGAGTGTGTTCGAAAGAGCTGTGCTAGGGGCAGCGCGAGCATTTTTTGAACTGCCTCGCGCTTCGGCGTGGTTTCTTCGATCCCGCCGGAAGCGGACTTCACATCCGCACGGACCATCTGGGCGACGATGCCGGCCCTTGGTATCGGTCCAGGTTCGCTCTTAGGCCTCCGCGATCGCAGAGAGGAGATGAAGCAAGATCGGGAGAACCACGCAGAGCGATTTCATGACCATGAAATCAGGTAAGCCCGGGCTCTCGGTTCAAGGGAATTCTGCCCCCCGGATTTCAAACAGACCCTAGGAGACGTCGATGATGGCCTTTACGGTGCCTCGGGAGGTGTCGGTGAAGGCGGCAAAGTCGGTGGGGACGTCCTCGAAGGCGAGGCGGTCGGTGACCCAGACATCGGTGTCGATTTTACCCTCGGCAATGAGTTCGATGATATTTCCGAAGTCTGCGGGAAGGGCATTGCGGCTGGCGAGAAGGGTGAGTTCGCGGCGGTGCAAGACGGAGGCATGGGGGAAGGAAAGATTTTCGGTGGTGATGCCCACGTAAACGACGCGACCTGTGAAGGCGGCGTATTCGAAACAGGTCGACATCGACCTGGCATTGCCGGTGGCGTCGATGACCACGTTGGCGAGTTCGCCCCCGGTGATCTTTTCGATCTCGGCGAGGTGTGAACCATCGGGGGTGAAGACGACTTGGTGGGGAATGTCGAGCTTGTCGTGACAGAACTGCAGGCGGCTTTCGACCATGTCCATCACGATGATGGTGATGTTGCGGAGTTTGAGGAACTCGAGGCAGGCGAGGCCGATCGGTCCCGCTCCAATGACGAGGATCGTTTCGCCCGGTTGGGGGTCGGCGCGGACCACGGCGTGGTAGCCGATGGCCAGGGTCTCGACGAGCGCGAGTTGATCGTAGGAAAGCTGATTGCCGATATGGAGCTTACGGGCGGGGCAGACCCATTCGCCCCGCAGTCCGCCATCGGTGTGCACGCCGAGGACCTGCACTCCGGGACAGCAATTGCTGTGGCCCTTTTTGCTGGTGACCGAATCGGGATCGTTGACGTAGGGTTCGAGGGAGCACTTGTCGCCGACCTTGACGTTGGTGACCCTGTCGCCCACTGCGAGCACTTCGAGGCCGAGTTCGTGACCTGGAATGCGGGGGTAGGAGAAGAAGGGCATCTTGCCCAGATACCCCGAGAGATCCGTGCCGCAGATTCCCATGCGATGAGTGCGGACGAGCGCTTCTCCGGGACCGGGTTGCGAGGGATCCGGGAGGTCGATCATCGCGATCGATTTTGGCTCGGTGAATTGGATGGCTTTCAAGATTGGAGAATGGTGAGGGGTAATGTGCTATCCGTGATTGGGAAGAGAGCCCAACCGATGCACTCGTTCACAGATCGTTAAACGGACTCGATAATGAGATTTCCGTAGGCGGTGGGGTCGCCGGTGCGGATGAGGCCGATCGCGTTGGGCACGCGTTCTTTGAATTGGAGATGGGGTTCGCGAGTGACCTCTGCCTCCGAGAAGGTGGCGAAGGTCTCATCGAAGGCGGTGATGGTTTCCTGAGGATTGGTGGTGAGGAATTCCTCCGCCTGCCGGATATGTCCGATCTTGAAGTTGGGCTGAAGGAGTTTCAGGACGTCGAGGACAGTGGGGATGCCACGGGTGAGGGAGATGTCGACGGTTTCGAGGTCGCTCCAATACGGGAAGGCCCAGTCGCAGAGGACCAAGGTGTTGGTGTGGCGAATGCGGGCGATGAGATCGAGAACAGCGGGATTGAGAATTCCTTCTTGGAGCATGATGGGATGCAGTGGAGTTGGAGGAAGGTGTCATACGGATTTGGGGATTGGCCATGAAAAAAGCACCGCCGGAGCGGTGCTTTGAGAGAGGGGCAGACGCTGTCGAGAGCGCGGTGACGTCGTGATCTGTTACACGTCCTTCCAGCTTCGCTCCTTGGCGGAGTCGAGGATGGCGTCACAGACTTTGGCAGTTTCCAAGGCGTCCTGGAAGTTGGGGTGGCAGGTTTCTCCGCTGCTGAGGGAGGCCAGGAAATCTGCAACCTGATGGACGAAGGTGTGTTCGTAACCGATGCAGAGACCCGGCACCCACCACTTGTCGAGGTAGGGGTGATCGCCGTCGGTGACGTGAATGGTGCGCCAGCCGCGCAGATGTTCTTCGTCGGAGTGATCGAAGAATTCGAGGCGATTCAAGTCGTGGAGATCCCAGCGAAGGGACCCCTCGGCACCATTGATTTCCAGAGTGTAGAGCGCCTTGTGACCGCGGGCGTAACGGGTCGACTCAAAGAGGCCGAGTGAGCCGTTGTTGAAGTGGCAGTGGAAGATGCAGGCGTCGTCGATGGTGACCGCTTGTTTCTCACCGGTGGCCGTGTGGACGCGTTCCTTGATGAACGTCTCGGTCATGGCGGAGACGTCCTTGATGCCGCCGTTGAGCCAAATCGCGGTGTCGATACAGTGAGCCAGCAAGTCACCGGTCACCCCGGAACCTGCCGCTTTGGCGTCAAGTCGCCAAAGGCCTTCCCCCCCTTGAGGAAGCTCTTCGCTGATCGTCCAGTCCTGAAGGAAGTTGGCGCGATAGTGGAAGATCTGTCCCAACTTGCCGGAGGCGATGATCTGTTTGGCAAGGGTGACGGCAGGAACGCGGCGGTAGTTGTACCACACCGTGTTTTTGACCCCGGCCTTCTCGACGGCTTCCACCATGGGGAGACTTTCTTCTGCGGTCCGGGCCAGCGGCTTTTCGCAAAGCACCATCTTGCCCGCTTCCGCAGCGGCGATCGCGATCGGGGCGTGCGTGTCGTTGGGGGTGCAAATATCAATGGCGTCGATGTCATCGCGCGCGATCAACGCTTTCCAGTCCGACTCGGTGGACTGATAGCCCCACTGGTCGGCGAAGGCCTTGGTTCGCTCTTCATTGCGACCGCAGATGGCCTTGAGCACCGGGCGGTACTCGAGGTCATGGAAGAAGTCGTTGACCCGCTTGTATCCGTTGGAGTGGGTACGGCCCATGAAGCCGTAACCTACCAATCCAATATTCAATGGTTTCTTTTCGCTCATCTTGGAAATTCTCTGGTTGAATTGGTGTAATTTCTAGTCCCAGCCGTGAGCATCGCGGACCTTGATCATGGCATCAAGGATGGTGTTCCAGGTCTTGCCGTCTTCGAGGATGGAGTTGTCGAACATGCAGCCATCCCAGCAGAGATGCCTGATGCCGCGGGACTCGTGATCCTTGAGCCAGTAGCTTGCGCACTTGGTGATATCGAGTTTGCCATTCGGGTCGTCAGCCTGGCAGTGGCGACCGGTCTTGTCGTGGCTGCCGGTGCCGTGAACGGAGCCGTCGTTTTGTGCGATGTGGATGTCGAAGGTCCATGGTCGCAGCGCGTCGGTCATCTTTTTGTAGGCGGCCCAAAACTCTTCCTCGCTGGATCCTTCCTGAAGAAGGGCATGCTCGGGTGCATTCACGCCCAGGAGATAAAGGTAGGTGTGGGCGAGGTCGGCCTGGAAGCCGACGGTCTCGGGCATCCCGGTCGCTTCGAGGGTGTCGACCATGTCCTTCCAGGAGTGCATGCCACCCCAGCAGATTTCCCCTTCGGCAGCGAGACGCTCTCCATGATCAGCGGCCACCTTGCCGGCTTCGCGGAAGGTCTGGGCGATCAACTTGGTATTGCCGGGCGCATCCTTGGACCAGCTCTCAGGGCCGTCGGCGGCGTCGATGCGGATGATGCCGCAATTGCGGGCGCCGTGTTCGTTCATGATCTTGCCCACACGGCAGGCTTTCTCGACCGCGAGGACGAAGTTTTTCCGGTCCTCTTCGGAGCCGAAGGAGGATCCGCCAACCGTGCCCGGCCAGACCGGTGCCACGAAGGAGCCGATCTTGAGTCCCTTCTCGGCGATTTTGTCGCAGAGGGCCTTGATCTCGTCTTCGGAGCCATCGATATCCATGTGAGGGCCGAAGAGCCAAAGATCGACGCCATCGAACTTCTGACCGTTGACCTCGGCGTTGACAGTAAGCTCGAGCATACGGTCGAGATCGATGGGTGGGTGATCGGTGTCGGATTCCTTTCCGACGACACCGGGCCACATTGCATTGTGGAGTTGCGGTTTACTGGGCATGGTTAAGAGATGTGTGATGTTAATAGAGTGCGGGCGATCCGATGATGGTCGGAGACCGCTGCGCAGGGAAACTAGAGGGAGAACAGGTTGGCGGGGAGTAAAAAAAGCGCGACTTGAGAGTGTGAAAAATCGAGATGCCCACGAGTGGAATGATTTGAGAGGTGGTCCACGGGGATGGGACTGTCCGGTCTGATGCCGATGAGGGGGAATCCAGTTTTCAGATCAGTCCCGATTCCCAAGCCCCCGATCCTGCCCCAGCCTTCGAGGCCGATGCTCTGCAGGATGGGGGCATGGTTCTGATCTTCAGCGGAAATTCGTAGGGCGTTCATTCCTTGGGCACCTCCAGGTCAAGGCGGCCGTTGTCCTCGTCTTGGTGTGGGTCCTCTTCAAGGAGGCCCTTGAGGACGGCAAGGTGGCGCTCGTTTTCGCGATGGGCTTTGATTTTCTCTTTCACCCGGTGATGCATGACGAAGGAGATCAGGTAGCCAAAGAAGGCGGCGGTGCCCATGGCAAGGCCCATCTGGCCTCGTAAGACGGAGCGATCGATCATCTTGTGGTAGGAGGCGTCGCTGACGGAGGGATCGTCGACGAGCTCGATGGTCTGATTCAGGCGCCAGACGGGGGCGCCGAGACCAAGGATAATGGACACCGACAGCATCCCACCAAAGAGAGCGGTGAAGATCAGCCAGCGCTTTTTACGTCGCCGGAGTTCGGAGGCGTCCAATTCCATGACCAGCGGCACCTTAGAAGCGGGGGCGGAAAAGGACAAGGGAGCTGATTGAGAGGAGGATCATGTTAGGAGATTCGGGGAGGCGGAGATGGTGGGAACTGGGGACGAGGAGGTTTCCAGAGCGTGGAAGCGAGCCAGGTGAATGCGGTTTCTCGGGGTGA
>JAPKFB010000044.1 GCA_028821775.1 Roseibacillus sp.
CGCCGCAGAGCTGTTCATACATGACCTTGCCATCCTGCGCGGAGGCGAGGGGCGCGAGGGCCAGGGTCGAGAGAGTGATAAGGACTGCTGGGCGTTTCATCTGAAGGTGGAGGATTACGGGGAGATTCGGACGATCTGGCAAGAATGTCTGTGAGAATTACCAGTGGGGGCGCCTCACCCCAAGGGACTACAGGTGGAATTGGGACCGATCCCACGACGCGTGCCGCTCGCGAACAACCCCGTTGCGTGTCGAGCATTCGGGCCTACGCCTTGTTCTGCTCAGTTAGTCGCTGAATCCCAAGCTCGAGTATTTTGCCGACCTCTTCGTCCAAGCTCGAATTCGTTCCCTTCAGGCTCGCAACAACCTGAGACGCCCATTGAATTACTCCGATTGCTGAACCTGATAGAACTCCCGGTCCGGGGTCGGGAAGGGGAGATCAATGTTGTATGAGGCGCGATCGTCGGTGGCGCGGACGAGGGGAAACTCGTCGGTGAAATTCTGCAGATCGGAGGTGCGCCGGACCTTGTAGAAGAGGCCGCGGTGTTGCCGCCAGTCGAGGCGAAACCGAAAGTTGGGCAGCGGGGTGACGGTGAGCTGCGGGGCTTCATTGAGGATGCTGCCGTCGAAGTACTGGATCCCGAGATTCCAAGCGCCGATTCCGCACATGGATCCCACTATCCGGCCCGGGCCGTCGTCGACCGGGACGTGAATGCCACCGTAGAGCCGCGAGATGCCAGCCTGGTCGGCGGCGTCGTAGTAGGTCGCCCACTGCAGTTGGACGGGAGCACTGGGGCCGAGTTCGAACTCGAGTGCGCCCACCTCGCGAGTTGCCAATCCACCAGGGAAGTACTTGCTGCCCGTCATGCGGGTGAGGATTTCCGCAGCTGCCCGACTGAAGGTGCTGTGACCCGAGATGTAGCCGGCGAAGGCCGGAGTGACGAAGGTGTCGCGCTGGTAGGGAAGCCAATTTTCGGCGAGGATCCAGTCTACGCCGCCAGTTTGCGTTGCGGGGTCCGCCGGCTCGCCGGCCCAGGTCCGGATTGCGATCTCGCCAACCGCTCCCAGGCCGAGATGGCGGTGCCTTCCACCCACCTGGGTGGTGACCGTGCTGACAACTTCGATCAGGTTGGGAACGAGAGGCAGCCCTTCCGAGTTGAAGGAAGGTCCTTTCGGATCGCTCGACTGCCCGAGCCCACCCATGTAGCGGATGCTGCTGATGGGGCGCACGTAGTCGTAGGCGCGCTTGCATCCCCAGGCGGCGATCGCCGAGTCGTGCACCGCGGCATTGATGAGAAAGTAGATTTTCACATCCCACTCGAGTTCATCGAGGAGCGGTCCGCCGGCGCCCCCGAATCGACGCTCGAAGGCAGGATCATCGGCCACCTCGTTGGCGAGCACGTTCCAGTGACCGGGAGGAGTTTCGGACTCCGGACCGTCGGCCCAGAACTCGGCGAGGACCCGCCCGAAATCGGCCTCGTTCACGATGTTGGACAGGTAGGCCGTGGAGGTGATCGGGTTCACTCCGTACCCAGTGCCATCGTTCGTTCCGAGGGTGTTGTTGCCCATCGCGCCCGGGGAGGAATCGATCATGGGAGCGATTAAGGGGTCCAGCAAACTGCTGCGGCGAATCACCTCTACGACGCCGGCTTTGAATTCGGCGTCGCCCGTGCCTTCAAGTTGGGGCGGAGTGCCGGGATTGAGATAGACCGATTGTCCGGGTTCGCGGCTGAGAGCGAAGGGCCAAACGTCTCCCCAGTGGGAGCCGATGAATGACTGGATTGTGAAGTCGAGAGGCTGGCCGGTTTGCGAAAACGCTTCCACAAACTCCAGCGGCTGCCAGCGGTTGGGATCGTTCATGATGGCGCCCGCGTGCTCGAGGATGAGCGGATCGTTGACCGGGGTGTAGGTCGCATCGGTGAAGCCACCGGCTTCATTGGAACCGTCACCCGCGGTGAAATTGATGATCGTTTCGGCCACGCGGTTCCCGACCGCCGCCGGGCTGTCACCAACGGTGATGTCGTTACTCGCGAGGTATCCCAGGGCCGCGAGGCGCGAATCGAAGTTGGCCTGGGCGGCGAGCGCGTTGTCATCGGAGGTAGTGGGGTGTCTGCGGGTCGAGTAGCGGTAGGTCAGGAGCCGATAGGCGGCGTAGCTGATGGCCTCGTGACGAGCAGCGGCGACATCGGCGGCAGTGGCGGTCTCGCGATGAAAGTATCCCACCGCGGTAGGGTCGTAGGCGGCCCAGGCATCGTAAATAGCGACCGAAACGTGGAAGAGATTTCGGGAGTGGACGGGCGGGTCCGGAAAGGAGAGCCGGACGGCTGCGAGGAGTTCCTCGTTCCAGGTGCGCGCGATTGACTCGGCAGGAGTGGAGGCGGGCGCGATCGTGAGGAAGCAGATTGCACCGAGAAGGCGGAAGGGGGTCTTGGTCATCTTGATGACTTGGGGTGGGCGATCAACCTAGTCGCTCCGACTCCCGCCGTCAACTCTGCCAAGCCCCCTCGGGCCAGCGCGACAGCGAGCCTGCAGCGGCTCAGAGCTCCCGCGGATAAATGACCTTTTCGAGATTCCAGCTGCCGGGGTCGAAGGCCGACTGCCAGGCGGCGAGATCGCGGGTCAGGAGTGCGGCAGTCGCGGTCTTCATCATGACGCTCTCTCCCGAGAGCGACTGCACGAGATCCTCCCAGTCGGGATTGTGTCCCAACACCATGAGGCACCCTACCGCCTGATCGACGGTGGGAACTTCCTCGCGCACCGCGCTCACTCCACTGTGATAGAACGAGGGGAGGAAGGCGGCCGAGATTTCGCCGGGAAAGGACTCATTCATCCCTGTCAGGGTCTCCCGGGTTCGCTGCGCATCGCTGCTGAGCACCAGATCCGGCACCCAGCCAAGCTCCACCAGGGCGGCGCCAACGCGGGGAGCATCTCCCCGGCCCCGCTCATTGAGTGGACGCTCGTGGTCGGTCTGGGCTGCGCTGTTCCAGGAACTCTTGGCGTGGCGCATGACGATGAGGCGGCGTTGCATCTTGTCTCCCATAGGTAGCAAGGAATGAATGCGCACGCCATTCCCCAAGTTACGTGCCCGGACGGCCATTGCGGGGAAGGGCATTTTTTTGGGCCGCCTTCATCTCCGGTCTTGCTAAGGCCTGCGAATACGGTTCCAAATCTCCGCCCCATGACCGCAGCGGAAATCCGTCAGAGCTTCCTGGACTTCTTCAAGGAGAAGAAGCACACCATCGTGCCTTCGGCTTCCCTGATGCCACAGTCCCCCGGGCTGCTCTTCACCAATGCGGGGATGAACCAGTTTGTGCCCTACTTCCTGGGGACCGACAAGGCGCCCTACAATCCGGCGCGAGCGACCGACACGCAGAAGTGCATCCGGGCCGGCGGCAAGCACAATGACCTCGATGATGTGGGGCAGGACTCTTATCACCACACCTTTTTCGAGATGCTGGGGAACTGGTCCTTCGGCGATTACTTCAAGGAGGAGGCCATCAATTGGGCGTGGGAGCTCGTGGTCGAACGATGGGGGTTTCCGCCCGAGCGGTTGTACGCCACGGTCTATCGTCCCGGAGAAGGAGATCCCTCGGAATTCGACCAGGAAGCCTACGATTACTGGAAGGTCCTCTTCAAGAAGGCCGGGTGTGATCCGGATGTCCAGATCGTGGATGGCAACAAGGCCGACAACTTCTGGATGATGGGGGCGACCGGTCCCTGCGGTCCCTGTTCGGAATTGCATGTCGATCTCACTCCGGAGGGCGACACCAAGGGTGCCCTGGTCAACAAGGACAGCGACCAGTGCATCGAGATCTGGAATCTCGTCTTCATCCAGTTCAATGCCGAAGCGGATGGGACCTTTCGCGATCTGCCCTCCAGGCACGTTGACACCGGATTGGGATTTGAGCGGGCGTGCTCGATCATCCAGAACACGAAAGGCTTCACCGACTTCTCGCGCAAATCGTCGAACTACAACACCGATGTTTTTCGTCCGCTCTTCGACAGGCTGGAAGAATTGAGCGGGAAGAAATACGTCGATGTCTATCCGGCGCCTGGCCAGGAGTTGTCCGAAGAGGTGAAGGACGCGGTGGCCTTCCGCGTTCTTGGCGATCATATCCGGACCCTGAGCTTTGCGATCGCGGACGGGATCCTGCCCGACAAGAAAAAGCGGGGCGCGGTGGTTCGCCAAATCCTCCGGCGTGCGGTGCGCTACGGGCGGCAACTGGGGTTCTCGGAGAAGACGCACGTTCTGTCCAAGCTGGTGGACACTGTGGTGGACGTCATGAAGGCAACCTTTCCCGAGTTGGAAGCCAATGCGGACAAGATCAAGAGCGTCCTCGCGGAAGAAGAATCGTCCTTCAACGAAACCCTGGATCGCGGACTTGCCCTCTTTGAGAAGGAAGTGGGCTCTCTTTCCAGGGCCATCTTTCCGGGCCAGTCTGCGTTCACCCTGGAAGCCACCTATGGGTTCCCCAAGGAGCTCACGGCCTTGCTTTGCAGGGAGCAGCACTTGGAATTAGATGAGGACGGCTACCGGGAGGCGAGGGACGAGCACGAGAGGGTCAGTCGTGGGGACAAGACGGCCGACGTGCTCCGGGCCCTCGAGATCGCCACCGAGGTCGTCACGAACTTCGTGGGCTTTGGGCAGGACGAATGCGAAGCAACAATTCTCGAAGAGCACGCTGCCGACGAGGTGAAATGGATCATCACCGACCAGACGCCCTTTTACGCGGAGATGGGCGGCCAGGTGGGAGATACGGGAACTCTAGTAGTTGAGGGAAGGGAGATCCCGGTCGTGGCCGTGCAGCAGATTGGCGGTGCGCGGGCCCATGGAGTGCCTGAAGATCAAGCGGTCGGGCTGAATCCCGGCGCCAAGGTGACCCTCAGGCTCGACCCGGAGCGGCGGCGTCTCATCGAGGCCCATCACAGCGCCACCCACCTCTTGCACTGGGCCCTGCACGAGGTGGTTTCGGCGGACGCCACCCAGCAGGGATCACTGGTGGCCGTGGATCGACTCCGTTTTGACTTCACCTCGGGAGCAGTCAGCGCGGAGCAGATCGCCGAGATCGAGGAGAGGGTGAACGCCTGCATCCAGGCCGGACAAACGGTGAGCTGGAAGGAGGTTCCCTACCCGGAAGTGCAGGGGCGCGACGACATCATCCAGTTCTTCGGCGACAAGTATGGGGCCGAGGTGCGCGTGGTGCAGATCGGGGGAGAAGCGCAGGCCCTGAACGGATACTCGATGGAGCTTTGCGGGGGAACCCACGTGCGGAACACGAAGGAGATCGGACTCTTCAAGATCAGGAAGGAGGAAGGGATTGCGGCTGGAACGCGGCGCATCGAGGCGGTCTGCGGCAAGGCGGCGTGGGAGGCGCTGCAGGAGGAAGGGCTTACGATCTCCGAGGAGACCCAGTCCGCAGAACGCAAGCTCGCGGCGGCCAACGCGAATTTGGAAGCGGCCGGGGCAGATCCGATCAGGGTGGCAGAGCTTCCCCACTATGTCGTGGAAGCGGTGGTGGCGCGCGGGGACATCACCGAAATCAACACCCTGCTAGCAACGATCAGGAGGCATCGCGATGAGCTCAAGAGCGCGGCGGTGAATGCGGAGAAGAAGGTGAAGAAAGCGCAGGCCAGCAATGCCGCGCGGCAAGCGGATGAGTTTCTCGCTTCCGTGATCGAAGACGGTGCGTCCACCGCAAACCTCGTGCACGCTTTCGACGGTCCGGCGGCCCTGCTGCAGGAACTTCTCAATGGCTTGAAGAAAGTCCAGTTCACCCACGCCGCCTTCCTGGTGGTCGATGACGGGGAGAAGCTGCACCTCGGGGCTCTCTGCGGGGAGGATGGGCACAATGCGGGCCTTGGGGCGGGCAATCTGATTGTGGACCTTGCTCCCATCGTGGGTGGCAAGGGCGGAGGAAAGCCCGACATGGCCCGCGGGGCGGGAGCAGATCGCGACAAGAAGGACGAGCTCCTAGAAGCTGCCCGGAAGTTGCTGTGACAGGGCGTTCTGCGGCGAGCGTTTCCGCATCGCGGCGAAAGTTCCCGGGTCCTTGTCCGTTCTGTAGGTTCATGAAATTACCAGTCGTCCTCCTCGTCCTCCTCGCGGCCCACCCCGCGCACGCCCTTGGCTTCGCCGACGGAATCAAGATCGGTGAGGTCACCGACACCAGCGCGGTGATCTGGGTGCGGCTCACTGAGCGTGAGGAAGCCGACCGGCGCATCGACAAGTGGGACGGGAAGGAGCCCAAGCAGTGGTCGGTCCCAGGTGCGAAGGGGGAAGTCGGGATTGGCGCCCTGCGGCCCTCCTCCGACAAGACCGTGGGCCTGGGAGAAGTGGTGGGAGGATGGACGAAGGTAGGGCCCAAGTCGGACTCCTGCCATCAATTCAAGGTCGGGGGGCTCACCCCTTACACCGACTATTCCCTTGTCATCTTTGGGCGCAGTGAATCCGGGAGCAATGCGCATGTCCTGGGCACCTTTCGCACCGCACCCACCGCAGAGTTCACCAAGCCGATCACCTTCGTGGCCAGCACCTGCCAGGACTTTCCACGCCGCGACGACCTGAAGAACGGCCACAAGATCTATCAATCCATGCTGAAATTGGATCCCGCCTTCTTTGTGCAGACCGGCGACACGCTCTACTACGACAAGCCCAAGCCCTATGCGAAAGACATCGCCACCGCACGTTACAAGTGGAACCGGTTCTTCGCCATGCCGTTCCCCCGCGCCTTTCACAAGAAGGTGCCCAGCTACTGGCTGCACGACGACCACGACGTCCTGAAGAACGACTGCTGGCCGGGACAGACCTACGGCGAGCTTACCTGGGAACAGGGACTCAAGGTGTGGCGGGAACAGATTCCGCAAAGCGAAAAGCCCTACCGCACCTTTCGATGGGGCAAACATCTGCAGGTCTGGTTCCCCGAGGGACGCGAGTTCCGTTCCGCGAACAACCTGCCGGATGGCCCCGACAAATCGATCTTCGGGGAGGAGCAGTGGGCGTGGCTGCGCCAAACCATGAAGGAGAGTGACGCCACCTTTAAGCTCTTCGTGAGTGCGACCCCGGTGGTTGGTCCGGATCGCAAGAACAAGAATGACAATCACGCCAACGCGGGCTTTGCTTACGAAGGAAAACGCCTGCGCAAGGTTCTCTCCGGAATCCCGGGATGCTTCGTGATCAATGGCGACCGGCACTGGCAGTACCATTCGGTGGATCCCGAAACGGGATTGCAGGAATTCGGCTCGGGGCCGGCCAGCGACAAGCACGCCAGTGGCTGGAAATACGGGCTCAAGCCCGAGTGGCAGAAGTTCCTGCGGATCAAGGGCGGCTTTCTCTCGGTGAAGGTCGAGGGAACGAGAGCGAGCTTTCGCCACCACGATGTGGACGGGAAGATGGTCAACGAAGTGGTGATCGAGCGATAGGGGACGTTTGTAAATTGGGGACCGCCGCACCTTTTCCAGCCAAGCCACGGGTGCCGCGGCGTGACACAATGTAGATACTTACCCCGGGGCCGTGGACCTGGGGAGATTGAGCACTTGCCGCGGGGTCTTCCGTGTTGATGATACCCCCGTGAGCAACGACGACGAATCGACGGTCTGGAAGGGCGGGCCGTCCCAGGTGGTGAATCTCCCGGTCTTTTCGGCGTGTCTCCTGATGGCGATCGCGTGCCTGGTGGTAGGGGACAATCTCCATTGGTCCATCTCCCTGGGCGCCCTCGTTGCGGGCGCCATCGTCGGATGGAAGTGGTTGGTGGTGCGCTGCCGGAAATATGAGATCACCACCCAGCGGCTCCGTCTTTTCGAGGGAGTTCTGAACCAGGACATCGACGAGGTGGAACTTTACCGCGTGAAGGACACCCGCATTGTTCGCCCCATCTGGTTGCGCGTTTTTGACTTGGGGAATATCGAACTCGAGACCTCCGACCGGACCCACCCCAAGCCGGTTCTCACCGCGATCGGGGACGCGATCGAGGTGCGCGAGCATCTCCGCAAGTATGTGGAGATGCTGCGCGATGAGAAGCGGGTGCGCGAAGTGGACTTCGACGAGACGGGTGACAGTGAGTTCGGGGACGAATTGGGGTAGGAGTTCCCGGCCGGTGGATTTTTGTTAGGGATCGCCGCACTCCTTCCTCATCGCGAGGGTGCCTCTCTTCGTGTATGGCGTGCTCCCCATCACGACCATCGGACCTGTAGCGGGCTTTGCCAGGGCCACTCTACCCGCAGCGGATTTGCTCACCATGGTTTACAGCCGGCACCTTGCGGACTCCGAGAACATCGATGGTTGCTGGATCGTTTGGAGTGGCGGTGGGCAACCGTTCCTGGAAACCATCCCGGAAGCACCGCAGTGGAGCAACTAGGGACGTTGGCAAGAGTGGTTGGCGGGAGGTGGGGTGGTTTTATCACCCGTGCCCAACAGCGGCCTGGTCCCCATCCGGATCGCCAATCCCGTGTGGGCTGGGGACAGCTTCTGTTTCTTCCGGCTCCGCTTCACGGCGAGCGGGATCCAGGAATCCACGCCTGGCGGATTCTCACGAAGGAGACTTGCACTCACCGCCAAAATCCGCATTCTCCGCTGCCCGAAGCGAAGGGCAATTGCGGGGTTAGCTCAGTTGGTAGAGCAACTCGTTTACACCGAGTGGGTCGGCGGTTCGAATCCGTCACTCCGCACCATTCGCTTCGTTCTCGTGGTCCTTTGGAAGGGAGATCGTTCCACTCAAGGAATGAGTCGTGGCCATGAGTCAGTAAGCGCCGGCGTTGTACAACTGCCCGTTGAGATCCTCCTTGCCGATCACCCCGGGGGCCCGGTCGAGCGGCTTTCCGTTCTTACGATCGAACTCCTTGATGGAGACGCGCCCGGCGCCTTCGGAGGTCTTCATGGTCGCAGGTTCGATGATGCGCCGCCACTCAAAGTAGTAATAGGAGTCGTCCCAATTCGCGAGGGCGACATGGTCCTGGGGTTGCAAGCCACCGGCACGGTCATGAACCACCTCGAAGGCGACTACCGGATAGGGGTTTGGGTGCCGCTTCTTGAAGAGGCCGCAGCAGGGCAAGAGAAGCAAGGCGAAGAGGATGAGGAATAGTCTCACCACGGGGAAGCTAAACAGCTGCTCCCTCTGGGGTCGAGGGGAATTCAGTGGTTGTGAGCTTGCGGTGAGGTCGGTGGGATGGTTTGGTTTCGCGCCCCGGAACCCGCGATGCATCTCCGCTTCACAGAGGAAGAACTTGGCGTCCTGATCGATATGGTCAGTCTCGCCGCCGAAGTGGCGTCGTTGAATCGCAGGCCAGGGGCGGAGCAGAAGTATGCGCGATTCGAGGAGTTGGAGAGTTTATTGCTCGAAAAGCTGACTCATCTTGGCTTTGCCAAGATCATCGAAATCGAGGAGGAGCATCAGCGACACCGCCTCACTACCGAGTATCTGACCAAGTCATTTGTGCAGGAATCGCTGGATGAGATGCGCAATGAGATCTTTTGGGAGGAAATTACCCTCCGCATGGCGGAGCGTGATGTTATTCGCAAGATTGGGTTGCCCGCCTGGAATGGGCTGGATGAAGAAGCGCGCCGCGCGCATACTGAACCGGTCGAGAAGAGTTATTGGAAGGAATTTACCAAGCGTGGAATCGAGAAGCTGCACCTGATTGCGCGGTTTGATTCGGGCTAGGCTCATCGGAGATTTAGCTTTGCTGAGGCCGACCGGATGGTTGGTGATTGGGTCCTGGAGAATTGAGGTATTTGTTATCCGTTACACGTCATGGAAACCGAGCCGCTCATTCGGAGGAGGAAGCAGCACTATCCAGTGTCGAGCTTCCTGCTCCAATACCTTCAACACTACGGGCGACGAGCGGACATCCCTTTGATTTATGACGACCTCTTGCGCTTTGGAGAGGCGATCCCCTATGAGAACTCGGATGGCGACGAGACCCTGTGGTTGACGGTGTCCTACCCCCAGGAAGTGATGGCCGAGTTGCGGCCCAAGTTGACTGGGATCTATGCGATGCTGAAGATCGGCGGCGACCTCTCGCTGGCGCAGCACCTCACTGTTGAACGCATCGACTTTGGAGAGTTTGGGAATTCGCGCCCCTTTCGTATTCGCATCACGAACTTGTTCAACGGCAACTCGGACTACTACTACGTCAAGAATGCGGACTCCTCGCGCATCTATGGTCTGGAGTTGGAACACATCCTCTCGCCCAACTGCATCAACTATCTGGTGAACGGGAACACGCTTATCGAAGAACACATTGCGGGAGTGCCTGGCAATATCTTCATCCAGAAATATCTCCAAGGGGAGGAACTCAACAAAGTGAGGATCGCCAAGGAGTTTGTGAAATTCGGGGAGCGTTGTTTTCTGCGCTTGCTGGGTGACATGCGAAGTGTGAACTACGTGGTTGATATCACTCCGGACTTTGAGGAAGTGCAGTATCGGGTGCGGCCCATTGACTTCGACCAGCAATCCTATGAGGGCGCCCTCGTTGTCTATCGCGCCCATCACTTTCCGGATAATGAAGCGGTAGATCTGTTGGTGCGTGAGCATCTCAATCCGACGACCATCATGCAGTATCGTAGTGAGGAACGAAGTCAGATGGCGCGGCGCTCCCGGGCCGAGCGCAATCGTCTGACCGGGGTTCTCAAGACCATGTGCAAGGACAACCTGGCGCCTCCGGAACATCTCGTGGAACTACGGGACGCCTTGGGTGAGCGCTATGGCACGCACACCTTCACCAGCTGTGCAACGATGGGCGATCTCACCTCGGCGCACCTGCATTTCATGTTGGAACTTTAGGCGTGTTCAGGGCTTTTCTCACAGGCTTTGTCGCGACCGCGCTCCTCGCGGGGGCGCCCGATTGGTATTCTGATGAGCGCGGTCTGCAGGCAAACGGGGATATGCCTCTCCTTCACGGATAGGGCGTCCAGCTCTCGATGACTTCACTCGCGGAGGGAAAGAAGACGATTCACCATGGCCTCCAACTGGCTGTTCGCCAACATGGCTGCGAGGGTTTCCCCTCTCTTGCGATCCTCCTCCGGGAGCTTGGCGATCTCCGCTTTCAGGACCGCGGTGAGGCGGGCAAGGGTCGGAAGTTTAGCTTCCTTTTGTTTTAGCTGTCGGAGTACTTCCTGAGCCATTCCCCGCCGGACGCCCTGCAGGAATGTTTCGAAGGTCAGATCCTTCGCAGGGAATGGTCGGTCTTCCTTGAATTTCCTCCATTTCACTCGGATGGGCTCTTCGTCGAGGAGGGCTTTGGCAAAGGCCGGGGGAACCCCCGGGGGCAACTCCTTGCCCCAGGTTGCGGACCAGTAGCCGAAGAACCGCTCCTGATTCTTCGCGAAAAATGCTTCCAGATCGCCTGGGTTCATTTTCTTTTCAAATTGCAGGAAGGCGTAAAAAAGGGCCCGGTGAATGAGGTTGGCCATATCCAACTCGCCCACCCCAATGTTGCGGAGGACGTTGGGATTGAAGGCGGGAATCTCTTTGCGAAACTGCTTCATTCCGTGCAGGGGATCTACCGCATCGAGCACGAGCTTGCGCTCGCCACCTTCGACGGAGAATCCGCGTTCTGCGAGCAGGCCGGTTGCCTTCTCCAGGATGACCCAGCTCCCATCAGCGAGGGTGAATTTGACCCGACCGTTGTTCTCGCGGATCTCCTCGACAACTTCCTGCAGGTCCTTCCCAAACCACGGGAGACTCGTCTTACTGGCCGAAGCGAGGCCGATTCCGATCTCGCTCTTGCCGAGAGTCAGAGCGGGAATCATGCGCCAGTTCACTTCTTGAGGCTTGGATGCCTGGCCGCTTCCGAACAGAATCTTGAATCCATCGAGTTGCTTGAGGAGCTCCGCCAAGCCGTGAATCTTGATCGGTTGCTGGCCCATCAAGCCGTAGGTCGTCCCGCTGCCCTTGCCATCTGGCTCCCACCAGATGGCCCCGCCAAGCTCCCCGGTGGAAAGTTGCACCAGGGCGGCGCCACTCTCCTTCTCGATCACCAAGACCCCCTGATGGCCAACGCCTTCCTCAGGTTTGGAGGCGGTGTAGATTGCGCGAAAGCTTGCCATCGCTGCGAACTTCCTGGTGAGTTCGATACTCCATTCCTCCACGCTGCGTTCGGCTCGGAGCGCGGGCATGAGCCCGAGGAAGATGATGGCTGGAATGAGCTTCATGAGAGCAGGATCAAGACTGAGATCGCGGAAGGTAACCTGCCGCGAGGGAGTAAACTACCACGCAGACGGGGCGAGCTCAATCATTCGAGGGATCTGGAATTGTGAGCCGGGCGGGCGCCCATCAAGATCCGCGCATGAACTTTCGATGTGTCCTCTCTCTCGCCTTCGCTGCTCCGGTTATGGCCACTCCCGAGGGAGCCGATTTTGTCTCCCGGGGGGATCGGGCCTCGAGGTCTTTGGCGGGAGGTCGGAAGCTGTGGGCACTGCCGGGACCGGCTTGGTGAACCGGCGCCCGATCGAGCTGGCCGATGACGATCGCAACTCAGCCGGGATTGGGGGGCAGCGCATCGCGCTCACGGCCCTGCGGGCGAGATCTCCCTCCGGTGGGCGGCGCAGCTCCTTGGAAGGCGACCGTGGTCTTGACCTTTCCGCCAAGCGGGACCAGCTTCGCGCCCGCGAGTGGATCCTCGGATCATACGATCCTCTGATCGGGCTCAAAACTCCGCATAATACCATATTTCATGTCATACGATCTCGTTGTGATTGGTGGCGGTCCCGGGGGCTACGTAGCCGCCATTCGGGCCGGGCAGTTGGGGAAGAAAGTTGCCTGTGTCGAGGCCGAGCGGGCGGGGGGAACTTGCCTGAATTGGGGATGTATTCCCACCAAGGCTCTTCTCAAGAATGCGCATCTGTTCCACACCCTGCAGCATCAGGCCAAACAGTTTGGAATCAGCTTCGACAATCTCTCCTACGATTGGAGCGCGATCATCGGGCGCTCGCGCAAGATTTCCGACCGACTCGCCGGCGGGGTCGAATTTCTCTTTAAGAAGAACAAGGTCGATTTTGTGAAGGGCTTTGGATCACTGGTCGGTGATCATCAGATCGAGGTGCGCGCGGAAGATGGGACTACGCAGATCCTTGAAGCGAAGAACATTATCATCGCGACCGGAGCGAAGGCGCGCGAATTGCCGGATTTGCCCTGCAATGGAACGAGCGTCATTGGTTCGCGGGAGGCGATGATTCTCCCCGCCCAACCGAAGAGCATGGTCATCATCGGAGCCGGGGCGATCGGAGTTGAGTTTGCATACATTTACAATGCCTTCGGAACGAAAGTGACGATGATCGAAATGATGCCGCGGCTTGTGCCGGTGGAAGACGATGACATCGGGGAGGCCTTGAAGAAGTCCTTCATGCGGGCGGGGATCAAGTGCCTCACGGACACCAAAGTGACCGCGAGCGAAGATCGGGGCGACTCCGTGAGTATTACGGTTGAGAATGCCAAAGGGAGCGAAACGATTGAAGCCGATGTTTGCCTTGTGGCGATTGGGGTGGTTCCAGTCTTGCCCGGAGGCCAGCTCCCGGAGTTTACGGATCGCGGATGGATTCAGATTGGAGATCGCTACCAAACCTCAACGCCCGATCTCTACGCGATTGGTGATATTACCGGTCCTCCCTGGTTGGCGCACACCGCCATGTATGAAGCGGTGCAATGCGTGGAAGGACTCTTTGTGGACGGGGTGGAGCCGAAACGCGTCGATGCCTTTCCGGGTTGCACCTACTGCTATCCTGAGATCGCCTCGGTCGGGAAGACCGAGCGGGCTCTTCAGGAAGAAGGGGTGACCTACAAAATGGGCAAATTTCCATACCAGGCTCTCGGCAAAGCGCAGGCCGCCGCAGAGACGGAGGGCTTCATCAAGTTGCTCTTCGGAGCGGAGCACGGGGAGCTCCTGGGCGCCCACATCATCGGTTCCAACGCCACCGACCTGATCGCCGAAATGGGGTTGGGCCTTACCCTGGAGGCCACCATCGAGGACTTTCACGCCACCATCCATGCCCACCCCACTCTCACGGAAGGCATTCACGAGGCAGCCCTCGATGCGGATGGACAGGCCATTCACTTCTAAGGTCTGTTCGACAACCCGACTGGCGGCGGGGTTGGAATCAATTCGGAAGAAGCAATCAGGCGCGGCGAAAGGGAACCGCGGCCCTTTTTCCGTCTCGCTGCGTTCTCGTCGCGGCTGTGTGGGCTCGCCCATCACCACCGGGCGACGCCTTGCCAATCGGGAAAATTGCTCGAGCCGCCACGCCCCCGGGATTTCGCTCACACCCTAGGATGTGAGCGAACTCTGGTGCTCCGTGGCACCTGAGATCTCCAGGTGAGGACTGGGCGGTGAAGCCGAAGCACGGCTGGCCCCGGTGGTGCTCGCCGAGGTTTCCTCACGGGTCGCATGGAACCTGATTCCGGAGGGGGCATCTCTGAGAATGGAAATCGTCCCCTGGGCGTGGAACCCGTTGGGGGGAACTTCTCTACGGTGCCTCCAGCGTTGCCATTGTGGGTGATTGCGCTATCTCGGGCTCCGCAATCTGCTGCCATGCCCGGTTCCCCAGAACACCCTCAGGGTCACTTGCAACTCGGCGACTATCGTCTCGTCGAGCTCATCTTTGAGAGTTCGGTGACCCGCACGTATCACGCTGAGCAACTTTCGATGGATCGCGTGGTCTTGCTCGAGCGAATCAAGGCGGGGATCGAGCTTGCCCCTGAGTTGGTGGAGAATTTTTTAGCGGATGTGCGTGCCAAAGCGGCGGTGGATCATCCCGGAATCGGATCCGTCTACGAAGGAGTGCACGATGATGAGGCGGTCTACTACACGCGCGAGTTGTTGACGGGTGATGATCTGGAAGAGCTTCACAATGGCGATCAGACCTTTGCGCCTGCCACGATCGCGACCTTTCTCCGGCAGGTGGCGAGCGCGATGGATTATTACCAGACGCGCCAGATTGCCACTCTCGCCTTGGAGCCGAGGCACCTTGTCTTGGGCGAGCACGCTGTATTACGGATGGCCAATCTCGCGATCGCGGAGGCATCGGATCAGGTGGTGGAGAGCCCCGATTGTTTTCTCATCGCGGACCTGTTTCTCGATCTCTTGCAGCGGGGAGCACCAGGCGCTACCCGCACAAGCAAACTCCTCACCATGATGACCGGTGAGCACGGGACCAGTCTCACTTGGGAACAGGTGGAGCACACCGCCCGCAAATTGGAAAAGGAACTCTCCGAAGGTGCCAAGGTGGCATCCTTGGACCGGGCGATGTCGAAGCCTTGGGCAGGAGGGCGTATCAAGGCCCTGGTGGGGATGTTGACGATCGGGGTGATGGTCGCCGCTCTTGGCGCCGGGGGCTTTTTCCTGATCACGCGCAAGGCCCGTCCCAAGGCACGCGATTTGAGCGCGATGGTTGAGGTGCCCGCGGGAAGCTATCAGACCCACGGGGGGAAAGCGGGCGAACTGAAACGTTTCTGGATCGATGCCCACGAAGTATCCATCGCCGAGTATGCGGAATTTATGGAGGCCCTCGCCGGCTTGCCGGAGGGTAAGCGCAGCGCCTATGACGATCCCAGTCAGCCCGCGATCAAACTCGATCACGATCCCGACCAATGGACCTTGATGTTTAGGGCCGCGCGGACTGGCAAGACCCTTGATGGCCTTGCCCTCGATCTCAATCATGCGGTGACGGGGATCGACTGGTGGGATGCCCAGGCCTATGCCAATTGGAAGGGTGGGCGCTTGCCCACCCAGGAAGAGTGGCTCGCGGCAGCTGGGGATGGCATCCTCGCGCCCTCTGATCGCGGGGCGGTGGATGAGCTTCCGGGCGACGTGACATCCCAGGGTGTTTATGGGCTGGCAGGAAATGTCGCAGAGTGGATCTACGCGCCCGCGCGCAATCCCGCCTTTCCGATGAATGCAAAGGGACCTCTTTGCTGTGGAGCCTCCTACCTGACCCCCCGAGATGGGGTACTTGCGCGCACGTGGCTGGCCACCCGCGAAATTCGCCGCCGGGACCTAGGCTTCCGTGTTATCAGGGAAGCAGCGCCCTGATTGGTTGAGTCATCTTGCTCAGGATTGGGGCAGAGAAAGAGAAGCTGCTCATATATTATTGGGCTCACCGGGAGTTTCCCTTGCGGTGATCTGGCGATTTGGCCTAAATCCGCGTTCACACCATCCCATCCCTTCATGAACGTCTATTGCAGGATCCTGCCATTCCTTGTCGTCTTCGGATCTCTTGCCTGCGCCAGCAGCGTGCAGGCTCAGGTTCGAGTGACTGTCAAAATGTCGAAGTCGCAGTACGTGGCCCACGAGTCCGTCCTCGCCACCGTGACGGTCACCAACAATGTTGGCCGTGATCTTCTCATTCACAGCGAAGGCGTGGGGCCGGGCACCATCAGCTGGCTCGACTTCGCCGTCACCTCAGGGCGCAACTCGCTCAGCCCCAGGACCAAACTGAATTTCAAGTCCGTGACCATTCCGGCGGGACGGAGCATCTCGAAGACCATCGATTTGACAGGCCTCTATCGGGTCACGGAAGCGGGAAACTTCCGGGGCTACGCCGTCGTTCGCCTTCCTGATGGTGCAGGAGCCTTCAAGTCGAACAGTGTGCCCTTCACGGTGACGAAGGGACGAGAGATTTTCAGAGAGCGTGTAGGCGATCCAAACAGCCGCTCAGTTCGGGAGTTCCGGCTATCGACTCACAGTGCCTCGCAGAAGGCCTCGCTCTATGTGCACGTCATCGATGTGCGCACGGGCCGGACCCTGCAGGCCTTCCGAATGGGGGAAGCCATCACCTATCAGAAGCCGAAGGCCAGGGTGGATCGGAATAATAACCTCCATGTTCTCTTCCTCACGGCCCCGGGCACCTACGCCCACGGGCAGGTGAGTCCGGACGGGAAGTACCTCGGCACCGAATATTTCAAGCCCGCGCCCGGAAGGAAGCCCTCCCTCGCTATTTTTGCAAGCGGTGATGTCGCGGTTGCCGGCGGTGTTTCCTACGACCCAAAGGCAGAACTCCAGCAGCGCGCTCAGATTCGTAAACTCTCCGAGCGCCCCGCTCTAACATATCGCTAGAGCCCTCATCGCCAACGGCCTGCTGAGAAAAGCGTTGCACACTCTAACAAAATCCGTTAGAAGACCCTCATAATAAGGGTTACTTATTAAATCCTGTCTGTCTGTCTGCCTGCCTGTCCCATGCTTCTTCGCTGTCCTCTCCTGAAAGGAGTTCTCTTTGGATTGTTGTGTTTCGTCTGCGCTTCCCTCGGAGCACAGGCCAATGACTTCAACTACGTCGTCATCGATCCTGGTCACGGAGGTCACGATCTCGGGGGACACTATGGCAAGGTCTACGAGAAACATCTCGCCCTTGATACGTCGATGCGACTGGAGCACTACCTCAAGGCCAGCGGCTACAAGACGATCATGACCCGCCGGAGTGACAGTTTCATCTCGTTGCCCCGACGCGCGGCGATTGGCAACCGTTACCGCAATTCGATCTTCGTGAGCATCCACTACAACTACACGTGGAAGCGCGACGTCTGTGGGTTGGAAACCTTTTACCACCGCAGTGCCAGCAAGCCGCTGGCCGACTATATCAACGACGGAATGCTCCGCCGAACCAAAGTCTCCAACCGAGGGGTGAAGTTTGCGCGCTATTATGTTATCCGCAACGCCCGTAACCCGGCGGTCCTCGTGGAGTGCGGATTCGTGAGCAACTCCCGTGAGCGTGCCCGCATGAAGAATGGGAGCTACCGCGATGCCATTGCGCGTGGGATTGCGGAAGGCATTACGAAATTCCGCAAGTCAAACTGATTGCCGGAGTCCCGAACTATCGAAAGGTGGCCTGCGGGTCGCCTTTTTTGTTGGTATCCCGGCTCTCCTTGCGTCGTTGCGCGCCATTGACCCTCCCTCCCCAATGTCCGACCATTCCGCCATGGGCCTGATCACCTGCCAAGGAATGCGTGACCTCGAAGAGGCCGCCTTTCGGCGGGGCGTTTCTGCCGAGGCCCTCATGGACAAGGCCGGACGACGCCTGGGGGAGGCCTTGGTGCGGCTCATTCCCGGACCGGGGACGGCGGTGGCCTACCTCGGGCGCGGGAACAATGCCGGGGACGCCCTGATTGCCTTGCAGGTCCTGCGCGCAGCCGGCTGGAAGATTGCAGCCCGGTGCCCTTATTCACCCACCGAGCTCGGAGTCCTGCCCCGGAGAAAGATTCGCCAGCTGGGCGACATCGCTCTCGAAGTCGATCCCTTCGAGAGCATGGACTCGACTCGCCCGCTCCTGCTCATTGACGGGCTCCTCGGGATTGGAGCCCGTGGACCATTGCGCGATCCCCTCGCGGCGCTTGCCGCTGAGATGAAAGAACTTCGGGAGAGTCGGGGAGCCACCATCGCGTCCGTTGACATTCCCTCCGGCCTCAACGGTGATACGGGTGAGCCCTCTCCCGGTGCGGTCCGCGCGGACCTGACCGCCACCATCGCCGCTCCGAAAGTTGGCTTGTTGGCCGATTCAGCGACCCGTTATGTCGGTCGCCTCGAACTCATCCCTCTCGAAGAACTCTCGCCCTCCTCTGACGGCGGCGATCGGTTGACAACCCACCATCATTTGCGGGCCCTCCTTCCCCCACGTGCATTTGACAGTCACAAGGGGAACGCTGGCCGCCTTGGAATTGTGGCGGGATCGCGAGGCCTGTTAGGTGCGGCCATCCTGGCCGCGACCGGCGCCTTGCGCGGTGGAGCGGGTCTCGTCACGCTCTATGTCCTGGAGCCACTCTATCCCTGTCTGCTTGCAGCCGGGCCTCCTCCGGAAGCAATGGTAAAACCGATCGTGAGCTATCGCGAGGTCCTTTCCGATTCGCACGATGCGCTCGCAGTGGGCCCTGGCTTGGGCCATCTGCGCGGCGACGACCGAAAAGCGCTCCTGGAAATCCTGGCGCAGGCGGACTGTCCCCTCGTCGTCGATGCGGATGCCCTCAACGTGATCGCTGAAGAAGGCCCCGCAAATCATCTCCACAAAGGGATGGTGATTACGCCGCATCCCGGAGAACTATTGCGTCTCTTTCCGGAAGCGAGCTCCCTCGATCGGGCCGAGACCGCGCGCCAATTTGTGAACCGTCAGCCCTGCACTCTTCTCTATAAGGGAGCGCGCACAATCATCACCGCTCCCGGGGAGGCGCTCTCCTATAATTGCACCGGGACACCCGCAATGGCAACGGGCGGACAGGGCGATGTGCTCACCGGACTCCTGGGGGCACTCCTTGCCGGCGGACTTCCTTCCCTGGGGGCCGCTCAGGCCGCGGCTTGGCTTGCAGGGCGGGCCTCGGAGCTGGCGCAGGCGGGCGGAGAATCGGAGCAATCTCTTCTCGCGAGCGATACCGCGCGAGAGCTTGGGCGCGCATTTTTGTCCTTGCGGGAAGCTCCCTGAACAAGCGGGCTTGGAGATTCCACTTTATCCTTGGACGGGATGCTGGCACCTTTGTCAGGGCTCACACCTACCTACTCATGAACGAAGGATTTCGACGTTTTGTAGTTCTCTTGGGCGTTTTCGTGCTCGCATTTCTCGCCGTCTTCGCCTTCCGCCGGGTTCAGGACGGCGAGGGCCTCTTCGATATCTTCAAGTTTGGGAAGAAGGACGGGCAGGAGAATTTCGTGCCGGAGTCCTACACCCTCAGCACCGAACCGGCTCTCGATCCTGGCGACGTGAAGATCCTTGCTCGCCTCGACGAAGAGTACGCCCGCCTGACCGAGGCGGTGGTTCCCTCGGTGGTGAGCCTCCATACCGAAGGGATGAAGCGTCGCCTGATGCGCGATTGGTTTGGACGGGTGTTCGAAGATCGCTATCCCGTGAAGGGGATCGGCTCGGGCGTAATCGTTTCGAAGGAAGGTCACGTGGTCACCAACCAGCACGTCACCGATGGCAAGACCGAGATCAGGGTCACGATGCATGACGGGAAATCCTATCCCGCGGTGGTGATTGGAGAGGACCGGGCTCTCGACATCGCCGTGATTCGAATCAAAGCCAAGGGTCGCGAATTTCCATCGCTCAAGTTTGGTGATTCCGATCGGGTCCGCCAGGGACAGCAAACCTTTGCCATCGGCAATCCCTTTGGCCTTGGAGAAACCGTCACCCGGGGAATCATCTCGGCCAAGGAACGCACCCTTTCCGACAAGCAACGCGATCTTTTTCAGACCGACGCCGCCATTAACCCCGGAAACTCCGGGGGGCCTCTCATCAACATCTTTGGTGAGATCATCGGGATCAATGTCGCCATCTATTCCCCCGATACCGTGAATCAGGGATTTGTCGGAATCGGCTTTTCCATTCCTTCCAACGATGTGTGGGAAGTCTTCGAGCAGATCCTGAGCGTGGGACGAGCCACTCGCGGGTGGCTGGGGGTGCAAAGCTATGACTGGGAACCGTGGTCCCAAAAGGAGACCGGTTGGCAAGAAGAGAAGGGCGCCTTCATTGTGGATGTCGTTCCCAAATCTCCCGCCTTCCATGCCGGGCTGAAGCCCTTCGATGTCATCATGAGCTATGACGGAATGGAGGTGGAGAGCCGGCTCCATTTCTTCAGCTTGATTCAGCGCACCAAGATCGGGAAGGAAGTGACCATGGAGGTCTGGCGCAAGCGAAAGAAGATCAAGCTCTCCGCCACCGTGATCGATGCGGAGGAGTCCGAAGCCCTGGTGCGCCAGGAACCTGCCACGCGGAGCGCTACCGATGAGCGCATCATCCAGAATATCGGCCTCAAGGTTCAGGAATTGACGCTCTTGCAGCGAACCAGGGGGGGCCGGGGAGTGCTCGTGACCGCAGTCTTCCCAGGGAGCCAGGCTCAGCAGCGGAACATCCGCCCGGGAGACTTGATTCTCAGAATCAACAATGTGTCGATTGGCCAGCCGGTCGATTTCTATACCCGGCTTGTTGCCTCGGCCGCCGTGCAGGAGACCGCCGTTGTTGTCCAGCGGGGGCGCGGAACCTATCGCGTGCGTCCATTTGAGCGGGTTTCCCGCATGGACGATGAGGAGGAGCGATAGAAGGGGTTGGCCCTTTTCGTTATCCTAGACTAAGGTATAAGATACCGCGCCGGGTTTCTGCTCATCCCCATTCCGGTCATGGCTTACGATACATCCGATTCCTACGAATCCCGCAGCACCTTTGGCTTGGTTGCTCTCGTCGCCGTGGTTGTGATTTGTGGCGGGTTGCTTTTTCTGGTTGCGCGCTACTTCACCTCCTCCGACGAGCAGAGCGCTGCCGGGGATCGCGCTGCGGAAGAGCCCGAAGAGGTCGCGCGGGTCCTTGGGAAGCTTTCGAATCCTCCTGATCAGGAGGCCACCGCGCCTCCGGAAACTTCGGCCGAAATTCTCAATTCCCTCGGGATTGGGGTCTCGGCTGCCAATCCGGCCCTCCTCGTGGAGCAAATTGGCCGCAACCTGGAGGCCGGCCAAGTCCGCGCGGCGGCAAACATGATCGGACGCAAGGCCCTCACCGAGGATCAGTTTGACCAACTGCAGAAGCTGGCCCAGGATGCACAGCTCAAGCTCAACATGAAACGCCCGATCAGCGAAATCGGGGAGCTCGAACTCAACAAGCGTGCTCGTTGGGCTCTCAATCTGGAGGACGACTATGGATCCCGCATTTACCTCGACCTCCTTCGCAAGCAGGGCAAGTGGGCGGTCCAGAAAGTGTCTTTGCCAAAACGAGCGGGAGAGGGGGAACCGTCACGTGCGGCGCTCGTGGATGCGCTTGGGATTACCGATGCCTTTTTGCAGGCGGCCCTCAGGCAGAGCTTCACGACGGCCAAGTCATTTGTGAATCCGGCCGAAGTCTCTGATGCCAAGATCGCCGGTCTCTGCATCGTGATTGAGGAAGGGGAATACCAATTGCGGCAAAAGAGTCCGCTGCGCGCATTGTTCCATCGCAAAAATACGGCCGCCTTCCTCGCCAATGTGGAAACCCGGGATGGATCCCAGTCTGCTCAATTCGGAGTGAATGTGCAGCGAGCGAACGAGAACTCCCCGTGGCGGGTCACCGAGATCAATCTTGATCAGCTTCTTGCCGACTACGCTGAGCGGGTCGCCGCCGGCGACATCTACTTCACGCCCCTCATTCGAAATCCGAAGGGAGGCGATACGCTCGTTCTCTACTTTGGCTTTGATGAAGAAACCCTCACCCTGCGCACCGAGCGTCAGCTCGAGATCGTTTCGCTCCTCCTGCAAGTTGATTCGGAGAAGGAGCTCACCTTGAGCGGGCACACCGATGCCATTGGCTCCGAAGCCTACAACAAAAGCCTCTCCGGACGCCGGGCAGAGACGGTCCGGCAGTTTCTGGTTGATAGCGGAGTGGATCCAGAACAGATCAAGACCGTCGCGCTTGGAAAGTCCAAGCCCCGCCGGCCGAATACCACGGAAGCAGGGGAAGACAGCCCCGAAGGCCGCCGGGCCAACCGCCGCACCGAGATCTATCTCGATTTCTAAGGCCTGATGGGGAGGGGAATTAAAAGTGAGGTCATCATCGGTCTCTGCGTATTGGTGTTCTTCATCTTGGGGGCCATTTTTTTCACGGAGAACGCCAGCATCGATCAGATTCATTCCCTTCGTTCGTGGCAGGATGCCGACGCCCCCATCGGCTATGGTCTCCATACCACGAAGGAGAATCCCATGGGGGAAGTCCCTGAATTTGATGGGAGGTTTGTTTTACACGATGCCTTTTCCCGCTTTCTCATTCCACCTGTGATCCGGCTGGATCAACCCATCGGATCTGAGCTAGGCGCCCTGACCTATAATGCGCAGCCATTTTTCGAGAGGAATCAGAAGGGAGGGAGACACCTGGGCGACGATCTGAACGGGATCGGCGGGGGGAACTCAGACTTGGGTGACCCCGTCTACGCTGCTGGAAACGGCTTGGTAGTGTTCGCCGGAGATCGTGGCGGGGGTTGGGGCAAGGTGGTGATCCTCGGCCATCGTCTCCCGGATGGCAGGATGATTCATTCGCTCTACGGTCATCTCAAGGAGATCGACATCGCGGGGGGAGCGGTGGTTGCCCGGGGGCAACAAGTGGGAACGATAGGCACGGCCGACGGAGCCTACCTCGCCCACCTGCACTTTGAATGCTACGAGGGACCGTTTATCGAGCCCGGAGGAGGCTACAGTCCCCGAGAGCTCACTCGTCTGAATCCCGAAGAACTTGTGGCAGCTCACCGACCTGCTTCCGAAGACGACCTTTCTCCGGAGCCTCTCAGCGTCTATGAGATCGTCAAGCAGACCTTCAAGCTAGGAGAGTAGCAGCAAAGCGGATCGGAAGATCCGAGCTTGGAGGGGCGGAGGCTCGTTGCGGGTGGGATATGAATGGTCTCCGCGGGTCCCGATCTTCCGCGGGGAGTCCTGAGCAGGCACTCGGCGAGAACGCGATCATTCACCGGTCCATTTCGTCAAAGAGGGGTGCCAGGGAGCCGCGGCAATGGAGGACAAGTTACCGTTGCTTCCGTTAGGACCTGGCGGGATTCACCAGCCGCCGTTCCACGGCCCCTGACGCGGAGCACTCTACGGGGGAGGGATGATGATGCAAGCGACTTTCGGACTACTGGGGCGGAATTTTCCTTGCCGGCGAAGCGAACGAATTCGTGAGCGAGTTCCACTGATCCGCCATCGCGAGGACTATCTCCGGATGCGCGTTCGCGAGGTTGCGGGTTTCGGTGCGATCGACTGCGAGATGGAAGAGTTCCCACGGTTGGTCCTTGGCGGCCACCAGCTTCCAGTCACCGACGCGCAAGGCGCGATGGCCATCGTGAAGCCACCAAAGCTTCTCGTGCAAGGGGCGTCCGTCTTCCAGAAAGGTGCGGCGAAGCGATCGACCCGGAGAGGGAACTTGGCGGGTGAGTTCAAGGCCCGCGAGGTCGAGGATGGTAGGCACTACATCGATGACATGGGCTGGGGTACGACGGAGCTTGTTGCGCTCCTTGATTCCCCCAGGCCAATGCGCGATGAATGGGGTGGCGCATCCGCCCTCGTGCACCCAGGTCTTGTGCCGACGAAAAGGGGTGTTGGAGACCGTGGACCAACCGGGGCCCAAGCAGGGGTAAGTGTCTGCCGAACCCAGCGGGGCCTTCGGATTGTGGCCGTCTCCGCGCACCATGAGCTCGGCGCTTGCACCATTGTCGGAGAGAAAAATTACCAAGGTATTCTCAAACGCCTTCATGGCGCGGATTTGCGCCATGATCCGTCCGATCTCGCTGTCCATGCGTTCGATCATGGCGGCATGAATGGCCATCTTTGTTTGCTGAAATCTTTGTTGCGCCTTGTTGAGATCATTCCAGGGCACGGGACGGTTCACTTCCACTTCGCCGAGAATCTTGAGGTGGTCCGGGAAGTGGTAGGGCGGTCCGAGGTCGCGCTCGACCTTGGAGAGCGAGGACTCCACAAGACCAAGAGCCTGCACGCGCTTCCATCGCTGTGCGCGGATGGCGTCCCAGCCCGGTTCGTAGCGCGCGAGGCATTTCGCGATGTCTTCGGGTAGAGCGTGGAGGGGAAAGTGGGGGGCGGCGAAGGCAACATACTGAAAGAAGGGGCTCTCGGGGTGGTTCGCCTGGTGGTGTTTGAGGTGAGTGATGGCCGCATTCGCCACCGCGATGGTGCCATAGTAGCCCGTGCCGCGCTTGACCGGGGGAAGCTTCACGTCGTCCTCCCAGTGGATCTGCGGACTGAAGAAGCGACTCTGATCCTTGAGATAGTAGGACCGTTCGAATCCGTTTTGAAGTGGCATACCGTCGAGATGCCACTTGCCGGAGTGATAGGAATGATAGCCGGCCTTCTTCAAGTGCACCGAGAGAAGGGGAGCCCACACCGGTCGCCCGCCGCGGTTGCCGCCTGCGACGCCCGGCAGCTTGTCGCGACCAACCTGCTGCGCATAGTAGCCCGTCAGCAGGGCCGCCCGAGTCGGCCAACAGCGCGCGGTGTTGTAGAATTGGGTGTAACGCAACCCGTTCCCTGCGAGGGTGTCGAGATGGGGGGTCCGGATTTCGCCTCCGTAACAGCCAAGATCCGAAAAGCCCAGATCGTCCGCCATGATGAGGAGAACGTTGGGTTTGGCGTCAGCAGCCTTGGCCGCGAGAGCGAGGGCGAGGCCAAGGAGGACGGCGGGAAGCAAACGAGTCATCGTGTTGCGGACCGTATCTGAATGATCCTCCCCTCAGAAGGGGAAACTCGGCTCTCCGGTCCTGAGCGAGGTTCGTTACAAATCACCGGGCATCGGGATTCATGAGCCTCAATCTGGGGCCATGGGAAGGAGCAAGGGTCCTCGGGAATTCCACTCCCTGTTCGCGCTACACGATCAACATGCAGTCGCCGTAGCTGAAGAATCGGTAGCGTTCCTGGACCGCCTCCTCGTAGGCGCGCATGACCAGATCACGGTCCGCCAAGGCGCTCACGAGCATGAGCAAAGTGCTCTTGGGCAGGTGGAAGTTGGTGAGCAGGGCATCGACTACCTTGAACTTGTAGGGCGGGTAGATGAAGATGTCGGTGCGTCCCCTGGCGGCTTCGAGCGGAGCGCTCTTGCCCAGATGCTCGAGCACTCGCGTCACGGTTGTGCCGACCGAAACCACCCGCTGCGCATCGCAGATTCTCGCGGCGGCATCAGCACTGAGTTCATAGGCTTCGTCGTGCATTTTGTGTTCGGCGGGATCGTCCACTTTCACTGGACGAAACGTTCCGGGTCCCACGTGCAGAGTGAGGAAGGTGTGGGGGAGGCTTTCGATGAGCCCGGGAGTGAAGTGCAATCCGGCGGTGGGAGCGGCGACCGCGCCATCCTCGCGGGCGTAGACAGTCTGGTAGCGCTCTTCGTCGGCCTTCTCCTCCTCCCTTTCCATGTAGGGAGGGAGGGCAAGTTGTCCGTGCGCAAGCTCATCGACCGGCTGATCCCATTCGATGAGTCGGTAGCCGAGATCGTCGATCCCGGTGACGGTGCCGCTACACTCGCCGACCTGCACCGTGCGCCCGATTTTCATGCGCTTGCCTGGGCGCACCAGGCAACGCCAGTGGAGCGGGTCCGCACTCTCCACGCGCAGCAGCTCGGTTCGTTGGTCGTTGGAAAAGAAACGTGCCGGGACCACCCGGGTGTCGTTGAAGACAAAGAGATCGCCCTCGCGGACAAAGCGTGTGAGGTCGGTGAAGAGGAGGTGCTTGATCCTTCGGGTCTCGCGGTCGATGAGCATCATGCGCGAGGACTCCCGCTCATTGAGTGGGCGCTTGGCAATGAGCTCGGGCGGGAGCTTGTAGTCAAAATCGGAGGTGCGCACAGGAGGCGATGAGCAAGTTTTAGAGATGTTCCAAACCGGCCTCCAGGGCGGCGTTCAACACCAATTGCAATCCTTCGCGCTGGAGGCCGGGAGGGTGAAGGAGGCGTACTCTGACGAGGGTGAAGTCGGGGCCATGTTCCTCGTCGGTGGTGAGAAGTTGATAGGGAGCTTTTTCGAGATCCTGCGCGAGAGTTTCCTCGCAGGGTTGCCAGCCGTCGTTGCGAAGGAGTGCGAGAAGTTGGAGCCGACCCTTGCCAAGTTCGCCCAGAAAGGAGCACTCGACAGCTTCGCGAAGATCGTCCTCGTAGACTCGTTGGACAGGCTTGGAGGGGCGGAGGGAAGGGGCTGGTCCGCCGTGCACCCAGCGGGAGAGGGCGCGAGCACAGGGCTGGGCAAACTCCGAAAAGCGCAGGAGGGCTCGCGTGCCAATGCCATCGTATTTCGGGTGCAATATTCTTCGGGGCACGGCGTGCTGTTGAAGGCCTTGATAGCCGGCAAGGCCCATCGTGCCGAAGTAGATCACGGAATTGGGATCTGCGGTCACGGGACCCCCGGCATAGACGCTACCCTGCCAGGCGATGCCCGATTTGTTGAAGCGCTCCGGGTGGGCGGCGAAGAGAAGAGCCTCGGCGCGCCCATAGCCGGCTTGCTGTTTAAGGTAGCGGAGGAAGCTGGGTCGCCGGCGGTGCCAGACAAAGGCGCTGGGCACGAAAGCGAGCTCCCAATCTGCGTCGAGCAGGCGCCAACACATGTCGACGTCATCACCCGCAGTTTCGAACTGAGCCCGAAAGCCGCCGACTGCATCGAAGGCCTGTCGGCGTATGACGAGGTTGCATCCCGGCAGGTGCTCGGCCCGCAGATCTTCCAGGAGAACGTGGGAAGGAGCACCGGGAGCAGCGGCCACCACGGCCTCCTGCCTGCCTTCGGGCTCGGGCGGAATGTTTGGGCCACCCGCAGCCCCCACCTTCGGGTCGCAAAAGACGCGTGCGATCCAGAAGAGCCAATCGCGGTCCGGCTCACAATCATCATCAGTGTAGGCGATGATCTCTCCGTTCGCGAGGTTCGTTCCGCAATTGCGGGCGACCGAAAGCCCGGCGTGGTCCTGGTGGACGTATCGGACCTCTGCAAACCCGGCGACCACCTGGGCAGTGTCGTCAGTCGAGCCGTCGTCGACGAGGATCACCTCGAAGTTGGGATAGTCGATCTCCAGACAAGCGGTCAGGCACCGCGAGAGAATGGCGGCCCCATTGTAGGTGCAGACCACGAGGGAGATCTTGGGCGCGTGCTCCAGGCTCACCGCATCGCGGTGGCGATGCAGGGGGGGCAATTTCTCGCGTAGCTTGGTGAGGACCGGCTTTTCTGATTGATCGTCTCGAGTGAGACCGAAGGCCCAGTCCTTGACGTCACGTCCGCGGCTCGCCCAGCGATCGGACCAGGCGAAGAGGGTGGTGCCTGCGATCCCCGCTTCGAGACATTCGTCGAGGTGAGCGGCGAGCAAAGCGGCCTGGAGCTCCTCTGTGTGTCGCATGGTATCGAGACCAAACTCGGTGATCAGGACCGGGCGATCGCCAGCGAGGTTTTGGAGCCTTGGCAGGTAGCTGCGAAGGGCTTCGCGATCCTCGAGATAGACGTTGAAGGCGGTGAAATCCGCGTTGCGCGGCTCGAGATACTCGGTGCTGGGATAGTTCGCGTAGGCAATGAGAAGCTTGTCAGAGGTTGCGCGGCAGACCTCGATGAGTTCTTCCATGGAATCGCGGACCTCGACCGGTCCCATCCAGCGAGCGAGGTCGGAAGGAATCTCGTTGGCGACGAGCAAGGCGCCGAGGGCGGGGTGATCGCCGTAGCGTTGGACAAACTCCAGGAGTCGAAGTTCACCTTCGGTCCGAAATTTGGGTTCGCTGAGAAAGTCGCGCCCCCACTCCCATGGGAGACCGGCGAGCACGGTGAGGCCGTGTTCTGCTGCGCAATCGAGAAGGGGTGCCTCGGCGCCGGTGTAGACGCGCACCGTGTTGAAGCCGCACTCGACCAGGCGGGGAAACTCAGTTTCGGGAGAAAGTTCGCGGCCACGCGGAAACGGTCCGAAGGTAACACCCTTCAAAAAGACCCGCTCCTCGCCGCGGGCGAGAAAGCGTCCTTCCACGCGTAAGCGATGCTGTCCGGTTTTGGACACGCGTGAGAATGGCTGGGCCGCTTGCCCCTGTCAAAGGTCGGAAAGTCCAAAGTCAGAGTGCGGGGAAGCGAAGCTAGGCAACCTCGATCGCGAACTCACCCTGCTCAGTCATTTCGCCAATCACATCTGCGCATGGGGCCTTCTCCTCGGCGAGAATCTGGAGGACTTCGTCGAGATTGGTCGGGGGAACGGCAAGGAGAAGCCCACCGCTGGTTTGGGCATCCGCAAGGAGAAGGCGCATGGCTGGAGGGACACCGTCCGCAAAGCGGGTTGTGCCGGCGGCCTTGAGGTTGGCCTTGGTGCCCCCCGGGACGCAGCCGTCGTCGATGAGTTCGAGGACCCGCGGATCGATGACGGGGACCTTGCTTTGGTGCACCAGCGCAGTCACGCCGCTCTCTCGGGCGACGGCTCCAAGATGGCCGAGCAGGCCGAAGCCGGTCACATCCGTGCCGCCTTTCACAAGGCCGCGCTTGGCCAGGGGAGCGCCGGGGGTATTGAGGGTGGCCATCAGTTCGATGGCCCGGTCCGCGAGGGGGCCGAGATCAATCCCCCTTTTGGTCGCGGTGGAGAGGATTCCGGTGCCGAGTGGCTTGGTAAGGACGAGAATGTCACCGCTGGCAGCTCCCGCATTGGTGATGAGGCGATCGGGGTGGACCAGTCCCGTGACCGAGAGGCCGTAGAGGGGTTCCGGGTTTTGCACGGTGTGTCCGCCTGCGAGCACGCAGTTGGCTTCCGCGATCTTGTCGGCTCCGCCTTTGAGAATCTGGTTTACGTCCTCGAGGGAAAGGTGTTCCAGGGGTACGCCGACGATGTTCATGGCGGTAACCGGCAGGCCACCCATGGCGTAGACATCGGAGAGCGAGTTGGATGCTGCGATCTGTCCGTAGGTGTAGGGGTCGTCCACGATGGGGGTGAAAAAATCGAGGGTTTGCACCAGGGCGAGTTCGGCGGTGAGCCGATAGACGGCGGCATCGTCGGAGCTTGCGGCCCCTATGAGGAGGTCGGGATCTTGCACTTGGGTCAGTCCGCGCAGAACCTGCGCGAGATCGGCTTGGCCGAGCTTGGATGCTCAGCCCGCGCAGGAGGATAGTTCGGTCAGTCGTTTGATGTCGTCGCGGGACATGGGGGGAGAGTAGGGCGCCTGAGGCCGCCGTCAAATATTGGAAGGGCCAAAGGTCGAGAGTCGGCGCAGGGGTAGCCCGAGGGGGGCGGGCGCCTTCCCCTCCGGGTTGAAGGTTGCGAGAACAGGCTCCTTCTCCACGTTACTGAGCCATGCGAAGCAACACCCTGATCAACTACAGCCTGGCAGGGCTGATTCTTTTTGGAATGGCGGCTCGGGCAGGGCACGGAGGAACGAAGAGCTTTGAGGAGAAGATGGGGGCGCTGCGCAAGGAGGCGGAAGGGAAAGTGCGCTACGAACGGCTCAATCCGGAATGGGCTGAGGACGCGGTTTTCTACAAACGGGAAGGCGGGTCGGGATGGATTCGGGTGGATCTCAAAACGGGCGCACGAAGCGAAGTTGAGAAGAAACCCAAGACCAAGGGTTCAAAGCAGGGCCGCGACTTTGCATCCAAGGGGAAGGTCCCGGAGCTCCCGCGGGGATCCACCTCGCCGGACAAGGAGTGGAAAGTTGAAGCGAAAGAGAGGGAGGTGAAGCTGCGAAATCTCACCGACGAGGAGGCTGAGCCAGAGGTGATCGGATCCCTGAACGAAGGGTGGAGCTTTTCCGGCAAGGTGATGTGGTCGCCAAACTCGAAACACTTCGCGGTGTGGAAACGTGAAAAAGTGGACACCCGGAAGGTGACTTATGTGGAATCTTCGCCCAAAGACCAGCTCCAGCCCAAGACCTTTACTCGTGGGTATGCCAAGCCGGGGGACAAGCTCAGTGTGGAGCGAGCCATGATTTTCACCGTGGGAGAGAAGGAGCCCCTTGAAATAAGGGCCGAACTGGCGGGTGAGGCCTTCGACTTCCGGCGCCACAGCTGGCGTGGGAAGGGGTCGCGATTTGTCTTCGAGTTTATCGAGCGTGGCTTTGGAAAGCATCGCGTATTGGAGATCGATGCCGAGAAGCGGAGCCAACGGATCGTGGTCAGGGAAGACAGCGAAACCTTCGTCTATGTCTTTGGAAAATCGTATCGGCGGGATCTCAAGGATGGCGCTGAAATCGTGTGGCTCTCCGAGCGCGATGGGTGGAATCACCTCTACCTGATTGAGGGCAGGAAGGGTGAGGTGAAGCGGCAACTCACCAAGGGTGAATGGATTGTGCGCGAAGTGGTCGCCTTCGATGAAAAGAAGGGAGAGTTCCTGCTGAAGGTGAACGGCTACTATGGGGATCAGGATCCCTACTTTCATCATTGGGCCAAGCTGGAGCTGGAGAGTGGCAAGCTCACCATGCTGACGGAGGCGAACGGGACGCACGACCTCCGCTTTTCGCCGGATGGAGAGTTCTACGTGGCGCACTGGTCACGGGTGGATCACCCGCCAGTGCATGAGTTGCGCCGTGGGACCGATGGAAGCCTGGTGACGGTGCTGGAGAAGGCGGATGCCAGTGCGCTGTTGGAAACCGACTGGAAGATGCCGCAGCCCTTCGTGACCAAGGATCGGAATGGGACGCACGATATCTGGGGAGTGATCTGGCGGCCGCGCGACTTTGATCCGCACAAGAAGTATGCGGTGGTGGAGCAGATCTATGCCGGACCGCAGGGTTCGTATGTGCCCAAGAGTTGGCAGATCTGGTCGGGTAGCAGGTCCTCGATGGCGGAGTCCAACTTCATTGTGGTGCAGATCGATGGGCTGGGAACCTCGAACCGCTGCAAGGAGTTTCATCATTTCTGCTACAAGAATCTCAAGGATGCGGGATTGCCCGATCGCATCAAATGGATGCAGGAGGCGGCCAAGGATGTGCCGCAAATGGATCTCTCGCGGGTGGGGATCTTTGGAGGATCCGCGGGTGGGCAGAGTGCGCTTGGGGCGTTGCTCTTTCATGGCGATTTTTATGACGCGGCGGTGGCGGATTGCGGATGCCACGATAATCGCATGGATAAAATTTGGTGGAACGAGCAGTGGATGGACTGGCCGATTGATGATCACTACGAGGACAACTCCAATGCCACGCACGCCGACAAACTGAAGGGCAACCTCTTGCTGACGGTGGGTGAGGTCGACACCAATGTGGATCCCTCCTCCACGATGCAAGTGGCCCATGCGCTGATCAAGGCCGACAAGGATTTCGAGCTTTTGGTCGTGCCCGGGGCGAATCATGGGGTGGGCGAGCGGCCGTATCTCAGGCGCAAGCGAGTGGAGTTCTTTCAGCGTGTCCTGGGCGGGCCGGTTGAAGTGGTCGAAGGCAAGAAGACGACGTTGACCCCACCCCGGAGGTAGGTTATTTGTACGGCGGCGCGAAAGTTCCGAGTCGCAGGATGATGGGATCTGGAGATGATGCGGAGAGCCGCGCAATTGCCCCGTGACGAAGCTGATCCTCCTCCTCACTTTCCTGTCCGTGTCCGCGGGCGTTCATGCTGCGGAATACGGGCCGTTTTGCCAATGGCATCGTGATCCCTGCACCACGATGGCGATCCAGTGGATTGGGACGGAAGAGAAGCAGGGAACGAATGGTCAGTGGCTGGTGGGCTCGGCCGGTTTTGGCTACGGTGACGATGATGATCAGACCGTGCTCGAGGACATGCAGGGCAACTATCGATCGATTTACATTCGGCGGCCCTATGAGGTTCCCGCCGATGTGCCGGAGGGTGCCGAGATTACCCTGGCGATGCGCTACGATGACGGCTTTGTGATCTACCTCGATGGCAAGGAAGTGTTGCGCCAGGGAGTGGTGGGCTCCGGGGTTGCGATCAAGAGTGTGAAGAGCCACGAGGCCGATGTCTGGGAGTACTTCAAGCTCGGACCTGTGGTTGCCGGCCACAAGGGGGTGGTGGCAATCGAAGGTCACAATGAAAAGGTGAGCAGCTCCGATTTTACGCTGCGACCGCGTCTGGATTGGCGTGCGAATGGAAAGCTGACCCCGCTTGTGAAGGAAGGGGCCAAGTGGTCATATCTCGCGGGGGGAGACCCGGGCCCCAACTGGACCAAGGGGACCGAAGTGACCAAGGAAGACGTTGCGGCGCCCCTCTACCAGTTGGCCTATCGTCCGGAAGGTGGTGGAGCCTGGGGCCGGCCGACCGTTCGCGCCCGGCCCTTGGGGCCAAGTGATCACGATGTCTTTGGAGTCGATCTCAGGGGCCTGATTCCCGGGACGCGCTACGAGTTCAAGATTGCGCGTCGAGGTGCGGTGATTGGGACCTGGTTCTTCGAGACCGCCCCTGAGAACTTCCAGGAGGGGATGACCTTCGTGACGGGGGGTGACATGTTTCACAATCGGGAACTCCTTGATGCCATGAACACGCGGGCGGGAAGAGAAGATCCCCTCTTCGCTTTGTTGGGCGGTGATCTTGCCTACGCCAATGGCTCGAAAGGAGGACGCTGGCTGGAGTGGGTAGACTCGTGGAACAAGTGTGCGGTGGCGCCCGATGGCCGGCTTATTCCGATGATCGTGGTGATCGGGAACCACGAGGTGAAGGGAACGAGTTTCAAACCCACCGACGCTCCCGGGCAAGACCAGGCTCCCTTCTTTTACAGCCTCTTCAAGGGACAGGCTGCCGGAGGACAGGTCGCGATCGATTTTGGAAACTACCTGAGCGTGATTGGGCTCGATTCGGGACATACTGCAAACATCAAGGCGCAGACGCAGTGGCTGAGCGATCAGTTGGCCACTCGAGCGAGGGTGCCACGGCAATTCGTGTGCTACCACCGACCGGCCTGGGGATCGGGAGTGAAGGAGGACGCCATCGATATCCGGCGCGAATGGTCACCGCTCTTTGAAAAGCACAAGGTCGATGCGGTCTTTGAGAATGATCATCACGTCTACAAGCGTACTCATCCCATTCGCGGTGGCGAACGGGACGATAAAGGCGGGGTGCTCTATCTCGGAGATGGTGCGTGGGGAGTGAAAATTCGCGAGGTGCCCAAGGACTGGAAGAGCAGATCCTATCTTGTGGAGGCGCGGTCCGTGAACCACCTGATCAAGGTCACGATGACCGGAAGCGGGTTTGCCTACGAGGCCATGACCGCGGCGGGAGAGGTCTTTGATGGCACCAAGCGGCCGAGACGGAGATAGAGGAAGGAAGGGCGCGGGGGAGTGCCAGCAAATCTCCACCGCTTCAGTTGAAGTCAACTGTAGAACCCAAGGTTCAACTGTTCTTGGGTTGAGATCTTGTCCTGGGACCAGGGTCAGAATCCATCTCCTGGCACCTGCGTGTGATCGGCATTCTGACCGCGCGCTGGCCAATGAAGTGCTCCTTGAAATTCGGGAGTCGTTCCAGGCGGGAAGCTAACGTCGCCGGTGGGCGAGGGCGGTTAGAGCAAGGAGCACGAGTAGCGAAGTGGAGGGTGGTGGCGAAGTCGGAATCTCCCGACTCCCAGACGAGGGTGTCGGAGAGATCGAGGGTATCGAGAATGACAAAAAGCGGAATGGGAGTGGACGTGTGAGGAATGTCCGGGGGAAGAACTCAGTCGGCTACGGTGACGGTATTGTAGTAGCCAGACCCGGCAACGGGTTGTTGGCCGAACAAGCGGATTCCGATCAGAACCGCGAAGTCCGGAACGCCCTGGTGAATCTCGTCATTCAGAGGAATTGGGAACGTAACAAAGCCTGGGACTTCGGAGCACTTAGGACGAATGTCATACGCCCTTGGCTTTCACAAGAGCGGTCAGTTCCTTGAGATCCTTGTCCAGGATCGAGCCCGCCTGGGTATCCTTGAAGGTGCGACGTGCGCGATCCATGGCGGCCTGGGCAAACTTGGTTTGCCCTTCTTCGAGGCAGGATTGCACATAGGGTTGCACGAGTTGGTAGAAGAGATGACCGCCGGCCTTGGTGGAAAGTTTCTGCATTGCGCTGCGGAAGGTCTTGTTGGCCTGCTCCCAGCGCTTGTTCTCGATGTGCACGAAGACTTTCTCGGCGGCCACCCCGACGACGAGGTCGAAGCGTTGGTTCTTGTTGGTGGCGATAATCTTCCGGAGGAGGCGGTTGTATTCGCTGGTTTCGCCCGCTTCTTCGAGCAGTCCTAGGAGGCGCTTCTCACCGCGAAAGCGCAGGTCCTTCTGACTTTGGAAGCTGTTGATCCAATCATTCCAAAAGCGGGTGCGCTGCTTGACGTCGGCATCGGTCTCGGCGAGATGAGCGGCCTCCTGCTCCCAGGCCCAGAGGTATTGTGGTGCCGCCTTGCGGGCTTCCTGGAGAGCAAAGAGATAGAAGTTGGCCTCGGGATTGAGCTCGGCCCAGGCGAGAGCGTGGCGTGCCTTGATCAGGTTGGGATCGGCGGCGGAGCGCCGATTGAGAAAGGCGCACTCGGAGTCGGTGAGACGGCGCCAGGTTTGGGGATCAAAGGCTTGGCCGACCGGGTAGTCTTCGCTGCGGAACTTGGCGAGGTCGAACTTCCAGCGACCGTAGCCTTCGAGGTAGCCCAACCAGGCGTGCTCGCCGGAATTGCCTTGTCCGAGGAAGACAATGCTGGGCACGCCCTTGGACTTCGCGGTGTGGGAAGTGAAGTAGGCCTGATCCACGCAGAGACCGCCCTTCTGACCGATGGTGAAGAGTTTGTAGTCGCCATGTGGCCAGAGGTAGCCCTTCCGCTGGAGGCGGGGCATGTCATACTTGATGGTGGTGAAGAGGCTGTGCAGGTGCTTGACGCTGCGAATCTTCACGGATTGCACGTATTGAAGCTCTTCAATGGGGACCGGGGTATCGACCACGAACTTGAGGTCGGAGATGGCAAGGTGTTTCAAGTCATAGAAGAGGGCGCCGTCGTGCTGCGATTTGGCGAAGAAGGCAAAGCGCTTGGAGGGATCAACCACGGTCCGCACAACGGAGCTGGGCTCTACGAAGTGATGGGGCCAGCTGTCGGGAAAGGGTTGATCGAAGACCAGGCTGATGGCGATCGCAAGCGCGGGAAACTGAAAGGCATCCGTGGCGCGGTTCATGAAGATGCGGCAAAGAATCTGGGCCGCTTTTTCGTGATCGTCGTAAGGGGAGAGGGCGTTGAGAAAGGCGTCGCGGACCTCGGGTTTTTGAAGCGCGAGGGCCATGAAGGTGCGTTGGGCGCGGAGGTTCTTGAAGAATTCGTGCTCGTGCCAATTCTCGGGAAAGAGCGAGAGCCACTTGAGGTGATTGATCCAACCGGTGAAGTTCTTGTTGGCGAGAGCCCGCTTGAGGGTGACGCGATCTTGGATCGTGAGCAGCTGGTCGTGGATCGACTGCTGTTCCGCGATCCAAGCGTCAGGCGTGGAGTGGGTGGCCCACCACTCGACATTGCTCTTCCTGGACCAGATCCCCACCTTCGTTTCACCGTGCAGCCCTGCAAGGGTGAGAAAAAACAGAAGGGCGAAGAGGAGGCGAGACACGATCTAATATCATGGCGCAGGACGAAGGTGCGTCAATCCGGGATTGGGAAGATTGACAGCGAGAGGGGCTGCATCAATCGTGTGGAATGGCGGCAGGAGTGCGTGCGATGATCTTGGTGGGGTGGGCGGTGGCCACTTCGCTGAGTGCGGAGTCGCTGGAGATTGAGGCCAAGCTTCTGCAGGTGACCCCGGCCCCGACGGTCGAGCAGGTGAGGCCGTATCCGCGGGCCTTGGCGACCTATCTATACGAGGTGCAAACAGTGCACGAGGGAACCTACGGGGGGAAGACGATCCTAGTGGTGAAGTGGGCCGTCTGGGAGCGCGCAATGGTGAAGGGATTACCGTCGAAGATTGGCTCGATGGAGCGGTTGAAGTTGGATCGTCTGCTGGATCATGGAGCCTTCAAGAGGGCGCGGATCGTGGACAATATTTTAAATCGTGAAATGGTGCTTTACTATGATCCCCTCTCCCGTCCGGCTCCGGCAGTGGCGAAGCTGCTCGCGGGAAAGAGCGGGGAGTTGGAGAGCGGGGTGGTGAAGGGAAGTGCGGAGGGATGGCTCTTCCTCGCCGATGAGCTCAAGCACGCCGAAACGGGACGATTCTGGGAAAGGGACTGGAAGAAGGTCTCTCGGGCCGGGGTGGATCCCTTACCCGCGATGTTGGATTTTCAAAGGCGGCTGCAAAAGGTCGGCGTGCAATTGTTGGTGGTGCCTGTTCCGACCAAGGTGAGCTTCTATCCCGAACGTTTTTCCAAGGAACTGAAAGGCGACGGAGTGCATTCCGAGTACCTCCACCATATGCGAAAGGCCGGCCTGGCGGTTCTCGACTTGGATCCTCTCTTCAAGGAGCACCAAAAGGTCGGCGGAAACCGGTTGCTCTATTGTGCGCAAGACTCGCATTGGTCGCCCGAGGCCTGCAAGCTGACCGCCGGTTTGATTTACGAGCGGATCGAGAGGGCCAAGCCGAAAGTGCGAGCAGATCGAGAGAGCGCCGTGGGCAGGACGCGTGAGATCACGGGGGATTTGGCGCAGATGCGCTCCGGGCTCAGTTTCCCAAAGGAGCGCATCACCTTCGATGAAGTGATCTATGAGAAGAGTCGAGGCCCCGGGCATGGCTACGATCATCCCAAGAGTGAGGTGATCTTGTTGGGCGACAGCCACGTTGCGGTCTTCGGGGATCCGCTCCCCGAGTTGCATGGAATTGGAGGTGGGCTTCCGGATTACCTGAATCAGTATTATCCAAGGCGAATTGAAGTGATCGCGGCCTTTGGGGACGGCGTCAACCAAGCGCGGGTGAATCTCTACCGCCAGCGGGGAGGGAGTCCCAAGCATCGTGACTACTGGGTGAACAAGAGGTGGGTGGTCTGGTGTTTTTCGGCCCGGGAATTCACCCGGGCGGAGAAGTGGAGTACGAAGATTCCGGTGGTGAAGGACCGCTGAAGCAGAAATCGTGGTCTTCAGCACACCCATCTTCCTTTACGGATTTCTGCCACTGGCGCTGGCAGTTTACTACCTGTTGCCACGGCGGGCGCGCAATGGCTGGTTGGTCGCAGCTAGCTATTTCTTCTATGGCTGGGGAAATCCGCTTTATGTGTTGCTACTTCTCTTCTCAACCCTCTTGGATTTCGGATGTGGATTGGGCATCGCGAAGAGCGATTCTCGAGCGCGACGCCTCTGCCTGCTCTGGTGTTCGATCGTGGGCAATCTCGGGGTCCTCGCGTTCTTCAAGTACTCGGGCTTCTTCGCCCAGGTCTCCCATGACCTGGTGGGAGTTCCCGGTGCGGAGACCCTCCTGTTGGCGGGCGGGATCGTGTTGCCGCTGGGGATCAGTTTCTACACCTTCCAATCGTTGAGCTACACCATCGATGTCTATCGCAGGGAGATCGAACCCACTCGACGCTTCATCGACTTTGCGGCGTACGTGGCGCTCTTTCCGCAACTGGTGGCCGGCCCCATCGTGCGCTTCTCGCAATTGGCGGCCGCCCTGCGGGAGCGCCGGGAAACGCGAACCCAGTTCAACCAAGGGGTGGGGTTTCTTGTGATTGGACTCTCCAAGAAGTTGCTCCTCGCGAATCCGTGTGGCTCGGTGGCGGACCTAGCCTTTGGCTCGGCGGAACTCGATGTCTTGACGGCTTGGATCGGGATGCTGGCCTATTCGTTCCAGATCTACTTCGACTTCAGCGGGTACAGTGAGATGGCGATCGGGCTTGGCCTCATGTTGGGTTTTGTCCTGCCGCCCAACTTCAAGGCACCCTATCGCGCGACCTCGCTGAGCGACTTCTGGCGGAGGTGGCACATCACGCTGGGCTCGTGGGTGCGCGACTATCTCTATCATCCGATGGGAGGGAGCCGAAGGGGGCCCGGACGGACGACGATGAATCTCTTCCTCGTGATGGTGCTGGTGGGATTGTGGCATGGCGCGGCATGGCAGTTCTTGGTCTGGGGTGCGCTGCACGGCCTGTTCCTAGGGTTGGAGCGTGCAATGCGCGCTCGCTTTTCCAAGTGGAGGAAGACGCCCCCGGCAGTCTTCCAAGTGCTGTTCACCTTTGTGGTGGTGAGCCTGTGCTGGGTGGTCTTCCGCGCGGACTCCCTGGGGGAGGCGGGGGACTACTATGCCGCCCTTTTTGGGGGCCTTGAGTTGGTGGGGCCGGACTGGTGGACTCGCAGCTTGATACTCTCGTGGGAGACGGGGGCGATCCTGGTGGGAGCCGCGCTGGTGACCTGGATGGGGGTTTCAGCCTCCCAATTCGTGGTCGATTCGAAGGGGTGGAAGTGGTTCGTGCTGACCGTTCTCTTCTGGTCGTGCCTTATCGCGATGGGTGCCCAGGAGGGGAATCCGTTTCTCTATTACTTTTTCTAACATATCGTGCCTGAAGAACCGAAAAACAGATCGATGAGCCTCGCCAAGATGCCCTGCATCCTGGTGGTAGTGACGATGGGCTACCTGGCAGTGATTCAGTTCGGGAACTTTTTGAGCATTGGCACCTATGGGCGGTGGAGGAGTGAATCGCTGGATGAGGTCTACCTGAAGGAGAGCGCGAAGTATGTGCGGGCTCCGGTAAATCGAGTGAGAACGTGGATGGGACTCGATGCGAATGATGTCGTGGTGCGGGGGAGCGAACTCTACTACCTCCCGGACATCGAACACGTGATGGGCCGCAGCTTCCTGGCGCAAAGGAGAAGAAACAGTCACCTTGCGCTCAAGGAAGAGCCGAGTGATGAGCGGACGAAGAGTCCCCTTCCCGCGATCCTCGACTTTGACCGAGAACTCCGTGAGCAGGGGATTCGGCTTGTACTGATGCCAACGCCTTCCAAGGCGATGTTCGCTGGGAGGGGGGAGGCGCCGATGCAGAATGCGGGGTTTGCGAGCTTTCTCACAGTGATGGCGAAGCACGGGATCCCGGTTCTCGATCTCGCTCCGCACTTTGCCGAGCGAGAGAAGAAGGGGGAACCTCTTTTCCTGAAGACCGATAGCCATTGGACTCCCGAGACCATGCGTCTTAGTGCGGAGTTGCTGGCAGAGTTGATCAGGGAGCGAGGCTTGGTGCCCGCGGGCCGGACCGAAGGCTTTGAAGTGACCTTCCGGAAAGTCACCAACGAGGGAGATCTTGCTGTGCTGCACTACGGAGTGGAGAAGAAGAGGTGGAGGGAAACGGTGACGGTGAGTTCCGTGGGATTGGGCGAGGGGCCTCTCAGATGGACACCAGCCCCGGATGCGCCGGTGCTCTTGTTGGGAGACAGCTTCACGAATGTATTCTCCCTGGACGCCATGAATTGGGGGGTGAGTGGGGGTCTGGGAGAGACCTTGAGCGTAGTGCTGGGATTCTCGATCGACCGCATTGTACGCAATGCGGACGGCGCCTTTGCAAGTCGGCAGGAGTTGATTCGGCAGCGGGAGAGACTTGAGGGGAAGGCGGTTGTGGTATGGCAGTTCGCGGCCCGGGAGTTGTCCTTCGGAGATTGGAAGAGATTGCCAATGCCCAAGAGAGGGAGCGATGCTTCCGATGATCCCGGAGGCGAGGGAGCGATTGAGATTGCAGGGACGATCGCCCAAGTGGCGAAGGTGCCGCCCCTGACGAGGGCGCCTTATCGGCAAGCCGTGATGGAGGTCAAGCTCAAGAAAGTGAGCGGTTCGAACGGAGAGCTGCCGGCGGAACTCGTGCTCTTAGGCATAGCGATCGATGATCGCAAGCCGACCGCACTCAGCAAATGGAAGGCGGGCGAGAAGGTGAAGGTGAGGGCCGTGCCCTGGAGTGAGGTGGAGAAGCAGTATGGAAGGCTGCACCGGTTTGCCTTGGAAGATCCGGAGTACGAACTGTTGGATACGAGGAGAGTCTGGATGGTGCAGGAGCCGTGATCGGCAGTCACACTTGCTCGATCCGCACGCGTGGACTGGCGAGGGGAATGCCATCCGCTTTCAGTTGCTTGGAGATGTTCTTAAGGACCTCGGATCGGATTTTGGTGCGGTTGCGAACATTCTCGATGCGGTAGCGTCCCTCCATGAGGATGCCGGATCCCATGTGGCCGCTCTTGTCGTCCCAGAGGGAACGCACCACGATCTCGGCAGTGTCGGGAAGTACGCGGGCGGTCGCTTGAATGGCGTGGCGGGCGACCTCGCTCGCCTGCTCGAGGTCGCAGTTGTAGTTCACCTGAAAACGGACCCGCACGCGCACCGGTTCGTCTTCGAAGGAGAAGTTGGTGATGACAGAATTGGCGAGAACGTTGTTGGGATAGTTCACGATCACACCGTCCGTGTTGCGCACCTTGGTACGGCGCAAACCCACATCAACGACATCGCCCCAGCCACCCCAGTGAGTGCCGGGCGACTCGATCTTGACACGATCGCCAATGCGCGCGGGCTGATCGGTGATGAGAAAAATCCCGGCCAGGATGTCGGAGAGCGTTTCCTTGGCCGCGAGGCCGATGGCAATTCCGACGATGCCCGCGCTGGCGAGGAAGGGCGTGATCTTGATCTCGTGAATCTTGAGAATGACGAGGAGGAGGGCAAAGCTGAGGACGATGAGATAGAAGCGCCGGATGAAATAGACCAGGCGATCGTCGAGGTCGTTGTCGGTAGAGCTCGCCAGTTTGTTCAGTGCGCGGATGAGAACGAGGCGGACGAAGAGGTGGATGAGAAAGGCCCCCGCCACTGCGATGCCGGTTTGTTCCCAAGAAGGAAGAGTAGTCCACCATTTGGCAAGGGCGGAAGGTTCGCTGGCTGCTAGAATAGGGATGTGGAGCATTCCTCGAAATCAGTTAGATCGACGGAACTTGCCATGGTCCGTCCGGGGAGTCGAGGACCGGA
>JAPKFB010000184.1 GCA_028821775.1 Roseibacillus sp.
CCCATGGTGTAATCCGCTGACAGGGCGTGGATCTGGTCTTCGGTGAAACGAGCATCGCGTTCGGCCACCACCGTATCATAGCTCGTCTGCGTGACGAGGTTGTAGCTGGCGGGATCGGTGGTGACATCACCCTGTCCAGCGGTGCGGGCCGTTACTACTGCGGCATGGTAGGACGCCTGTGTCGGACGCTGGGAGAGTTCTGCGAATTGCGCCGACAGGTCATTCAAATAAGAAGCACTCCTGCTACGCACCCCTCTCGTGAATTGAGTCGTGGGCGGCAGGCCCACGCAGTTACGCTAGAGCTTGGTACAATCCAAAAAAGAAACCAAGGGCGTCTCCTGACCGGACGATCCTGCTTCTGGGAAAGAAGAAACGGCGGTGCCCGAAAGCACCGCCGTCTCTGTTGGATGTCCTGCGAAAAATCGAAGGGAAATACCTACGGGGCCGGGGCGGAAACAGCGACGTCGTCGATATACCAGCCGGACTGGTCGAAGATGTCGTCGTTGTCGCTGAGAAACCGGAACTCCAGGATAACCTCCTGCCCGAGGGCGGCGGCGGGAAACTCTCCCGAGAACTCCGTCCATTCGACCGGGTCGAGTCCCGAGATGTTCATGTCGATCACTCCCAGCTCGGACAGGTCGTTGGCGGTGAGGACCCGCACCTGGCCATGGTCCAGCGGAGAGCCGGTTTCAAAGGGATCGATATCGAGCCACTGCCGGAAGGAGAGATTGGCAAAGGGCACGGCCGGGAGGGTGAAGGAGGGTGAACGCAGCCAGGTATTGGATCCGATCCCGTAGTTGGTCCCAATGTTGGTTCCATAGCAGTTGGCTCCGCTGAAGGCGTTGGGTGGTCCTGTCAACGGCCCTCCGTTCGGGTTGCCGAGTTCCCACACTGTGTTCATGGACAGGTCGGTGGGAGCGAAAGCGGTGGTCCATCCCGGGTCACCGTCGTCGAAGTTCTCTGCGAGGATGGTGACAGGGGGCTTCGGGAATCTTTCCACCACAAAGAGAGAGAAGGGATTGGCTCCTGGATCAATTGGAATGACCGAGGTGTTTATGGGTGGAGTAGCCTCGATGTTTTCGAGGATCACTCCCCAGGTCGCGGGATCGCCGGCATCGGCAGGTTCTGAATCTCCACGGATGTTGTAGAGGAAGCCGAGATCGCTCTCCCAGCTGATACTGAGTTCGCTGGTGGAACTGTTAAAGCTGATATCGGTGATCTTGACCAGGGTTTCGGTGCGGAGGAGGCCGGCCAGTCGCACTTCGGCGATGGTAAAATTCCCGTTGTTGCCGACAATGCGGATGGTGTCGAACCTGTCCCCGGGAGTGAGCACTGCACCCAGGTTGATGCGCAGGTAGTTGGCCGGATTTCCCCCGTCGGGAGCGTTGTTTCCGAGGACCTCGGCGACGACCGCTCCGTCGGGTCCACCTGTCAGCAGGGCGACCTCGAAGTTGTTGTCCCGGTCGGGACAGCAACCAGTGCGTCCGTAAAAATCAAACCGCAGGTCGGAGCCCGACCCCCAGAGGATTTCATCGAAGGTCCAGTAGAGCGTGGGATTGCCTCCGTTCCCATGGTAGTGGGTCGCTCCGTTATAGTTGGTGGCAGGCAGGTTGGCGGTAGGATTGTCCGGATCGTAGGCGAAGGGGTCGTTGGTTGCATTAAGCAGATTGCTTCCATGCGCGCTGGCGCCGGTTACCGGGTCATTGACCGAGGAATTCGCCAAGTCCGGGGTCAGGGGGATGGCAACGAGCTGCGCGTTTGGGTCCGGGACGTCCTGAACGCTGATGGAGACTGAGGCGCTGGTGTTGCCGTTGGCATTCGTTGCTTCCAGCGTGTAGGTCATGGAAACCAGGGGAGAGACCACCATCGAGGTGATGCCCGGATCGACGGGAGAGTCGTTGAGCCTCAGGTCGTCGAAGTTGCTCGCGTCCCAGGTCAGGGTAATGTCGGTACCGGCGGTGATGGTGTCCTGGTCGACCTCAAAGGAGCTGATGATCGGGTTGTTGTCGACCGTGACGGTGATGATGGCGGACGAATCCTCTCCATCCACGGTGACGGTGAGTTGGTAGGTGGTGGTCTCATCGGGACCGGGGTCGAGGAGGATCGAGCCGCTGCCCGCAGCGGTTTGTGGCAGGAGTTCCCCGACCAAGGAGTCGAGATCGCCAGAGATCGGCACGACACTGGCCGCGGTCGCGGCTGCGTCGAACTGCCAGGTGAAGGTGACCGGTGCGTCCGAGGGGACGGTAGGGGGAGATGCGCTGAAGCTTGTGATGGAAGTGGGAGCGATCGATCCGGCGAGGCGAACCTCGGCGATCGTGAAGTTCCCGTTGTTGCCGACA
>JAPKFB010000045.1 GCA_028821775.1 Roseibacillus sp.
CTTTCCCGGTTCACGGTTCATATAGGCGCCTAGCCAACGTAAGGTCTGCTCCGGATGATTCCCCGACTTGCCCTCCTCGCCATTAGTTTCGTTGCGCAATCCCTGTGGATGTCTGCGCAGCGGGATTTTTTTGAACTGGCCCCGATCAAGTACTCGGACACCAAGTCCACGGATGCCATGGCACGACTGTCTGCCGATTGGGAGGCGGGCAGGAAGCCGCTCCCGAAGGGCGAGCCACTGGAGATGCTGCGGACGTTGCTGAAGCAACTGGAGATTCCCGAAGAGAGCCAGGTCTTGGTCTATTCCCGGACGAGCCAGCAGAACAATCTCATTCGCTACTACAATCCGCGAGCGATTTACCACTCGGCGGACACATCTGTTGGCTACGTCCCCGGTGGGAGTATTGAGGTCGCCTCCACCGATCCGGTGATTGGTCCCGTCTTCTATCTTCTTAATAAGACGCGAATGGGTCGCGCAGATCTTGCGGTGCGCGACAACACTTGTCTGCAGTGTCACGGCACCTCGCGAACCGATCTGGTGCCGGGGTTGATGGTGCGCTCGGTCTTTCCGGACAAGAACGGTCATCCGATCCTCTCAGCCGGCACCTACCTCACCACCGATGCGAGCCCGATCAAGGAGCGCTGGGGTGGATGGTTCGTGACTGGAACGCATGGGAACTTCCGCCATATGGGGAACACGATTGCTGAGCAACTCAACGAAGGGGGAGCTCGTTTTGATTTTGAGACGGGCGCCAACTGGGAGAGCTTGAAGGGGAAGATCGATACGACGAAGTACTTGCGAGCGACGAGCGACATCGTGTCCCTCTTGATCCTGGAGCATCAGTGCCAGACGCAGAATACACTCACCAAGGCGGCGATGGAATACCGGCGGCTGGTCTATTTGCAAAAGGCGATCGATCCTGAAGTGGATGTCACCAAGAGCGAGGGAATGGCCTCGCGATCAGCGACTGACTCTGCGAAGGAGATCGTGAGAGCATTCTTGTACTGCAATGAGATGGATCTCGGAGATGGGGTGGAGGGCGATCCCGCCTTCGTGGAGGCCTTTGAGAAGGGCGGGCGGAAAGACAGGAAGGGAAACTCAATGCGGCAGCTTCGGCTCTACGGCCGGATCTTCAAAAATAGATGTTCCTACCTCATCCATTCCGTGGCCTTTGAATCACTGCCTCCCGTGGTGCGGCGCAAAACCCTGGAGGAACTCTGGGGGGCCCTGAATGGAAACGAGAAGGAGTTCGCCCACCTCGGGGCTAGGGAACGAGAGCGCATCGTGGCCATTCTTCGTGAGACCGTGAAGGACTTGCCGAAATGCTGGGAGGGAGAAGTCCGCAAAGAGCAGTAGAGCGGAGAAAGAGGGAATTCGAGATTGGCGGCCCTCTCGCACACCCTAGGCGAGGATGCCCTTGACTACTTTCCCGTGCACGTCGGTGAGGCGGAAGTGGCGGCCCTGGAACTTGAAGGTGAGCTGTTCGTGGTCGATCCCGAGTTGGTGGAGGATGGTGGCTTGGAGGTCGTGGACGTGAACCTTGTCGCGGATGGCGTTGAAGCCGATGTCGTCGGAGGCACCGTAGCTTTGGCCGGTCTTGATTCCGCCGCCGGCCATCCAGATCGTGAAGGCGTAGGGGTGGTGATCGCGGCCCCAGCGTTTGCGCTCGTTCATCTTGCCTTGGAGGAAGGGAGTGCGACCGAACTCGCCGCCCCAAATAACGAGGGTTTCATCGAGCATGCCCCTCATTTCGAGATCCTTGATGAGCCCCGCACTCGGTTGATCGGTGTCCTTGCACTGGGTGTAGAGTTCGGTGGTGAGAGAGTTGTGCTGATCCCAGCCGGCGTGCATGAGCTGGATGAACTGGGTGCCACGTTCGGCGAGACGGCGAGCGAGGAGGCAGTTGCGGGCAAAGGTCCCGGATTCGTGGACGCCGGGTCCGTAGAGATCGAGGATCTCCTTGGGTTCCTTCGAAATGTCGGCGAGCTCGGGCACGCTCGTTTGCATGCGGTAAGCCATTTCGTACTGCGCGATGCGGGTCGCGATCTCCGGGTCGCCAAACTCCTGGAGCTTGAGCTCGTTGAGCCTGCTGAGGTCGTCGAGCAACTCGCGGCGCATCGGGGGGGTCATGCCATTCGGATTCGAAAGGTAGAGGACGGGATCCTTGGCGGGGCGAAATTTGACGCCCTGGTGGCGGGTGGGGAGGAAGCCCGATCCCCAATAGAAATCGTAGAAGATCTGCCCGCAGGAAGTGCCCTTGCTGACCGAGGTCATGACCACGAAGGCGGGCAGGTTGTCGTTGACAGTGCCCAGTCCGTAGCTGAGCCAGGCGCCCATGGTGGGCCGGCCGGGCAGTTGGGCACCACTCATGAAGAAGGAGATCGCAGGTGCGTGATTGACCGCTTCGGTGTGCATGCCCTTCACGAAGCAAAGCTTGTCGGCAATACCGGCGGTGTGGGGCATGAAGTTGCTCACCCACGCGCCGCTCTTTCCGTGCTGCTTGAAGGGTTCGACAGGGGCCAGCAACAACTTGCCGCTCGCATTGCCCGTCATGGTGCTGAAGCGTTTTCCCCCGATATAGCTCTCGGGCACCGCCGTGTTGTGGAGCTTCTGCAAATTCGGTTTGTAGTCGAAGAGGTCGCAGTGGGTGGGTGCGCCGTTTTGGAAAAGATAGATCACGCGCTTGGCCTTGGGCGCGATCTGGCGAAGGAAGGCCGGAACTTCCTTCTGGCCGGTATCGGCTGCCAGTCCGTCGCGACCGAGCAGGGTGGCGAGCGCGGCCGTGCCAATGCCCCCCGCGCTCTTTCCGAAGAAATGTCGGCGGTTGATGTGGAGTGCTTGTTCGCTCGCTGGATTCATCAGTTTCGTGCTCTTGTCGTTCCGAGTTGAGGACCTCATTCCTTGGTCAGGGCCTCATCCAGATTCAAAATCCCTAGGCAGACCGTGGCCAGGGCCGCGTGCTTGGGTTCGGGAAGATCGGAGTTTCTGGGGGACTCGCCATTGGCGAGGAACTGCCTGGTGGCTTTGGGGTCGGCGGTGAAGCGGACCTGGGCGCGGTTGTAGATGTTCTCGAGGATGTCTTGTTCTTCGGGTGACGGCGGGCGGGCGAGAACGAGTTGAAAGGCGCGTTGGATCTGGGTCCTGCTTTCCTTTCCGGCCTCCCTGTTGGCGCGAGCGGCGAGGGCGCGGGCGGCTTCCACGTAGGTCGTGTCATTGAGAGTGCTCAGAGCGTGCAGCGGGGTGTTGGTGCGACTGGTCGTGACGGTGCAAGTTTCGCGAGTTGGATTATCGAAGAACATGGGAGGGGCCGCGATGCGTCGCCAGAAAGAGTAGATGCTGCGATGATGAAGGTCTTCGCCCGTGCCGGGACTGTACTTTTTCTTCCCGAAGGTGGCCTCGGCCCAGATCCCGGGAGGTTGATAGGAGTTCACGGGGGGGCCACCCTGCCGGGTTGCCAGCAAGCCGCTGGCGGAGAGCGCCTGATCGCGAATCATCCAGGCCGGCATGCGGAAGCGGGCGCCGTGACTAAGCAGGCGGTTGGCGGGGTCCGCTTCGAGGGTGGCGGGCGTCACGCGGGAAGACTGCCGATAGGTGTGGCTCGTGACGATTGTGCGCAGGAGATGTTTGACGTCCCATCCGGAGTCGACGAACTCCGCGGCGAGCCAATCGAGGAGGCGGGGGTGAATGGGCACCTCGCTTTGGGTGCCGAAGTTCTCGGGTGACTTGATGAGGCCGATGCCGAAGATCTGCTGCCAAAAGCGATTCACGGTCACGCGGGAGGCGAGGGGGTTTTCGGGGGCGACCAACCAACGGGCCAGTCCGAGACGATTGCGCGGCAGGATCTCCTTGAAGGCAGGAAGGCTGGCGGGTGTTCCGGCGGTGACTTCCTTCTCGCGCTTGTCGTAGAGACCGACATTCAGGATGTAGGTCTTGCGTGGCTTGTCCATGTCCTGCATGACCATGACTTTGGGAAGGCCCTTGAGATTGTCCTTGATCGCCTTCTCCTTTCCCTCGATTTGCTTCTTGAGCGTTGCCCAGCGCGGGACGCTTTCGCGTTGAGTTCCCGCAATCAGGTTGGATTGTGCGTTGTTTCGTTGATCGGGCGCTACGGCGAGTGCTTCCTGCAGGCTGGCCTCCCTGGATCCCAGCTTGGCGTGGGGATCACTGCTCACCGAGAGGCGAAAGCGACCGAGGTTGTGATTTGCGTGGGGCGAGTCGTGCCGAAGGGTGATGATGACCGAGGCGCGGGCAGAGATATCGGTGGCCTTCCCGAAGCTGAATACAGCTTCGTGATCGCGGTCGACGTTCCTGCCTTCGTAGACGGCCCAACCGGTCTTTCCGTTGCCATCGTAGGCGTTGGCAATGCGGTGATCGTTCTGCTCGAAGGAGGCTTGGGCAGACTTGATCTTGAAGGGAGTGGCTTTTTCACCCAGCGGTTGCACGCGGACCTGGAAGTCGGTGAGAACGAAGTTGCCGCTGTCGGAGCGTGCGAGGCCGCCGCCCGTCATGTTCTCGTGGCGCAGGGCTTCGAGGCGCATACTGCCGATTGCGGCCAGATCGGTTTCCGTGGAGAGGGTGTAGGCGTCGTTCTTGGGATTCTCCCCGCTGGCGAGGATGGATCCGTCCTTGAGGACTTGCAGTTTCTGCTTTCCGGCCTGGGCGGAATTGATGGTGAGCACGGTCCAGGTTTTTTTGGGGGTGCTGGTGCGCCTGCTCTTCTCCCACTTGGCCTGATTTTTGTGGAGGTCTTTTTCGAGGGTCATCAGTTCACTCCGAGTGGCCGCGAGCTCCGCCTTGAGGATGGTCTCGCGGGCGAGGCGGTTCCTGGTGGGAACTTCGAGCACGGGCTTGGTCTGGGGATCGCCGCCGCCGCCGCCCACCGGGGTTTGGTTGAAGAAGGCGGAGAACTTGTAGTATTCCTCCTGGGTGATGGCGTCGTATTTGTGATCGTGACAGCGGCAGCAGTTGAAGGTGAGCGCGAGCCAGATCGTTCCGGTGGTCTCGGTCATATCCATCACGTAATCGACGCGGTTCTCTTCCGCGATGCGTCCACCCTCTCCGTTGATGGGGTGGTTGCGCAAAAAACCGGTGGCGAGTTTCTGTTCGAGAGTGGCATTGGGAAGGAGGTCGCCCGCCAGTTGCCAGACGGTGAGATCGTCCCAGGGGATGTTGCGATTGAAGGCATCGACGACCCAGTCGCGCCACGGCCACATTGTCCGTTCGCGATCGCCCTGATAGCCATTGGAGTCGGCATAGCGGGCGGCATCGAGCCAGGGCCAAGCCATGCGTTCGCCAAAGGACGCAGAGGCGAGAAAGCGGTCGGTCATCTTCTTGTAGGCCCCTGGGGACTTGTCATTGAGATAGGCTTCGACTTCTTCAGGGGTAGGCGGCAGTCCCCGCAGGTCGAGGGAGAGTCGACGCACGAGGGCTCGGCGCGGTGCTTCGGGCGCCTGCTTGAGATGGTCCCGGAGGAGGCGGTTGGCGACGAAGGCATCGATGGGATTGCGCACCGTCGCTCCGGTTGGGTTGGGAACTTCGGGACGTTTGACCGGGAGGAGGGCCCAGTGTTCCTTGTACTCCGCGCCCTCTGCGATCCACTGGCGAATCAGGGCCTTCTCCGCGTCGTTGAGAGTGAGATGGGAGTCCGGTGGCGGCATCACTTCGTCGGGATCGCGGTGGGTGATGTGTTTCCACACCAGCGACTCTTCGGGTTTGCCTGGGACGATGGCCTGGCCGTTTTCCCGTCGGGCGAAGGCACCCTCGGCCTTGTCGAGTCGGAGCTTGGCCTTACGGGCCTTCTGATCGAAGCCGTGGCAGATGAAACAGCGGTCGGAGAGGAGGGGGCGGACGTCGAGATTGAAATCGAGCGGGGCAGCCTTTGCGGAGAGGGCAAAGGCCGGGACAATGATGGCGAGGTGGCGGAGCATCCAGTTGCGGATACGTATCGTTATCAAGAAGCTTTCTCAACTGAGAAGACCGGGCGGGGTAAAGGGGCGGAGAGAAGGGTTCCCCCAGGGGGCAACAAATCGGAGTCGCCTGAAGGGAGGATGATCTCGCGATCACTCTTTACGAGGCTGCAACTCACTCTTGGCCAGGTTCTCCACCACAACCTTGGGGTCACTGGTAGGCAATTCGCAGAATTTCCCCTGGCAAAGAAAAACCACGACGGAGTCCTTCTTTGCCTGCTTCCTGAGAGTGGTGCGGCTGAACTCCTCGACCGGTCCCTCAGTTCCGAGGACGACCTTGTTGGGTTGGTAGGTGGCGTGGACGGCATGGAGCATTATCTGGACCGGTTCCGAGCTGGGGTCGCCGACGAGGACGACGCGCTTCGGTTCGTTGACGGAAAAATCCACCGCTCCCAGCATGTAAGCGACGGCGCGGGGGAGTTGGGTGAGCTTGGCCGAGAAGTGCTGCAGGCTCTTGGTGGCGGGCTCGCGGTATTTCTTGGTGTCGGTGATTTTGGAGAGCCGCAGTAATCCCGCGATGGCGGTTGAATTGCCGGAGGGCTCAGCGCCGTCGTAGGAATCCTTGATTCGCATGATGAGGTCCTTGGTCGCGGTCGCTTGGTAGAATCCGCCCTTTTTCTCATCGTAAAAGGCTTCGATCATGCGGTCGGCGACCTTGATCGCGAATTGGAGATGGGCTGGATTGAGGGTGACTTCGTAGAGGTCGAGGACCCCTTCGAGGAGAAAGGAGTGGGTGTCGAGCAACTGGGTCGAATCACGCTCGCCATCACGCCAGCGGTGATAGAGTCGGCCTGCCTTGTCGTCCCAGAATGTTTCTTGGAGGAAATTGAAATTTCTCATGGCGGCGGCGAGGTAGGTCGGCTCCTTGAGCACACGTCCGGCGCGTGCGATGGCACCGAGCATCAGTCCGTTCCAGGAGGCGAGGATCTTGTCGTCGAGCCCGGGGCGCACCCGTTTGGCACGGTAGGCGAAAATCTTCTTCACGGCCGACGCGAGGGAGGCCTGGGCGGGCTCATCCAAGGGGGCACCGGTGATGAAGAAGATGTTTTGGTCCTTGAGATGATCCGGGTCGCTGTGATCGATAAAGTTCCCGGTCTTGGTGACTCCGTAGTGTTTCTCGACCGCGGCAAACTCCTCGGCACTGAGCAGCTTTTTTAATTCGACGGTGGTGAAGCAGTAAAACTTGCCTTCCTTCCCCTCGGAGTCGGCATCCTCGGCGGAGTAGAATCCGCCTTCTGGGTGGGTCATGTCGCGCAGGAGGTAGCGGAAGATATCGCGGACCACCTCGGCGTAGATCTGATCGCCGCTGATGAGGAAAGCATCGAGATAGAGCTGCACGAGTTGAGCGTTGTCATAGAGCATTTTTTCAAAGTGGGGCACGAGCCACTTCGCGTCGGTGGAGTAGCGAGCGAATCCGCCTCCGATGTGATCATAAATGCCGCCTGCGGCCATCTTCCTGCAGGTGAAGAGGACCTGGTCGATGGCCTCCTGATCGTCAAGGCGGGAGCCGAGGCGCAACATGGCCCGGGGTTGACTCGGGGTCGGGAATTTCGGGGCCGCACCCCAGCCGCCTTCCGCGGCGTCGAAGCCGATTTTCCATTCGGCGAGGGCACTGCGAAGCACCTGGTCGTCGAACGTGGTGGTGCGGCCGCCCGAGGCATCGTCCGCCGCCTCGCGTGCCTGCAGAAACTTGGTGAGGCCATCCGCGTTCTGATCGAGGCTGGCGCGATCCTCCTTCCAGGCATTGATGACCTTGCGAATGAGCTCGTTGAAGGCAGCGTTCGGAAAGTAGGTGGCCCCAAAAAATGGTTTTAGTTCCGGGGTAAGGAAGGCGGTCAGGGGCCACCCGCCGCGGCCACCCGGGAGGGCCTGTACGGCGGACATGTAGATCTTGTCGACATCCGGACGCTCTTCGCGGTCGATCTTGATGCAGACGAAGTTTTCGCTGAGGTATTTACCGGTCGCTTCGTCTTCGAAGGTTTCACGCTCCATGACATGACACCAGTGGCAGGTTGAATAACCAATGCTGAGAAAGATGGGCTTGTCCTCTTTTCTGGCCTTGGCAAAGGCCTCGTCGCCCCAAGGAAACCAATCGACGGGGTTGTGGGCGTGCTGAAGGAGATAGGGTGATTTCTCCTTCGCGAGTCGGTTGGTGTGCTTGGGAGGCTCTTGCTTGTCTGTTTTCACAGTCTCTTCAGCTGGCGAGCAGTCGACCCCGAGCCCTAAGGTAAAGGCGATCGTGGCGGTGCCCAGGGTGATGGGTCTTAGAAGTTTCATGAGGCTGGGATGGGAGGATCAGTGGCGCGAACCATCTTGGGCGCGGCCTCCAGGTCAGGAGGTATTGTGCGCAGGCTGAATGGAAGGAGAACCCAGAGAAAGGACGACCGCAAGTTCCTCTTGGTTCAAAGCGGGGACGGGGTGGAGATTCTCAGGAAGAATGGTGCCAAGATTGGATTTCCGGCAGGCGATCAACGCTGTCGGCTTGCGCGTTGCTGGATGAACTCGGATTCGATCAGGCCTGACCAGGCGGAGAGTTCGATCACCTCGATCTTGCTTCCCTGAGGTTGCACGAGTCTGGGTGCGTCGGGGTTGTCGGAGGAGACCCGGGCGCGTTGGGACTCGAGTTCGGCGAGGAGTTCGGTGGATTCGGCCGCGGTCGGAGTGCGGCCGATGAGGCGAAGGTAGATGGCTTGGGCGCGCTCCGCGTCTTGGGAGTGTTCCGTGAGGAGGAGAGTGGCGAGGGCGCGGGAAGCGAGGAAGAATTCCTGGGCGGTTAGGCCGGGGCGCGGAGCGAGGGGGGCGGGTTCGAAATAGTTGATCGGGCAGCGATCTTCGGAAGGGGACTCTGCCAGTGCGCGAGGTGAAGGGTGATGTTGAAGCTGGTAGATCGACCTGCGAAAAGGGCGGGTGCTCTCGGACGAGGGAGGATCTCCCGCGCCGGTGGAATCAAGCAAACCTGCGGCATGGAGAAAGAAATCGCGAAATTGAGGAGCGGAGAGGGAGAAGGAAGGACCTTGGGCGAGCAGGCGGAACCGGGGATCAAGGATGGAGACTTCGGGACGCAGGGTGGCGTCCTGACGAAAGGTGGCGGAGAGAACGATTTGCCTGCTCATCCGCTTCACGTTCCAGTTGTGATCGACCAAGTCGCGCGCGAGCCAGTCGAGCAATTCGGGATGGCTGGGGGCAGGGCTGTGCATTCCGAAGTCGTTGGTGGTCTCGAGCAGGCCGCGTCCGAAGAAGTGAGCCCAGACGCGATTGACAAAGACGCGGGCAGTGAGCGGATGCTCGATGATGGCTTGCGCCAGGTCTGAACGATCGAGCGTTTTTTGGGGAACGCCGGGATCAATCGTTCCGCTGCCTTGGGCCAGGAAAGATGGCATGGTGGGCCGCGAAGTGGGGCTGCCCTGCATGACTGAGACTTCGAGGATGTCTTCTTCCGGGAGGATGCTGGCCATGCGGGCCTCGGCGAGTTCGGTGCGACGGGTGCGGGACTCGGAGTGAAGACTGGAGAAGTAGTAGCTGCGAAGGGCGGGAAGATGTTCGTTCGGCTTCTCGAGTGTGGAGGAGAGGGAGTTGCCATCGAAGAGAGTGGCGACTTCGAGGGGGCTGAGGGCGCGGGTGTGGACCTGAAAATCGTCGATGGCGCCACCCGCGAATCCGGTGGCGTTTTCTCGCCAGCCAAGTTGCAGGGGGAGCGATTTCTCCTCTGCAAAGAAGACGGGTTTCCAGAGCGCATCCGCGATGACCTCGGTGGGGATCCTCTTGCCATCGAGGTAGAGGACGAGTCCCTCTGCGGCACTGGATCCGTCATAGGTCCAGGTGATGAGGTGCCAGTGATTGGTTGCGATGACCGGTGCGACGGTGCGAATGGCGATGGCCTTGCCGGGCCATTCGCGACTGATGCGGGCGGTGAGTCGTCCCTGCTCGAGGACCAGGTCGAAGCCCCGCAGGTTGTCGTCCGAACCTCGCCCACGGCTGAGCAGAACGGCGGAGGGATTGAGGTTGTCCGGAACTCGGAGGCGGAGGGTGAAGGACCAGGGGGTCCAACGTCGGGCCGGGAAAAAGTCGGAGAAGGTCACTCCGGCTTTGTCGCTGATGGTGACGGCATGGCGGCTGAATCCAGGAGTGAATATGAGGCCAGTTGCATCGCCGGAACCCGATCCGGAGAGGGCTTGATTGGGGACCACCCCCTTGCGGCCATCGAAGGTGAAGGTGCCGAGGGCATCATTGATGAGCGGCGTCTTCAAGGGCTCCTGCAGCCATGACTGAAAGGCGTCCTCTCCCTGCGAAGAGGCTACCCGCAAATTCGTGAGGGCCGTGTTGGCGGTGCCTCTAACCGTGAGGAGCAATTGGATTTGGTCCTCGGTGGGCAGGAGCTTGGTGGGCGCGGGAACGATGGACGGGTGGGTGGGACGCTTCCCCTCACCGCTCCCTGTGAAGAAGGCAGTGAGGGATTGGAAATCGTGGTGGGAAATGGGTTCGGATTTGTGGTCGTGGCAGCGGGCGCATTCCAGGGAGAGACCGAGGATGGGAGCGAGATGGGCCGCGCGGGAGGGGGCCTCGGAGTGGAGGCGATTGAAGGCGGTGGCGATGCTGCGATTGAGGTCGCCTGTGAATTCAAGATCCCCCGCAAGCTGGGCGGTCAGGAACTGATCATGGTTGAGAGAACCATTTTTGATCACCCAATCTCGGTAGACCCATCGGGAGGTGAGTTGGGACGACTCAGGCGCCAGGGTGTCGGCGTAGCCGATGGCCTCGAGCCAAATGGTGGCGAAGTGTTCCGCGAAGGCGTCGGACTCGAGAAGGGTATCGACTTTCTGTTGGTAGCTCGCGTGCTCGGCGGAGGGAAGGGCGCGGCCAGTGAGAGCGAGGGAGAGTCGGCGATGAAGGGTGGAAGGATCGGCCTGCGGGGAGGGGAGGAGTCCGTTTTTTTCAAGGGTGGCCAGAACGAAGCGATCAATCTTGCCGGCGGGCCAGCCGCTTGCGGAGACCGCGGGCACGGGCACCTCGGCGGGTAAGGGCTGAAAGGCCCAGTGAGGTTCGTACTTTGCGCCCTGATCGATCCAGCGCCCGAGGAGGTCCTTTTCGTCCTCGGTGAGGGGGATTCTGCTGTCGGGAGGAGGCATGAGTTTTTCGGGGTCCTCGCTGTGGATGCGAAGCCAGGCCACGGATTGCTCGCGATTTCCGGGGAGGAAGGCATGGCGGTTGGGAGCGGGGTCCCCCTCACTGAGGGGAGCGAAGGCGAATTCTGCGGTATCGAGTCGCAGGCCAGATTCGTTGGCGTTGTGATCTCGGCCGTGACACCCAAAGCACTTTTGAGCGAGAATCGGTCGGATCTCGAAATTGTAGCTGACCTGGGGGGGAGGCGGGGTGGGGGGAGATGCCCTGGCCCCCTTTTCCTGGCACGAAAACAGTCCAAGGACAGCAATGAGAAGAACGACGATGGACCGAGGCGGAAGCGGCACGGCTTCTTATACGTGAATCCGCGCGAACATTACAGTGCGAGCAGCATTGAACTTCGAGAGACTTGATTTACGGTTGAATTACGAATCCCTCGAAAGGAGCTGGTAGAAGGAAGCGCGATGAGAAGATGGATAGGATTGGGGATGTCTGCGCTCCCTCCGGGGTCGAGGCCCCATCTTATCCTTGCGCCATTTCTGCTAGAGTTCCTCCTCCTCTCCCCCTTCGAGGCCGGGAATCGGGGGGAGAAGATCTTCGCGCTCCAGGAGAAGGGGAAGGGAGAGGTCGTGGAGGAGGTCTTCTGAGGTCTTGAGGAGGATGCCGAGGAGAGGGACGAGGCGATCAATTTCCGCGATCGCGCAGTGGACCATGGAGGAGACGATGTCGGCATCGAAGCGTTCGCGCTCGAAAAGATTGGTGATCCGGAAGACGAGCTGTTGGCGAGCGAAGTCGAATTCGAAGCCGCCGAGGGTGAGTTGCTTGTTGGCCCGCATGAGCAGTTCGATGGCCGCGGGCAGGTGTGCTTGGTCCGGGGCGAAGGGGCTCTCGGCGACGATGGAGAGGGCATTGAGTTGTGGAAAAACCTGTGAGTGCAGGCGGATGTGGGTGTGGTGCGCTTCGAAATGAGATTCGAGAACCTCGCGGCCCTCGATCGGTTCGCAGTGCCACCCTTGTTTACCAAAGGCTTCGGCGACAGATTGAAGCTGGAGAGAGGAGGGCTGATTCATGCGGGGGGGAGGCATCTCGCATGGAGCGAGAAATCTCAACCCCAATTCCTGAGATCCTCAAGCTCTTCGCGGGCGAGGAGGGCGGGGACGCTATGCAGGGCCTCCTCAGGCGAGGGCTTCCAGAGGTCGGATTTCAGGCGCGGTGGTCCTTGGGTGGCGAAACTTCTACCCACTCGAAGTCTATTCGGCCTGCGATGGCTTGCTCTAACAGATTTCGCCTGGCCGGAGAAAGAGGAGCGAGCGAGGCGACCACTCCCGCCGTTTGTTCTTCGTTGAAGTGGATTACGAGTTGATTGGTCTTATTGACCTCGGCATCCGCGATTTCAGACCAGTAGAGGACCTGCAGGTTTTTGCGGGAATTGAAGAAGGGAAAGATTTCGATGCCAAGCGGAGTGAGGATGATGTAGGCATGGCGCGCGCAGCGGAAGGCGAGGCGAAAACAGAGCGCGGCGAGGGGCAGGGGAAGGAGCGGCCACCACCAGGGCGTGAGAGGATCCTTTGGGATGAGGTTGAGGATGACGATGGCGGAGGAGGCCCCGCAGCAGATCGCTCCGACGAGGGCGAAGAGGGTCGCTTGCGCACCGCGGGTGAAGCGCAGTTCCTTGTGGGGTTCGGTAACATCCTTGGGGCCGGGGAGCATTGCATTCAGGGAACAGTATTCAGTAAACAGGGATCAGGAATCGGAGGAAACGTAGAAGAGGCGAAGGGATGGACTCTTGCAGGCCAAAACTGTTTACAAGGAGGCGAGGAGCATGAGGGGCGGTTGGGCCCTTCATGAGGGGGACGCCATGAAACCGAAGCCGACGTGGTTCTTGAAGGCTGCCATGCCAGCAACGATGCCCTTGGATTCAAAACTGGGAACTCTCCACTTGATGTTTTCTGAGATCTCAGGCGAGGCCTTGTGGCAGATGGCGCGAAGTTTCTCGAGGATGGATTGAGCAAACTCGGGAGCCTTTCTGATGTAGGTGTCGACGCGGGGCGATCTCCTGCTCATGGGAAACATCCTCGCGGACTCAGTGAACTTTCGCAACGCTTCGCTCTCGATTGATCAATAAATTGAGAATCCGGAGGGAGGGGTGTTCCTCTCAGGTGGGTGTGGGTGCGATCAGGGAATTGTCTCTTGCGAGATCGGGAAGGGGTGGCGGGCGGGGAGGAACGGGATCGCCTCAAGGGCGGGCGGTCATCTGGCCTGATTGATCAGGGCGGGGTCTGCTCGCCACGGAGGTAGGCGGCTGCACCGTGCACGGACTGAATCATGAGACCACCCAGTTCTCCAAAGCGAGGTGGAATGGTGTGGGCGGCAACCTGGTCCTCGCACTCACGGCAGAGCTCCTGGAACTCAACCATGCCCATCGTCCCGGCAGCGCCTTTCAGTTGGTGGAGGATGGCCTTTGCCTCGTCGTAGCGCATCTCGGTGAGGGCCTCGTGAAGTTTGCTGAGAGACTCGCGGCCGGAGGCCTCGAAATCGCTGACGATGGGGAGAAGGAGTTCGGGCGTGTCAGATGCCATCGCATCAATCTGTCCAGTGTTGAGAAGATCCACGGGTCCGTTCTACGATCTGGAGGGCGATTGGGAAAGAGGAAGTAGTGTGTGGATCGTTGGTAGTATAGGTCTCAGGGCCGGGACCGAGGGCTGCCCAAGAGGGAGTCAGGGCCGGGAGATTGTGGTGGGAATCCAGCGGGGAGTAGTTAAGATGTCTTTAATGTCTGAACAGGCCCCTCACCTAGTCCTCGCGGACGACGATGATACCATCCGGAACCTGTTGAAAATGCATGCGGAACGGGGTGGTTTCCGAGTGTCCACGGCCGAGAATGGAGCGAAAGCGTTGGAGCTGGTGACCGATGATACGGATGTGGTCCTCCTCGACCTGCAAATGCCTGTTCTTGATGGGTTTGGTGCCCTGCAACGGCTCTCGGAGGAATATCCGGGATTGCCCGCGGTGGTGCTCACCTCAATGGACGAGACCTCCGATGCGGTGAAGGCGATGAAGCTGGGTGCGCTCGACTATCTGACCAAGCCCTTCGATCCCGACGAGCTTCTCGCGGTCTTGCGCAATGCCCGCCGCTTGCGGAGGGCCGAGCGGGAGAACGAGCAACTGCGTGAAGCAATTGGGGGGACCGGTCCGGCAGTGGAAGTGGTGGCCGAATCCGAGGCCATGCAGGAGGTCGTCGAGCAGGCCATGAAGGTGGCGGCCTTGGATTCGACGGTGCTCTTGACCGGTGAGAGCGGGGTCGGAAAGGGAATGTTGGCCCGGCTCATTCATGGCAACAGCGAGCGTGCGGATGGGCCCTTCGTCACGGTGAGTTGTCCTGCCCTGCCACGGGAATTGTTGGAGAGTGAACTCTTTGGCCACGAGAAGGGCGCCTTTACCGGCGCGGTTCGTCGCCGTCGGGGGAAGATCGAGGCCGCGAAAGGAGGCACCCTGTTTCTCGATGAGATCGGAGATTTGCCCATTGACCTGCAACCGAAGTTGCTGAGCGTGCTGCAGGACCGGGAATTTCAACGGCTCGGTGGCGAGGAAACACTGAAGGTCGATGTGCGGATTATTGCGGCGACCAACCTCGATCTCGACCAACGGATGAAGGAAGGTCAGTTTCGCGAGGACTTGTATTATCGTCTGAGTGTGATCCCGATTGAAGTGCCGCCCTTGCGCGATCGCCTGGAGGAGTTGCGTGGGTTGAGTGCCTCGATGTTGAAGCGTATCACAAAGCAGGGTGGTCGCAAAAACGTGAAGCTTTCCAAGGAGGCCACGGCGGCGATGGAGGCCTACGATTGGCCCGGCAATGTTCGTCAGCTTGAGAACGTGTTGGAGCGTTCGGCCGCGTTTTGTGATGGGAGCGTGATTGAGAAAAAGGATCTCCCGGAGACGGTGCGGGGGAGCAAGCCCTCTGGTCGGGTCCCGGCAGGAATTGGAGGGATTCCTCTCTCGGATTTGGAGCGGGAGTCGCTCATTCAGACCTTGAAGCTCTGTAATGGGAACAAGGCGGAGACCGCGCGCCGACTGGAAGTTACCGAGAAATCAGTCTATAATAAGCTGAAGCGGCACGGACTGATGTGAGAAAGGCGCTCCGCGAACTTCAGGATCAAGTTGGCCAGTGGCGTCGGCGCTACGAAGCTGAGCTCGCGGCTCGACTTGAGGCGCAGAATCGTCTCAAGAGCAATGCTGAGGAACTGGAGCGTTCCCGGCAAATTCCGGCCCGCCGAGCGCAGGAACAAAGCTGGAATCCGCAGAACACGGAGGAGAAGTTCAAGATCTTCTTCAATGCCTCGGTGGATGGGATCGTGCTCTTGGATGGATTCGGGGCGTTCGTGGAAGTGAACGATACCGCGGTGCGCATGTTCGGGTACAAGCGGGAACAATTGCGGGGAATGTACATCTCCCACCTCATGGCTTGGCAGGTGACCGGGGCGGCCCTGAATGAAGTCCAGAAGACCGGGCACAGTCGGAGCGAGGCAGATCTGCGCCGAAGCGATGGTTCCCTTCTGTCGGTGGACGTAGTCTGGGGACGGGTGAAGTACGATGGCCGAACGCTGGTGCACGGGATTGTGCGAGGCATCACCGAGAGCAGAAAGGCGCTCGCTGAAATCAGTCTGGCCAAGGAAGAGGCCGAGAAGGCGGACAAGGCCAAGTCGATGTTCGTGGCCATGATGAGCCATGAGATTCGCACTCCCTTGAACGGGATCATCGGTTACACCGAATTGCTCCTCGATACAGTGCTGACGGAGGAACAGCGCGAGAATCTCAATCTGATCCAGAAGAGTGGCGACATCCTGCTCAGCATCATCAACGACTTGCTCGACTTCTCGCGGATCGAGAGTGGGCGTCTCGATGTTGAACAGGTGGACTTTGAACCCACCGACTGCATTGAAGAGGTCCTCGGATTGCACGCGTTCAAGGCTTCCGAGAAAGGGGTGGAGTTGACCTACGACATGATGGAAGGCATGCCTGGAGTGGTAAAGGGTGATGTAGCGCGGGTGAAGCAGATCCTCCTCAATCTCGTTTCCAACGCCCTGAAGTTTACCGCTCGCGGTGAAGTGAGCGTCAGTTGCCGCGTGCTGCCGGGACCGTTCATTGAGTTTTCGGTTCGCGACACGGGGGTTGGCTTTGATCCCTCGAAGGTCGACAGCCTTTTCGAGCCCTTTCAGCAGGAGGACGTATCCACCACGCGCAAATTTGGAGGCACCGGGCTCGGGCTCGCGATCTGCAAGCGTTTGGCGGAACGCATGGGGGGGCGCATCGGCGCCACCGCCAGGATTGGAGAAGGAGCGGACTTTCGCTTCACGATTCCGCTGGTGGTTGGCGAGTCGAGTCCCTTCGGACTGGTCGAGGACAAGGGCCAATTCCAGGGCAAGCGCGCGCTGGTGATTGACGACAACGAAATCAACCAGCGCTTCATGACCAAGCGGCTCGCGACCTGGGGATTGGAAAGTGATGTCGTGGGCCGGGGTGCGCATGGCCTCACGCAACTCGCCAACGCGCATTACGATGTCATCTTTTGTGACATGATGATGCCGCACATGGATGGCTTGGAGTTTGCGCGTCTCGCGATTGAAGCGGCGGGCACTCTTCTTCCTCCCTTGATCCTGGTGACCTCTGCCCGCTTGAGCGGAGAGAAGGAACACGCACTGGCGGCGGGCTATCGGCAGGTTCTCTTCAAGCCGGTCCGACAACGTGAGCTTCTCCGCACCTTGCACGGGGTGTTCAATCCGGGGTCGCAATCCGATTTTGTTCCTACCAAGGAGATGCCCAAGCGCCTAAAACCCCCGGAGGGTGAGCGCTTCATCCTGGTGGCCGAGGACAGCCCGATCAACGCGCGCTTGGCGACTCTGATTCTGGAGAAGTATGGTTTCCATGCGCACACCGCGGTGAATGGTCGCGAAGCCATTGAGAAGCTCCGGGAAGGTCAGAAATATGAGGCCATTTTGATGGACATGCACATGCCGGAGATGGATGGCGTTGAGGCCGCATGTCGCGTCCGGGCTGGTCAGGGAGGGGGGCACACCGCGCAGCTCCCCATCATTGCGGTCACCGCCAACGTCTTGGAGACCGACCGGGAAACCTGCCGCAAAGCGGGGATGAATGGTTATCTCCCGAAGCCCCTTCGTCCCGCAGATGTGGAGAAAGTGCTGCAGGAGTTCGGCATTTTGTAGGAGGCGGAGAGGGACGAGCGGGAGGCGGGGCCCCTGTAAATTTTTCCGATGTGGGGGCTTCATTTCTGGTAATCCCTACCGTTTTTTCGATGTGAAAAATTATATTAACTTTTCTTAACTAAAACGATTACCCCTTTATTATGAGTTAGTTAAGGTCGTCTAAGTTGGAGTTGGCACACGTTGTGCCAAGAGAACCCAGACTCCGCACCCATCACATGCTGGAACCCTCCCCCCATTTCGACCGCCAGAACTCCTCCGCTGCAGCAACGCGGTTGCCGGGCGTTGAGCGGGTGTTTGGATTGAGGGCGCGGGAATTCCCCCCATGCGGAGTCCAAGATTTACCCACCGCAGGGCAACAAACTGAGTCCAGTCGCAGCCAAAGTATCCATGATAGTTCTAAAATGCAGGGGCGGACATGGGATGAGGGTTACGGTCGGCCTCAGGTTTCGCTGCAAACAGTTTTCGATTCGCCCGTGGTTGGCGTGAATCGTTTCAGTATCGCCGGGACTGACTATCTTGGCGGTAACCATAGCAGAATGTGTCCGGGTGGTAGCGGACATTAATTCGACTGACAAGGCAAGGTAAGGGAGGCACCGGGTTTTTAGATGTAAAACTGGTGCCTCTCTGCTTGTACAGGAGTCCCGCCCTCGGAGGACAGGGAGCGGGCGCGGATTTTCAGCCCACCCGCGGTCAACACCCTTGCAAGCATAAGATCCAAATCGTTGGAGAATCATCCGGACCCGGGGGCTTGGAACTTTGGGACCCTCGGCGTTCTCGGGTTTTCATTGCCGGGTTCCTGGCCTAAGACTCCTCCGTGTCCTTCAAACTGGTCAGTGAATACAGCGCCAAAGGCGACCAGGAGCAGGCGATTGAAAAACTGGTGAAGTCGATCGAAGCCGGGAACTCTCATCAGACCCTGATGGGCGTGACGGGATCCGGTAAAACATTCACGATGGCCAATGTCATCGAGCGGATTGGCAAGCCCGCTCTGGTCATGAGCCACAACAAGACCCTCGCCGCCCAGCTCTATTCGGAGTTCAAGAATTTCTTTCCGAACAACGCGGTGGAGTACTTCGTGAGCTACTTCGACTACTTTCAGCCCGAGGCCTACATTCCGCGCAGCGACACCTACATCGAGAAGGATTCCTCGATCAATGATGAGATTGAGAGGCTCCGCCTGAGCACGATGGGCTCGTTGCTGACGCGCGCCGATACCATCGTGGTGGCATCCGTGAGCTGTATTTATGGCTTGGGATCGCCTGACGACTACGAGGGCATGATGGTGCCCGTCTGGCAAGGTCAGGAAATCGGGCGGGATGAACTGTTGTCCCAGCTCGTGGCCATTCTTTTTGAGCGCAATGACATCGCATTTGGGAGAGGGAAGTTCCGGGTTCGCGGGGACGTGGTGGAAGTACACCCGGCATATCTGGACGCGACCGCGATTCGAGTGGAGTTCTTCGGCGACGAGATTGATCGCATCTCGACGATTGATGTTCTGAACGGAGCGGTGATCGAACGAGTGGACAAGCACACCTTTTTTCCGGCCAAGCAATTTGTGAGTTCCCCCGACAAGATGCAGCGCGCGATGATTGCGATTCGTGCCGAGATGGAGCAGCGGGTGGAGTTTTTCGAGAAGAAGGGAAAACTGATTGAGGCCCAACGGCTCAAGATGCGGACCGAGTACGACCTGGAGATGATGCAGGAGATGGGGTTCTGTCAGGGGATCGAGAATTATTCGCGACACATCACGGGACGGCCACCCGGGGAACGACCGTATACCCTGATCGACTTTTTTCCTGATGACTTCATTGTGCTCATGGATGAAAGTCACGTGGGGGTGCCGCAGATCCGGGGAATGTTCGAGGGCGACATGAGCCGCAAACGCGTCTTGGTGGAACATGGGTTCCGGCTTCCAAGCGCGCTCGACAACCGGCCGCTGCGATTCAATGAGTTCATGGAACTCACCAAGCAACGGGTCTATGTCAGTGCCACCCCGGGGCCGTTTGAGGTGGTGAACTCGCGACCGGAAAACAGAGGCCACATCCCGGTGCATGGAAATAAGGAGCGGGGGATTGATCCCATCAAGCTTCGGCAACTTCGCATCATTCCGAGCCCGACCAATGATCCGGTGGAAGCCTTCGATGCGACCAAGAACGGAACGCCTCTCATCGTGGAGCAAATCATCCGGCCCACCGGATTGCTTGATCCCACCCTCACCTTCAAGCCGCTGGAGGGCCAGATCGATGAAACGACCGAGCTCTGTCAGCAGCGGGTCGAGAAGAGAGAACGGGTCCTGGTGACGACCCTGACCAAGCGGACGGCGGAGGATCTTTCCGAGTATCTCCAGGGGGCCGGGCTCAAGGTGCGCTACATTCACGCCGATATCGATGCGGTGGAGCGGGTGGAGATCCTGCGACAGCTCCGTGCTGCGGAGTTCGACATCCTGGTGGGGATCAATCTGCTGCGTGAAGGTCTCGATCTGCCGGAAGTGTCACTGGTTTGTATTCTGGATGCGGACAAGGAAGGATTTTTGCGCAACGAGACCAGCCTGATTCAAACCGCGGGGCGAGCGGCGCGTCACATCAATGGTGAGTGCGTTCTCTTCTGTGACGTCGTGACCGATTCGATTCAACGCCTGATCGATGTGACCGAATATCGTCGCGCTCGTCAGCAGGAGTACAATGAGAAGCACAACATCACGCCGCAGAGTGTGGTGCGTGCGGTGCAGGAGAGCCTGCACCAGTATCAGGACGACCGGAGTGCGGCCGAAAAACTGAACAGCTCCTTGGTGGGGGAGAACGCCACGGTCTATGATGCCGTGAATGTCCTGATGGAACTCGAAGGGGAGATGCAGGAAGCGGCAGCGAAGCTGGAGTTCGAGCGGGCGGCCCACCTCCGGGACCAGATCAAGGAGTTGAAACAGCGTGCGGGGTTGGAGAAGGAGAATGAGGTGAGGAAGGCGAAGGCGAAGGTCAAGTACGCGAAGAAGAAGTAGGGGACGGGGGATCTTGTCATCCCGCTCTTCAGGAAAGACGCTAGCCGGGGCCCCCGGGGTTTCCTAGATTTGGTCCATGGAGATTGAGGGGAAGGCTGCAATCGTTACGGGAGCGAGCCGCGGCGTGGGGGCCGCCACGGCCAAGGCGCTTGCGCAGGGTGGGTGTTCGGTGCTCATTAATTACGCCGAGGCGGCCGAGGCGGCCGAGGCGGTCTGGGAAGAACTCAAGGCACACGGGGTGGGCGCGCTGCTCTACCAGGGTGACATTGCGGAGGACGCGGTCTGCCGCGGGATGGTGGAGGCGGCGGTGGCGGAGTTTGGGCGCTTGGACATCCTCGTCAACAATGCTGGCACGACGCGTTTCATTCCGGCCCACGATCTCGAGGCGGTGACGGATGAAGTTTGGGCGCGTCTCATGGCGGTCAACCTCAAGGCTCCCTTCCAGTGTGCGCGGGCCGCGCAGCCCCATCTCGAAGACGCGGGGAGCGCCGAGATCGTTTCGGTCGCGAGTGTGGCGGCCTTTACAGGTCGTGGCAGTTGTATTCCCTATTGCGCCTCGAAGGGTGCCTTGGTCACCATGACGAAGTCCCTTGCTCGCCTGATGGGGCCGTCCATCCGGGTGAATGCGGTGGCACCGGGATTCATCAAGGGAGACTGGCTGCGGAAAGGGGTGGGAGAAGATTATGACGCCTTCGTGGCGGAGAAGGAAGCGGAGGCTCCCCTTCAAAATTCCTGCCGTCCCGAGGACGTGGCGGATGCAATCCTCAGCCTGATAACGGGTTCCGACCTCGTGACCGGGGAAACCCTGACCTGTGACGCGGGCCATACCCTTGGGGGGGGATGGTGATTTCGGTTTCGACGCGTGAAAATCGCGGGCTCGCGCGCGCTGCGCTAGGAACAGCCCGGGGATTTGAAACCAAGCAATGCGCGATCCGACGCCTTGCGTGAGCGCTTGTTCAAGATGAACTTCCCGACCAAGGTGAGGCGGGGAGTTCCTTCGACTCAGCTCAGCGCTGCGGCCCCCGAGTACTTCCGCAGCTCCCACCACAGAACGCCCACTCCGCTGAGTGCGATCAAGGAGCCAAAAAACTCGCGCGTCAGTTCCACCCGGGGATCGTCGCCGGACATGCTCGTTCCCAGCATGGTGAAGTCTTGCTCGCCGAAGAGGTTTTCCCAGAGACCCCAGCCGGTTCGGCCGAGTTCAAGGAGGCAGGCCAGGGCGGCGATGATGAGGAGCCAGCGCGGAAAGGATCTGAAGAGCGCGATCCCAAAGAGGAGCGCGGTCAGGGCATAAAAAACCAGCCACAAGGCCGCATCCAGGGGCGAAGGGTTGTCGTACTTGTCGGGATCGATGTCGTTGGCCTGGAGCCACGCAAAGAGCACGAAGAGAACGACGCAAAGACAGTTCAGGATCTTGAGGGGGAGAGGAAGATTCATTGCGCGGAGCGGATCTTTGGTGAAGGGCGGAGAGGGGACTTGGCAATGCAGAATTTGGAAAGGTGGTCCGGGCCGCGAACCTCAGGGGAAATTGGCACCCCAAATCACTCAAAGAAAACACTGTTCAAAAGAACATCTCCAGCTAGATTGGTCTCCATGGACTTATTAAATAGAGTGATGATAGCCGGTCGCCTGACGAGAGATCCGGAAGTGCGGGAAACAGCGAGTGGGAAGTCGGTGGCGGAGCTCAGTCTCGCCATGGATCCTCCCGGCGGGGGAAAAAGCAGAGCCGATCGTGAACAGAGTTCGAAGGACGATTCGATTTTTGTCGATGTGGTGGTCTGGGAGCAGACCGCCGAGACGGCGAGGGAGTACCTGAAGAAAGGCTCGGCGATTCTCATTGAAGGTCGCTTGCGCATGGACTGCTGGGAAGATCGCGAAACCGGCAAGCTCCGCCGGAAGCTCAAGGTGGCCGGGGAGCGCATGAGATTTCTCAATCTGGCCCCTGCGCGCAGTGATGGGGACCGATCTCAGGATCAACCTCAGGATCGTGCGGAAACCTCGCGAGGAATTTCGCGATGATGGGAAGTTGGACGGGAGCGAATTTCGCATGGGATCTCCCCGGGTTGAAGATGTTTCGGATTCCGCAGGTGCCGAGATGGAGCTCCTCGCAAGGCCGGAAGCGTGGTGGGTTGGAATTCAGTGCGCTCGATCCAGAGAGGGACCACCAGGGGACGGTGAGGTAGGGGAGCCACGTGGGAATCGTAGGCATGGGGAACGTGACCGGTGATGAATTCGTCGAGGTCGGACTGGCCATCGCCATCGCTGTCCTCGGTGCCATCGATGGTCAGGGTTCCGAAGTGCACGAGTTCCAGCCAGCCAGCGAGGTTGTCGCCGTCTCGGTCGAGCTGGTGCCATTGTTGTTCCGATCGATTCCCACCATCACGCGTTCGCTGGCGAAGCCCTCCCAGGGGCAGATCGGAAACGGAACGGTAGAGCTTGATGCTGCTGTGCACAGCGCGGATGTTTGCCACGGTGTCGTCGAGATAGCGCGATGAGATGGGATCGTGGTCCGTGTTGTAGGAGGGGACGCTCTCCTCTATGGAGATGAGCCCGGGTTTGGGATCTGGAGAGCGGGGAAATGCCCACTCCATTGCGAGGTCAGCATCGATGCCTATGTCAGAGGCCTGATGAAGGAGGGCGCGGCCGCAAGCTTGCGCGAAGCACTCCTCCTCGCTCGCCGGGCGGTCAAACTCGCTCCGGAGGGCGTCCAACTCAGGGGATCCCTGGGACTGGTTGTTCTTCGGGAACGGATTAGGGTCATTCGACGGCGTTAGGGGAGGGAAGGGTCAAATAACCCCCAGCCCTCGACCATTTTGGTTAGCTTGACGAGTCAGCAGGAATAAAGGGTCCACTCTGAAACCCGCTAATTTCTCGCAGATTGACATTTTGTGCTGTGAACTCTTTACTATCCGACAAATCGCGGCCTAAGAAATTCGACGATCCTCACGTATGAAACTCGTTATGACATTCACTAACCGTTTTATGGCGGCAGGGTTGGGGGCTCTCTACCTGGCAGGGCCTGCCTATTCGCAGCAGGAGAAGGGTCGCGATCTGGTGCAATTCAAGAAAGCGGCTTACACGATCGATAAGCACGTTGCGACGCTCTACAAGCGCAAGAAGCTAAAGGTTCCCAAGGTGGTCGACGATGCGACATTCCTCCGTCGCAGTTTCCTCCTCGCCGCTGGTCGGATCCCGACCTTGGAAGAAGCGCGCATGTTCCTCGAGATCGAGGACACCAACAAGCGGGAGATGCTTGCGGGTTATTTGATGAGCAAGAAGAACGACGGTTATCGCAGCACGATGGTGAACTGGGTGAGCGATTTGCTCCGGCTCACCGACAACTTCGACAACGGTCAAGCTGCGCCCTATGTTGAGTTCGTCCATAATGCGATGAAGGACAACATGTCATGGGACCAGTTCGCGAAGCGCCTTATCGGGTCGAAAGGGAGCGGTTGGGATGACAACAACGGTGCGGTTGGTTACTTCATCCGCGACAAGGGGATGCCCCTCGATAATCTCTCCAACACGATGCGCATTTTCACGGGTGAGCGCATGGAGTGTGCGCAGTGTCATGACAGCCCGTTCAACAAGTGGGAGCGCATGGACTTCTACGAGCTTGCAGCCTTCACGAACGGACAGGGGGAAATAAACCGTGGGCCGTGGAACTCTGTTTGGCGTGAAGTGCGCGACGCGAAAGAAGAGCGCACGGAGTTTGGCCGTCTGGTCGACTGGCTCGGCGACAATGTACACTACTTTACCCTCGCCGGGGGAGGAAAGGGACGCATCAAGCTTCCGAGCGATTATCAGTACAAGGATGGGGACCCGGGCGAGATGATTGGCGGGAAGACTCACTTCGGTAAGCGCATTCGTTCTTCAGATCGTCGTGACGACGAAACCGCCCGCGACGACTTTGCCAAGTGGATGGTGGGGGAGAATAATGTGAACTTCACTTCCGTGATCGTGAACCGGATGTGGAAACGGATCATGGGCAAAGGGATCTACGAGCCGGTTGACGACTACAAAGCGGCTGACAAGACGATCACTCCGGATCTCATGGACTACTTGATCCGACTTATGCGCGATGATTTGCAGTATGACCTTCGGGCCTTCCAGCACGTCCTGCTTCTCACGAGGAACTTCCAGTTTGAGGCCAATCCCGAGGCCTTTGAGGCAGGGATGCCGCAGGCCTTCAACGGCCGACAAATCGAGCGCATGAGTGCCGAGCAGGTCTGGGATTCCCTCATCACGCTCACGGCGGGCAATCCAGACCAACTGCCCAAGCGCAAGTTCAGCAACACCGTGTATTACGGGGGCAAGGCTGTCCTGGTCGGTCAGAAGACCATGTCGCAGCTCAGTCGGGAGGTTCTCGCCATCGAGAAGCCCGGGGAGTACAAATCCTACGTCAACCAGCTTCTTTCCGACATCAAGAGCGGAAACGGCAGTGCGAGCAAGAAAGACATGATGGCGATGAGGTCTCTTGGTCGTCCCGGACCGGCCTCCGGCATGGCACGAGCTTCGGAGCTGAGTGCTCCCGCTCCGAACGGTCACCTCCTTCGCATGTTCGGATCCTCCGATCGCGACCTGATCGATTCCTCCACTCGCGAGCCCAACATGTCTCAGGTGCTTTCCATTATGAATGGCCACGTCGAGAAGATGGTGGTCAGCAACAAGAGTTCGGCAGCCTACAAGGCTCTCGAGGCCGGCACCACCGATCGGGACAAGGTCCGGTTCCTCTATTATTCCATCCTGAGTCGCTCTCCAACTGACGATGAAATGACCATTCTCATGCGCGACGTCATCGATGGCTCGCAGGAAAGCTATCAGAATCTGACCTCAGCATTGATCGCCACCCACGAATTCATCTTCGTCCAGTAACGCCACACCCCCCCGCAATCACAAAATGAACAACCACGAGTTTAACAAACAAGATGAGCTGACCCGGCGTCAGATCATGATCAACTCCGCACGAGCTTATCTTGGAGTGTCGGTGGCTCCTTTGCTCGGCGGTTCGCTCGCTACCGGGGCGATTGGTGCTACCAAAAAGGCCAGCGGACCCGGCAAACTTGCTGAACACGTCATCTTCCTGAACATGGCCGGAGGGATGAGTCACATCGACACCTTCGATCCCAAGCCCAAGAACAAGGAAGTGGCCGGACCAGTGGAGGCGATTGGCACCAATGGCGATTTTGAGTTGTCGCAGTACCTGCCCATGTGTGCAGAGGTCGCCGATCGGATGTGCGTCATTCGGTCCACCTCGTCCAAGCAGGGTGCACACGACCAAGGTCAGTATCTGCTGCATCGCAGCTACTCGCCCCGAGGCACCATCGTCCATCCCGCGATCGGGTCTTGGATTGTGCGTCACAAGGGCCGCAAGAACACCACCCTTCCGGGATTTGTGACCGTTGGTTCCAACCCGAAGAATGCCTCCGCGGGATTTTTCGGCGCCCAGTTTCAAGGCGTGCCCTTGGGCAGCCCGGGAGATGGTCTCAAGGACTCCAAGCGCCCGAACACGGTGAGTGAAGAGGACTTCAACCGTCGACTTGCCATTGCGGATGCCCTCAACAAGGACTTTCAAGAGAAGTTCAAGTCGCCGGACGTGAAGTCCTACGACACTCTCTATGATGAAGCGACCAAGCTCATGAAGAGCGAGGACCTCAAAGCGTTCGAAATTAGTCGTGAGCCCAGCAAGACTCGCGCTCTCTACGGCAACGATCGTTTTGGTCAAGGTTGCCTGCTTGCTCGGCGTCTCGTTGAAGTTGGGGTGCGCTTCGTCGAAGTCGCCCTCGGTGGATGGGACACCCACTACGACAACTTCACCAAGGTGGAGTCTCGCGCCGCGATCCTCGACAAGGGCTTCGCTGCTCTCCTCAAGGACCTTGAAGACAAGGGTCTCCTGGAGTCGACGCTCGTGGTGATCGGATCCGAGTTTGGGCGCACGCCACACATCGTGACCGAGCACAGCAATGGTCGCGATCACCATCCGTCCTGCTTCTCGACGGTCATGGCCGGAGCGGGAATCAGAGGTGGCACGACCTACGGCACGTCCGACAAGGAGGGGCGCAAGCCCGCCGACAAGCCGGTCAGTGTGCAGGACATCAACGCCACCATCGGTTATGCGTTGGGAATCGACTCCCAGAAGATTCTCCATTCGCCGAGTGGCCGTCCGTTCCGGATGGCGGGTGCCGAGAAGGAACTCGGAAACCCCATTGAGGATATCTTCATCTAGGTCGCGCTTCGCGAAACAGATTTTCAAAGGCGCCGCAGGGATGCGGCGCTTTTTTTGTGGAGGGCGGCCGTGGGCGAGCACTCATGGCTCGAGTGCCCGGCTGCATCTCGCTCAAGAGTGCTTTTTGGCGGAGTTGCGTTTCAGCCTGACGGCTGGACGGGGGAGTGAATGGGATCCGTCCAATTTGAGAGGTTGCACATGGCAGGCACAAACACTGAAAAAATTACCTGCATTTTTTATTGCGGGAAGGGGAAAGCGGTGACATTGTCTAACAAAGGTGAAATATCAATCTACCTGGCCTACCCGATTTTCCGACTCCGAGGGGAGGGACGTGCGGATGATGATCCGGTCAGATTTTTCTGCACCCCTCTTGGTTGATGGGGCACCCCCCAGCAGCACTGCTGGGACCAGGTCGGGCCAAGGAACAAATTTCTGAGGCGAGTGCGTTGTGCGATAAAAAGAGGGTGGTTTTCGGACCACCCTCTTTTTCGTGGTCAGTGGCGGGAGCTTGGCGAGAGGAATGGAGCAGATTGGGGGGTTCGGAACTCACGATCGGTCGGTCCTTCCTAACGCCTTGTCCTTGCAGGAGCTCGGCTCTAGATTCCCAACCGGTTCATGTCCACCCCTCCCATATTCCCGGATCTCCGTATCCTCTCGACCATTGATCAGGTTGGGGTGGAGGAGCGTGCACAACGTTTTCAGGCACGCAGCATCAAGAAGGAGAGCAAGCTCTCGGCCTTGAAGTTGGCGATCACGATGTTGGACGTGACCACGCTGGAAGGAAAAGACAGCCCGGGGAAAGTGCGACAGATGTGTGCCAAGGCGATGCGGCCCTTGCCGGAGGATCCTTCCATTGGTCCCGCGTCCGCAGTGTGTGTGTATCCACGGTTGGTGCGGGTGGCCAAGGAAGCGGTGGGAGAGAGTGGGGTGAAGGTGGCCAGTGTTGCCACGGCCTTTCCCAGCGGGCAAAGCCGGATGAAGGAACGCCTCTCGGAGATTCGTTATGCCGTGGGGGCGGGCGCGGATGAGATCGACATGGTGATCTCGCGTGGAAAGCTGTTGCACGGTGAGTTTCGCGGCATCTTCGACGAAGTGGTTCGCTGCAAGGAGGCCTGCGGGGAGGCCCACCTGAAGGTGATCCTCGAAACAGGTGAGTTGCAGACCTATGACACCGTGCGGGTGGCGAGCGAGATCGCGATGGCGGCAGGGGCAGACTTTATCAAAACCTCCACCGGCAAAGTGCAGCCCGCTGCGACCTTGCCCGTGACGCTCGTGATGCTGGAGGCGATTCAGGATTTTCACGACCGCACCGGCCGGATGGTGGGAATGAAGCCGGCGGGCGGAATCGGCAATGCCAAGTTGGCGCTTCAGTATCTTGTGATGGTGAAGGAGACCCTTGGCAAGGCGTGGTTGACCAAGGAGAAGTTTCGTTTTGGAGCGAGTTCCTTGACGAATGATTTGCTCATGCAGATTCGTAAACAGCAAACCGGTCGTTATCAGTCGGCCGACTACTTTAGCAAAGATTGATGCCAGAAGGACCGGGAGAAGGAACCGCGGGAAGTTCCGCCAAGCGCACCACGAAGAAGGCGAATTCGCACGACTTTGTGGAAGGGGACTGCTATGCACCGGCGCCCGAGAACACCGATCATGTTTCCCTGAAGAGGAGCTACGATCTGTTCATTGGCGGGAAATGGGTGCGAGCCCCGAAGAAGTTCGAGACCATCAACCCCGCGACCGAGGAGGTCATTGCAGAGGTTGGCGAGGCGGGGCCCAAGATGGTCAATCGGGCGGTGGGAGCGGCGCGGGATGCTTATGAGAAGACTTGGTCTAAGATGCCCGGACGGGAACGCGGGAAGTATCTCTATCGGCTGGCGCGCTTGATCCAGGAGCGCTCCCGGGAGTTTGCGGTGGTGGAAACGATGGATGGCGGGAAACCCATCCGGGAGAGTCGCGACATCGATTTGCCGTTGGTGGCCGCCCATTTTTTCTACTACGCCGGGTGGGCCGACAAGCTGGAGTATGCCTTTCCCGGTCGCAAAGCCCGTCCCCTTGGAGTTGCCGGGCAGATCATTCCCTGGAATTTTCCGCTCCTGATGGCGGCTTGGAAACTGGCTCCGGCATTGGCCGCCGGAAACACGGTGGTGCTCAAGCCCGCGGAGACCACTCCCCTCACGGCCTTGTTGCTCGCCGAACTGATCGAAGAAGCGGATTTCCCCCCCGGCGTGGTGAACGTGATCACGGGGGCAGGCAGGACCGGGCAAAACCTGGTGCAGCACGAGGGCATCGACAAGGTGGCCTTCACAGGATCCACGGCGGTGGGGAAGCTCATTCAGAAGACCCTCGCGGGGACGGGCAAACGATTCACCCTTGAGCTTGGAGGCAAGGCCGCCAACATCATCTTTGACGACGCGCCGATCAACCAGGCGGTGGAGGGAATCGTCAATGGGATCTTCTTCAACCAGGGACATGTGTGTTGCGCGGGGTCGCGACTCTTCGTTCAGGAAGGTCTCGTCGACACCGTGGTACGGAAGTTGAAGCGTCGGATGGAGAGCTTGGTGCTGGGGGATCCGCTCGACAAGAACACCGACATCGGAGCGATCAACTCCCCGGAGCAGCTGACACGGATTCAGGGGCTGGTTGACAGCGGCAGGGAGCAGGGCGCGAAGTGTTGGCAAAGCAGCCAGAAGATTCCCGGCAAGGGAAACTGGTTCAAGCCCACCATCTTTACAGATTGTGCCCAGAGTCATCGTATCGTGCAGGAAGAGGTGTTCGGCCCGGTGCTTGCGGTTCAGAGCTTCCGCACGCCGGAAGAGGCGTTGGAGAAGGCCAACAACACGCCCTACGGATTGAGTGGAGGGGTGTGGACGGACAAGGGCTCAAAGATATTCAAGATCACCAGTCAGCTGCGCGCCGGTGTTCTTTGGGCCAATACCTTCAACAAGTTTGATCCGAGCTCACCGTTCGGCGGATACAAGGAGAGTGGGATGGGTCGCGAAGGAGGACTGCATGGCCTGGGTGCCTATGTGCAATTGAGTGGCAGGTAGGGTGAAGCAAGGAGCAAGAAGAAGAGCTGAAGATCCAGGATAGAACATCGAATCATGAGCCGTCTGACCGTTAACAAAACCTACAAGCTCTACATTGGAGGCAAGTTTCCGCGCACGGAGTCGGGCCGTTACTATGAGCTGAAGGGGAAGAAGGGCAACCTGCTCGCCAATGTTTCCCACGGAAGCCGCAAGGACTTCAGAAATGCGGTGGTGGCGGCCCGCAAGTCCTTCCGGGGATGGTGGGAGGCGAATGCGTATCTGCGGGGCCAGATTCTCTATCGGATTGCCGAGATTCTGGAAGGGCGCGCCGAGCAGTTTGAAGATGAGCTTCGGGCCCAGGGGAGCACTCCGGCTGCGGCCCGGAAGGAGGTCCTCAAGGCCATTGACCTCTTTGTTCACTACGCGGGCTGGAGCGACAAATTCCAGGCCCTCTTTTCCTCTGTTAATCCGGTCGCGAGTCCTCATTTCAATTTCTCGGTACCCGAACCGACGGGTGTTGTTGCGGCGGTCGCGCCGGAGCGCAGTGGGCTGCTTGGTCTCTCCTCAGTGATCGCACCGATCATTGTGGGGGGCAACAGCGGGGTCGTGCTCGCATCGCAGAGCAGGCCGCTTTGTTCCGTCACCCTCGCCGAGGTAATCAACAGTTCAGATCTCCCCGGCGGGGTGGTCAATATTCTCACCGGGATGCGCGACGAATTACTCCCTCATCTGAGCAGTCACATGGATGTCAACGCCCTCCTTCTCTGCTCGGACGATCCGGCGGAGCAAAAGCTGGTGCAAGGAGAGGCCGTCGAGAATGTGAAGCGAGTCAGGTTGCACCCCGATGCGCCCCTCGACGAGAGCCCCTACCACATCCTCGACTTTCAGGAAATCAAGACCACTTGGCACCCTGTTGGGGTATAGCGATCAGGGCACTTGGTCTTAGCGGCCGGAGGGTGCGATGGAGCCGAGTCGGAGGCCAGGTCAAGGGGAGGACGGTGCGGGGGAGAAAATTATTTTACCGTTTCTGACGGGTTTCTCCTGAATCGTGGCCTCGGTTGTTGAGGAGAGCACGCTCTCTGAAAAATCACCTTGAGAAATCATGAGTAACCGGAGCGTAGTGCTACGCCTATGAGCATGGATGATAAAGCGGCCGTAGATAAGCTCCACAAGGTCTATAGCCAGATGAAGGAGGAGCTCTCCCAGGTCATCGTTGGGCAGGAAAATGTGGTTGAGCAGGTACTCATGGCGATTTTTTGCCGTGGGCACGCATTGCTGGTCGGGGTGCCGGGCTTGGCGAAGACCCTTCTGATTTCCACGGTGGCCCGTGCGCTCGATTTGAGTTTCAAGCGGATTCAGTTCACCCCCGACTTGATGCCGGCCGATATCACAGGGACGGACGTCCTTGAGATGGATCAGGAAACAGGACGCCGCAGCTTTCGTTTTGTGGAGGGCCCGGTCTTTGCCAACATGATCCTGGCAGATGAGATCAACCGGACCCCCCCCAAGACCCAGGCCTCCCTTCTCGAAGCGATGCAGGAGCATCATGTCACGGTGGGCGATCGGACCTTCAATCTTCCCGCGCCCTTCTTTGTGCTCGCGACCCAGAACCCGATCGAGCAGGAGGGCACCTATCCGCTGCCGGAGGCCCAGTTGGACCGCTTTCTCTTCAACATCGTGGTGGACTATCCCGATAAGGATGAGGAGCGCGAAATCATCCGTCGCGTGACGAGCCCTGGTGAAGGAGAGGTCAACCCCCTCATGAGTGGGGATGAGATTCTGCAATTGCAGGAGATCGTCAAGCGGGTGCCGGTGGGAGATCACGTGATTGACTTTGCGGCGGACATCGCGCGCGCCACCCGTCCGAATTCCGGGGAAGCTCCCGAGTTCGTGAAGGACATGGTGGCCTGGGGTGCCGGACCGCGGGCGGGCATCGCGCTGATTTCGGCGGCAAAGGCACACGCTGTTCTGCGTGGCCGCTTCCATGCGACCACCGGGGACGTTTCCGCGGTGGCCTATCCGGTCCTCAGGCACCGCGTGCTCACCACCTTCAACGCGGAGGCATCCGGGGTGAAAAGCGACGATATCGTGCGCATGCTTTTGGAGCATCTGGAGCCCGCCGAGCAAATCAAGATCTAGCAATCGATCCTTGGTGGCTATTTACTGGTTATTGGGAAGGGAACGCGTGGCAGCAGACTAGACCTCCATGTCCTCACTCAAAGTTCCTGAATCCATGCGTCTCCTTCCGGAGGAAACCATGAGCGTGATGCGCCGGCTCGAGTGGCTGGCACGCAAACGGATGCAAGGAACCCTGACCGGAAAGCACACCAGCCCGGACAAGGGTTTCTCGGTCGAATTTGCGGAGCATCGCGAGTACACCCCCGGCGATGATCCCCGCAATTTGGACTGGCGCGTGATGGCGAAGAGTGACCGCAACGTCATCAAGCAGTTTATTGAGGAAACCAATCTGCGCGCCACCCTGGCGGTCGACATTTCCGGTTCCATGGCATTTCGCGGGGAAGAGGCGGCCTCGGTGGAGGGCGAAGTATTGTCGAAGTTTTCCTATGCGCGTTATCTGGCGGCGGCACTGAGTTACCTCTTCATCAAGCAGGGGGACGCCGCGGGTCTGGTCACCTTCGACAACGAAGTGAAATCCTATCTTCGGACCGGCAGTCGACCCAGCCAAGTGCGTAGAATCGTCGATACCCTGCATCAAGCGGAGCCCGGGGCGGAGACCAAGGTTGCCTCCGTGTTGCATGAGGTGGCGGAACGGGTTCACAAGCGCGGACTGGTCATTCTCATCAGTGATCTTTTCGACGACCCGAAGGACATTGTTGAGGCGTTACATCATTTTGACTATCGCCAACATGAGCTGGTCATCTTCCACGTCCTGGCGGATGAGGAACTGACCTTTCCGTTCAAGAATTTTCAGCGATTTCGTGATCTCGAGGGCGTGGAGCCCATGTTGCGGATCGATCCCCAGGCGGTGCGGGCAGCCTACTTGGAACGTGTCCGCGAATTTGTGAAGACGATGGAAGTCGCCAGCGGAAACCTGCGGGCTGACTATGTGCCGGTTAATACCAAGACGCCCTTGCGGGAAACCCTCTTGCGCTATCTGGGACGGAGGATCCATTCCAAGAGATGATGAGGTCAGTTTCTGATTCACGACAACTGAGGACGGCTCACGGAGATGCTCTTTCTTAATCCATGGCTCTTGATCGGACTGGCTGGCGTGCTGGTGCCGATCATTCTGCACATGATGCGGAGGCAGGCTGCGCAACCGCTGGACTGGGGAGCGATGCGCTTCCTTTTCGACACGGTGGCGATGCGCCGGCGGCGGATTGAGTGGGAAGACATGTTGTTGATGGCCGCCCGGTGCCTGCTCATCGCCCTGCTGGCTCTCGCCCTTGCCCGGCCCTTCGTGCCGCCCGATTCGAAAGTCCCCTGGGTTCTTTTGCTTCCGTTGGTTCTCTTGGGGGTAGCAGCCCTGGGGGCTTCGTTTGTGCTGAGCGGAAGGTGGGCTCGCTGGTTGACCAGGGGGACGGCCATCTTGCTTCTCCTCTCTGCTGTTGGGCTGATTTTATTTGAGCACCGGCTGAACCTGGAGCGTTTTCAAAATACCGGGAGCCGGGACCTCGCGCTTGTGATCGACGCCTCCACTTCGATGGAGATGCCACGAGCCGATGGACGGACTCCGTTCGAGCTGGCCATCGAGGAAGCGATTGTGCTCGTGAAAGGAGCCCCTCGAGGGACGGCGTTTTCGGTGATCCTGGGCGGGCCCTCGCCGGAGCAAGTGACCGGCGCGCCCCTGACCCATCGCGCGGATGTGATCGAAGTGCTTCAGGAGCTCCGTCCGGTGGGCGGGCCCTTTCGCGCGCACGACGCGTTGGGAGTGGCCTTGCTCAATCTGGCGCGGGGCTATCATGGCGCGAAGGAGATCATCGTTTTCACGGACGGGCAGCGGTTGGGCTGGCGCCTGGACAGTCCGGCGGCCTGGAAATCACTTGCTGAGGCCGTTGACGGATTGCCGTATGAACCGAAATTGGTTGTGCGGACCTTTCCTCCGCCGGAGGCCATTCGCAATGTGGCAATCAGCAAAGTGGAGCTTTCCCGTGAGGTGGTGGGCACCGACCGGGAGGCTACGATTCGCATCACGGTGGAGAACACGGGGACGGAGGCGATCACCCCTGAGACCGTGCAAGTCACCGTGGGGGACGAAACGTTGCCGGAACTGAAAATCGGGCAGCTTGCTCAGGGTCAGGAAGAGACCTTAGAAATCCGGCATCTTTTCAAGGAGGCCGGTCCGGTGGTGGTGGAGGCCCGGCTGGACTGCGGGGACGATTTGCGAAGTGACGACAAGCAGGAATTGGTGGTTGCAGTGAAGAAACGGCTGCCCATCTTGCTGGTCGATGGCAATTCGAGCGGAGGAGGATTTTTTGAGCGAGCGGCCGGACTTACCGCCTTGGCGCTAGCTCCCTCGGCCGCACTCTTCGGGGGAGAAAAGCCGGAGCTGAACTTCCTGATGGAGCCCACCGTGCTGGCGGCGCCGGAGATTACAAATTTCAGCGGACTTGATGACTATCGGGTGGTGGTCCTCGCGGATGTCCCACGTCTCCCGGCGCGCATCGCTGATTGGGTGGCTTCCTTCGTTGCGAATGGAGGGGGCTTGCTGGTGTTGGCTGGTCCGCGGGCGGATGAAGGGTTCTACAATGCGTGGGCTGGGCCGGATGGGGAATTGAGTCCAGTGGAGTTGGGTCCTCTGGAGGTGAAGCAGGAAGGGATCAACCCAGCGCCCTCAACTTTTGATCACGAGACCCTCGTTCTCTTCAAGGAGGAAAAGTCGTCTGATTTGAGCCAGGCCAAGATTTCCGGATTCAGAAGGGTGTCTCGCAAAAAGAAAGGCGGCTTCATCGCGGCGCGCTTCTCCAATGGCGAACCCTTTTTGGCCAGTCGGACCTACGGAAAGGGTCGGGTGATGCTGGCGACGTCCGCCTTTGATGTGCGGACGGGAAATCTCACCACCCGACGCACGTTTGTGCCATTTGTTCACGAGTTGGTGACTTGGTTGGCGGGTGCTGGGGAAGTGGTTCTCAACGTCGATGCCAATTGGCGGCCCGCCCTCGCCCTTCCCGGGGGCGGAGGGTTGATGGGAACCTACTATCGGAGTTCTGATTTACGTGACGGGATCGCGGTGGAACGGATTGATGGGGCGATCCAGTTTGATTGGAAGGACGGGGCTCCCTACCGACGGATGAATCGCGATAACTTCAAAGTTCATTGGTCCGGTCAGCTTGTTCCGCCGGTGACGGGTGACTACAGATTCAAAGTGATCGTCGATGATTTTGCTCGGCTAGAGATCGACGGAAAACAGGTTCTCAAGGCGCAGGGGCAGGGGGAGAGTGAGGTCGTCAAGATGAAGGCCGGAGTTCCGGTGGCCATTGAGTTGGACTTCCAGGAGGACTACAGGGAGGCGAAGATCAGCCTTTGGTGGAAGGTGCCGGGAAGAGCGATGAAAATCATTCCGTCACGCGCCTTTATTCCGGGCAGCGGAGATGGCGAGAGGACCGTAGTAATGGCCAAGAGCAAGGCGACCGATCCAAAAGGGCGGACGCGGGAGGTAAAGCTTTCGATGGGCCGCCGGGGGCGGGTTCTCGAGCTAGACGGTTCGGCCATTCCCGGGCTCTACCAGGTGACGGTCCCCCCTCAACTGCAGAAGGAGATCGAGGCGTTTGCCGGTGGCGTGGTGCCGATGGTGGTGAAGCGGGACATCCGCGAGAGCCGAATGACCAGTTTGGATGACGATGACAAGGGGTTGATCACGGGCAGCATCTACTTGGTGGAAGTGGGTTCAGTGAACGATATGCTGGCGGTTTTGAGTGGTGAGGGATTTGGGCAGGAGTTGTGGAAGATTCTCGCGGTGGCGGCCTTCTTCCTGTTGCTCCTCGAAGTGGCGCTGGCTCGTTGGATCTCGCTCTCGCGGCGCACCGCGGAAGAGGTGAAGGTGGAATTTGAGGAGCGTGGCGGGCCTGACGCCCTCATTCTTGAGAAGCTGGAGAAGCTGAAGAAGGTGCAATCATGAGGACGGAAGCGAGGAGCGAGATGCAGGAACCGGGAAGAAAGGAAGGGGAATCTCACGAATGAGGATTCTGAATTCATTGATTCGGGTCCTCTTGGTCTTCGGTCTCACCTGGGGGGTGATGGTGATGATCAAGAAAATCTTCTTCCTGGGGACTTCGTGGCCGCTTTGGTCCATTGCCCTGATCACCGCCTTGGCGGTGGAGTTCATTGTTTTTCTTTACCGCTATGAGAAGGGTGCGGTGAGCCTTGCGAAAGGGCGTTGGCTGACGGCCTTGCGGCTCACCGCTCTGGCCGTCCTGGTGTGGATGCTCCTGCAACCTGTCTTCAGCCGGATGGTGACGCGCGAATTGGAGCGCGAAGTGGTGGTGGTGATGGATGACTCCGCCTCGATGCACCTGAGAGATGAGGGAGAGACCGTGACGCGTTATGAACTGGCGGCGAGCGCTTTGGAGGAAAGCGGCCTCTTTGAGGAACTCGAGGGCAAGGTGGGAGTGCGGATCATTCGCGCTGCGCGACGGGCCCTGGGAGAGGACGAGGAAATGGCGGAGGGCTGGGATCAGGCCACGGATTTGGCGGGGGCCATGGTGACCGTTATGGAGCAGGTTTCGCCCGACAATCTGGCTGGGATGGTGATGGTCAGCGATGGTCGTCACAACCGACCGGGCCGGGTGGAAGACATCGCGCGGCGCTACGGCATTCTGGATGTGCCGGTGGGTTTGGTGGCGGTGGGAAGTGAAAAGCCTCCTCGTGATGCGGCCATCCTCGAAGTGCGCTCTCCGGATGCGATCTATCTCGGGGATCGCATGCGGATGACTGCGGTGCTGAAATTCGACGGGTATCGCGGGAAGGTGGCCAAGGTGGTTCTCAAACGCGGAACGACCGTGGTGGAGGAGAAGGTGGTGCAGATTCCCCAGGACCATCACCGGGAGGAAATTCGCTTTCGCGATGTGCCGAAAGAGGGGGGAGTGAATGCCTATCAGGTCGAGCTGAAGCCGCTCGAGGGCGAGGAGTTTCCCAACAACAACAGTTGGAGTTTTGAGACCGCGATCACGGATGCGCGGACTAATGTTCTGATCGTGGACTCTCACCCGCGGTGGGAATTTCGATATTTGCGCAATCTCTTCTATGGACGCGACAAATCGATTCACCTGCAGTACGTGCTCCTGGAACCCGACACCATCCTGGGGCAGCGACCGAAGGAGGTGGCCGCGTCCGCGGCGCGAAAGTTTGGGGACGCGCAAGCGACCAAGCTGCCGGAGAGCGAAGAGGAGTGGCGCAAGTTCGATGTCATCATCCTGGGTGACGTCACCCCCGCTGCGATCAATGAGGAGAGGTGGGAGATCATCCGAAAGTGTGTCAACGACCGGGCCGCTCTTCTGGTGTTGATCGCGGGGCCGCGTCACATGCCGCACGCCATCGAGTCGGAGATCGCGCAAGAGCTCTTTCCAGTGAAATACAACTCGAACCGCCGCACTTATTTTGGAACGGACGAGCCGCCCTACCGGTTGATGCTGACTGCGGAAGGACGGAGTCACGCGATCACGGCGCAGTCCGACAGCCGCTTGGAGAACGAACGGTTGTGGGGCGAGTTCCCCGAGTTCCGTTGGCGACATACCCTCAAGGATTCGCTCATTGGAGTCAAGGAGGGTGCGGACATTCTGGTGGTGGCTAGTTTCGAAGATGAAAAGGAAGCTGAACTCACCAGTTCGAACCAGTTGGGCGAGGCCTTGGCCCGTCTGGCCAAGCGCAAAGAAAAGGAAGAAAAGAACGCGGTGTTAGTGGCGCAACAGGTGGGCCACGGCAAGGTGGTGATGTGGTTGACCGATCGCAGCTGGCGGTTGCGCGAAGGGGTGGGTGATGTGTATCACCACCGCTTCTGGGGGCAGCTTGTGCGGTGGGGAGCGGGACCCAATTTGCGCTCGGGAACGAGCACGGTGCGATTGGGATCGGATCAGCTGAGCTATACCGGTGATGACCTCGTGCGGATCACGGCGCGGCTCTGGGATGAGGACAAGAATCCGGTCGAGGATGAGAGCCTGATGGCGGAAATTTGGAGAGACGGCGAGCGACTGAGCAAGGTTAAGATGAATTATGAGGAGGGATCGCCTGGGTTGCACACCGCGACGGCGGGGCCGTTTACTCAGTCGGGAGAGTTCCAGATCCTCGTGGTGGGGGACAAGGCGGAGGAGTTGCTTGAGGAAGAGGGGGAAGGAGGGGTCAAAACGGGATTTCGAGTGGTCGGCGCGCGTAGTCCGGTGGAACTCTCGGAGACCACCCTGAATCGGCCTCTCCTGGAGGCGATTGCGGAGCTTTCCGGCGGCCGGGTGGTTGATCCCTCGGAAGTTGGAGAGCTGGCGGGGCTTTTTCTGACCGACGAGGAGACCCTCGAAGAGCTCCGGGAGACCCGGCTTTGGGATCACTGGCTGCTCCTGGTGCTGGTTTGTGCCTTATTAACATCGGAATGGGTGATTAGAAGAGGCAGTGGCCTTCCGTAGTAATTAGGATTGTTCGAACAAGTTGAGGCACTTCATGTCTTACCTCATGACCCCGATTGACTGATGAGTACGAGTATTCCCAAGGAAATTGTAGCACCCCTCAAGGCCCTTTTGAGGAGGGTCCGTCAGATGCAGCTGTTGCGTGGCTTGGCGGCGGTGACAACCATTGTTCTGGGAGGGCTCCTCATTGCCATGGCGGCGGATCTTGTGCTGCCATCTCTCCCCGTGATGGTGCGTTGGATCATGTTGGGCGCAATTGTGGGCGGCGCCCTGGGGGGAATCTGGGTTTGGCTCGTTCGACCCTTGAGGAATCCCATTTCGCTGGTGCAGGTGGCGCGTTGGTTGGAGACAAGGCATCCAAAGATCCAGGAAAGAGTGAGCACGGCGTTGGAGCTGACGAAGGGATCGAGCAGTGGAGTTTCGGAGTCCCTATTGCAGGAACTCATTCGCGCGGCGCGGACGGATGTGAAGGATCTCGATCCGGGCATCGAAGTGAAGGCCAAGCGCGTGAAGCAGTGGATGTGGCCTTCCATTGGTCTGAGCGCGACCTTCTTGATCCTGCTCGCGATTTTTCCGGGTCAGATGCAGCGACTGTTCGTCCGGGTGGTGGCACCCTTTTCAGACTTAGGAAATGCGGGAGCGGTGCGTTTCACGATCGCCCCTCAGGATGTCGAAGTGTTGGAGGGGGACGAGGTGATTATCCTGATTCAGTATTCCGACCCCAGTGCCAAGGAACTGAACTTGGTGATGGCTAGAGAAGGGATGGAGACTTTGACAGAGCGGATCCAGACCGTGCGGGTGGAGCAGGGCGAGAGTGTGTTCGAGTACCGGCTGCCAGCGGCCAAGGAGAGTTTTCATTATCATGCCAGGATTGGCAGGGCGCAGAGTGATGGCTTCGAGGTGACGGTGGCGCCCCTCCCGCGGATCGAGGAGATCGAGATAGAATATGTCTTCCCGGAGTATACCAATCGGGCCCGCCAACGCCGATTGCTCGATCCCGGAGTGAAAGCTCTGGCGGGAACGAAGGTCGAATTGAGAGGACTGACCAATACCCCGGTGGAGAGCGGAAAGCTCCTGGTTGATGGCCGGGAGATGGGAACGGTTACGGTAGAGCCTGACGCCAAGGGCGGACGGGTGGAAATCGAGTGGACCCTTGTCCCGGAGAGCCGTGGCTTGGCGCAGATCATGCTGCACCATCGACTTGGTCGCGAGATTGAAGGCATTCGCTTTCCGGTGACGGTCCTGAAGGATCAAGTTCCTGAGGTGACCCTGGTGTCTCCAACGACGAGGGAGACTCGAGTTCGGACTGACGAGCAGATACTATTTGAGTATGAGGTCCGGGAAGATGTGGGAGTGCGGGGTGCTTCGGTGGAGCTTGAGGTGAATGGAGAGAAGCTGGCTTCGTTGCCTGGTGATTTACCGGAAGAGGACAGTCTGAGTCCGAGTCCGCTGTGGCGCGGAGAGCAAGTGGTATCGATTGGTGCGTTGCTGGACGAGCGGAAGGATGCCCGCGAGCTCCGGATGCGCATTGCGGTCAGCGACACCCTGCCCAAGTCGTTGGGTGGTCCCGGAATCGGCTACTCGGAGTGGCGGGTCTTTCACATTGATCGCCACGCGGAGTCCCTGGTGCGCCAGGAATTGCGCGCGCAGCAGAGTGACGTGCGCGAGACCTTGCAGAAAGCGATTCAAGAAGTGCGGGAGGCCAAGGATCGAATCCAACAGCACGAGCACGAGATGAAGAAGGAGGAGATCACGGAGCAGGCCGAAAAACACTTCGCGGAAGCGCGGGAGAAACTGGCAAGTGCGCAGGAAAAGTTGATGGAATTGGCGGAGCGCATGGAGCGGGGCGTGCATGCCGCCAAGGCGCCTGACGTGCGGGAGGCCGTGCAGGACGTGGCTGAGTCACGAGAGCATCTGGAGAATGCTCCCTTGCAGGACCCTGGGGAGGGACGTGAAGAAGAATTGAAGGAAGCGAGGGTCCAAGCGCAGGAAGCGATCGAAAAGTTGGAGGCGATTCAGGAGGAGGTGCAGAAGGATGAGGGGAAGCTCAACGAGTTGGCAAAGCTCAGTGAGTTGGCGCAGCGGGAGAACGAGATTGCCCGGCAGGCCAAGAATGCGGAGCAAGAGGAAGGGGCGGAGGCTCCAGCCGATCAGCAGCTGCAGCAGGATCAGCGCCAGGTGGAAAATGAACTGAAGAACCAGGTGAACCAAAACCAGGAAGCGAAGGCAGAGATGTTGGAGAGCCAGGCCGATGCCGCCGCAGAATTGTCCGAGCAGGCGGCGGAACTTTCCGAGCGCCAGGAGGGACTGGCAGAGGCTGCGGAGGCGCAAGCCACCGCGCAGGAAGGACAGGAGCCGCAGGAAGGACAGCAGCCGCAGGAAGGACAGCAGCCGCAGGAAGGGCAGCAGCCGCAGGAAGGGCAGCAGCCACAGGAAGGACAGCAGCCACAGGAAGGACAGCAGCCACAGGAAGGACAGGAGCAGAGCGAATCGTTGGCGGAGTTGGCGGAACAGATTCGCGATCAACTGGCCGAGGAACAGGCATCGATTGTGGAAGCTGCTCAGGAGCAACTCGCGGAAGCTCGCGAGAACCTTGAGGAGCGCGCAAATTTGTTGCCCGAAGCCATTGGGGAAGCTCAAGGCGTCTTGGAGGCGCTCGAAGAAAATCTGCCGAAAGCTGCAGCTGAAGCCGCCCAGCAAGCCGCCGAGGCGTTGGAGAGCCTTGCCCTCCCCAGTGAGGAGCGGGGCCAGGGTGAAGG
>JAPKFB010000046.1 GCA_028821775.1 Roseibacillus sp.
ACTTCTCATTGCTTGTCCGCGCGAAAGTGGGGGGCGTTCTTTTTCGGGAGCCATTTTTTCAATTTGGCCTTGGCTCTGGCATGGCGCTGATCGTTGGCGAGATTGTGCCACTGGTGGGGGTCTTTGGCCACCTCATAGAGTTCTTCGGCACCGCCGTTGTAGTGAATATAATGATAACGCTGCGAGCGTACGGCGTGGCAGGGGCCGTGCCAGTGGGGCGAGTGAGTGATGAGGGCCGGATAAGGCCACTTTGCTGTAGGATTACGCACCAGAGGTACGATACTACGGCCATCATTTTTCGGATTGGCCGGCAAACCGCATAGCTCGAGCAGCGTGGGATATAGGTCGAGGAGATTGACGGGCCGCTTGCAGGTTTTTGTTTTCGGGTTGCCTCCCAGTTTTTCAGGCACATGGATGATGAGCGGTGTGCGCGTGGTTTGTTCCCAGAGGGCCGACTTGGCAAATTTCTTTTCTCCGACGTCGTAGCCATGATCGCCCCAGAGAACGATGATGGTGTTGTCGCGGTGCGAGCTCTTGGCCAGTGCCTCCAGCACGTGCCCCACGCAGGCATCGGCAAACGAATCGGCGGCGAGGCAAGCCTGCACGGCTTCTTTCCACTTGCCACTGCCACGAATGATACTGCCCGCGCGCGAAGCCATGCGGATGCCCTGCGGCGGGATGTCGTCAAAATCATCGACCTTGTGCAGCGGCATTTTGATTTTGTCCAAGGGATGCATATCAAAAAACTTTTTCGGCGCGTACCACGGCAGGTGGGGCATGTAGATGCCGCAACCAAGGAAAAAAGGTTTGTCATGTTCCTGCTGCAAAATCTTTGCTGCGCCATCAGCGGTGCGCCAGTCGGCGGTGGCCTCAAGCGGTTGGTCGATCGGCCCCCAGTCAATCAGCCGGGCGAGGATGGGGTTGGTGAATTTTTCTTTGAGACCGTGCTGATAACGTCGCTCTTCTGGCGGTCGCGGCACGCCGGAGCGGGAGGAGTAGACATGATCCCACGCACCTGCGTCGGAGAATTTGCCATGCGCCTGATGATAAAGTTTTCCGCCGCCCCATGCTGTGTAGCCGTGCTTGCGAAAGTACTGGGGCAGGGTGACCCAGTCCTTGTACTTGGGAAGGTCACGGAACCAGGCCTTGTTGCCGTAGATGCCGGTCGTTGATGGGCGCAGGCCGGTCATCACCGCGGTGCGGGAGGGACTGCACAGGGGCGCGGCGCAATGGGCCTGCTCGAAGAGCACCCCCTTGCGGGCCAGTCGATCAATGTTCGGGGTCCTGGCCTGGGGATGCCCGCCCAGACATCCCACCCAGTCATTCAGATCATCGACCGCGATGAAGAGGACGTTTGGGTTGCCCTTCGAAGCATTGGCGGAGAGCGTGCGGTCCGCGGCCCAGGCGCTCGTCGTTACCACGAAAAGCACCGCGGAGAGCAAAGCCATTCTGGCAATTATGGTGTTGGCGAGTTGGACCGGCATTATTTCTTCGGGGGTGAACAGGGTGGAATTTCGATTCGTGTAATTCCGTAGCGACGCCGCCCATCCTGTCTCCGCGCGAACTCACCCATTTCGGAATGATTTGAGCGAATCATCAAAGAGGCGACTCTCCAATCTCAACCATCACCCTTTGGCTTCCCGATCCCGTCGGATCTTCGATTGAGGGCTAGAAAATTCCATTTCCAGCCCTGATTTCCTGGTGCTTCACGGGTGGGGGGTGCAGGTGAACTACTTCTATGTTCAGGGCTCGACTCCTTGGATCTTAAAATCGTCGATGACCAGTCCCGTCTGATTCCCGACTGAATCGCTGTAAAAGCAAATTTCGAAGATCACGCTCTCTCCGATTGCTTCGGCGGGAATGTCGTGGGAAACCTCTTCCCAATCGATGGTCGTCCCCTCGATGCCTGTTTCGAGTTCTGCGATCAGAGAGTTGTCCGCTGCATTGCGGAGGTTCACCGTGGCGCTGTCGAAGACCGGCTCGATGTCCACGAAGCGATGGTAGGTAATGGTGCCCGATACAACATTGCTCAGGTCGATGGGCGGCGACCGGAGACAGGAATCGGCGTTGAATCCGTGGTCCCCTCCGAGGCTCGTTCCCACCGAGTTGAATGGACTGTAAGCAGCGGGGGGGCCGAGCAAGGCGGTCGGAGAGCCAAGTTCCCAGGGACTGCCTGGATCTCCGCTCTCGGTGGTGGTCCAGGGCGCCAGGACCGCTCGATCGTCGAAGTTATCCTGGAAGATCACTGCAGGAGGCTTGGGAAAACTTTCGATCACAAAGTAGCGCTCTGCATCAGCGGGACGTGGCAGGGTAATGGTATTCTGCGGGGGCGTGGCGGCAATATCTCGATGGCTGTCAAAGAGGGGCCACGTGAGAGGATCACCGCCCGAGGGGTCCACCTCGCTGCGCACGTTGTAGAGCAACCCAGCGCTGCTCTCCCAACTGATGCTGAGCTCCCCCGCCGCGTTCTGGCTTACGTCCGTAATGACGACACCCCGATTTGCCGGGGCAACGCCGCCCTCCAGGACCACGGTAAGGCGATCGATGCTCATCGTCCCCCGGCCCTGGTTCGCGGTCGCGGAACGCACGAGCGGAAACCACCCGTTTTCAAACTCCTCTGAGGGCCCCCAACCCAGGTCGGCAGGCGGAGAGACTGTCGCATCCACAAGGGGTGAAGTGCCGAGAGGAACAGCATCGACCAGACAAGAGACGCCCGACTCCGTAAGTTCGAAAGCGATCTTGTGTCCAACGGTAGTGTCGACGCTTGTTTGGAAGAGGAAGCTGCCGTTGGCATTGGCACCCACCGCGTCGTCTTTGATCCAGAATTGGACGCTGGCGGAATTAGCGGGAGCCGCGAGATCATGCTCCTTCAGAGTGACCTGGGCAGTGATGACCCCAACGGTGTTGGCCCACATCTCGGCCGGTCCCGAGCCTCGCACCAGATTTGCGGAACAAAGGGCCAGTTCCATCCTGATATCGCCCCAGGATTGATCTCCGATGGCGGTGGCCTCCATGGGCCCAATACTCCATTCCACGGTGTAGGTTTCTTCGACCGCAGGGGGATTGAACTCGTTGTTCGATTGCAGTTCCGACGCTCCCCAGTTCCAGGCGGCCGAGGATCCCCATGACACTTCGGTCCCTGCCTCGGTAGGTGTGAATGCATCTGCATCGTGGACGGTATATCCTGCCATCGCATTGCTGGCAGGATCGTTGTTATCGAAATGGTCGTCCAACAGCGTGACGGGGGTTGCGGGAGCGCCGAGAACCAGCGCAGAGGAGGCCAAGATCGTGGGAATACAGGGAGACTTCATGGGTTTGACTGAGCAGAGTACATTGGACACAGAAATTCGATTGTCAGGAGACTGCTTTTCCAGCCCTACCACACTGCCTGAGGCATAGGAAGTAGAAGATAGCGCACCCCTCAACCCCGCGCTACGAGCTGCGACCCCTCTTATCCTTGCGCCCTTCCTGCTAGGCCCAGAGATCCCCAACCGTGAACCCGTTTGGGAACGGGTCCTCGGGATCAAGTACGTAGTGGGCGAAGCCGGTGATCCAAGCCGTGCCTCGGAGGGTGGGCACGACTGCCGAGTAGTCCCCGACCCGTGTCTCGCGGAGCAGTCGCCCGGTAAACACCGTGCCCAGGATGCCCTCGTGGCGGAAGTCCTGCTCAAGGCCAAGCTGCCCCTTGGCGTGCATGACCGCCATTTTGGCGCAGGTGCCGGTCCCGCAGGGAGAACGATCGAGGCAGCCTTTCCAAGTCGAAGGTCGTGACCAGTCCAACTCCCCAGTGGACACGATCACCGTGTTACGCCGATCGGCGTGATCCCCACTGGGCGGCGCCGAGAGCTGTGCGATGGAAACCCCACGGATCTCGGGATTTTCGGGGTGCTGGCATTCGAGCTGTTCCTGCGTTGCGGCTTTGATCATCTCGCCAATGCGTACCGCGTCACCGGCCTCATCTGGAGTCAGGCGCAGGCCCAGCTTCTCGGCGTCGGCGATCACGTAGAACATGCCGCCCCAGGCAACATCGACCGTGACTGTGCCGAGTTCGGGAACTTCGACCGGCGCGTCCAGATGGACGGCGAAGGCGGGGACGTTTTCGAAGGTCACCGATTTGACCTTGCCATGCTCCACTTCGGCGTGGATCGGGATCAGCCCGGCTGGTGCCTCGAGCACCAGGTTGGTCACGGGTTCCACGACTTCCACCATGCCTGTTTCGATCAGGACCGTTGCGACCGCGATCGTGTTGGTGCCCGACATCGGCACGTATTCGACCTGCTCCATGATCACGAAGCCGGCGACCGCTTCGGAACAGGTCGCCGGCAGGATCAAGTTGCAATTGGCGGCCGGGTAGCCGCGTGGTTCGCGCAGCATGCGCTGGCGGAGGTCATCACCATGCTTTTCCAGGTAGGTCATTTTCTCGAACATTGTTGCTCCGGGAACGTCGAGGACACCACCCACGATCACGCGGGCAGGTTCCCCGCAGGCGTGGGTATCGACCGCTTGGATCATCTTGTTGACGCGCATGCAGGAAGATCTACCTGCCGTGCGCTTGATCGTCGAGTTCTCGCCCTGATTGCGAAGGGATTCCCTATCCCGCCCAGATTTCCTGGAGCTTCCCGGATTCGGGTCGGCGGGACAGGGGCCGAAGGCTCTCCGCAGGGGAGGGGTAAGGATGCACTCTGAGATCCGGGAGAAAGGGTCGCGAACCAGCGCGCAGGCGCTCAATCTGAATTGATCCTGCTCAGGGATTGGCGGGGAGCTTGTCGTGCAAAAACCGCGTCATGGTTTCGTAGACGTGACGTCGGGTATTCTTGCCTTCCTTGATGGAGTGGGTGCCGCGGGGATAGGTCATCATGGAGAACTGCTTGTTGTGCCGGATCAGTTCGTCCACGAGCTTGAGATAAGTTTGATAGTGGCAATTGTCATCCGCCGCCCCGTGCATGATGAGGAGGTTTCCCTTGAGTTGCTTCGCAAAGTTGATCGGCGATCCCTCGCGGAAGGCCTTGCGATTTTCCTTGGGTTTTCCCATGTAACGTTCCTGGTAGATGGTGTCGTAGTGCCGCTGGTCGGGTACGGATGCCACCGCGATGGCGGTCGTGTAGAGATCGGGATACTTGAAGATGGCATTTAAACTCATAGAGCCGCCACCACTCCAGCCCCAGGAGCCGACGCGTTTGGGATCGAGATAGGAGCGTTCTTTCAGGACCGCGCGGACTGCCGCGGCCTGATCTTGTGGAGGAAGAATCCCGATTTTCTTGAAGGCTTCCCGACGCCAAGTGCGACCCAGAGGTGACCGGCTTCCGCGGTTGTCAAAGCTCATGATCACGTAGCCTTGTTGCGCCAGCATGAGATGCCAGAGTCTGCCCCAGTTATCGCGAACCACTTGACTGCCGGGTTCACCGTAAACGTAAACGAGAAGGGGGTAATTCCCGGAGGGGTCGAAGTGAGGGGGCTTGAGGCAAAGCGCAGGCAGTCGGATCCCATCACCGATCTCAACGTCGAAAAATTCGACGGGAGCCAGCTTGAGGGCGGCAACTTTTTGGTGGAGGCGTTTGTTTGCCTGGAGCGTCTTGAGGACCACGTGATCGGGCAGGCTGACCATCCGGCTCACCGGTGGAGTGTCTGCGTTGGACGCGGTCCAGACTGCGAACTTGCCGTCGGGGGAGATTTTGTAGGAATGAGATCCTCTTGTTTCAGATTCCGGAGTGAGACGTTGCAATTGCTTGCCATCGAGGCCCACGCGATAGAGGTAGCGCTCTGCGGGGGCGTCCGGGGAGGCGATGAAGTAGGCCCACCTTCCTTCCTCGTCGACGCGGAGAAGATCGACGATGTCGAACTTTCCCGGGGTAAGACAGGTGACTTCATGACCGTCCCGGGACACGCGATAAAGCCGTTCCCATCCGTCGCGCTCGCTGGTCCAGGTAAAGGCCTTGCCCTGCTGCACCCAGTGCAAATCATCGTGGGTGATAACCCATGCCGGATCCTCTTCCTTGAGGATGGTATTCACCGAGCCATCCGAGCGCTGGGCCAGCATGACCAATTTGGTGCTCTGGGCGCGGTTGAGTTGTTGCACCACGAGTTCCTCAGAACTCTCAGCCCACTCCATGCGTGCGAGATAATGTTCGCGCGGGTCCCCGGGAACCTGGATCCAAGTGGTCTTGCCATTGGCCACCTCGACGACTCCGACTTGGCAGGCTGCGTTTCGTTGACCGACCTTGGGATAGCCAAACTTGGTTTCCTTCGGGTAGAGACGATCGGTGTACTCGACGAGAATCTGTTTCCGCACACCCTGTTCATCGAATTGCCAGTAGGCGATGGCCTTGCTGTCGGGGCTCCAGCGGAAGCCGTCTCGGATTCCGAGTTCCTCCTCGTAGACCCAGTCGAACCTGCCATTGAAGATCGTTTTGGAGGTGCTTTCGGTGAGGGCCCGAATGGTATGATCCGCGAGGTTCTCCAAAAAGATGTTGGGGCCGCGCACGTAGGCGGCGTGGCGGCCGTCGGGAGAGAGCTTGGCAAACATGAGGGAGGAGGGTTTGCTCTCTTCGCCACCGAGTTGATGAAGGGTGTTTTCCTTCCGGTTGAGGACCCAGTAGTCGCCCCGGGAATTGCTCCGCCAAACTCGCTTTGAGTTTGTGTAGATGAGGACGAGGGTGAGGTCGTCAGAAAATGAGTAGCGGCTGATCTTGAGGGGGTCGTCGTCACCCTCCGGCACGAGAGCGTCCGCCGCGACCAGGAGCTTCCGCTTTCCCTTTCCGGGCCACGCAATCCAGATCTCCTTGCTGCCCTCGTGAGCGCCTTCCTTGCTCTCCTTGAGAAAGGTGTAGCGCGAATCGTTTTTGATCCACTGGAGAGGAAAGGACTTTGATTTGAATTCCTCCTTCGTGAAAATCCGTTCCAGGGTGAGAGTGGAAGCCTTCTTGCTGGGGAGGCGATCCGCGCGCGCGAGGGAGGGGAGGCACACCGTGATGCAGGCGAGCGCCATTCCGAGTGGCTGGGAGGAAGGGGAAATCATAAGGGTGAGGGGATGAGAGGTTTTTCCCGGAGCTCCGTCAAGGGAAGCCGTCGATCTTGTCCGCTTAGGCCAAAATCTCGCGAACAAGGTGGCCATGGACACCGGTCAGGCGACGATCGATGCCGTTTTGGCGAAAGGTGAGCTTGGTGTGATCTCGAATTCGAGGTCGCCCTTCCCGACTCCCGCGAAGACAGCTTGCAGGGAATAGTAGTCCGCCTGCGAGACGGGATCGAATTTGTGAGTGTGGCAGCGGGCGCAGTTTGCGGTAGTGCTGACGAAGGCGGCCATCGTTTGAGTGACGATGTCGTCGCGATCAAGATAGTCGAAGGTGACGGGAGCGGTGCCCGCGCGGCTGAGTTCGAGCGGGCCTGCGCTGAGGAAACCGAGTCCCGCCCGTAAGTGCGACTGAGCGGGGTAGAAGACCTCTGGGGCGAGTTGTTCGCGAATGAAGTGATCCCAGGGCACGTCCTCATTGAGGCGCTGGATGACATAATCGCGGAAGGGCCAGGCATGAGGCCGAAGAATGTCGTGCTCGCACCCGTGGGAGTCAGCAAAGTGAATGGCACTTGTAGCAGTTGGCCTTCAGGATGGGCAGGACCTTGTCTTCGAAGAAGTCGGAATCGCTCTCTCCCTTGGCTCCAAGGCAGAGGATCAAGCTGCACGATGCCAGATAGTGAAGGAGTCTCACAGCGGAGAGACCATAATTCTCTGCGGCACGATTGCGAGTCCGGGATGAGGGCCGGACCGGGGAGATTTCTCTGGAGAGATTTTGAGGATTCTGCTTCTGGGATCCTCCCCTTGAGGTTGGAAACCGCTCCGCAAGGACCCCAAATAAAGCACGACCTTCGCGACCTTGGAGGCTGTTGGCGAGTGCTGGAACTGAGCGACTTATCCTTGAGTCGCTCCTGCTAGAGGTTGACCTCCCCGGAGCTCTCGAGAGCCTTGGACTGACCCAGCAAGGAACGAATCTCCGCCAGTTCGGTCTGCAGTCCGGTCTGGAAAAACGTGACGTCCGCTTTGTGAATAAGGAGATTGGCCCCCATCTGGACGAACTGAATTTGCTTCTCGGGAGGCAGCCAGTGATGAATGCCGGCGCCGATTCCTGCCGCTCGGGCTTTGCTGAGGATGATCTCACAGGCTTTCAGGAATTTGGGGTGATCATATTGCTCCGGCACGCCCAGACTGGTGGACAGGTCGTGCGGACCAATGAGAACGCAGTCGAGTCCCTCTTCTTCCAAGATCTGGTCGAGGGCATCGATGGCGGGGACGCTTTCGATATTGATGAAGAGGAGGTTGTCGGCCGTGTTGTCTTCGATGTAACGGGCGAGCTTCGGGTCCAAGGGTTTGCCTGCCAGGGTCTTGTGGGCGTGTTCACCCTTGAGCGGGCGCAGCTTGGCTGCTCCGCGCATTCGGCGGACCACTTCGGGCTTCTCCACGTACGGGATGATCACCCCTGCGGCGCCGTCATCGAGCACGACCGTCGCGTCGTTGGGATCCTGAGTCGGAATGCGCACCAGGGGCGGCAGGCCCATCGCCTGGTAAGTGCGACACATCCAGGAGACACTTTCGCGGTTGAGGGCAATGTGTTCCGTGTCGATGAAGACGAAGTCGAGGCCGCAATTGCCCACCACCTTGGGCCAAAACGGGGAGGGCGAAACGATGAGAGTTCCGAAGACGGTGCGCTCGCCGCGGTGGAGGACGGCTTTGAGTTCAGCGGGAGTCATGAAATGGTTGCGATGGCCGTTCCGGTTCGGGCCGATTCCAGAGCCGCCTGCACGGTGGCGGCAATGTCGCGGGCTCCTTGGGCGTTGAGGATGGTGTCGCGGTCGTGGTCGAGGGCGTCGGCGAAGTTCTGCATGAGGAGGTAATTGTTCTCGTCTGCCACCCGCCGGTGCTTGAACTCGGTCGCGGGTTGGTTGCGCGCGTAGATCGCCACTTCGGGGCGTGCCTCGCTGATCACGAGCGACCCTTTGCTGCCCAAAAGATGGAGCTTGATCTCGCCAATGTCGGGGTGAGCCGCAGCGCCGATGCGACCGATACAGAGGGAACCCACGCAGCCGTTGGCAATCTCGAGAGAAACGGTGGCGAGGTCGTCGACTTCATGGTCGGCGTTGGCCTGGTGGAAATGGGCCGTGGTGCGGGCGAAGACGCGAGTGACCGGTGATTGGACCAACATCTGAATGTAGGCGAGGGGATAGATGCCTTCGATCTGCAACTCGCCCAAGGCCTCGAGGCCCACCCCGCCGTCAGAGCCGTCTGCGTGCGCCTCGAGTTGGCGTGCCAACCAGTTGATGGGAGGATCGTCCGGTCCACGGGACCCTTTGGGCGGGCCGGCGTCCTTGGAAAAATAGAAGTCACAATGAATGGCCCGCAGTGATCCGATCGCCCCGCTCTGCAGGGCAGCGCGCGCGTCGAGGAGAGCGGGAAGGAGGTTTCGGTTCCAGACCAGGCACTTCACCTTGTTCTCCGCGACGGCGCGGACCAGGGCGTCGCACTCGGAGAGTTGGGGCGAGAGCGGCTTGTCGACCACGAGGTGTTTGCCGGCCATGGCGGCGCGAATTGCGAGCTCGCAGTGGCGCTCCGCTTCAGAGCTCACCACCACGAGGTCACAGTCCTTCAGCGCAGACGCGACATCCCGAAGATAGGGGATGCCTGCCTGCTCGGCGTAGAGTTGATTGCGCTCGTGGGTCCAGGTGGGGCGATCAGGATCATCCGCCACCGCGACGAGTTGGAAGCGGGGATGCGCCGCCACGGCGTCCGGCAGGTAGCTGTGCTTGACCACACTGAGAGCGAGGGCGCGATAAATGGTTTCAGACATGGGCGGCCTCCTTCACGGTAGCGAGAGCGTCGATGGTATCCTGCAGGCGGACACTCCAAGGGCGCTCCTCGCGAATTCCGGCCAGGAATTCGGTGAGCATGGTTTGCATGGCGAGGAGCTGGTTCTCTTGGTGGATCAGAGCGCGTGGGCCCTCTTCGCCGAAGAGGAGATGGGCGTTGCGATGATCATCGCTGTAGGCCGCGCCACGGGAGCCGATCAGGTGCAGGGAATAGTAGTTGTCAGGTCCCGGCCGGTTAGTGGCGAGATCGAGGAGTGCCATTCCGCCCTTGGCAAAGCCGAGGTGGACCTGGAGATAATTGGCGCGGGAGAGTCCGTGAGTATGAGTGGGGGGAGCCCCAAAGAACCAATGGGCGAGGTCAACCTGGCTGAAGGCGATGTGCTCGGGAGCGGTGTTGGCAATCAGCCAGTGGTGCACGCGCAGCAATCCCGCTTCCCCGAGTTGGCCGGAGGACCTGGACTCTTCCACGGGGTGAATGCTGGGAGAGAAACGCCATGGGTGGGCGGGCATGATGGAGGCTCCCGCGAGCGAAGAGAGGAGTTCGGGGGGTGTAATTTCCGGTTGATCGAGGAGGGTCGGGAGCGAGGACTCGCCGACCTTGGTCGTGATCAGGGCATGACCGCGGCCGGTCGTGACTTCGACATCGCGCAAGCGGGCGAGGGCCGCCGCATAGGGCGCCTGTCGTTCGGGTTCGAGGTCGAGTTTGATCTGGATCATTCGCAAAGACGTCGGGGAGCTGAAGAGGAGTCTGTCGACATCGCTTATCGTGGATCTCGCCAGGGTCTGTTCAAAAACCCCGCAACTTGCCAGGATTTCGAACACACCCGAGTAGAAAGCTCTGCGCGAGGAGCGCAAGAACACAATCGAGGATCGACCTGCTGAGGCGCTCTCGCTAAAGGCATCTGGAGATGGCTGATCCTCTCTTCAAAATAGGCGTGCTTGGTGCGACCGGCTTCATTGGGACCCCCTACCGGGCCGAGATTCGGAACTGTCGGGAGGCCACCATCGTGGCGGTCTGTGCCCGGCGCGAAGATTTACTGGCGAAGGCGGCGGAGGAAGACGGGGCCCAGCTCACGACGCGGAATTGGCGCGAAGTGATCGCGCATCCGGAGGTGAATCTCGTGCTCGTGTTGACTCCGGACGCGCTTCACCGCGAGGCGGTGCTCGCTTGCGCCAAAGAGGGAAAACATCTCCTTTGCGAAAAGCCGGTGGGCATGAATGCGGGGGAGGCGGCAGAAATGTGGCGCCTCTATCGGGAAGCCAGTCCGACCCTCGCGCACTTCGTTCCGTTTTGGACCCGCATGGTGCGCGTATTCGAGATCGCGCGCGAGATCGTGGCCGCGGGGGAACTGGGGGAGATTGTGTCGACCATTTTCCGTTGGCAGAATCCGCGCCCGGAAGCGATGCCGCACACCTGGCGGGATGACCCCTCTCTCTCGGCGGCCGGAACGATTGCGGATGTGGGATCACATGCCTACGATGTGGTTCGTTGGATCATCGGAGCCGAAGCGGAAAGCGTTCTGGCCCATGGCGAAACGCTCACGCCGCCCAAAGCGGATCTTGGTGCCATCAATCTGGGGGAAGCGCTCGACTGGGGGAATGATGGGACGGGCGAAGCGCCTTCCAGACGTGAGGCCGGAACGGTTGACTACGCCCATCTCGCCTGCCGCTACTCCAATGGAGCGATGGGAACCTACCTTCTCTCGCACGCTCCCTCCTTGCGCAAACACCTCGCGCCGGAGCTCGAACTACACGGAACGAAGGCCTCTCTGAGCGTCGATCGCTGGTCTGGAGATGTAATCATGGTAACTCCTGATCAGGAGAAAAGATTGGTGGAGAATGTCCCGGACTGCGCCTTTGGGAATCGGTTTGCGAAGTGGGTGTTTCCAGCGCTCGCTCCGATTGTGAGTGGGAGCGGGCCTGCGCAGGGGCATCCGGATCTGGAAGACGGATGGATCGCGCAGAAGTTCACCGACGCAGCAGCGGAGTCGGTGCGGGAGGGTCGGTGGGTGACGGTGTAGCGCTCAGATGGTTGGAGGGAGGACCTGCCCCCGGGCAGTCGCAGAGCGGATCGCGAGGGCCCCTGCGAACTACTACTTCTTCTTCTTTACTTTCATCGCAGTCAGCTTCGCGGCCTTCTTGGGCATCGAGTCGAGGGCGCCCTGGAGCAACGTCCGCGCCGCGTCCGCGTCCTTGCTCGTGCCCGCAGGGAGAGGGGCCTTCTCCTGCCGATCGCTCGTGGCGTAGAACTTCCCGTCGCGGTATAGTTTGTAGTTCTGGTTCTGCGCCCAGACGATTTCCAGGCCGTTCACACCCTGGCCGTGTGCCTGGGCGGCTTCCTTCAGCTTGGGGTAGTAATACTGGAAAATCCACTCCCGCGGATTTCCCTTTTGGCCGAGGCACTGGGGCCAGAAACTGCGACCATCGAGTTTGCGATTGGGGAGTTTCGCGCCGGTGATCTCCGCGATGGTTGGCATGAAATCGGAAAAGTCGACTATATCGTCGCATACCGTTCCGCTCTTCACGAGACCGGGACAATTGATGATGAGAGGGGAGTGTGACCCGCCGTCAGTGGCGAAAGCTTTCTCACCCCGGCGTTGCTCCTTGCCGAAGGGATAGGTCAGGCTGCGATGGGTGCCGTTGTCGGTGGTGTAGATCACAACCGTGCGTTCGCGGAGGCCGTTCTTTTCCAGCGCGTCCACGATGCGGCCGACGCACTGGTCGGCGTAGAGCGTCATGTCCCGAAAGTTGCGCAAGGACTGGTCCTTCCGGGTGTCGCCATCCTCAGGATCGCTCTCGGGGGTTTTGGGAAACGGTGAGTGCACCAAGACCATGGGGTAATAGGCAAAGAATGGACCCTCCTTGTTCTGCTCCACGAACTCGATGAGGAAGTCGGTGAAGATGTCCGGGCCATAGTCCTTCTCGGTGGTTTCAAGGAGCTTGCCGTCGCGCATGATGCTCGGGTTCCAGTAGCGGGATCTGCTGGTCCCGGGGTAGTTCCAGAGACAGTAGGTGTCGAAGCCGCATTGTGGGGCCAGTGAGCCGCGTGTGCCACCATGTAACTGCCACTTGCCCGCGACCGCGGTAGCGTAGCCGGCATTCTTCATCATGGTGCCAAAGGTGACCTCGTCCTTGTCGAGAGTGCCGAAGGCGACATAGTTGCGAATGCCGTCTCGTCCCGTCATGATCTTGCAGCGGCTGGGGGTGCAGACCGGTTCCGAGTAGCAGTGATTGAACTTTGCGCCGGTCCGGGCAAGGGAGTCGAGGCGGGGGCTCTGGAAGTAGGTGCTCCCATAGCAGCCGTAGTTGTCTGCGGCGGAGTCGTCCGCCATGATGAGGATGACGTTGAGGGGCTTCTGCTTACCGAAGACCGGGAAGGTGAAGAGAAGGAGAGCGAGAAGAGGGAGCGATTTCATGGGGAGTCGAGACGAGCGCGGGCAAGGCGATTGCGCAGAGTGAGTGCGGAGACTGTGGCCAGGGGCATGCTTCCAGAGTGAGAGTTGAGCTGCACTTTTGGAGTTTGGGTTTTCATGGCCGCCAATCGGGCCTGATTCTGCACCTTGGGGAGGGAATTGAAATGTGGTTTGGGGCGGCCTCGAGGGTGCGGGGCCGTTCTGGGTTCATGAGATCTCTTCGTTAGGTCAGGGGGGATGCGAGGTCGAAGAAAATGTTGGAAAGATGAACGGTGAATCATGGGATGGGGCAGTTTGCAGCGGCATGGCGTGGGATTATCCGCAATATGCCATCGCATCCTCGTCCTCAGGTTCGGAGCTCGTTGATAGGTCCGGGATTTGATCGATTGGTAGGGACGACCATGTTTTTCTGGAGAGTTGCGGCTCCGGAGGCGGTCGAACCAAAATCTATTGGCACCGCCATGAATACCACCTCACCAACCGACTCGTCGGGCCCCACGAGTGACATCAGCGCGCTGGACAGAGAGATTGACGCGAACCTTGACTTGGCCTGCGCCGCCATCGTCGTTCCACTCGTCATGCGTGCCTTGGCCATTGAGCGTGGCGACAGCTTCCTTGCCGGCCTTTTCGGTTGCACAACTGGTCAGCGCGAGGACGAACCCGAAGGTGGGGAGCAGAAAGAGAATCGAATGTTTCATGGGTGCACACCGAGCCTGGGCTGTTGTTCTGAGGGAGGGCAAGGGAATCTGCGGAGGGCGGGGATTGCACTCGCCGGGCCCTTGGTTGCAGGGCAGGGTTGAACTCTCATGAACAATGTCACCGTGCTTCGAGGGCTCCTGATGTGCTTTCTGGGCCCTCTGGCGATGATTCCGGGGTCTGCCCAGAAAGCTGCTGACGGGGAGCTGCGCTTGAATCAGATTCAAGTGATCGGGACGCACAATTCATATCACATTGAGCCTGCGGAGGGGGTGATGAACCTGATCCGGACCTTCACTCCCAAAACCGCGGATTCGATTCAGTATACCCACAGGCCACTGGAGCAACAGCTCGGCGAACTGGGAGTTCGTCAGCTCGAACTGGATCTCTACGCCGATCCTGAAGGGGGTCTCTTTGCCGAGCCCGTGGCCAACCGGATGCTCAGGAAGCAGGGTGGGCAAGGCCATGATCCAACCGGGGTCTTGAAGAAGCCGGGAATAAAGATCCTGCACTCGCCCGACTTTGATTTTCTCACCACCGCGCTGACCTTTGTGGATGCTCTGAAGACAATTCGAAGATGGTCTCAGGCCAACTCCCATCACGTGCCGATCATGATCCTGCTCGAGCTCAAGGAGACTGGTTCTCCGTTGGGTGGTCGCTTGAGGAAGTTTGACGCTGCCCAGCTCGATGGAGTGGATCAGGAAATCCTTTCCGTCTTCCAGCGGAAAGAGATTTTGGCACCCGATGATGTTCGGGGGGGAGCCCAGACTTTACGGGAGGTCATTGTGGAGAAGGGTTGGCCCTCTCTCAGGGAGGTCCGTGGCAAGGTGATGTTTGCTCTCGATAATGGAAGTCACCTCCGGAATGCCTATTTGAAGGATCATCCATCGTTGCGCGGGCGGCTCATCTTTGTCTCGGTTGACGAGAACGATCCTGCAGCGGCGTTCTTCAAGCTCAATGATCCGGTCGGAGGCTTTGATCAGATTCAGAGATTGGTGAAGGCCGGGTTTCTCGTGCGGACCAGGGCGGACTCGGATACCGTGCAGGCGCGAAAGAATGATCCCGCCAAACGAGAGAAGGCCCTCGCAAGCGGAGCGCAATTTGTGAGCACCGACTATCCGGAAGCGAACGCGGCCTTTTCGGACTATTGCGTGCGCTTTTCAGGAGGCATTGTTGCGCGTCCCAATCCGGTCTCCGGAGAATTGGGAGTCGAGGGGATCGATCCGGAGAAGGCCCCTGCGCAGGAGTAAACCGTCAGCGAACTCTCCGTTAGCGACAGGGATTCATGACATTGAGGTCTTGTCCGTGAGCGGGGATGGCGCAGGAGGAGAGCACCCGGACGTGTGAGGCTCTTGCGCTTGCGTGGCCAGACCGCGAGTGGTAGGCCCTTGATGGAGAGTGCTCACAGTCGGCTTTCGGGTTCGCTTCACGGGCACTGCGAGGAGATCCCACCATCTGTCAACCAATCGCCATCATGTCCACCCACTCACTCGAAAGGAAGGCCGCTCGTCTGGCTTTGACCACCTTCTGCGGCCTCGCCGCTTCAAGCCTTGCGCTCGCTGATCACCACCAGACTGCTGCTGGTCATGAGGCGGAAGGATCGCTTGATCCCTTCCTGGGTGCACCGAAGATGGAGTTGAGTCAGGTCTTCAAGAATCAGCGTTTTCCGAATGTGGCGGTGGCGGTGGATGGCACCATTGTTGCGACCTTCGGCAGTAGCAAGGTGCAGGCCCGGCGCAGTGAAGACGGGGGTGCCACGTGGGGAGAGGAGATCATCATTTGCGATCCCGGTTTTCAGACTGGCGGACTGACCGTCGATGAAACGAGCGGCGACATCATCGCCTTCGTCGAGGACCGTCACCCGCCCGCGCCCATCAAGATCTTCCGCAGCAAGGACCATGGCAAGAGTTGGAAGCAGCAGGAGACCAGGATCGGGGTGGACAGCGAGGGCAATCTTCCTTCCATGCACATGAACGATCACGGGATCACGCTGCGCCACGGAAAACACAAGGGGCGCCTGGTGCGTCCATCGCGTTGGTACGCCGGCAAGAATGACCGGAGCCTGTGGCCGAAGCATTACACCAACGCAATCTTCAGCGACGACGGCGGCAAGTCGTGGATGGCCAGTGATCCCTTTCCTGCCAAGGGCACCGGCGAAGCGTGCATCGCGGAGCTCTCCGACGGAACCCTCTACTACAATTCTCGTCGGCACTGGGCTCAGGAAGGCGCCAATCCACGCCGCCGTTGGACCGCAACGAGTAGCGATGGTGGGAAGACCTGGAAGGATCTGAAATTCTGCGAAATCTTGCCCGATGGACCGCAGAATACGAACTATGGATGCATGGCGGGCCTGGTGCGGCTTCCCGTGGTGGGCAAGGATGTTCTTCTTTACAGCAACTGCGACAGTCCAGGTGGACGCAAACGCGGCACCGTGTGGGCGAGTTTTGATGGAGGAAAAAGCTGGCCGGTGCAGCGTCTCGTCTTTGAAGGGAGCTTTGCCTATTCCTCCATGACCTCGGGACGACCGGGAACGAAGAGTGCTGGCCAAGTCTATCTCCACTTTGAAGGAGGCCCCAAGGGGGGATCGTCCATGGCGCGCTTCAACCTGAGTTGGGTGGCCGCAGGAAAGGCCACCGGGGATGGAACGATTCCGGATTGGGTCAAGTAGCTCAACTTGAGTTGACCGCTCGAGTGCCCGAGTTCGACGAGCGGCGCACTCATGCGAAGAGGTGAGTTGGCCTCAAGCTCGGGGAAATGCGGGCGGGCTATGTGCACGAGTTGCTGATGGAACACATTGCAGGGCAGAACGGGGCGAAGCTCCTGCATGCGGAGGCCTACTACACCCTGGTGAAGATTCCAAAGTGAGAGGCGGAAGGCGGTCGCGTTTCGCTACTTGGCGACGATTCGCACGGCCACGCCCCCACGGCCGCTCATCGAAGCCTTGAGCACGGTGGTCGAATCGACTGGTCTTCTTTCGATGCCAACTTTGGTCCGGGTCGCGACTTCATTGTTGTCGAAGTAGATGATCGCTTCGAATGGCTTTCCCTTGGGGAGAAACTCGAGGTCGAGATCGAGGATGCGCGGGGCGCCCGCATTGAAGCAGCCGACAAACCAATCGTCACCGCTGCGCCGCGCAATGGCAGCGTACTTTCCGATCTTGCCATGAAGAACCTTGGTCTCATCCCAAGTTGTGGGGAGGTATTTGAAGAATTCCAGCTCGGGCTCGTTCTGGGCGCTGGAAGGCTGATCGTACCAAAAGAGGAACTGCCAGGCACTGAAGAAGCAAATCGTTTTCGCGAGCTGCGTGGCATGGGAAGTGGTCTGATCAACGAAGCCGTTGTAGTAGCAGAAGGTGTGATCGGAGGGAGCGCAAATCCCACGGGTGAAGAGGGTGGCGAGCGCTTGCTCGTTGGGCGGGCGGGTTTCATCGCCGGCAATGCCTTCCGCAGTCATGAAGTTGGGATAGGTGCGCTGCCAACCAGTCATGCGGTACTCGTCGTGGACATCCACCATGATCTTGTGCTTCGCACACTTGGCAATGGCCTCGTGCATCCAGCTGGTCCATTTCTGATCGCCGTGTTGCACGAAACCGAATTTCAAACCAGCAATGCCCCACTTCTCGTAGATGGGCAGCAAGTTGTCGAGGTCGGCTTCAAGGTGGCGGCGGTTGACGTAGAGAATCACACCGATGCGATTGTTCTTTGCGTATTTGATGACGCGAGGAAGATCGAGATTGGGACGCGCAACGGTGCTTGCGTCAGCCTCTTCGTCCTGCTGGTTTCCGTACCATCCGGCGTCGAATTCAATGAACTCGAGTCCATACTTTACCGCAAAGTCGACGCAGGCGAGACCGCCATCGGTGGAGAGGGTGACTTCGCGGATGACTTTGCCCGGCTTGATCCAGCTCGGGTCCGCGATTTTGTTGGGCTCGTTGAGATTGAGAAGAATGTCGTTGTTCTCCAGCAGTTCTCCGGGACGGTCGCCGGCCATCACCACTCGCCAGGGCGTCTTCATGGGTAAGCTGCTCCGCACGGGGCTGTGCAGCCTGGAAACCAGGGTGTGCGCTTTATCCGAAGAAGGACGCAGACGCATGCGGGCAAAGTCGATCATCGCGGCCTCGGCAATCGCGATGACCGTGCCGCCGCCGGTCTCCAACACGCAGGGTCGCTCCACGGTGTGCTTGAGATCGCTGAGTTTCATCTTGCTGTATTTTCCCTGGGCGGAATAGACCGCCCAGAGGTCGTGATCCTTCCCGAAGTTGAACTCGGTTTCTTCGCTCGTGATTCTGATCTCCTTGACGTCACCTTGCTTTTCGATCAGGTAGCGAAAGGCAACGCCCTGATCATAGGCGCGGACTTCAAGAGCGAAGGGGCCGGGAGCGATCTGGCGCGGATAGGTCACGGTGGCTGCCATGAAGGAGTCCTTCACCGTGGATCGCTCGCCCCAAACTGGCTTCCAGTCGCTCTCTTGAGCCGATCTTTTACTGAGCCCCGGAGTTTGAAAACCAGCAGTCCAAGCGACTTCGCCGTCGAGAATGAAGCCCAGTCCGCTTGGCGCGATGATTTCCTCGTCATGGTGGATCACCCGGTAGAGGGGATGCCCACTCTTGCTGAGTGAGAACCCGATCTTGTAGTCGCCACCTGGAGAGGGAATCTCTTGCCACTTGGCGGCGTTGGCACCGGCGCTGAGTCCTGAAACAAAGGCCAGAGAGAGCGCGATGATGAGTTGAAGGGACGGTGGATTGCGCATATCGTTGGAGGCGGAAGGGCTTGCGTGTATAGGAGGATGAAGAACGGGGGGCAAGACAATCGGTGCGCCGTTGACGGATAAGCGAGGGAGGAACAAGATCCACCGGGATGAGATTTCTTCACGGGCTGATGGCGCTCTTGGTTCTCGCTGCACTTGGTGCGAACGGACAGGAATTCGAGGACATCGAATACCTCAGCGCGGCCGACAAGAGCTGGCAGCGGGCGATGTTCTTCGATCCCAAATCGAAGGAGGCCGTGCCGTTGGTAGTGGTCCTTCATACCTGGTCGGGCAACTACAATCAGAAGTTTCACGAGCCGATCCGGAAATGGTGCATGGAAAAGGGATGGGCCTACCTTCATCCGGATTTTCGGGGTCCTGCCCGGCGGCCGGAAGCGACGGGCTCCGACCTGGTGGTGAAGGATATCGTGAGCGCAGTGGATTTTGCCAAGAAGACGAGCAGGATCGATGCCTCGGCGGTGTTTCTGGTCGGCACTTCTGGGGGTGGCTACCACTGTCTCGTGATGGCGGGAAGACATCCTGAAATTTGGTCCGGAGTCTCGGCATGGGCATCGATCTCGGATTTGAAAGCGTGGTATGAAGAGCAGAAGGGTAAGAATTACGGGGCCGACATCGTGAAGTCCTGTGGGGGTATTCCTGGCGACAGTGCGGAGGTGGACAGGCAATATCGCCTGCGCTCACCCTTGAGTTATTTGGCGAGGGCCAAGGGCAAGGTCGCCCTGCACATCAACGCCGGAATCAAGGATGGACACACCGGGAGCGTCCCGATCAGCCATAGCCTTCTCGCCTTCAATGAAGTCGCGGAGCTTGCAGACCGCATTTCGGAGGAGGAGATTCGTTTCTTTACCGAGAGGGCTCAAGTGCCTGAATCATTGAAGAAGGACACCGCGGATGCCAGCTATGGCAAGAACCAGCCGCTCTTTCGGAGATCATCCGCGAGTGCGACGGTCACCATCTTCGATGGGGGACACGAGATCGTGCAACCCGCGGCGATCGCTTGGATGGAGGCCTTGTATGAACACTCCCCCAAGTAGGGAATGGCCATCCGCCACTTAATCTTGTGCGGGGTGCTGGGCTCTGTTGGATTGCAAGCATGAGATCAGCCCTTGTTGTTGTGCTCCTGGCTGGCGCCGTTCTTCCTGCGCAAGACGGGCCCAGGCCATTCGCCCACTATCCCCAGGAGACCAGCGCTTACCTCAAGCGCATTCAAGAGGGGGATCAGACTCACGCTTTCGGGGAGGGGAAGGACCATGCGACCTGGCAGCGGGAGGCGCGCGCGGCCTTGATCGCGGTGACGGGACTGCAGCGGATGGGGAAGGAGCTCGCAGATTTCCAGCCGGTCGTCATTCGGGGCAAGGCAAAGGTGATTGAGGGCAAGTACCTACGGTCACTTTGTGCGATCGAGACCGAGCCTGGGATCTCGATTCCCTTCTATCTTCTCGTTCCAATGGGCATTGGGGAGGGCCCTCGCCGTCCGCTCTTTCTTTGTCCTCACGGGCACGACAACAAGGGGCTGCACTCCTATGCGGGTGCCTTCAAGGACGAGGCGCATCGCAAACAGATTCTCGGGCGGGAAGGGAACATCGCGGAGCAGGCCGTGCTCCGAGGGTTTGTCGCGATCGCACCCGCCACCCGGGGATTGGCGGAGGAAGTGCTTGTGCCGGATCCCAAGGGGCGGCATGGCAAGCGTCCATGCCGAGCGCAGCTCATGCATTGCCTCCTGGCAGGGCGGACTCCGAACGGCGAACGCGTGTGGGACATGCAACGACTGCTCGATTGGGCCGTGAAGCTGCCCCAGGTGGACAAGAATCGCATCGTGATGACGGGCAATTCGGGAGGCGGGGTGCTCACCGCTTACATGGCCGCCATCGACCAACGCATTCGAGTCGCGATTCCGAGTTGTTCCTTCACCTCGGTGACCAGCTCGGAGGGATTCATCTTCCACTGCGATTGCTGCCTCGTGCCCGGATTGCGGAACTGGGGGGGCTGGGCCGATCTGGGTGGACTGGTGGCTCCTCGGCATCTTCTCATCGTGCACGGCGTGAGCGATGGCCTGCACAGGCGTGCCGCGGTCGAGAAGACAGCGGCTGCGGTGAGCAGGATTTTCAAGGCGGCAGGGGTGCCAAATCAGATGGCCCTCAAATGGGGCGATGCCGGTCATCGCTTTTATCCTGAACTGATGTGGTCCTTCATCGAAGCAGGGCTCAAGTAGCGTGCAGAAACTTGTAGGGCTTCGTCTCTGGAAAGGAGGCCTGCGCGGGTCCCTCGCGCACCGCAGAAACTACTTGAGCAAAGAGCTCACGCCGTTCGCCAGGAAATGCACGCGCTTGACTTCCTCCGCACTCAGCGCCCGACTGAAACAGGAGAATTCGTCCAAGAGTCCGACGTAGTGCAAGCCGAGAAGAAGGCGCGGTGATTCGTCGCGGGCCCAGGTGAACATCTGATTCCAACCGGTCAGGGTGCCGTTGAGGGCGCCATCAAGATAGAGCTTGGCGACGGCGTCTTTCCTGCCGGTGTTGAAGTCTTCCCACGTGAACAAAATGTGAGTCCACTTGTCGGCACCAAACTTCGGATCGGTCGAGGTCAGGAGCGGGCGTTTTGATTCGGGTAGCTCGCTGCCTTGGGGATTCCAGATCTTCTTGTCCGCAAAGGCCCCGAGGCGGAAGTCGCGCGGCTTGCCGTCCTTGTTGAAGTCGAGAAAGAAGGCGGCATCGTTCCACGCCCGGGGAGTAAGTTGGACCGGATCGCAGTAGCCCTTGGCCAGGCCGTCCACGGGGTCGCACTTGAGCCAGAGCGAGACGCTGCCGCTCCAGTTGTTCTTGTGGTAGGCGAGGTTGTCCTGAGCTGCGTAGTAGATCCACGGAGCATCACCGGCGAGGAACTTCATGGCCTTCCCGAACTTGCCGTCGGGAGACAAGGCGCTTTTGTGATCGGTGTGGAGCCCCGCCTTGGAGAGGTTCTTTCCACGATCAATCCAAGTGTAGAGTTTGGGGTCTCCCTTGGCGAAATCTGCCTCGAGGCCATGGTCAAAGGAGGCATGGAAGGTGAGGGCGGACTTGAGGGCGGCCTCGTCGGCAACAATGCGAGGAAGAGCCGAGAAGCCCAGGAGAAAGGCGAGCAGGAGGCGTGGCATGCCCCGAGTGGTAGATTGTTGAGGGAGGGGGGACCAGCACTTCCGTATAACTGGTCCGAGGTTGAGAGTACACGAAATAGCTGTAATTTTTTACCAACCCGCCTCGTTGCTTTGATTTCCGATTTCCTGATGCGTCCTCTTTTGAGGAGTTTCCTTGGCACCCTCGGTGCAGGGGCGGCATTCGCCGGTGAACGGGGCGGCGGTGTGGGCCAACGGCTATCTGCCGGCAGCGTATCAGGGAACTCTTTTGCGAGAGAAGGGCGCGCTGATCCTGAACCTGGGGCGTCCCCACTCGCTGACCGAAGCAACGCCTACTCTGTACGGGCTCGATGACAGCAAGGTGGCGGGATTTGGTCGACAGTGTTTGCTGGCCCGGCGTCTGATGGAGTGGGGAGTGCGCTACACGATGTTGCTTCACGGAGTGCAGATCGGCTCCGAGAGCTGGGATCACCATGGCAAGGTGCGCGATGGCATGAAGAAGAACGCCCGGGAAGTGGATCAGCCCGTGGGGCCCCTCTTGGAGGATCTCAAACAGCGGGGATTGCTGGGAGAGGCTCTCTTGGTGTGGGCTTCGGAGATGGGGCGCACACCGTTCGTGAACGGAAGCAACCCCGGACGCGAACACAATTCCCGCGCCCTCTGCATGTGGATGGCCGAAGGCGATGTGAAAGGTGAGGTCACGGTGGGGGCCACCGATGAATACAGCCTGCGATCAGTTGGGGGAGGGGATTCAAATTCGCGATGTCGACGGCACGATTCTCGACCTGATGGGCCTGCACGACGAACAACTGACCTATCGGCATCCCGGACGGATTCGCAAGCTCACCGATATCGGTGGCAAGGTGCTTCGGCAGATCATCAGCTGAACATCGCGCTACTTGCGTACGATCTTGATGGGAGTGCCCTTGTTGATCCACTCGTAGAAGAAGCGGGCCGGATTTCCATCGGTGAGGTAGGGGACCCGCACGCAACCGTGCGAAGCGGGGAACTTCGGGACTGACTTGTATCCGTGGATGAAAATGTGTCCGGTGACCTGTACGCTGTAGGGCATGTAGGCGTTGTTGTAGCGGCTCGAATAATGTTTGCGGGCCTTGTAGGGACCGGCGGAGTAGTCGCCACTTGGGGTCCGGCCCCGTTTTCCCGAGCTGACCCGTGTTTCAAGAACGAGGCGTTGGCCCTCCCAGGCGCGGAGCTTTTGCTGGGCCAAATTGATCTCGGCGCGTTTCTCTCTTTTGACGACATTGAAGTAACGGTCCTTGATGGCGACTTTGGTGACGGAACCATCCTCTTCGACGGTGACTTCCGCTCCCGCCTTGGCGAGATCAACAAGGCTGATGAGATTGGTGCCATCGGTGAAGGTGCGGAGGAGCTTGGTCGAGATTGTTGTGCCGTTGAGAATGATCTTGCCGCGCTTGTCATCGATGGTAGGGGTCCATGCGAGGTGATTGGCGGCTTCCTCGAGCGGGAGAAAAGTTCGCTTTTGGTCGACCGCGAAGGTGATGGCTTCCGAGGAGGGCGCGGCCATGCTGGCCATCGGAAGGGCAAGGATTGCAGCAAGGGTGAAGAGGGAAAGGAATTTCATGGCGGAGAGAATGGCGATGCGCAGAATTACGTTTGTGATACGGTCACTCAAGCTGATTTCTTGTGGGGGGTGAGGATTGCCCAGCAGCTTAAATGAGCTGAAGGATTGAGGTGTAAATTGATGAGCTCACCAGCGAAGGTGATCGTCTCGCTGAGCTCCGGGAAGGGCCTCGCCTAATTGACTGGTCCGGCTGAAGTTGCGGTAGGAGTGGTCGGGATGGAACCACCTTCGAATTCTGGTAGATCTCGGCTCAGTTGAAACGATGGTGAGAATTTCTTGGACTGACGATTTTCTGGTAATGGGGTCTCCTGGCGGCGGCTGGCCAGGCAAGGCGGTGCAGGATGAGGAGGCGCTTCTGAATCATGCGGCCGAACGGCGGTGAAGCAAGAAACGTGTGGACGATGGATTGGTCCTCGCGATCCGGCCGAGGCCTCACCTCTTCATGTGTCGCTCTAATTTGAAGGATTGGCAAAGCGAGCTGGGGCCGGAGGGGGGAGATGCGAGGGGATTTGGGGATGCCGCCATGACGCGAGCTCGAAAGGCCCCTGGAGAGTGGTTTTTCCTGCCTCACCCGCAAATGTGATCGCCTCGAATCGTGGATGCTCTACCCTATTGAGCGAGAGATGATGAAGAGTGTTGGGATTCTGACCACCGGGGTGCTGCTGCTCATGGCCCCCCTGGCCCGGGGAGAGCGAATTGATTTTTCGCGGCAGATCCGACCGATCCTCTCGAAGAACTGTTTTGCGTGTCACGGACCCGACGAGAAGAAGCGAAAAGCGAAGCTCCGTTTGGACACGCGAGAGGGGGCAACCGGAGAGCGCAAGGGCGGTCCTGCCATTGTTCCGGGCAAGAGCGCGGAGAGTGAATTCTACCTCCGGATTACCCACTCAGATCCTGAGGAGATCATGCCACCCAAGAAGTCGAAACATGAGTTGAATGCGGCAGAGATCGGACTCCTGAAAGGGTGGATTGATGGAGGGGCGAAGTACGATGAGCACTGGGCCTTCGTGAAACCAGTGCGCCCGGAATTGCCGAAGGTGCAAAATGGAGAGTGGCCCCGAAATGCGGTCGACCATTTCATTCTAGCGCGTCTGGAGAACGAGAAACTGCGTCCGATGGGAGAAGCGGGTCGCCGGGTTCTCATTCGTCGGCTGAGTTTTGATCTGACCGGACTGCCTCCCAGCAGAGCGCAGATTTCCGAGTTCCTCAACGACCAGTCGAAGGATGCCTACGAGAAGTTGGTGGATCGCGTGCTGGCCTCTCCTCACTACGGGGAACGCTGGGCCCGGATGTGGATGGATCTTGCCCGCTACGCGGATACCCAGGGCTACGAGAAGGACAACACGCGCACGATGTGGCCGTGGCGGGACTGGGTGATCAAGGCCTTCAACGATGACATGCCCTACGATCAATTCACGATCGAGCAGTTGGCAGGCGATCTGTTGCCCGAAGCCTCCTCTCAACAGGTGCTGGCCACTGCTTTTCATCGCAACACGATGACGAACACGGAGGGCGGAACGACCGATGAAGAGTGGCGAGTGGCTGCAGTGAAGGACCGGATAGATACGACCGGATTGATCTGGCTGGGACTTTCAGTGGGGTGTGCGAAGTGCCACTCGCACAAATATGATCCCATCTCGCAGACCGAGTACTATCAGCTTTACGACTTTCTCAATCAGAGTGCAGACGCGGATCGAGGCGGCGACGATCCCAAGCGAGCGCTGCCCTCGCCATTCTATTTGTCGCAGCATGCAGAGTTGGCCCAGCGAGTCGACAAACTCCGGTCCAAGTTGGCCGGGCTCTCGGGGGAGCAGGCTGCCTTGAAGGCGGAATTCGCGAAGCTGAGCAGGGAGCTCAATGACAAGGTGATGAAGATGAAGCCCCCCGCGATTCCCGTGATGCAGGAGCTTCCCCCAAATGGAAAACGAAAAACTCATGTCCTGGTCAAAGGGGACTTTCAAAGTCCGGGAACGCCGGTGACTGCGGGAGTGCCAAAGTCCTTGCACGCCTGGCCATCCCAGGGGCCCATGAACCGGGTGGGCCTCGCCAGGTGGCTCGTGTCGGAGGAGAATCCGCTCACCGCACGAGTCACCGTGAATCGGATCTGGGCACGCTTGTTTGGGATTGGGATGGTGGAAACCGAGGAGGACTTGGGAACACAAGGTGAGTTGCCTACTCATCCGGAATTGTTGGACTGGTTGGCGGTGGAGTTTCGCGAGACTCACAAGTGGTCGCTGAAAAAGCTGTGCAAAACGATGGTGATGTCGGCCACCTATCGGCAGTCGTCGCAGATTAAAGACAGTGCCCGGGAACGCGACCCTCGGAATCGCTTGCTCGCTCGCGGGCCGCGATTTCGCCTGGAGGCGGAAATGATTCGTGATCAGGCCCTCGCGGTGAGCGGTCTGCTGAGCCGCAAGATGTACGGACCGCCGGTGATGCCACTGCAACCGGAGGGCATCTGGAAAACGGTCTACAATGGTTCGAATTGGAGGACGAGCAAGGGAGAGGACCGCCATCGTCGTGGGCTTTACACCTTTGCCAAGCGCACTTCGGCCTACCCTTCCTTTCTTCTCATGGATGCAGGGAGCGGCGAGGTGTGTTTGCCGCGGAGGATCCGCACCAATACTCCCACCGCAGCCTTGGTCACCTTGAACGATCCGGTCTTTACGGAAGCTGCGCAGGCCCTGGCGCGTCGGGTGGTGGCGGAGGGCAAGGACCAACGGGTAGCCGCCCGCCTGGCCTTTGCCTTCGAATTGGTGACCGGACGTTTGGTCCAGGAGGTGGAGATGGCGGCCATGTTGAGACTCTATGAGGATCAGTTCAAACACTACCTCGAGGACGGGAAGGCTGCGATGGCGATCGCAAGCAATCCGATCGGTCCGCTCCCGGAGGGCGTGCCGGTGACGGAGCTCGCGGTCCTGACCGTGATCGCCAATGTGTTGCTCAACATGGATGAGATTCTGACCAAAGGATAGAGCGATGACTGAGAACGAACGCTACCTTCAGGCCCTGACCCGGCGACATTTTCTCACTCGCTGTGGAGTGGGGCTCGGGGGCGCTGCCCTGGCGAACATGATGGGCAACCTGGCGCAAGCAGAAGAGCCCCGGGTTCACAATCCGCTCGCCCCTCGCATGGGGACCCTTCCCGCCAAGGCGAAGAACATCATCTATCTCCACATGGCGGGTTCGCCCACCCAGTTGGAGCTCTTTGATTACAAACCGGAGCTCAAGAAATTCGATGGGAAGATCTGTCCCAAAGAGTATCTCGATGGGAAACGATTTGCCTTCATTCAACCTGGGAAGAACCCCGTCATGATGGGGCCACTTTTCGAGTTCAAGCAGCATGGCAAGGGGGATACCTGGATCAGTGAATTGCTGCCCCATCTCGCTTCCCAGGCAGATGAGCTGTGCGTGATTCGCTCGATGTCCACGACGCAGTTCAACCACTCGCCCGCGCAATTGTTGCTGCACACCGGGGATCCCCGTTTCGGGAGTCCCTCGATGGGTTCATGGGTGACCTACGGGTTGGGTTCCGAAAATGAGAACCTGCCGGGCTTTGTGGTCTTGGCCTCCGGTGGGCGGACCCCCAGTGCCGGTAAGAGCGTGTGGGGGAGCGGCTACTTGTCGAGCGTTTACCAGGGGACCCAGTGTCGCAATACCGGTGATCCGGTGCTTTACCTCTCGAACCCGGACGGTCTTGATCGCAAGACGAGACGTCGCCAACTCGATGCCCTTCGTGAGTTGAACGAGGCGCAGCATCGTGCGATCGGGGACCCGGAGACCATCGCGCGCATTGCGCAGTACGAATTGACCTATCGTATGCAGACTGCGGCCGCGAAGGTGATGGATATCTCCAAGGAGCCCAAGCATGTGCTGGAAATGTACGGGGCCCAGCCGGGAGTGAAGTCGACCGCGGATACCAAGAACGTTGGCGACAAACCGCTCGCTGCCGCCAGTGATCCGGCCTTTGCCAACAACTGTCTCCTCGCCCGGCGCCTGGTCGAATCGGGAGTCCGTTTCGTGCAGCTCTACGATTGGGGATGGGATCATCACGGGTCGTCCCAGCCCGAGGACATGAAGACGCATTTGCCGGTGAAGACCCGGCAGATCGATCGGCCGATTGCGGCCCTGATCAAGGATTTGAAGCAGCGCGGTTTGCTCGACGAGACCCTCATCGTGTGGGGAGGGGAGTTCGGTCGGACACCCATGCGTGAGAACCGGGGTGGGCGCTACGGAACGTTCGTTGGGCGCGATCACCATCCCTTCGCCTTCACGATGTGGATGGCGGGCGGGGGCATCAAGGGAGGGCTCAACTTTGGAGCCACCGATGATATTGGCTATTATCCTTCGGAGGATCCGATGGGCGTGCGCGATCTTCAGGCGACGATCCTTCACCAGCTTGGGCTGGATCCCTTCAAATTGGGGGTTGTTCGGAGCGGACTGAATTCGCGCCTGATCGGGCCCACCGAGGAAGGAAAGGTGCGGAAGGAGATCCTGGGCTAGCGCGGCCAGCCTTCTTGCATTCGCCCTGTGAAGGAAAGAATGCTAACGAGAGACCGTGAGCGAGAGGATTGCTGAGTTTGCGGTTGAACGCATGGAGGGATCGCCGGCGGTGGTGAGCTGCCTGCGGATGGCGTCAGGATATGCCAACTCGAACTACCGACTGGAAACCAGTGCGGGAGTCTTCCTGCTCCGGCATCGCATTGGTCCGGATCAGTCCGAAGTCACTTATGAGCTCGACGTGCTTGATTGGTTGCGGAGCCACCGCTTCCCGGCACCCGCGGCATTGCACTTTGGTTGCGGCGAGCGATGGCTTGCGGGCCCCGGGGATTCTCATGTGGTGTTGTTGGAGTGGTTGGAGGGGACGGAACCTGAATCGAACGAATCGACGGTAGCCGCAATCGCCTGCGCCCTGGGCGATCTCCACCGCTTGCCGCCCCCAAGCGGGGATTGGTGGCAGCGGGAGAATCCAGTGGGGGAAGGAGCGGTCACTCGATTGGTGGAACTTGTGACTGCGAACGGGGCGCCCCACGAGCAGGCCACCATCTTCGTGGAGGAGTATGAACTGCTTCGGAATCAGCTGGGCACGCCTCTTCCGCGAGGCCTCATTCACGGTGATGTCTTTCCCGACAACACCTTGTTTCGGGACCACGAGCTCGTTGCGATCCTGGATTTTGAGGCGGCTTGCGAGGATGTTCTCTTGTTTGATGTGGCGATGACCATGCAGGGATTTTGTTTCCCGGGCGAGAAGTGGAGCCCCCAGCTTGCAGATACCCTTGTGAGGGGCTATTCCGAGCGGCGTCAGCTCAGTGATGAGGAATGGGACGCGTTGCCAATTTACCTGCGTTGGTGTTCCCTGACCATGATGGGTTGGCATCTCGAAGAATTGCTTCGTCGGCCGAACGCAGACAACGAGAGGCGCGCGGCCGATTTCGGGCGTCGCATCCTCACGATGAGGGATGCCGCGTGGCCCGCCACGCCCGCAGGAGGATCTTGATCCTCCAACCGCCTTCGCAGGAATTTCGGGGAGAGCACCTCAGAGGATCTCGCCGATGATCTTTCGCAGCGCGGTGGCGTCGTATCGCCTGGGTGTTCGAGAGGGACTGAGGAGGTGGGCCTACTTCTTGTCTAACAGAATCGCTTCGATGAAGTCGTTGGCACTTTTGTATTTCTTGGATTTGGACACCGTTCCCTTGCCGATCAGGAGATGGCACTCCATCCCGAGGCGGTCGGCTTTCTCCTTCATCTTGACGCCGTAAACTGGATGGTGAATTCCGTGGCCGGCACTTTTTGACGGCAAGGTCATGTCGCCGCCGTAGCTCATGAACAAGGGCGGATCGTCCTTGCTGACGTGGTTGTAGGAGGAGAACTCGACGAAGAGGGTCTTGTGCTTTTCGTAGTTCTTGAGTGCGCCTTCGATGGTCGGTTCCCCGACGGCCATGTTGATCATGCGATGCTGCAGCACCATTGGTCCGAGCCAGGGTTCAATCTGCATGGGGTCGATGGAGACCTGGCCCCCGGCAACCGCGGCCCCGGAGACCCGAGTCGACTCGCGGAGAACCGGATCCTTGGCCTCGGGGTCGGCGAGGTCGTCATGACAGAGGAGCCACATTGAGGTGCAGGCCCCGGCGCTTCCGCCGCTGAGACAAATGCGGTTCTTGTCCACCTTCCACTCCTTGGCTTTCGAGCGAATGAACTGAATTGCGCGCGCGGCATCATGAACCGGCGCGGGGAGGGAGGCTTCGGGAGTGTGGCGGTAGTTGATGGCTGCGTAGGAAATTCCCTTGGCGAGCCAGGCCTTTTCGGGATTTCCTTTCCTAGTTTTGTCGCCACCGATCCAGCCGCCGCCGTGGATGTAGACGTGCAGCGGGTGAGGCCCTTCGCCTTCGGCGATCCAGATGTCGAGGAGGTTGGCCTTATGAGGACCGTAGGAAACATTGGAGTGAGCGGTCGCCGAGAACGGGGTGGGAGCCTTTTTTTCCTGGGCGAAAAGCCAGCAGCTGCTGGCGAGGACGAGGGTAATGATCAGGGCGTTTTTCATGTCAAGATGGGTTCGAGGCCAAAGCGATATCATTGGGCGCGGAAATTCGCCCGTTCATTCTTTGCAGATCCTGCTTGGAAGCAGAGGGCGGAGGTGCGGCGATTGGTTAGGGATTTGGCAGTCTCCTCGCCTCTTCATTCCGGGGCGTTTTCCAGGGCCTCCAGGCGTTGCTCGATCTGCATGAGTTTGTGGATGATGATGATGTGCGTCTTCTTGGCATCGATGCCGACGGGACTCTCGTCGCTGTGAATGAGTTGCTCGATCTCGTTGTAGGATTCTTGGTCAATGTCCATTTGTAATCTCAGGTTCGTGGTTGTGGTCCCAATCCGCTGGCAGTAGTTCCTCCGCCTTGTCTTACGGGACGCTCAAGGATGTGCGTTTTAACACAGGGCTGACGACTTGTCGCGGTAGGATCGCGAATCAAGTTCCACTCTTGCGGATCCAGAGGGATCAGGGGGCGTGACTAACGGTTCGCCGACGGGCATGGCCGGCTGTTCATCAGTGTGCTTGGGGGAGGAGTTGTGCTCCGGTGAGATCCAGGAGCCTGCGACCGAGTGGACCTGCTCCGAACGAAATCGACAGATCGTCCTGATTGCGGTTGTATGAAGGAGGATGAGAGGACGGCTTCCGACGAAGTTTTGGAGCACTGCGATGGGGTGTTTCCTGCTGGCTCCGCCTCTCCTCGCTTCTGAACTGTTCTTCGAAACGGACGTGCGTCCAATTCTCAAAGCGGCCTGTTTCCAATGTCATGGAGAGGAAGAGGAGGAGGTTCTCCTGGCGACCTATCCGATGGTGAAGACGGTGGATTTCATTCTCGGGCAGCTCGTGGAGTATGACGGCAAGGCGCATGCGGAATTTGAGAAAGAGAAGAAAAAAGTGGTCGAGATTCGCGCCAGGATGCCTTCGCTGCGCATGGTCATGATGACCACTGAGCCCTCCGGCGTGCTGCCGGTGAGCACGGATTCCGGGCGGCACCGGGAGGAGATCACGGGGGAGTAGTTTGCAGAAAGATCTGCGGGAGCAAACCTTTCAGGATGCCTTTGTCGGAATGACGGAAGGGTTCCCGGCCCCGGAGGATATCAGCCAATAGCGCGGGGTTGAGCATCGCGCCTCCCCGGATTACCTGCTCGTCGCAAGTCCCCGACCCCGGAGGGGTCTCCACATCCTCAGGCCTGCTCTCAGCCTGATTCCGGGAGTTTTCGAGAGGCCTGGAACTTGATCCCTCCCGGGATCGAGTCAGAAGAGCCTGACCCTCGCGCCATTCTCCATGGGCGGAGCTTGGATCACATGGGGTAATCCTGCCAAAGTAGCCCCCTTTGATGATCTAGGGCGTGCTCTCGGTTCTTGGCAAGTGGAGGGTGAGTTGTTCAACTGGCAGTGTTCTCGCCATGAAACGAACTGTCGCACTCTTCCTTGGTTTTTGTATTCTGGTCCTGGCCCCCGCCGCGGCTCAGGAGATCACATCCGAACAGGCGGAGTTCTTCGAGAAAAAGATTCGCCCCGTGCTGGCGGAGAGTTGCTACGAGTGTCACAACAGCGTCCATAAGAAGAAGGGAAAGCTCGCCCTTGATTGGCGCGCTCCAATTCTGGAGTCGAAAGTGATTGTGCCCGGGAAACCGGAAGAGAGCCCGCTCATCAAGGCGATCCGTCACCTTGAGGACTACGAGCCCATGCCGTCCAAGGCGCCAAAACTCGCGAATGTCATCATCAAGAACTTCGAGGATTGGATTCGGATGGGGGCGCCCGATCCGCGTCATCGCAAGCCGAGCAAGGAGGAGCTTGCGAGCGAGGTGGATTGGGACGCGATCCGTGACAAGCGGGCAGAGTGGTGGTCGTTTCAACCCGTGAAGAAGACGACGGCCCCGAAGGTCGATGATGGGGCATGGAATGAGACTGCGATTGATCGCTTCATCTATGCCGGAATGCAGGCGAAGGGATTGGAGGCGCAAAGAGAAGCCTCACCTGGTGCCTTGGTGCGCCGCCTGCATTTGATTTTAACCGGGTTGCCGCCGCGGCCTGACGTGGTGGTGGCCTATGTGAAGGATCCGAGTGAAAGGGCATATGCAAAGCTGGTGGACGATCTGATGGCTTCGCAGCAATACGGAGAACGCTGGGGACGATACTGGTTGGACTGGTTTCGCTATGCGGAGTCCTATGGGAGCGAAGGCGATCCAAACGTACCCTATGCGACGCAATATCGCGATTATGTGGTGAGAGCCCTCAATGATGATGTGCCCTATGATCAACTTCTTCGAGAGGCGGTGGCGGGGGATCTCCTGGAGAATCCGCGAATCAATGAGGAGAAGGGACTCAATGAGTCCGCGATTGGTCCCGCCCACTTGCGCATGGTCCCGCATGGCTTTGGAGTGACCGATACCTACGACGAACAGATTACTTTTACCGACAACGCGGTGGATGTGCTGTCGAAGGCGATGCTGGGATTGACGATTTCCTGTGCACGCTGCCACAACCACAAGTTCGATCCCATCAGCCAGAAGGATTTCTATAAATTCTATGGCATCATGGTCAGTAGCCGACCTGCGATCATCAATGTGGACTCTCCCAAATTGCAGATTCTGCACCAGAAGGAATTGGGTGTCCTCAAGGCGACAGTGCGGGCCGGGTTTGCAGCTCAGTGGACGGAGGAACTGGAGAGTGCGATGGAGAAACTGGAGTCGGCCAAGCTTGGAACGATTGCGGAAACGGATCCCTTGGGGGGCTTTGCCAAGTTGCAGGGCCTTGATCCTGCTGCGCTCCGCAGTGAGTTGGAGGCGATGCGCACCCGTTACCGGGAAGGACTCGCACACAACGAAAGGGTGAAGGCGGAGGCCACCTTTTATGCGGACCTTCGCGAGCAGGCGACCTACGACCAGTGGTACAAGAGCGGCAACGGCCTGGGCGCCAAGGTGAGTGCGGCGGGCTCGTTCGTGGTGGCGCCGGAGGGTGGGAAGGTCTTTACCGGAATCTATCCGGCGGGTGTCTACTCGCACATGATTTCCGACAAGCACAGTGCGACGCTCAATTCGCCCTTTCACCTGGCCAAGGGGTCTCGCAATTCGATTCGCGCGATGGGATCAGGTTCCATTGCGCGCTTTACCCTGCGCAGCTACCCATTGTCGCATGGTGGTCTTCATCCTGCGGCGAGGCTCAAGCCCAAAGCAGGCTGGGTCAATCTGAACAAGTACAAGTATTGGAATGGGGAGAAGGGATACTACAATCTCAATACGGGGCCGGACTCGACCTACCGTGGCGGTGGGAATCCGCGTTCCTGGTTCGGAGTATTCGAGGTCTATGCCGGCGATGATTCCCTACGCGAGCTTGGGGCTCCGATGGTGGCACTTCCCGGACGGTTGGAGGCGATTACTGATCGCAAGTTGCTCCTCGAGTTTTACCGCTTGTCCCTGGTGGAAGCCTTGAAGGGATGGAGTGATGGGAGGGTGAGCGATGCGCAGGCGCAGTTGTTGAATGCCTTCGTGAGTCGCGGATTCCTTGCCAGTGAGGTTGGTAAATTACCAGCTGAACTGAAGACCGTGGTGGAGACTTACCGCAAGTTGGAGGCTGAGATCCGGAACCCGGCTCGCGCTCCCGGCGTAATGGAAGGGGAACCGTGGGATCAGCCCCTGTTGACGCGCGGAAACTACAAGCTGGAGGAGGAGCCGGTGGAGCGGGGATTCCTCGAGGTGTTTGAAGGGACGACCTATAGCAAGAAGTCGAGTGGGCGCCGCGAACTGGCGGAAGATCTGGTTAGCGAACGGAATACCCTGAGTAATCGCGTGATTGTCAATCGGCTCTGGCACCACACCTTTGGTCGTGGTCTGGTCGCCTCGGCAGACAACTTTGGGCGCTTGGGGAAGGAGCCGAGCCACCCCGAATTGTTGGACCACCTGGCTTCTGACTTCCGTGAAAACGGGTGGTCCATGAAGCGCACGGTTCGGCAACTGGTCATGAGCAGGACTTTTCGCTCGGAGAGCCTCGAACCGGCTGCCAATACCGGGAAGGATTCGGCGAACGTGCAACTGGCCTACTATCCGCCCCGTCGTCTCGATGCGGAGGCGATTCTTGATACCATTCGCTTTGTTGCCGCCAACAAGGTCGGGCAGCGGGCGATTTACAAAGGGCAAAAGCGGAATGGGCTCGATCCGTTTCTCTCCGCCTTCAACTACCCGATCCCGACGACCACCGTTGGGGTGCGGAACGTGACCAACGTTCCCGCGCAGGCCCTGATGCTCATGAATGGCGAGACAACCAGGCGGGCTGCGCAGGAGTGGAGCAAGCGGATCAGAGGAATGGCTGAGTTGAAGACCGATGAGGATCGCCTCAACGATTTCTTCATGCAGGCCTATTCCCGGTCAGCCACTCCAGCAGAGATCGAAGCCTGTCTTTCCTACCTCCAGAGCCAGACCTCAGATGACACCCCGGAACTGGAGAGCAAGCGTCAGGAGTTGCTCCGGTTGGTGACCTTGGCGAGGAAAGGGCGTGAGGAATTGGTCGCTCCGGTTCGCAAGAAACTTCAAGTTGAAGTCGATGGCCGGAACAGGGCAAAGGAGAAAACCGCTCCCAAACATGTGGACCTCAAGCCGATCGGACGATGGGATTTTGAAGGCGATGCCAGGGATTCGATTGGGGGAATGCACGGCGAGATCAAGGGGGGTGCCAAGGTGTTGGAAGGGGCTCTCTTCCTACGAGGAGGAGGGATGTGGACCAAGCCACTCAACAGGGATTTGAAAGAGATGACTCTTGAGGTTCTCGTGCAACTGGATGAAGGAGAGCAACGAGGTGGCGGAGCGATGACGGTGCAGAGGGTGAGCGGTAAAAATTTTGACGGGATTGTCTACGCCGAAGTTGACGCGCGAACTTGGCTCTCCGGGAGCGATAAGCACAAGCGGACGGCCAGCTTCGGGGGTTCTCCTGACCAGGAGGCAGACCAGCGTCCGGTGAGGATGATGATCGTCTATCAGGCCGATGGAACCACGCGGGCCTATCGGGACGGCAAGCCGTATGGCAAACCCTTTCAGATGGTCCGGGAGATCTACAAGAAGGGACAATCTCAGGTTGTCTTCGGGATGCGTCATGGAACCGCTCCGATGGGCGGACGTGCCTTGACTGGTCGGATCTTTGAAGCGCGGCTTTATGATCGCGTGCTGACACCCGGAGAGGTCGTGGCGGCTTCCTCAGGGAAGCTCCTGGAGGTGGTGACTGAGGGCATGCTGTCGAAGGCGCTCAGTGCCACGAAGAAGAGGGAGCTTGCCGACCACGAGAGGAAGATTGCCGCGCTCAGCGACGAGGTGAGCCTGCTCGAGCACGAACTTTCCCAAAGCCGGAAGGCACGCAACAGTGCCGGCGATCCCTATTACCGGATTGCGCATGCCATTCTCAACTCAAAGGAACTGATCTATGTCTATTGATCTCCCCACCGTTGCGCGCGACCGCCGCAATTTTCTCAAACTGACTTCCCGTGGAGTGAGCGCGCTGGCTCTCTCCAGCCTGATCAACCCAGGAAGGGCGGCCTCGGCCTCCCACGGTGGGACCTTGCCGAAACTGCACCACAAGCAGCGAGCCAAGTCGGTCATCTTCCTCTACATGTCCGGCGGGGTGTCGCACGTCGACTCGTTCGATCCCAAGGCGCGCCTCAGGGAACTCCATGGCAACCCCATGCCAATGACGCTCGAGCGAACGCAGTTTGATGCCAACGGCAACATCATGGCGTCGCCATGGGAGACGAAGAATTGGGGCAAGTCGGGGCTCGAGATGACCGACATGTTTGCGAAGATTGCGGAGCATGCGGATGATCTCGCGATTGTGCGTTCCATGACCGCCAAGTTCAGTGAGCACGCGCAGGGGAACTTCTTCATGCATTCGGGATTTCCCTTCCTGGGTTATCCCAGTGCGGGTGCGTGGGTGACCCATGGGTGCGGAACGGAGAATTCGAATCTGCCTGGATACGTGGTCCTGCGCTCCAAGCGCGCGGCAATTCCGCATGGGGGAGTGAGCATCTTTGGGAATGCCTTCCTGCCTGCCACCACTCAGGGATCGATTTTCAATATCTCCAACGACCAGGCCGTGCCCAATATCGATCCGGCCATGCTCAAGGTCGAACAGCGCCGTGCGCTCGACCTGATCGGGACTCTCGATCGTGGCTTTGCCGACCGGGTCGCGGCCAAAGATGCCGTGATCTCATCGATCAAGAATGCGGAGACCGCCTTCCTCATGCAGGAAGCAGTTCCGGAACTTACGGACATCAGTGCGGAAACGGAAGCGACCAGGGAAAAGTATGGGATCAACAGCAGCAACGGGCACAAGGCGGAATATGCCCGCCAGTGTTTGATGGCGCGCCGTCTGGTGGAGCGAGGAGTGCGCTTTATCGAACTCTCCTGCTGCAGTCATGGCATCGGTGGTGGTGGGGGAGGTAACCCGTGGGATCAGCATAGCGACTTGAAGAAGGGCCACACTGCGATGGCAGAACAGGTGGACGGTCCGATTGCAGCCCTTATTGCCGACCTCAAGGAGCGCGGCATGCTCGACGAGACGCTCTTGGTATTCACCGGCGAGTTCGGGCGCACGCCGTTCTCCCAAGGTTCCAACGGGCGTGATCACGACCCCTTTGGCTTCAGTGTCTGGTTGGCCGGGGGCGGAGTCAAAGGCGGCACGGCGCACGGGGCGACCGACGAATTCGGGTATAAGGCACTGAGGGACATCTCAACCGTCTACGATCTCTGGGCCACGGTGCTGTATCAATTGGGGATCGATCACGAGAAGCTGACCTATCGCTGGAGCGGGCGAGATCTCCGACTCACCGATGTGCACGGTCACGTTTGGAAAGAAATCCTGGCCTAGGAGGGCCTGGCGAACCCAGCCTTAAGGTCACGTGCCACCGATGGCTGACTGTAAGCTTCCCCTCGCGTGACACAGCGAGGAATGAGAGATTTGGGCCTTGGGAGCACAATCCAGACCAATGAAGAAGAGCCGATTCACCGGGACTGGAGAATGACCTGCCAACGCGCCGGTGATCGCGATGGGGTCAGGGTGGATGACATAGTGGCCCGACTCGATTTGGTGGTTGGAGCGGTCTGTGATCATGAGGAATCCATCCGGCCCCATGGCGATGTTGCCGAGACTGAGATAGCCGGTGGAGAAGGTCTCGATGCCAGCTTGAGGAGTCCACTTGCGGAGAACCGATCCGGAGCAATAATAGATGAGCGATTCATCGGGGCTGACCCAAAGACCGCGTCCGGTTCCAAGATTGGGGTCGGGAGAGATCGGCGTCGGTGGCGGGGCCACCTTCCCAAGCGGCGTTCCAGTCGTTGCAGGCCTCGTTGCCGGAGGGAGGGACCTTCATTTCGAGAGGGGGACGAAGCATGATGCTAGCGATCCCAGTCCCGACCCGTCGAGGGCAAGGGAAATTGATTGCTCCTCCCGGTGACCCCCGAACGGGTTAGCGGGGAGTGCTCTGGACGTTCCCGGCAGTCGCGCTCGTCATCACGACACGGGCATCAAGAGGGGCGGGTGTCGATCTACCAGAAGGTGTAGTTGCCGCCGAGTCCGACGCTGAATCCACTGAGATCGACCTCAAAGGAGCTGTTGCTGACCTTGCCGGAAAGTTCCTCGGTCAGGTCGTAGCGAAGGTTGGCTTCGACCGAAAACTCCTTGGTGACTTGGTAGCCGGCGGCAGACTGAAGGTAGAAGCCCCAGAGAATAGAACTCCCGATATTGCGGGCACTGCGAGAACTGATTTGGGTGGGGGGGCCGTTGTTGATCTGCTGCAGAACGCGATCACTGCGCTTTGCTTCCCAGTCTGTGACGTTGAGTGCAAATCCGGCTCCGATGGTGGCATAGAACTTGTTGTGGGCCTGGTAGACGGCTTCCGCTCCGACGGAGAGGCCCCAGGCCTTGACGTCGAGAGACTCGGTGATGGAGTCGGACCATTGCGCGACATCGCTACTGCGCAGGGTGGGGGTCAGCGTTCGGCTGGCCGGGACGGCGGGAAGAAGAGGGGAGTTGGGGATGTTGGGTGCTCCGATGAAATTGCCAAGGGGGAGAATCAGGCCGGAGGGGTCATAGACATCGGTGACGGCGACATCGTAGATGTCGAGTTGCTCCCGACCGAGGATGGTGTTGAGCCCGTTGCGGCTTCCTTCCATGCTGGTGAAGTTGAAATGGATGGCGGGTCCGGTGCTCCATCCGTTGCCGAGATCGGTGAGATGGCTCAGTTTGAGATAGGGGGCGGGTTCCCAGTCGCGGTCATCACTCCATCCGGTGGCCGCCGAGCTGGTGGTGCGCAGGACATCGCGGCGTTCTCCGCCGGTGGCATGGTAGGAGAGCGAGTTTCCGGTGACCTGGGTGGCGGCGTTTTGATACCCGAAATCCGTGGTGCGACCGATGGTGGGCGAGCGAGTATCGGGACGCACAAAACCATCGTTGTAGATGCGGGGGGTCAAGCCGGTAGGAGCTCCGATGCCCGGGACGGGAGTGTTGCCGGCCTGGTAGAGCATTGGGATGGTCAAGTTGGTCACCCCGGTCTTGAAATCGATGGCGCCGATATTGCGGAGGGAGAGGCCGGCTCCGAGAACCCAGCGGCTGCGCGAGAGCGGGGGGAGGAGAATGTCCTTGGCGTCCTTGGCCGACTTGGGCGATGGCGTGAAGGCCTCTTTCGCGGAGGGGAGATAGGCCCGGGGGCCGAGGGCGTCCTTGGCCGACGATGGAGAGTCGCCAGCAACGACGGTGGCCACCGAGAGGAGGAGGAGAGAGGATCCGATTCTGAACTTCATGGGAAGAGAGTGGTGCGAGTTAATCGTTGGTTTGTTCAATAACGCGGTAAAGGCGACTCTTCGCCGTGCTGGGATGGCTGGGGGTCTTGGGTGGACCGTTGTCGATCCACTGCGTTCGGTTTGTACCGGCGACGATCGCGGGCACAACATTGAACCAGTTCTTGCCATCCGCGCTGTACTGCGTGGTGTAGCTCTGACCTGCAGTTGAATCAAATTCGACGAGAATGTCCTGATTGGGAAGAGCGACGATGCGGTTGATTTCGGCTCCTTCCCCGGAAGGGGAGACCTCCGTTGCATCGAGCAACTCGATCTCAAAGGAAGGATCAAATCCTCCAGAGGCGTCCAGTTGGAAGTATTCGACCACGAGATCTACGCTGGCTCCTGCCGCGAGGGCCTGATTGTAGAGAAGGAAGGAATTTCCTCCCGAAGATCCCTGGGAATTCTGGATGGTGACGTCGGTGGGAAGCCCGTTGACGAGGAGGCGGAAGGCGGGAACGCTGAAGGGATTGTTGTTGGTGACCGTGATGGTCTGCTTGAAGAGTGCGGTCTGAGTATCGAGAATGATCTCTCCCGCACTGAGGTCCAGGCTGGCCGGGCTGACGATGCTGGTGGCCTCGGTGTCGGCATCATCTCCGGGCAGGAGGATCGTTTCGTTTGCCACAACTGATCCTGTGGTGGCGAGCACGTCGGTTCCACCCAGCGCGCTTGCGCTGACATTGAAGTCGACCGGCACGGTCGTGGAATTACCCGCGGAGAGATCGTCCAAGGCTTGGATGGGGACGCCGACCAGAGAGACTCCGTCCGGGAGGGTGCTGATGGTTGTGAGGAGAACGCCGCTGGCATCGCTGGGCCCGTTGTTGGTGATCAGAATGGAATGCCGGAGATTTCCCGGGAGAGCGAAGCCAGCGAGGACGGGATCGCGCGATTCGATCACGGTCAGCACGAGGTCCACTTCCCGGGTGATCGAGGTGGTGTCCGCAGCGGATTCATCGCCGGGGTTGACCTGGGGCTGATCCACGGTGGTGACGGAAACGTCATTGACGATCACATCGCTACCCATGGCTGCGGAAGAGTCGACGGTGAGAATTACGCGAAGGATGGCAGTGGTGCCCGGGGTGAGGGTGCCCACGGTCCAGTCGGGTGCCGTGAAGTTGGTGCCATTGCTGGGAATCACGGATGCAATGGTGACTCCGGGAGGCAGCGTCATGGTGTCTGCGACCGTGACGTTGGTCGCGGTGGAGGGTCCGTTGTTGGTGACGGTGACGAGATAGCCAAGGTTTTCGGGTCCGGATCCCGCGATGACCGGATCAATGGATTCGGTATTGGTGATTTGGAGATCGGCCCGAGTTGTGATGGAGGTTGCTTCGGTGACGCTTGGATCGCCCCCGGCGATGTTCATTTCGTTGACCGTTTCGAGGGTGGAGGTATCGGAGATGACCCCTGCGCCCTCCGCGGCCGAGGAGCCCACGGTGAGGACGACGGTGAGAGTGGCGAGGCCGCCGGGAGCCAGGGAACCGATCTCCCAAGTGGGATCCGTGAAGGTGGTGCCCGCGCTGGCGGTGATACTGACCAGGGAGACCTCGGCCGGAAGAGTGAGGGCTTCGCTGACCGTGATTCCGGTGGCGGTGGAGGGGCCGTTGTTCCTGGCGGTGATGGTGTAGGTCAGATTGCCCGGGCCGGATCCGGCGATTACGGGGTCTGCGGACTCGGACGCGCTCAGAAGAACGGAGACGATCGCTTCGACCTGGAGGGTGGCGCTGGCGAGGCCGCTGTTGCCAAGCGAACTGACGAGGTCACCGGTGGTGTTGAGATAGGTGCCGCCCACGGTGCTGGTGACTTCGATGCTGAGGGTGCAAACTGCGCCTGCGGGCACGGTGCCGTTGGAGTAGGAAAAAGTGCTGGAGCCTGGGCCGGCGCTGACGCTGCCTCCGATGCAGGTGCTGGAAAAGTTGACCGGGTTGGAGAGGATCAATCCTGCG
>JAPKFB010000107.1 GCA_028821775.1 Roseibacillus sp.
TCCACCTCTTCCACCTCTTCCACCTCTTCCACCTCTTCCACAAGGGACTCCACCGGAGGCATCACCTCCGCGGGTCCGGGAGGCTCGGGCTCGGGGTCCTCCACCGCAGCCTTGTCATAAAACCCTGGAGGAGGCTTCTCACCCACTCCCAGGAATTGCAGTGCTTTCGGCAAGTCGGCGGCATCGCCCATAATGAGCTTGGGTCGCTTGGGCTCAATTCTCTGCAACTCCGACCCCACTTCCTTGAACTTCCCGGTGGCCACGAGATCCTTGGCAAACTGCGCGGCATATGCGGGATCCTCAGCGAACAACTTCCCCAACTCAGCGATCACCGCCTCATCGAGCGTGTCCGCTACGTAGTGCTCAAACAGTTCGTCCCGAGTCATCCCTCCCTCTCCATACCATCTCCTACCCGACCCAGGCACCCCCAAATCCACCTCAATCAGCGCCCCGACCATTCATCAGGGAGCATTGATAATTCGGGTGGGGCGCTCCGGACACCCCCGTCACTGACCGGGCCAACCAATTCCAAACCTGCCAGCCAGTCGCGAGGGAAGAGAACTCGCCCCCCGGGAAGAGCACGCTAAAGTATGGCCTCGGACTCGGAATGGCCCAAGCGAAGTCGCCCTCCCAGATCGGGGAGGCAAGGCAACCCTGTCCTCCTATCAATTCTTGGATGTCGAAGGATTGTCCTTCGCCTTTGGAGTGTTGTCCGTCCTTGATGCCAGTGACGACTCCGTGCTGAAAGTCCTCGAGGAGGAAGTCGATGCCGTGACGGCCGATTGGGAACAGGTCACCAAAGCTCTCCCCCCGAGGCGCTCGGTAAAACGATCAAAATCGAGTTTCGGCTCCTCACCGATGACTTCGAAAACTCCAACTTCCCGGGATGGCATGTGGACGACTTCCACGTGACCGTGCCCTGACGATCGACCAACATTAAAGATCTGAGACCACCAGCCGGAGGAAGTGGCGCGTGCTCGCTCCGATGGGTTGCTCGTCGCGGATGGTGATCGAGTCAGTCCCGTCGCCATTGTCCACCGGAGCGCCCACCTGCAGGTTCGTGGTCTGCCAATTGACGAGGTCTTCGCTCACCTCCACGAGGTAGATGAGGTGGGGCGCATCACGTCGCTTGCGGTAGGTGAGGGTGAGATAGTCGTCGGTCTGCCCGAGAATCGTGAGGGTCTGCACGGAGGCGAGGGGCAACTTGTCGAGATCGATCGCAGTCGGATCTGCGCCAAGGGCGAACTCGAGCAGATTGATCATCCCGTCGATTTCAAAATCCGCCAACCGGTCGGCGTCCGGGCCCACTCCCAGTGCGTAAACCGTGGTCCATAAGTCGTAAGTAGTGAACCCGTCAAGATGGACTCCGGGGCTGGCCGGGGCGGACTGCCAGTTCCCTGGGTCGTCGCCATAGATGCTTGCGCTGATCCGGTTCAGGGACGGGCCATTACCGTCCGGGCCGGTCGGCCAGGGGGCGCGGTCGTTGAAGGTCACCGCGTCCTCAAAGAGGGCGGGGTAAAACGGGACCTCGCCCGGAGGGCTTTCAAGAGCACCGGCCCGTTGGAGCCGGATCGCAGCGCCCCCGTTGTCCAGTAAATTGCCGGCCCCGGCGGACCATGGTCCCCGAAGCTGAGAGACCGCCGCCAAGGGATAGGCCGCGAGGAAGTTGTTCCGGGCCGCAATCTCCACCCCCGGGTCGAAATCCACGATGAGGAGAAGCTCGCCGAGCCCGAGATTCTCGGCGGCGAAATCAAACTCCGCTTCGCCCCTCAGCCGCCAGTTGGCTAGATTCTCGGTGAAGGCGCCACGATTGCAGATCTCGATGAACTCCAAGCCGTCATCGGGAGCCCTGTTCGGGTTGTACATCACTTCGCTCACAATGACCAATCCGACCCGGACAGAATTTCCGGCCGTGCTGTTCAGGTGGCCGGGGGTCTGGTTCCGCATCGGGTAGAGATCTCTCGAACCATCGGGCCAGCGTCCGAAGGACTCGCCACTCACTGCGGCTCCGAATTCGACCCGATCGACGAAGCGGATCAGGTTGCCAAAGGGATCCGCTTCGAGCAGGTAGAGATCGTCGCCCTTTGCACCAGCGAGGGAAAAGTCGACCAGGTTGCCCCCGGAGTTGAAGTCGCTCTCGTCGTAAAAAAGAACCATTCCCTCCTCGAGGGTAAGGGCGGGAATCTCAAATTTTTTATACTCGCTGCTGTCATCCGAGATGAACCAGCCGCCCAGGTCGACAGTCGAGAGGGTGGTGTTGTAGAGTTCGAACCAGTCGAGCGCGGCCAGGCCGGGATTGGAGAGCAGTTCGTTGAAGACGACGCGGTTGTCCGGGCCACTGCCGTCTCGTCCGGGAGAGCCGTGGAACTCACTGGAGGGCCGCCACCGCTCGCCGTTGGCGAGATAGGCATCGAGTTCGGGCTGAGTGCTGGGCACTCCGTCCAAGTTTACGAGCTCGGTCGAACTGCCCTTGCCGTCGGCGCGACCGGGCCAACTCCCGGAATCATTGTAGGGGAAATTGAGCAGAGCGGCCCCCCCTGCATCTCGGAGCTGGAGGATTTCGCCAGCGTTGTCGAGCGCGCCCCTGAAGGTCCCCGCCACCATCACCGGGCTTGCGAACCAGGGAGAGCTGGAATCCAGATAGCGCCCGAAAAAGACCGACTCGTTGCCGACCACCACGATCTGCCCGCCGGGCGCGAGCACGGTGCTGGCCGGAAAGGTGAATTGGATTCCGTCGGTGAATTGAAGCCCGTCCAGAATCAGATTCTTTGCGCTGAGGTTTCGGAGTTCGAGGAACTCGGCATCATCGGCACCCTGCGGATTGTAGTTGATCTCCGAAATGACGAGGTCGCCGGGCACAGGCGCGCTGGCGTCGACATAGAAATATGCTTCGTCCAGTGCTGACCATTGCCCGCCGAGTTGCACCCGCGCCCGGACCATGCCGGACTCTGACAGGGAAACCGGTCCGGTGTAGAGTTGTCCGCCGGTGTTGCCGCCCTGGCCCTGGGGAAACATGATTCCCACCAAGCGAGGAAGACAAAGCAGGTCACTGCTGCCCTCGCTCTGATTGAGCAGGTGAAAGGCAAGAATGTTGGCTCCCACCACCAGTTCCCCGAGATGAGGAGTAATGTCGTGGGGCTGAAACTGGAGCGCATCGGCGTCACTGGTGGCATCGTCGGAGATCGAGTCCCAGTTGAGCGGCGAGGGCTTTTCCAGGGAAGTCACTTCCACGCCGTTGAGGTAGGCCACGAACCCGTCTTCCGCCTTCATGTCGAGGCGCAACTGGTCGAGGTCGTCTAATTGTTGCGGGGTCAGGTTGAAGGCGATCCGCGCAAAGGCCGAGGGATTGACGCCTTGCATGGCCAGGACGTCGAGCCCGATGAGGGAGTCATAGTTGCTGGTCGTGTCATAGCCGATCCCGTTCGTCCCGCTCTGCCAGGAACTGTCGTCGAACGGTTCCGCGCCGCCCTTCCAGGAGTCCCCCAATGAGGCGCCACCATTGGCTACCGACGGGATGAGCGCCCGGGCCGCGGCCCCCTGATCCAGCAAAATCGTTTCGGTGCTCCCCGGCGGGAGAGCTTCCCCGATGGGATCCGCGCCATCGAGGGTGTAAAAGATTTGCCCGCCGCCCGCGTTGCCCGCGAGGGAGAGCGTGAGCTGGAAGTTGGCAGACACCTGGCCCCCGAACTGACTAAAGAGCGGCGCATCGAAGCGGGGGAACATGCCCGCACTGCGCAGCTGGGAAATGACCACCCCGGTGCGCTGGTCGACCAAGTCATTCTTGACTTCATTGATCTCGTTCTCCCAGCTACTCGGCGTGTAGCTCCCACCTCCCCAGCGGGCGGTCTCCGCGATGATCGCGCGGTCAATACGATCGGCAAGCTCATCCAGTTGCCCCAGCACGCGGTCACGGGTCAGCATGCCGTCGTTGTAGAAGAACTTCTGGGCCCGATCGGCGAGGAGCAACTTGAATTCATCGTGATTTTTGACCGTGTTCCAGAGATTTTCCGGCCCCCCCCGGTTGACCACGTTTGCGTTCAAGGTGGTGCGGATCATGACGTCGCTGTCCCAGGCAAAGAATTTGTAGGCGGCTCCTGGCGCCTTGTGGCTGGCCGAGGACCAGTTCTGGGAGGTGTTCCAATCCCAGTCGTTCCCGCCATAGAACTGCAAGAGCATGTAGTCGGCGTAGTTCGTCACATCCATGTATGTCTGGAGTTGCTCGTAGTCGCTGAGTGCGGCCTTCATCGCGTTCCAGGTGCTCTTGTCGCCGTCAATCGGGCTCCCGGCATTGAGCGCTTCGTAGTCTTCCTTCTCTCCGCCGAGATAGGAGGCCATGAAGGACGCATTCGGGCGCTCCATCAGGTGGTGCATCCCGTGGTAAGTGCCATTGAGGTAGACGTGGACCCAACGACCACGCGGGGCGACGTGGCCGGCCTCGAGCTGCCGGTCGAACGCCCATCGGCCGCGGATGAAAATTCCGCCGTGGCCGCTCGGATGGGTCCAGAACCAGGTGTCGTGCGAGCCCGTGCGCAGGATGATCTGGTCGAAATCCCTGGCCGCCTCGCCACCGAAAAAGTCGTAGTTCAGCCGCGCCGGCCCGTAGACTTTCTTGAAGCTCATGCGCATGTTTTTCTTGGGCGAGCCGAGACTGTGCCCACCAAAATGCTCAACTCCGCAATCGACCTGGAAGCCGGTCGTGCCGTCGGGAAAAATCAACTCCATCGAGGTTTCGGATTCGCTTGTCGAGACGCTGCCTGATTTGACCAGCGAGACGGTGGGCAGGTCCAAGAGCGAGCTCCGCATGCGCAGCCCCCAGCGGGGATGCTGTGTGATCGAGGTCGCCATGGCACCCTGCGTGATCACGTCGTCGACGAATAGGTAGGTGTGCGTCGTGACCACCGATCGGGGTCCTCCCCGGACACGATTGTAGGAAAGCACCCGCAGGGTGGTAGTGGCCGCGATCTTGATCGGCCTGGAGTAGATGGTTCCCGAGGAAGTCGTCGGCTTACTTCCGTTGAGGGTGTATCGGACGGTCGAGCCCGGGATGGTCGGCGTCAGGGTCAGGTCGAACGGAGTATCAAAGAAGCCACGTCCCACGCTAAGCTCCGCAGTATTGATCCCGCTCGGTGAGGGCGTCCCATTGACAGTCCCGGGGGAGGGCGGGGAAAGGTATCCTTCCACATTCCCATCGGGACTCACTCCGTAGGAAATGTCGGTGGTCTGCGGGGGATAGGTTGGCGAGAATGCGGAGGCAATGGTCTCTCCGTCTGGTTTCACCAACGCGAGAACCTCGCCGCTCGAGGTGAGTTTGAAGTTGGTGTGCAACTCCAGGTCATTCGCTCCGGCGCGATCCTTGTTCGATGCAAACACCACCAGGCGGCTGCCGCCAGCGAGCACGCGGGAAGGAAATTGCCACTTGGTCAGGTCGTTGGCATCGTCGGTGAGATACCAGCCGGCGAGATTCACCTCTTCGGACTGCTCGTTGAAGATCTCGATCCAGTCCGACGACTCCCCGTCTTCATCCAGAAGAGAAGCGCTGTTGCTCGCCATGAACTCGCTGATGCGCACGGACGGGCCGACCACCAGGATGGTGAAGGTCCCTTCGATCGAGAGATTTGCGAGGTCTCTGGTGCGCACCCGAATGGAGAGCGTCGCGCCTCCCGGCGGGAGGACCTGGGCCGTGCGCAGTTGATTGCCGTTGATCGAAAAAGCCGCATTGTCGGCATCGCCCGGCCCCGGAACCAAGGTGTAGGTGTGCACATCGACGGGATCCGGATCGCTGGTCTCGAAGTTGCCAACCGTGGTGTGAGGCGGGGAATCAGCGGAAACGATGGTCGCGCTCAGGCCCAACGCGGTCGGAGCCTCGCCGGCCACCACCGAGATTGTGAAACTCTTCTCGAAGGAGAGCCCTCCCGGATCCGTCGAGCGGACCCGAATCAAATAGTCCGTGCCGGCTCCCCCGAGCGCAGCGGCTGTTTCGAGTCGTGGGCCCGCAATCGCAAAGAGGGCATTGTCGGTGTCGCCCGCACCACTGACGAGTTGGTATATGAACACATTGTCAGTTGGATTCGGGTCACTCGTATTCAAGGTCCCGACCTCGGTGGAGACCGGCGAGCTCGGCAGCAGTTCGGAATTGCTCAAGCCGATATCGGTCGGAGCGAGAGGGGCCGACCGGAGTTCGACGCCCACATTGAATTTGTAGCCGCGCCCGAGGGTGCTCCAGTTTGGGGCGGGAAGGGATCCGCCCACCGCCGGGATCACATTGCTATCCTTCAGGTAATCCGCTGACCCCGCATCCCAGGGAACCATTCCAGTGCTCTGGTGAAATCCGGCCACCAACGATTCGCCATCGGAGACCGTCACCAAGGGAGTGACGCCACCCACTTCGAAGTCCGCATTGTTCAGTCCGGCCGTTCCCGCAATCGGGTCACCCACCGCCACCACCGTAAAGTTCGATCCGTTGCCCACTCCCGCCCCATTATAGGTGGCCACGAACGGAATGAGGGTGCCCGCGGCGTTCGACCAGAAGTTGACCTCCACAATCTCGAGCTCAAGGGAAACCCCGCTGCTGTTTGGGTAGGAGCCGGTGATGAACGCGTAGGTGATGTTGCCCCCATTGGCGCCGTCCGGACCCGCCCCGCCCGAGGTGACCGCCTGGCCTGAGGAGGGATCGTCGCCAATGTAGCTCACCGCACCACGCAGTCCTGCGGTACCAAGGCAAATCACAATCAGAAGCGGCACGGCAGAGGTCCGGGATTTCATAAATGGGGAGGATATCTGAACTCGCTCGAGGTTTCAGGGAGAAACCGAACCCTACGGTCGGTCTTTCAGGGACGCAATCCAATTGATAGGCTCCGATTCCAGTGGCCCGCCCAACCAGAAAAAGAAAAACCGGCGACGGGAGAGCCCGACTCCTCCGGGGCAACCTCGTTGCCGCAGGGATCGTGGCAGGAGTGCTGGTCATCATCCTCATCATCAACAAGCGAGTCCGCGAGATCGCGAAGGATGAGTCCGATGAATTGTTGCCCATCCAGTGGCGTCAGACCTCCCCAGGTTCGCGCCCCTTCCTGGAGCCCCAAGAGCCCGGCGAGGGCTCTTCGCCAGTCGCCTTCGCTGCCGATCAATCGACCAATACCGCCCTGCGCCAGGAAATGGCCCTCGCCAATCCCACCGCCTCCGGGTGGGAGAGCGAGGCCTTGAGCAAATCTGCCTCCGTCGCACTCAAGACCCTGGCCAAAGCGATGCTCGCGCCGCACGAGGACGCACTCTGGACCAACGAAGTAGCAGCCCTCATCGCGGAGGAGTTCACCTGCGACCTGACGCTGCCGGTCGAGTCAACGCCCTTGTTCGACGACGGGGTCTTCTCCGTCCGGCGCTCGATCGCCCCTTCCGATAGCACCAAGTCCAGACCTGGAGTTCCCTCCGACCTGGGAGGATTTCGACGCCTGGCCGCACAGTTCGTCGGCGCGAAGCCAACGGAGTCGGCCGCCCGGCTCACCTTCAAGATCGAAGGGATCGCGATTCGCGACCAGAGCTTCGAGACCCGCGTCTCGGTCGAACTGGTTCGTCGCGACGCAGCGGGGGGCAGCCGACAACAAAACGCGGTTTGGAATTGTGAATGGGACAAGCCCACTGCGGAGAGAGCAACCCTGCGCGTGAGATCCATCATCCAAACATCTCAGGAAGAGGTCTACCGCACCGCGCCCGGTCCCATTTTTCAAGACTGCACGCTCTCTGCGATGGCGCAGCAAGAAAGTTTCCGCGCCCAGTTTCTACGGGGCAACGCGTATTGGGCGCAACGCCTCAGCATCCTGGAAGGCACCTCCTTCCTCGGGCATCACGGACTCACGATCGGCGACGTGAATGGCGACCGCCTGGACGATCTCTACGTCTGTGACGGAGGCGGCCTGCCCAATCGACTCTACCTTCAAAACAAAGATGGCACCCTTCTCGACGTGTCACTCCAGTCCGGAGTGGACTGGCTCGAATACACCCCGGCGGCGCTCCTGGTCGACCTCGACAACGACGGAGATCAGGACTTGGTCTTGGCGACCGTGGCCATGATCCTGTTCATGAAGAACGATGGCGACGGAAAATTTGCCCTTGCCGGCGCCCATTCCGGGGTCGCTCAGGCCCGCTCGATGTGTGCGGGCGATTACGATGGGGATGGGGATCTCGACCTCTTCGTGTGCAGCTATACCAACCCCAACAAGGCGACCGGATTCGGAACCCGCGGCGTGACTTCCACCATTCCGAGCCCCTACCACGACGCCAACAACGGATCGCCCAACGCCCTCCTTGAGAACCATGGAAAGTTTCGCTTCGCCGAGGTCACCAAGAAAGTCGGGCTCGACGAAAACAACTCGCGCTTCAGTTTTGCAGCCTCCTGGGAAGACTACGATCTGGACGGCGACCTCGATCTCTACGTCGCCAATGATTTCGGAAGAAACTGCCTCTATCGCAACGAGGACGGGATGTTCCGCGACCTCGCGAGCGAACTCGGGGTCGAGGACACGGCTTCCGGAATGTCGGTGAGCTGGGGTGACTGTAACGGCGACGGGCGACCGGATCTCTACGTCGGCAACATGTATTCCGCAGCCGGTCAACGCATCACCTACCAACGGCGATTTGAGGACAAGCGCGAGGAAGCCCAACTCAGAGCTCTGCGCCGCATGGCGCGGGGCAACACTCTGTTTCTCGGAAGCGAGAAGGGCGGCCCATTCAGCGATGTGAGCGAAGCAGCCCACGTCACCATGGGGCGGTGGGCCTGGAGTTCGCTCTTCACGGACCTGAACAACGACGGCAGGCTCGATCTCGTCGTCGGGAACGGTTTTCTCACCAACCGCAAGGCCGACGATTTGTGAAGTTTCAACTGGCGGCAGGTCGTGTCGCAATCACCAGCCAACGCCAGCGACCAAAGTGCACTCAGCAGGTATGTGGCGAGCTGGAACGCGCTCAATACCATGTTGGGCCGCGGCGGGTCCTTCAGCGGCCGGGAACGCAACTGCGTGTTCCTGAATTGCGGTGTTCCCGCGGGATCACGCCAACCGCATTTCGCAAACATCTCCGCCGTCAGTGGCTTTGACTTTCCAGACGACGCGCGTGCAATCGCCTTGGTTGATTGGGACCACGATGGCGACATGGACCTGTGGGTCTGCAACCGGACCGCCCCTCGCCTGCGCTTTCTCAACAACAACCTCACGGAGAGCAGCCAATCAGTGGCCGTGCTCCTCGAAGGAGCCTCCTGCAACCGCGATGCAATTGGCGCGCGCGTCACGCTGGAGACTTCCACCGGAGTGTTGACGAGGACCCTTCACGCTGGCGACGGTTACCTCTCCCAATCCAGCAAGTGGTTGCACTTCGGCCTCGGTGCAGAAGCCTCTTTGGCGAGCCTCGAGGTCCACTGGCCCGGCGGCAAGAAGGAGCGTTTTTCCGGCCTCTCGCCCGGCGGTCGATTTCTCCTGAAACAGGGTCGAGGGAATGCCACCCCGTGGCGCCGTCCCGGCCCGGCAGTGAAACTCACCCCGGAGCCCCTGCACGCTTCCGAATCCAGTGCCGTCGCACAGGTCCTGCTTCCACGGCGCATTCCCACCCCCTCGCTCCAGTATCGTGCGGGCGGCAAGAGCGAGGAGATTGAAGCGGGCCAGGAGTCGCTGCTTGTGGTCTTGTTCGCCAGTTGGTGCCCGAACTGTCAGACCGAGTTGGAGAATCTCGCCGCCCACGCGGAGCAACTCCGCACCGCGAATCTCAAGGTGCTCGCCCTTGCGGTTGATGAACTCGAGGAAGGAGGATTGGGGTCGCGCGCCAAGTCCAGCAAGCTCCTGAGCAAATTGCGCTGGCCTTTCTCCTCCGGCACCGCGACCCCTCAATTACTCGCAAAGATGGAGCACCTCACGGACGCCCTATTTGAACTCCGCACGCCCTTCTCGGTGCCTTCCAGTTTCCTTCTTGATGGACAGCGCAATCTGATTGCGATCTACCGGGGACCCATTCCGACCGACACTCTCCTGCATGACGCAAAACTCCCAGCCACGAGCTCCACGGACATCCGGGATCGCTCCGTCCCCTTCCCCGGAAAGTGGTACACCCTGCATCCGGAACGCACGGCGCTCCTCGAGTTGTTGGCCGATCACTTTCAACCGCGTTATCCCGATGAAGCGGTGCATTTTCTCGAACTGGCCTTGCCGCAACTTACGGGCGATGGAGCCGCCGCGGTCCAGCGCCGCCTCGGGCAGTTGCACTTCTATTTGGGCGGCCAGGCGCTCGCCGCAAATCGATCTGCGCAAGCCGAAACGCACATCCGGGCCGCCCTGAAATTCGGTCCCGCCTCGGCGCGCGCCCACCATGACCTCGGCATCGCCCTCTTCAACCAAGGCAATCTGCGCGCAGCGGAAACCGCCTTCCTCAAATCGCTAGAACTCGCTCCTGCAAATCCAAGCGCAAGCAAGAACTTGGAGTCTGTCCGGCGAGCGCTTCAGAGTGCCAGGTAACAACGAATGGATGACGACAATGGCAACGGCTCCAAAAACCTTGGTGATCCCGCCCACGACTTCGACCCCGGCACTCCCGGCGCCCTGGACCGAAGTTGGGGAGTTCAACGGCCACCCGAACGGTGACAACAATGGCGATGTTCACTGGGCAGTGCGGCGCTGGACCGTGACCGATCCCGGACCCCTTGCCTTGAACTACCATCTCCGCAAGGAGAATACTGGAGGGGGCAATGGAACCACCGCCATTCTTCTGCACAACGGCCAGCAACTCGGCCGCATCACGGTTGCTGGAAACGACGGCGTTGGGCTCAGGAGCTGGCACTTCGTCAACGCCCAAGCGGGTGACCGAGTCGAGGTTGCCCTCAGCCCACGCGGGACTGACGGCACCGACAATGATGGAGCTGACAGCTCCATTTTCACCCTCCTCGTC
>JAPKFB010000185.1 GCA_028821775.1 Roseibacillus sp.
AGGATGAACTGGATTTCTTTGCCTCGGAAGATCGCTGGTGCCGGCCGGTCATGGCGCGCACTGGGCCGGACGGAGCCCTCTGGGTCGTCGATATGTACCGCTACATGATCGAACATCCCGCATGGCTTCCGGCTGGTGGCAAAGCCGAAATGAAACCGTTCGAACGTTCCGGTATGGAGCACGGTCGGATCTATCGGGTGTACAAGGACGGGAAACCTCCTCACCGAATCCCTCGACTGGACAAATCGGCCGCCAAGGAACTCGTGACGCGACTCGCATCCAGCAACGGAATCATCCGGGACATGGCCCACCGGTTACTGGTGCAGCGAAAAGACGTCTCGGCAGCCAACCCGCTAATTGAGATGGCGGGAACCCATGCTTCCGCCAAGGCGCGCCTCCATGCCCTGTGCGTCCTCGACGGACTGGATCGCTTGAGCGCGACTCTTTTGAAATCGGCCTTTCGTGACCCTCATCCGGCAATCCGACGTCATGCCCTGCGTCTCGCCGAGTCACGGTGGAACGGGGATCCGGAACTCCTGAAGGAATCCGTCCGACTCGCCGATGACCCGAATGCCGCGGTCCGTCTGCAGGCCGCCTGCTCGTGGGGGGAATCAAAGAGTGCGGAAGCTGGCCGAGCTCTGGCTCGGGTGGCGATTCGTGACGCGGGCAACCAGTATATTCGGGCAGCCGTGTTCAGCTCGGCCGAGCCTCACTTTGACCGTCTCGCCCAGGCGGCCCTCGAGCATGGCGTGCTTATCGATGACGTCCTGAAGCTGGGAGCCCGGCGCAAAACCTCGCTTGGCGCCCTTCTTGCCGGCCTGATGAAGCCGGGTAAGGACGGGTATGAATCCGAACAATTCCGTTCACTCGGGGGCTGGCTGAATCACAACCCCAAGGTCTCTCCCGAGATGGCCGAAGTGTTGGCTCGTGCCCGGGGTATCGTTACCGACGGTACTGCTTCGTCACCGTTGCGGGCCGCAGCGGTCGGACTGCTCGCCCGGCAACCCGAAAGCCTGGCAGCGGACAAGCGCCGACTGGCTGATCTTTTGGCCCCACAGGTGGCGAGCGAGATCAAGTTGGCCGCCGTGCATACGCTGGCCAGGGTGGGGGGCGACAGGCTTCCCGACACATTGCTCAAGGGCTGGCCCGGCTATCTCCCGCAGGAACGCTCCCGGGTCCTCGATGCCCTGCTGCAGCGGAAGGAGTGGACCCGCGCCTGCCTGAAGGCCATCGAACGCGGCGTGGTGGGCCGCGGTGATCTCGATGCCGCCCGACGCCAACTGCTGCTCAAGCATGCGGATCCATCCGTTCGAGAAACTGCGGCGGGCATACTGAATTCCGGGCCCCAGAAAGCGCGGCGTGAGCGGATCGAGGCGTATCGCGCCGCCCTGAAACTACCCGTGGACGAAAAGCGGGGGAGGGCTGTGTTCGATAAACTCTGCGCAGTCTGCCACCTTCCTCCGAACGGACAACCCATGAACGGCCCCGATCTCCGCTCCATCACCGACCGGACCAAGGACGGACTCTTTAGCTCGATTCTGGATCCCAACCAGAATGTCGATGCTTCCTATGTGGGCTATGCCGTCACCCTTGCCGATGGCACCGCCCTCTACGGACGGGTGTTGTCTGAGACCTCCAACAACCTGACCCTCCGTCTCCTTGACGGCACCGACCGGCAACTGCTCCGCCGCGACATCAAAACCCTTCAAGGCACTGGTCTTTCCCTCATGCCGGAGGGTCTCGAGGCCGGGATGAATCACCAAGACCTCGCGGACCTCATTCGTTTCGTGCAGACATTCGAACGGGATGACAGGTGATGTGAAAGGGAATCCATGGATCCAGCCCCAATGGATCGCTGAGGGGCTCACACCCGCTCTTTAGCCGTTTGCGTGTCGCAAAAAGGCATAAAAAATACGTAAACAAGCGACATGGAATGATCGAGTTGCTGCAAAAGGTAAAATAGTCGATCTCGGTTGGGCTTTTGTCTAAAATGGCGATCGCCCTAATGAAGAGTCATATTTCATATTTAACCCTAACCACCTGCTTTATATTGCAGGCCTTTGCGCTTCCCGATAGTTATGTCTTGAAGCGTGTCGTTGCGCAGCTTGGTGAATTGATCAGGATGAAACACTAATGAAGATGCCTTGCTGGAGAATTATTGTGTCAAACCGATGGTTTGGATTGGGAGCGCTGGTCGTCGCAACTTCCTTGAGCTTGCC
>JAPKFB010000108.1 GCA_028821775.1 Roseibacillus sp.
GAACACCGAGAAATCTTTGCGGTGCTTCTCGAGCGCCTTGAGCGTCGGCGGCAACTGGTAGGCGCTACCGGCGGTCTTCGGGAAGAAACCTTGGTGGTAGGCTCCGTAGTTGGGCGACATGGTCACCAGGCGTTTGACTGTTTTTTTGCCGGCGCTCTTGCCGCGGGCTCTCGACGGCATCGATTCGAGCATTGGGAGGGCAATGGCGACGCCTGCTCCGCGCAGGAAGTGGCGTCTGTTGAGTAGGCAGTTCACTTCGGAATTTTATCCCCTTATCGCTGCGACGCCAGCAACATGTCAGCAGATTGAGCCATGGCGGGCTCTGTAATCTCAGCTCCCGAAGTGATGTTTCGTGTTGGGGAATGAGGTCAATTGTCGCGAGCGGCGGCTGCGTCTGGGCAGCGGAGAAGTGATGGCAAGCGAGCGAGGCGAACCCGAGGGTATCAGTTCAACAGATTGCCAGGTTCGACCATGAGGACCCGTTCAGAAATACCGTGTAGAGCGATTTATCGCTTGTCCATCAATCCGAGATGCCTGCAGCAGCTAATTTTTGGTGTCAGTGCACCATTCAGCCTAAAACCGGCCTTTTTGACACAGAGCTCCACCTGTCCGCCACGCCTGGCCGGTGGCGAGCGGGGGAGGGCGGGGCTACTCAGGGATGAAGGGCAGACCGGCAAGCAGGGTATTGCAGGCTGCGTTTCGCACGGGTCCACCACCCGGGTCTTACTTCCTCTCCTCAATTTTTTTCCTCTCGGAAGGATCACCCTCCCCAAAATTGGCCACCCCCCTAGGCACGGGTGGGGGTCTTTGAACGATACCAGCACAGCGGCTTGGAGGTCGCTGGGGCGTTCTTGGGTCTCTTGGTGGGCTGCGGCGGCTATGGTGCTGTCTGGTGTGGGCCGGAATGGTGTAGATGCCGATTTTTGGAGCGCCTCCAGTTTCTCGGAGGGCTGGTGTGCTCGTTGGGAGAGGAACCCTCGGGACAGGCAATTTCAGCTATCTGATGGCAGCTGAGAATCCCAGAGGACTTGCGTGTTCTAAGTCGCTTTTAGTTAGCGATAAAAGACGACCCCCCAACCGGTCTCCGCTTCCGATTGAGGGGTCTGGGTGGGGTTGCCACAGCAGTTGTCAGGGCACTCCCACAAGGCAGGAACATATGTGCAGTTGTCGTTTCCGGTGGTGAACAGAACAGCGGCTAACAGATACGGAGTTAGATCAGGGGCATGCCAGGAAACTATACGGACAAGGCAGGGCGAGCTGGGCAGGGTGATTGGGGGCAAACAGATCCCGATGGAGGACGGATCTTAGCGTGAAAGGGAAGGACCGCTGGCGAGGACCGGGGGAAGGCAAAGAGTGCTCAAGGCGATCTCGAAGAAGCTGGTTTGCATGGCGAAGGGCGAAGGGTTGTTCGTGTTTGCTGATTAGCTCGAACGTCGAAGGTGATCGCTCAGCTGATAAAAATTCACAAGGTGAAATCTGCAGATGTATATCAACTAAATTGAAAATAAGACTCTATGGATCATCTCAAAACACTAGTATTCAAGATGAATTAACAACAAGTTGCGCGTGCCCAGAATCACGAAAACATCATGAAATTAAGAGTAATCCTGAATTCGGAAAGTCTGCGCTTTGGAGTGATGTGCGAAGCTCAAAGGGAGCTTGATCGCGAAGAAAACCGAATCGCCTCGAAGTCGAAGAAGTTGAAAAAAAGTGATCTCCCTGATGATCAGTTTATTGCCGATCCTCGACCGTTAACGCATCTGAACAATTTTCAGGATGGGGCAAGGGAATGCAGTTAGCGCGCTCCATCTGCTCAGAAATAGGGAAGGCGGGAGATTCGTTCCGAAGGCGAACTTCACTTCAGATCGGATTGGGGCGGGTTGCATGGCGCGGAGGTGGATCGCCCTCCAACTAACGAGGTCGGTCCCCAGTCCTCTCAATACTACTGGAGCGGTGACTCCGCAGGATTGGCTCTGGCACCCCCGAGGCCTCGGGGGTTTCAAGAGAGAACGTATTCCATGCGGATTAGCTTGGTGGAGACTCTCGGATCGACCTGCCCAAAGCGAGGGATCCGCTCTCCCAAGCGGGTCTCTCTGTCAGTTAGGAAAGGATTGACCTGGATCTTGAGCGGACGGGCCGAAACGGGGTGAGGCGAGGCTCCGGTGCGCTTGGAGGATTTCGGACGGAATCCCGTTACTCGGTGCTATCGGGATAGCTACCCAGGATTTTGACGAGCGAGCAGTGGGTCTCGAGCTCGCGCAAGGCGGAGGAGACCTGCTCATTTCCGCAGTGCCCGGCGAGATCGACATAGAAGATGTACTCCCAGTCCTTTTGCTTGGAAGGGCGTGATTCGATCTTGGACATGTTGATCTCGAAGGCATCGAACGCCCTGAGGGCGGCGACCAGCGATCCCGGGCGATCGTGGACCGCGAAGAGGATGGAGGTCCGGTCGTTTCCGGTGGCCGGGCAGGTCTTTTCGCCGATGACCAGAAAGCGGGTGGTATTGGTGGCGCGATCCTGGATCGCTTCGTCGAGGACTTCGAGCCCGGCTAATTGGGCGGCGAGGCGTCCCCCAAGGGAGGCGGCACCCTCAGAGGCCTTCTCTTTGGAAAGGTGGGCCGCTTTGGTGGTGGAGGAAACTTCCACGAGATCGGCCTCGGGAAAATGACGCAGAATCCAGTTCTTGCACTGTCCAAAGACCTGGGGATGAGAATAGAGGGTCTTGATCTTCTCCCGGGGGATGGAGGCGAGGAGGTTGTTGTTGATGCGAAGGAGGATCTGGGCGCAAATCCGGAGGGGCGAATCGACCAGGAGGTCGAGAGTGTGGGAAACCGCTCCCTCGGTGGAATTTTCGATGGGGACTACCCCGTAGTCTGCGCGGCGCCGGGCGACATCGTCGAAGACATCGGCGAAGCTGGGATGAGGGGTATAGTTGACCGAATGGCCAAATTTCTTGATCGCGGCTTGGTGGGTCCAGGTGCCTTCGGGGCCGAGGTAAGCGATCTTGAGGTCCTCTTCGAGGGCAAGCGCGGCCGACATGATCTCCCGGTAAATGGCGCGGATCGATTTTTCGGGCAGGCGCCCTTGATTCATTTTGACCAGCTTGCGCAGAAGGGCGTCTTCGCGATCGGGGGCGTAGATTTGGAGTCCCTCGCGTTTCTTGATCACGCCGACTTCATGGACCAGCTCGGCTCGCTGAGAGAGCAGGTCGATCAGTTGCGAATCGATGGCATCGATATGTTTGCGGATCTCGTCGAGGGCCACGGTGGGGAAGGATTAGCGAGAATTGGCGGATTATCCAAGCACCCAAATTGGGCGGGCGGATCGGGTGAGGCTTCGTTGATGGAGTGAGCGGAGGTCCCTAGTTTGTGGTCGGGCCGGAATCGGGGTCCGGTGCTGAAAAATCCTCGGGGAGTTTTTCTGGGGGAGCTGGTTCACCGTTGGGTTCTACGAGAGCGAGTTGCTTTTCCTCGCCCTCATCACCTTCCTCCCCCTCCTCCGGGGCCGGAGGTTCGGGGAGTTCGACGGCGCGGAGTTCGGCAGAGTTGGGCAGCTCATCGATGGACTTGATCCCAAAATGTTCAAAGAAGAAATCGGTGGTGGCGTAGAGGAGGGGACGGCCTGGAAGATCGGCGCGGCCCTCGATTTTGACCAGCTCGCGGTCGAGGAGTTTCTGGAGGATGCTGTCGGTTGAAACCCCACGCACATGTTCGATGGAAGCCTTGGTGACCGGCTGCCGGTAGGCGATGATCGCGAGGGTCTCCATCGCTGGAGGGCTGAGACGGCGGGGTTTCAGTCCAGGGAAAAGTTGCCGGATAAATCCGCCATACTCGGGCTGGGTGTAAATTTTCCATCCTTTGGAGCGCTCAATGATGGAGAAGGAACGCTTGCTGCGATCGTACTTCTTATTGAGGTTTGAGATGGCTTCGATGACAGCCTCTTCATCGATGGCGGATAATTGTTTGAGGTCGTCGGCGAGCTCGCCGGCTTTGCCATAATCCTCGTCCTCCTCGGCGCCTCCGTCTTCAATATCAGCCAGTCGGGCTCGGACCAGACGGGCTAATTCGGAGGAGGGTAGGGGTTCTTCAGAGGCAATAAGGAGGGCTTCGATAACCGCGGAAAGATCCATAGGACGGGGCGAAGGTTAGGAGAGCGGGGAGTAAATTCAAGCGCAAGGACAGTCCGGAGGAAGCGAATTTCAAGAGGCGGGATGGGCAGTTTCCTCTTGCACGGACGTGGGAAAGTCGATAGTGAATCGCGCCCTCCTAATGGCAATCGAATGCTGAAGGGGCCCTTAGCACACTTTCCAAGAGTTCGAATTCCCATGGCGGCAAAGAAAAAGGCGGCGAAAATTGCAAAAAATGCGGGAGCCAAGAAGGCTGCCGTGAAAAGGGCGCCGAAGAAGGGAGCTGCCAAGAAAAAGGCGGCTCCTGCCAAGAAGGCTGCCGCGAAAAAGGCAACGAAGAAGGGAGCTGCAAAGAAAAAGGCGGCTCCTGCCAAGAAGGCTGCCGCGAAAAGGGCAACGAAGAAGGGAGCTGCAAAGAAAAAGGCGGCTCCCCCCAAGAAGGCTGCCGCGAAGAAGGCCCCTGCGAAGATAGTGCCACCTTCGCCCGCGCCAAAAAAGAAGGCGGCGCCGAAAAAGCCGGTCAAACTCACCATTTTCGTCAAGAGACAACGTCAGCGCTTGTTGGATCTCAGAGATCGGCTGATGGAGGCGATGTATGGGGTGCAGCAGGAAGCTCTCAGAAATGGGCCTTCCGGGAGCGAGGCTGCTGGGAGTGGGATGCATCAGGGAGACGCGGGAAGTGATGCCTACGACCGCGATTTCGCCCTGAGTCTTCTCTTTCAAGAGCAGGACGCTCTCCAGGAGATCGAGGCCGCCTTGGAGCGAATGATTGAAGGAACTTACGGGATTTGCGCAATTTCAGGCAAAAAAGTTCCCCAGGCCCGTCTGGAGGCGATTCCCATTGCCCGCTTGACGGTGGAGTGCCAATCCCAGTGGGAGAAGGAGAATCCCAACCGGAAGTTCCGCAATATCGACGCCCTCAGTTATGCGGCAGCGGTTTCTCTTGACGCCGGTGCCGATTGAGCTAGTTTTCCGGCCCTTTTAGTAGTTATGGCGCGTGATATTATCATCCTCGAGTGCACGGAAGCGAAACCTGAAGGCAAACAGCCTTCTCGCTACGTGACCACTCGCAACAAGAAGAGCCTTCGGACCCCAGGTCGCCTTGAGAAGGTGAAGTTCAACTATTTCCTCAAGCGTCGGACGCTTCACCGTGAGCTCCGCTAACTAATCGATCATGACCGAGCCCAAAACCAAGGAACGGCGCATTGCGTTTCGCAAGGCCAACAAGCACATGCCGCGCAAGCGGCTTGACCTCGAAATGGGGCGCATCAGCTTCGAGAATCCTGAGGTCCTCACCAAGTTCACCACGGAGACCGGCAAGATTCTGCCTCGTCGGGTGACTGGGGTCTCTGCCAAGATGCACCGCAAAATCACTCGCGAGATCAAGCGGGCGCGAGCGGTGAATCTTCTTCCGTAGAGCGGACCCGTCCGAGAGACATTTTCCAGAGCTTGTCCTTTCTGGGACAGGCTCTTTTTGTTTTGAAAGATAAGTAGCAAGATGAGCCAGATCGCATGCAGGAGCTAAGGGACACGCAGAATGAGAGAGATGACCGGAATCTTCCGATCAATCGGGTGGGCGTGAAGTCGCTGCGCTTCCCGGTCGAAGTGCGGGAGAAAAACGGGGAGGCGCAGCGCACGATTGCCACGGTGGCGCTGGCGGTGGATCTGCCGCACCACTACAAGGGGACGCACATGAGTCGCTTTGTGGAAGCGCTCAACTCGCATGGCAAATGTCTTGATGTTCGCAGCATGGCGGCCCTGCCCCGGGAGTTGTTGGAACGGCTTGATGCGCGTCGCGCCCACGTGGAATTTGAGTTTCCCTTTTTCCGATCGAAAGCCGCGCCGGTGACCGGAAAAGAGGGAATGATGGATTACGAGGTGCGTTTCTCGGTGGAGGCCGAGAAGGATGGGGCGATCGATTTTGTCCTGACCGTGATGGTGCCCGTAACGACTCTTTGTCCGTGTTCGAAGGCGATCAGTGCCCGGGGTGCCCACAATCAGCGAGGCCTCGTGACCTACTCGATTCGCTTCTCGGATCCCGTGTGGATTGAAGACGCGGTGGAGCTTGTGGAACGCTCGGCAAGTTCGGAGCTCTACAGCCTGCTCAAGCGTCCGGACGAAAAGGAAGTGACCGAGCGTGCCTACGATCACCCCGTGTTTGTGGAAGACCTGGTGCGCAATGTTGCCTCGCGCTCAGATGCACACGCGACCATTACGTGGTATAGGGTGGAGGCGGAGAATTTTGAATCGATCCACAATCACAATGCCTACGCGGTCATTGAGAAGCTCCATGAGTCATGAGTGAGGAATCCAACCAGGAGCCTCCCGCTTCGCTCCGCCGTCCGTATCTGAGTCTTCCCGGAGTGACGGGAATGCCTGAGTTTGGGGAAATTCTGGCGCACATGCCGGCTGAGACGCAGCATCGCTTTGAATCTGCCGGGGAGTTCGTGAAACGCCTGGCTCATAGAGTGGGGAAGTGGCGGGAGCGTTTGCAGGAAGACGAACAGCCCATCATTCTCGCCATGCTTCCCAATGGCAATGCGGTGGAGGTCTGGTCCCTGGGCGAAGACGGCCACTCCAGTGTGGTGGTGGAAGGATTGCTCAACAATGAGCCGTGCATGTTCATCACCCACCAGGCGAGTTTTCAGATTCTCTGTTACACGCAGAAGGTCGAGCCCGAGAAGAAGCGCAAGATCGGCTTCCATGTGGGCGGCGAGGAGATCAAGGCGTAAGGTCTTGGGTGCGTGGTATGCTGAGTTGCGGGCCGGGCCCTGCGCCCTCCAGTTCTGGATGGGGGTTGGGTGTCCGTATTCTCATAGGGAACATCGTAAGACTCCTGTCGTTGATCGGCACTTAGATCGGGAAAGCTCAGGTCCGCGAGTTGACGAAGAGTGGTGGACTCGTGTCCGATTCTCCCTGCCGGGGGGTGCTCAATTTCCGGACGGGTTCGAAGTAGAGGGTTCGCAGCATTGCCTGTTGTTCATGAAGACGAGCGGACGCTGGGCCGGTCAGGGTTGGCCGTCGCCCACGAACAATCCTTCGAATTTTATCAAGCTAGGCAGCCCGGGCAATTCTGTGCGTAGTGTCCATCGGAGATCTCGGTGAGCTCGGGGCGACGGGCGGTCAGACATTGGGACGAATCTCCGATGGTGTTTCGAGTGCTGAACGAGCAGTGATCCGGTTGCTGGGAGAGATCGGGCGGGATGCCGGGAATGGTGTAGAGCTCATCACCCCGCTGATGGGTGGCCGGAATGCTTTTGAGAAGAGCGCGGGTGTAAGCGTGGAGGGGATTGGAAAAGAGCTCGTTGGCGGACGCTTTTTCCACGATGCGACCGGCGTACATCACATTGACCATTTCGCAATTTTCAGAAACGACGGCTAGATCGTGGGTGATGAGGATGATGGAAAGCCCAAGTGCTTTCTGGCGTTCGCGGAGGAGGTCGAGGACTTGCTTCTGCACCGTGACGTCGAGGGCGGTGGAGGGTTCATCGGCAATGAGAAGTTCGGGGCGGGTGATGAGGGCCATCGCAATCATGACGCGCTGCCGCATGCCGCCGGAGAATTCGTGGGGATAGGAATGGATGCGCTGGGCGGCGTCGGGAATGCCCACCTCCTCGAGCGACTCGATTGCGCGCTGGAGGGCCTCGGGCCCCTTCATTCCTTCGTGAACCTCAAGCGGTTCGGTGAGCTGCTTGGAAATCTTGAGGTAGGGATTCAGGGAAGTCATGGGATCCTGGAAAATCATGGAGATCCGCTTTCCGCGGATGGTGCGCAGGGTCTTCTCGGAGGCCTGAAGGAGATCGATGCCGTCGAAGAGGGCTTGGCCGGAGTGGATTTTTCCGGGAGGCTGCGGGACGAGTCCGAGCAGGGAGTAACAGCTGACACTCTTCCCTGATCCCGACTCCCCGACGATACCGATGGTCTGGCCGGGTTCCACGGAGAACGAAACGCTCTCGACGGCGTGAACGATCCCAGCGCGAGTGTGGAAGCGGGTGGTGAGATTGCGGACGTCGAGAAGAGGCACGGCGGGAGGTTGCACCTTGAGAGCCCAAGATTCAACGATCAAGGTGCTGGGTAGCTGGGAACTGAGCTCGAGGCGGTCGTCAGGAGGATCGGTGCGCTAGCCCATGGCCAAGGACTGGAGACGGTCTCGGTTGTAGCCCAGGATCTCAACGCCAGCCAAAAGGAACTCATCGGAGCTCCCATTCCACTCGTGTTCGAGGAAGCACTCCACCCGGATGCCAGTCCTGATGGTGCTGGGATGAGTGGAGAGCACACGCGGGTGGAGTGTCCCGTGGGGTCTTGGGTGGTGGTGGAGTGGGTCTCCGGCCCCGGGCGCGAAAACCAGCCGGCCACAAAGCAAACCAGTCCCACACCGATCGCAATCAGTCTGTTTCTCACCCTCCCTAAGCAATGCCGTGGGGAAGGCGATTTGCGATGAATGATTCTCTTCCCCGCCGATCAATCGTCATGGGCCCTCACGGAGCGGCGGAGCTCCGCTCCGCTTTTCAGGGAAGGGGTGGTCTGGCAGAGGGGAGGGGGGCTCTTAGGCGCCGCTTTTTGGGGGCTTGCGGCGGGAGCGAATGGAGAAGTTGATCGGAAGCCCGTGGGAGGGCTTCTTCTTGCGGAGGGAGTTCTCGAGGTAGGCCTGATAGGAGTCGGTGAGGAGGCGCTTGTCGTTGACGAAGAGAATGTAGCGCGGAACCGGGATGGAGGCGTAGCGCTCGTTCACGGCCGCGGTGCCGTACATGACCTTGAGGCGCTTGCGATGTTTCTTGTGCGTGGGAGGAGGGTTGCGCCGGAGGGTGTCGGCGAGGAGGCGATTGAGCTCTCCGGTGCTCATGATGTCCTGCGATCCTTCCCGAACTTCGCGGATCGCTCCGAAGATGCGATCGAGTTCCTGCTTCTCCTTGGCGGAGACGCAGATGAAGGGGGCGTAGTGGAGGAAGAAGAGCTCGTTGCGAATCTCTTCGTCGGCTTGTTCCATGCGCGGTCCCTTCGGGCCATCAGGGTGAAAGAGATCCCATTTGTTGGCGATGATGATGCAGGGCTTCTGTTCCTTCTGGATGAGGCGCGCGATCTTGCGGTCCTGGGCGGAGACCCCGGTGGAGAGGTCGATGACCAGCAGGCAAATGTCCGCGCGTCGGATGGAGCGTTCCGCACGCATGGCCGAGAACACTTCGACCGAGGTGTCCATGCGCGAACGTTGGCGCAGCCCCGCGGTATCGATCAGGGTGTGGCGCTCGCCAGCGCGATCATAGGGGATGTCAACCGAGTCGCGCGTGGTGCCCGCCACTTCAGAAACGATGGTTCGGTCATCATCGAGAATGGCATTCACAAGCGAGGACTTGCCGGCATTGGGCTTGCCCACCACCGCAATCTTGAGTCCGGAGGTCTTGGCGGCCTCTTCCGCTTCGCGAGCGGACTCCGTGAAGGGGATGAGGCGCTCGTTGAGTTCGTCGAGGAGTTCGGGGATATTGCGTCCATGGGCGGCCGAAACCGGATGGCCCGCTCCGAGTCCGAGGCGCGCAAAGTCGCCGCTGATATGATCGTGACGATCGTGATCTGCTTTGTTGAGAACGAGGCAAACTTGATTGGAGGCCTTGCGAAGCTGTTGTGCGATCGCTTCGTCGATCGGAGTGAGTCCTTCCCGGGCATCGACGAGAAAGAGAATGATCTCGGCGGTGTCCATCGCGATTTGCGCTTCGGTGCTGACGGCTTCCGCGAAGTCCTCATCGGCGAGAGCTCCGATGCCGCCCGTATCAACGAGATCGCAGGGCACGGTGGTGAGACTGCAGGGAGCTGAGATACGGTCGCGGGTGACGCCCGGTTGATCGTGGACAATCGAGATGGTACGACCGGCGAGGCGGTTGAACAGAGCGGACTTGCCGACGTTGGGTCGGCCGACCAGGGCCACGACCGGTTTATGAAGTTGGCTGGGCATGATCTTAATTCTGAAGTTGCGCGATGCCCTGCCGGATGCTGACGAAGGTGGCGAGGACGAGGAAGACGGCGGTGAGGCAGGTGGGGTAGAGGGGGCTGAGGGGGATGATCTTCAGACCGGTCCACGCCACGGTGACCATGAGGAGGGCGGTGCAGGCCTTTCCGGTCCAATGAGGTTTGATTTCGACCTGATGATTGAGGAAGTGCAGCACAGCGATGCCGCCCCATATGACGGCATCACGGACAATGACAAGCCCCGTGAACCAAATAGGGATCGACCAATCCTCGCCCCACTGGAAAATCGAGAGGATAATGACGGCGGTGAGAACGAGCAATTTGTCCGCGATGGGATCGAGGACCGCTCCCAGGTTGGTGCGTTCGTCAAAGCGGCGCGCGAGGAATCCGTCCAAGAGATCGGTCAGGGCGGCGACCGCAAAGACGGTGACGGCCCACCACCGAATGGTCTCGTTGCCGACCCCATCTTCAAAGCTCTGTGCGTAGTAGACGGCCAGGACCGCGAAAACCGGGACCAGAAGGAGCCGGAGCATCGTGATATAGGTGGCGGGAGTCATGAGGGACGGGGGCGGCGATTGCTGGGAGGGGCCGGCGACGGGGAGTAGTTATCAGTGATGGGGCGGGAGAGGGGAATGAGAAATGGGCTTCGGAGCTGTGAGTGGGGGGGAGGGGCGAGAGGGAGCACGTGGTGAGGACGGGCAACTTTGAACTTTTCGAATTGTGACTTTT
>JAPKFB010000047.1 GCA_028821775.1 Roseibacillus sp.
GTCGCTGCCGAACACACGCAGGTAAAGTCGAAATTTCCAGCTCGCGCGCAACTCATCCGAGATCCAGGCCCCGCTCCCTCCTGCCCCGATCCCAGCGGTATGGCAATGCATGTCGATGATCCCGGTCGGCGCCGGCAAAACCGGAGATTGCAAGGGACCACGTTAGAACAACAAGCGCAGGATCAGGATTCCCACAATACTCCCACCGATGATGAGGACGGGAGTCATCTCAAAGCAGGGATGCCACCGGTTGAAAGGATTTGCGATGGATGCGACAAGGCCCATGCAGCCGAAGGGCTTCCAAATGCTCCTTCGTCCCGTAGCCCTTATGCCGTTCAAAGCCGTAATCCGGAAACTCTTCCGCGAGCACTCGCATGTGTCGGTCGCGCATCACTTTGGCGATGATACTGGCCGCTGCGATCGAGAGTGAGAGCCCATCCCCCTTCACCACCCCGCGCGCAGGCAGTGGAAATCCGGGCACATCGAGGCCATCAATCAGACAAAAGGAGGGCTCCTGCTTCAAGCCGGCAGCGGCCCGGGCCATCGCGACGTGAGTGGCCTGCAGGATGTTGATCTCCTCAATTTCCTCCACCTCGCCATAGGCATGCGCCCAGCAAATCGACTGGTCCGCGATCAACTCCTCGTAGAGGAGCTCCCGCCGTTTCTCGGTCAGCTTTTTTGAATCATCAAGCTCATCGTTCTGATAGCCGACAGGGAGGATCACAGCCGCAGCGGAAACGGGCCCCGCCAAGGGCCCACGCCCGGCCTCATCAATTCCGGCAATCCATCGTTGACCGCTCTTGATCAGTTCCTCTTCAAGACTCAGGTCCGGCATTCAGCCTGACTTAACGCAATCCAGCACCAGACTCGATGCCGAAAATGATATTGCCTACCAGTAGCGATGGAATTTCGGAGCATGCCCATCTGCCGCCAGCGAGCACTCCATGTAGCGCGAACCAAACCCCGAAACTACATTACCCCCAAATTGGCAGATTCCGGTGCCGGGACAGCGGGGCAGTTTGAGAACATACTTCCCAATCCCTACCAACTCAAAGAGCAGGTTGACGGGAGGATTTAGCTTGGTGAGATCGGTCCCGACCTGATGTTCGGACGTGTTGGAGTAGGCCCGCACCGAGATCTGCACCTACCGAATGTTCAGGATGCAACGAGCCCAATCAGTGCCGCTCTGCCATGCTCGCGATCCAACAAAAAGTAACGCTCCCAGAGCGATAATCACGAAAATCACGTCGTGAACTCCAAAAGTGTGAGACCTCTCCTCAAGAGACGAGTCCCTACCCCCTTATTCTTCGAATTCTTGCTTTGATTCGCATGGCGAGTGGGCGCTCAGTAATTGCCAGTTCGCGAACAATTCGGGCGCATGCCGGTCACCTCTCACCAAGAACGAGTCTCTCGTAAGCCAGACAGTGGGGGCGCTCTGTCGCACCCCTTCCTCCAATTATGCGCCCAAATCCAACCGCGCGAGGCAGATAACTGTTCGTCTGAGGTAGGCACGTCTCTTGTAGGTTAGGGACATGGAGGGGACATAAATCGGTCGGGGAGGTAACCAGTGCTTGATCGCCGCCCAAACAGTTAGTCAAAGTGGGTATTATGCTGTATCCATAATTTCAACACCCTTTAGTTAATTGGGTAAAGATTACTCCTTTCTTGAGCCCTTCCCCGAAGAACGAATTTGGGTTCGTTGCGCGGCCAGATAGACCACTCCCCCCACGGCCAGGGTCACCACTCCCCAAAGCGCTCCCATCGGTTTTTCCTGCGCGACATAGATCATCATCCACACACTGACGGAGATGAAGATCAGTGGGGTCACCGGATACCCCCATGTCTTCACTGGTCGCTCGAGATCGGGCTGAGAAAAACGAAGCCAAAACACTCCTGCCACCGTCAGCATGGCAAAGAAGACCAGGAGCAACTCGATATAGACCAAGACCGCATCAAAGGTGCTGGTGGCAATGAGAAGAAGGACCACCGCGCTCTGCCAGAGAACCGCGACGAACGGAATCCCAGTTCGCGACGTACGCGCCAAGAGACGAAATGCCTTAAGGTCCTGGCCCATGCGCTGCGCCACCCGTGGGCCAGCCCATGTCATGGCACTCAGAGCCGAGATGAGTCCAAAGCAAATCAAGCTCGCCATCATCCGCCCACCGGCTTCCCCAAAGATGCTCTTGGCAGCGATCAAGCCCACATCGAGCTTTCCCCTCATCTCTGGGATCGGAGTGCTATGGAGAAACGCGGCGTTGAGCCCGAGGTAGAGAACCATCACGAGGACCGTCCCTAAGAACAGTGCCCGCGGCACCGTCTTCCGCGGTTCCTTCACTTCATCGACGATATAGGTGGCCGCATTCCATCCGGTGTAGGCATACATCACAAAGACCAGGGAGATCGCGAAGGAATGACTCCCCAGGAGAGTGAGATCACCGTCCTGAGGCAAAAACGAGATTCCTTGCGGCTCCCCGATGAAAAAGGCGGAGCTGATCAACACCACGATGAAAACAACCTTCAGGGAGGTGCAGACACTTTGAAACCTGCTCCCCACTCCAATGTGCAACAAGTGGATGGTGGCGACCAATAATACGACCACGACCGAGAGAGCCTCCGCCACGAACTCCCCCTCCCAGGTCATGATGCCAGAAACATATGTTCCAAAAGCCATCGCTCCGAGCGCGATGGGCGCCGCGAACCCCACCGTGATCGAGATCCATCCCGCTAGAAATCCGAGCGCCGGATGAAAAATCCGTGAGAGGAGATGATACTCGCCGCCCGATCTCGGCAAGGCCGCAGCGAGCTCCCCATAACAAAGAGCTCCACACAACGCGCACACGCCACCCAGGGCCCACAGGACCAACAGGACAAATCCGGATTGGATCCCCAATACTTGGAATCCGAGACTGGTGAACACGCCTGTCCCCACCATGTTGCCGACCACAATCGCGGTCGCAGGCAACAGGGTCACCGATCGAGTTTCCTGCATCCCGGACTCCGCCATCGCGGCCCACCCTAACGAGTCGGGAGAAGGTCGAAAGACGAAAGAAGTTCTCCCCCTCAACTCTGTCTTATCCCATGCTCCGCGCTCTTTGACCCACCACCGCCGGAGTCCGGGACATGCTGCCTGGATGCCATGAGCGAACAGGACATGGAGAGGGCACCCCCGGGGAGGAAATCGCATTCCCCTCCCAATTGTTAATCCCCTTCGAAGGGTTGAGTGGAACATCCTCAAGATATTTGTCCGCACCCACGCGGGAACTCTGCAGGTTCTCTGGCGAGTCATCCTCACCCTCGTCGCAGATGTTAGAGTTCGCTTACGAACGGACCAGGTTCGGGATCTGGTGAATATTTCGGATCATCTCGAGTGATTCGAACCGGCTTCCAACAAGAGCTCCCACCAAGAGAACGACGATGATGACGAGGAGGAGAACCGAGACCATCACCGTCAACTCCATCCGAGTGACGCCCGGACGCAGGATCTCGAACTCATGGGCATGGCCCCTTTCATGACGAGGGCAACAGCTGCGACCCAATGTTCTCTCTTCACAATTTTAGAACCCTTGTATATCGTTCACTCCCAAGTATCTAGTCGAAGCATTTCCCTCTTCCAACAGCCCCCTCTCATTGGGAAGCCTGATCGAGGATCATCCTTCCCCGTGCGCGGGATGGGGGCCTGCTGCTCAACCATGGGCGGACGGCGGAGCCCTGAGGCAAGGAGTCCTTCCAGCCACCCCTGTCGGCCCAAAAAACATTTTTCTGGGTTCCCTGCCAGAAGGACGCTACGGAAGCGATACCGCGGCAGGACACTCCCTCCGAGAGGCCGCGGCGAAACACTTCTGACTCTCCTCACCCGTCTCACCGCCTCGATTTACGACTCGTTTCTGCACTGCCAACCCCCTTGAATGAAAAAGCGTCTCTTTTCGTCGCCTGCCTTCGTGTGGTTGATTGCCCAGTTTATCCGCGTCTACTCTTGGACCTTTCGGCTGACTCTGGAGAACGAGCGAGAGTGGCACGACTACCTGGAGCAGGGCGGCCGAGTAATCCTTTGCTCTTGGCATCAACAGTTTTTTTCGTTCATTCGCCCCTTTCGCCGCTACCGCACCTATCACCCTGCCCTGATGATCAGCCGGAGCGCGGACGGGACCATCATTGCAGGAATCGCCAATCAGATGGGCTGGCAGACGGTTCGCGGATCCTCCTCCCGCGGCGGACTGAAAGCGATGCAAGGCATGATCCGGCACCTCACCGAACACCGCCTGGGCGGGCATGTGGTCGACGGTCCACGTGGTCCCATCGGAGTGGTCAAAAAGGGCATTGTCCACATGGCACGCGAATCCGGAGCGATGTTGGTGCCGATCTACGCGGAAGCCAGTAATGCCTGGACCTTCCGCAGTTGGGATCGCTTTTTTATTCCCAAACCGTTTTCGCGGGTTTGTATTCGCTTCGGCGACATGATCCAAGTGGCCCCTGAAAATGATGCCCCCGATTGGCTGGAGCAACAACGCGCGCTTCTGGAAACCGCGATGCGGCCCGGACTGATCTAGTCCATCCTCGCTCGCGAAAGGCCCTCATCTCATCTTCTTAAATCACACTCCCCCGACCCGCATTGTGGAAACCATCCCTCCTCCAGCCAGCGATGCCAATTCTGCAACCGCCTCTTCCGAGGACCGGGGCTCGGCATCACCCTTCGCAGAGGGCTTTGATCGGCCCATCCTCGCGTTTATCATCGCGATTCACGTCGTGCCCATCGCGTTGTGTCTCATTTTCCCCTCTTGGCCCGGGATTTGGGCCATGGTGGTGCTCTACGTCGTGACCGGATTGGGAGTCACGATCGGCTACCATCGCAAGCTCACCCACCATTCCTTCAAGTCGCCCCGCTGGGTCGACCACACCCTCGCGGTGCTTGGGCTTTTGGCTGGCGAAGGACCCCCGATTTTTTGGGTCGCTCACCATCGCAAGCATCACAAATTCAGCGACACGGAGGGCGATCCGCACAGTCCTCGCGACGGTGCTTGGTGGTCTCACATGCTCTGGCTCTTGCCCCGACAGAGTAAAATGAAGCTGGGCTCGCTCTATGGCAAGACGGCCTCAGATCTGGTCCGGGATCCGTTTTATGCCTCGCTCGAAACAACCTATTTCCTCTGGCACGGCGCCCTCCTGCTGGCCGTGACCTTTGCTGGGTGGGCCTGGGGTGGCTGGTATATGGCGGGATCATTCGTGGCCTATGGCTTTTTCCTCCGCATGCTTTTGCTCCTCCATGCCACCTGGATGGTCAATTCCCTGACGCACATGTGGGGATATCGCAGCTACCAAACGAAGGACCAGAGCCGGAATAATCCGCTGGTCGGGCTCCTCGCCCAGGGCGAAGGCTGGCACAACAATCATCACCACTATCAAGCCTCGGTGAATCACGGCCATCGGTGGTGGGAGCTTGATTTCACCTTTCTGGTCATCTTATTGCTGGCTTGCGCCAGTCTCCCGCTGTCATGGATCGGCTTGGGGGCCCATCGCCCAGTCTACAATCTGAAGTTTTACAGCCACCACCATCAGGGCGTCCGGGTCCTCTTTCCGGGAGATTAAGCGCTCGCACGAGCAATTCACTGCCAAGTGACCCTCCCTGCCTCCGCGGGAGTCGCGAAGAGGCTCAAGAGTCCCAATTTCCTCTTCCCCTGCTCGGGATTCGCCCCATCCTTGGGGCCGGAGTATTCCCCCTGTAAGCCTTCCCCGGATCCCCAAGAAGGTCTGCACCTCCTAAACTTCAAAAAATCGAATTGAATTTTAGTCGCTTTCTCGAGCCATCTCCCAAGAATACCCAGCTTTTTGATTGGGCTGGCTCTTGGCAGAAATAGTGTTGATGACGTGATCAGTTGTGTAAAACCGGCAACCCCGCCCCTTGGCTGGTGGAGCCCTCACGGCACTCCACCCAGCTCTAATCCTGCCCGCTTGCGCGAGGCCATCTGGAATATCCGCCAATCCGTCACTCTTGTCGATGATGACGGAATTCTCTCTCTCGCGGAAGGTGGTCTGGGCACTTTTGGCTCTCAGGGCTCCAGCGAAGGCACCATCCCCATTGCCGGGCACGCCGCCTCGATACGCATCGAGCATCTCGGTGATCCCCAATTCTGCGAGGACCACGGAATCCAATTCCCCTACGCGACGGGCGCCATGGCCAACGGAATTGCCTCCGAGGAACTCGTCATCGCGATTGCCAAAGCGGGCATGCTGGGGTTTTTTGGAGCGGCCGGACTCTCCCTCGAACGAGTCGAGGCCGCCATTGACCGAATCCAGGGTGCCCTCGGAGACAAGCCATACGGGTTCAACCTTATTCACAGTCCGAATGAACCGCAACTTGAGGATGCCATTGTCGATCTCTACCTGAAACGGGACATCCAATTGGTGGAAGCCTCGGCCTACCTGGCTTTGACCCTGCCCGTGGTCCGCTATCGGGTGTCTGGCATCTTCCGCGACGAAGAAGGCAATGTCATCACTCCCAACAAGATCATCGCCAAGGTTTCACGGATCGAAGTCGCCACCCAATTCTTCTCTCCCCCGCCAGAAAAATTCCTCGAGCAACTGGTCAACACCGGCCACATCACCGCCGCGCAGGCAGAAATGACCCGGGAAATCCCGATGGCTCAGGATCTGACCGCGGAGGCGGATTCCGGCGGCCACACCGACAATCGCCCCGCCATCGCCCTGCTGCCGACCCTGGTATCCCTCCGTGATCGACTCCAAGCGCAACATAAGTATCTCAATCCCATTCGCGTCGGCGCGGCGGGAGGAATCGCCACCCCTGCCGCCGCTGCTGCGGCCTTCGCGATGGACGCGGCCTACATCGTGACTGGATCCGTGAATCAGGCCTGCATCGAGTCAGGTTCCTCCGAACCTGTTCGGAAGCTTCTCGCCCAGGCTGAACAGGCCGATATCGCGATGGCGCCCGCGGCCGACATGTTCGAGATGGGTGTCAAGGTGCAGGTTTTGAAGCGCGGCACCATGTTCGCGATGCGCGCGAGCAAGCTCTACGCCCTCTACCGCCAATACGATTCCCTCGACCAGTTGTCCCTCCCGGAACGTGAAGCGCTGGAAAAACAGTATTTCCGGGCAAGCTTGGAGGAAACCTGGGAATCAACCAAAGCCTACTTTCAACGCACCGATCCCACCCAAATTGATCGCGCTGAGCAAGATCCCAAGCATAAGATGGCCCTTGTCTTCCGCAGTTACCTCGGCCAGAGCTCACGTTGGGCCAACGAGGGCGATCCCACCCGCACCCTTGATTACCAAGTGTGGTGTGGTCCAGCGATGGGCGCCTTCAACGAATGGGTCAAGGGCAGCTTCCTGGAGCCACCAGAAAACCGCGAGGTTGTTACCATCGGCTTGAACATTCTCTATGGAGCAGGGGTTGCTCTGCGCGTCAACATTCTCAAGAGTCAGGGAATTCGGATCTCTTCCGATTCGTCCTGTCCACCGCCATGTGAACTGGCACGAGTAAAAGAAAAGATTTGTCAATGAGCACAGACAACGACCACGGCAACGAGGCGGAGAAGCACTCGCACATCGCGATCTGCGGGATTGGATGCATCTTTCCGCAGGCCGATAATCTGGAAGCGTACTGGGACAACATCAAGAAGGGGGTCAACTCGATCACGGAGGTCCCCAAGGAAACCCATTGGAGCGCGGACGACTACCTCGATACCGATCCCAAGGCGCCGGACATGACCTATGCCGCACGCGGTGGTTTCCTTTCCCCGATTGACTTCAACCCGATGGAATTCGGGATCGCGCCCAAGGATATCGAAGCAACCGATACCACCCAGATCCTCGGGATGATCGCCGCCAAGGAGGCCCTCGAGGACGCCGGCTATTGGGAAGAAAAACCCTTCGACCGCTCGCGCACCAGCATCATCCTCGGCGTCACCAGCACCCTCGAACTGGCCATCCCGCTCGGTGCCCGCCTCGGCCATCCCATTTGGCGCAGGGCCCTGAAGGACAGTGGTCTCGATGAGGAACTCACCCAGGAAGTCGTCGAGCGTATCTCCGATGGTTATGTCGGCTGGCAGGAAAACTCCTTCCCGGGATTGCTCGGCAACGTCGCGGCGGGACGAATCGCCAATCGCTTCGACTTGGGCGGCACCAATTGCGTGGTCGACGCGGCCTGCGCAAGTTCCCTCAGCGCCCTCCACCTCGCGGCCATGGAACTCGCCTCCGGCAAAGCGGACATGGTCCTCACGGGCGGCATCGATTCCTTCAATGACATCTTCATGTACATGTGCTTCAGCAAGACCCCGGCGCTCTCTCCGACCGGTGAAGCAAAGCCATTCTCCAAGCACGGCGACGGCACGATCCTCGGCGAAGGGCTCGGCATTCTCGTCCTCAAGCGCCTTGAGGACGCCGAACGGGATGAGGATCGGATTTACGCGGTCATCAAGGGCATTGGCACTTCCAGCGACGGCAAAGGCAACGCGATCTACGCCCCGAGTGCCAAGGGACAGGTGAAGGCCCTGCGCCGCGCCTACGAACAGGCCAAGGTCTCTCCCTCCACCGTCGAACTGTTGGAAGGTCACGGCACCGGCACTACCGTCGGCGACGCAACCGAAGTGCGCGCCCTGAACGAGGTCTACTCCAGTGACCTTCGGCCCCACCCGGGGTCATGGTGTGCGCTGGGATCGGTGAAGTCACAGATTGGTCACACCAAGGCCGCTTCCGGCGTCGCAGCCCTGATCAAGGCCTCGATGGCCCTTCATCACCGGGTCCTTCCCCCCACCATCAAGGTCACCGAACCGCTGGACGATGCCGCCCCCGGCAAGTCGCCCTTTTATGTCAACACCGTCAAGCGTCCCTGGGTCACAAACCCCGACCATCCCCGCCGGGCCGCAGTAAGCTCGTTCGGTTTCGGCGGCAGCAATTTTCATTGCGTGCTGGAAGAAGCCGCCGAGGTCAAGGAATCCGGCTCTCCCGAAATTTCCAATCAAATCATCGCCTTCTCCGGCGCGGACCAGAACGCCCTCCTGACCCAGCTCGAGGAAGTTCCCGAGACCGGCAAGTGGAGTGAAGTCCGCGCGTTTGCAGCCCGTTCTCGATCCTCCTTCGACGCGAGTGCGCCCTGCCGCTTGTTTCTCGTTTGCTCCAACCAATCAGGATCCCTGGCCAAGACCCTGTCCTCAGCAAAACGAAACCTGAGCTCCCATCCGGACCGCCATCGTTGGAGCACCCCCGAAGGGGCCATCTTCGGCCGGACCGGTGCGGCGGGCAAACTGGGCGTCCTCTTCCCCGGCCAAGGCTCGCAGTACGTGGGCATGATGCGCGATCTCGCCTGCCAGTTCCCTCAGTTCCAAGAGGTCTTTGACAATGCCAACAGCGCCTTCAACGAAGACAGGCCCGAGTCGCTCGCTGATCGTCTCAGCGACTATATCTATCCCCACCCCGCCTTCGACCAGGAAACCCTCGAACGGCAGGGGCAAGAGTTGAAGCGGTCACAGGTCACGCAACCTGCAATTGGTGCCGCCTGCCTGGGAGGGCTCAAGGTCCTCAAGTCCTTCGGCCTGCATGCCGAAGTTTTTGGCGGACACAGTTACGGTGAATTGGTCGCCCTCCACGCCGGCGGGTGCATGGATGAGAGCACCTTCCACAAGCTCTCCAATTTCCGCGGTCGCCTGATGGCCGATGCGAGCGAGGCGGCAAACGCGGGCGGCATGCTGGTGGCCAAGGCTTCGCTCGGGACCGTGGAGGAATTGCTTTCCAAGGCAGGCGGCGACCTCGTGATCGCCAACCACAATGCGCCCGAGCAGATCGTGCTGGCCGGCAAGACGGAATCCATCAAAAAGATCTCCGCGCTCCTGACTGAGCGTTCCATCTGGAATCGCCCCTTGCCAGTCTCGGCGGCCTTTCACAGTCCCTTGGTGGCCAACGCCCGGAAACCATTCGCAGCCGTCCTGGCCAAGGCCGAGATTCAACCCGCCTCCCTTCCAGTTTTTGCCAACACCACCGCGGACCTCTATCCCGATTCGGCGGAGGAACTTCGGACCTTGCTCGCCGAGCAGTTGGCCCATCCGGTGCGCTTTGTTGAGCAGATCCAGGCCATGTATCAAAATGGCGTCCGCACCTTTGTCGAAGTCGGCCCCGGAAACGTCTTGTCCGGTCTGGTGAAAGCGATCCTGAAGGACGAGGACGCGACTGTTGTTTCACTGGATGCCACCAAGGGACAGGCCGACGGCATGCGGGATCTGGCCTTGACCCTATGTGAAATCGCCGCCTCGGGCCACGCCATCAATCTCCAACTCTGGGACGAAGAGTTCAGCAAGTCCCCGGCGCACGATCGAGTGGAATCGTCCAAGTTGAAAATCTCGATCTGCGGCGCCAACCAACGGATTGAAAAACCAACCCGTCCCCCTTCCCCACCGCGACCAAGAATCGAGAGTGGAACCGCCCGCCCGCACCCTGCGACACCGGCGTCTCCCTCCGCGGAGTTGCCCCCCCTGGCTCAACCAATGATGCGCAGGACGCCCACCCCGACTCCTGCGCAGACCACTCCGCATGAACTGGATGCCGCCCTGCAATCTTCGCGCGATGGCTTGGTCGCCCTCCTGAAACTCCAGGAACAAACCGCCGATCTTCATCGCAAGTTTCTCGAGGGGCAGGACATCGCCTTGCAGACCTTCCTCGCCCTGACGGAGCAGCAGAAAGCCATGCCGGGGGTCCAGATTGCTGCGCCCCGACCTGCCGCCGTCCCACCCCATTTCGTCACGAGCCCCGCCCCGGAGATCCCGACTTCTCCCGAAGCACGATCAGTCCCCGTGATGGTCGAATCCACGCCCGTGCCCGTCGCGCCCGAGCCAAAGGACTCCAGCCCCAATCAGTCCGAAGTCGCAAGGGTCTTGCTTCAAATCGTGGCCGAAAAAACCGGCTATCCGACCGAGATGCTCAATCTCGAGATGGGACTCGATTCTGACCTCGGAATCGACTCCATCAAGCGCGTCGAAATTATGTCCGCCCTCCAGGGCAGCCTGCCGGACGCTCCAGAAATCAAGCCCGAGCAATTGGGATCCCTGCAAACCTTGCAAGAGGTCGTCGATTTCCTGAGCCCGTCCTCCGGGACGGAGTCCGGCCCGCAACCTGACGCCGCCTCCTCTCTCTCAGGGGACCAGGTCGCGCCCGTCCTGCTGAAAATCGTGGCCGAGAAGACCGGCTATCCCACCGAGATGCTCAGCCTCGAGATGGGGCTCGATTCCGACCTCGGGATCGACTCCATCAAGCGGGTCGAAATCATGTCCGCGCTGCAGAGCAGACTTCCGGAAGCACCGGAAATCAAGCCCGAGCAACTTGGGTCCCTGCAAACCTTGCAACAAGTCGTCGACTACCTGAGCGCCTCCCCCGTGAGCGCGCCCGCCACCCCGCAACCCACGCCTTCCCCCTCTCTTTCGGCCGACCACGTCGCGCCCGTCCTCCTGGAAATCGTGGCCGAGAAGACCGGCTATCCCACCGAGATGCTCAATCTCGAAATGGGACTCGATTCCGACCTTGGAATCGATTCCATCAAGCGCGTCGAAATCATGTCTGCGCTCCAGACCGCCATGAGCGAGTTGCCGGAGATCAAACCTGAAAACCTTGCCACCTTCCAGACTCTTCAGGATGTCGTTCAGTTCCTTTGCGTCAGCAGTTCCGCAACGGAAGAAGCCCCGCCCTCACCAGCACCCGCCCCTCAAGCTGCAGCGGAATGTGCAGATCCCAATCAGGTCCTCGATCGTCTGGTCGTGAAATCGACCGAACTCCACGGCAAGCAGAGTCACGAAACAATCACGATCGAACAAGGGGCGCCAATCTGGTTGGTCGATGACAACACCGCCCTCGCCAGACAAATCGAAGCGCAACTCAAATCCCTCGACTATCGAGTGGTCCGGGAACCCCTGGCCGACCTGCACAAGCGAGCCCTGCCCGATCGACTGGGTGCCCTGATCATTCTCCCAGCCGCCGAGGGATCACAGGACGATCTCCTCCCCAATTCGTTTGGGTTGATTCAGCATGCCGGACCGGCTCTGCGCCGGACCGGCAAAACCGCCGATGCAGTCCTGGTCACGGTTTCACGCTTGGACGGCCGCTTCGGCCTGCAGGGATTAAACGGGAACAGCAATCCCATCAGCGGTGGACTCGCGGGGCTGACCAAGACCGTCAAACATGAGTGGCCCGAAGTCCATTGCAGGGCGATCGATCTCGACGCCGAGTCGGATGACACCACCAAGGCAGCCCGCTCGATCGTCAGGGAGATGTTCACCAAGGGGCCCGTGGAAATCGGTTTGACCGACCAGTCCAGGTGCATCGTCGAATTGCAATCCATCCCCTTCAAGGCCGAAGCCACAATCCTCCCCCTCGCAATGGGAGACGTCGTGATCGTCTCGGGCGGTGGCCGCGGCGTGACCGCAGAAACCGCCATTGCACTCGCCAAGGCCAGCAATCCAACCTTGGTCATCCTCGGTCGCAGCCCGGCCCCGGAACAGGAGCCTTCTTGGCTGCTCTCACTTACTGAGACCGCGGCCATCAAGCGCGCAATCCACGCCCACACAGGGGAACAGCCCACCATCAGGGAGGTCGAAACCCACTACCGGCGCTGGATGGGCAATCGTGAGATCACCGCCAATCTGCAGCGCATGGAGGATGCCGGTGCCAAAGTCGTCTATCGTTCGATCGATATCCGCGATGAGGAGGCAATGGGTTCCTTGCTCGCCGAGCTCCGCAACGAGCTGGGCCCGATCCGTGGGTTGATCCACGGCGCGGGAGTCCTCGCGGATCGCAAGATCGAAGACAAGACCAACGAACAATTCAAGCAGGTGTATTCGACCAAGGTGGACGGCCTGCAAGCACTCCTCCTCGGAGCTCAGGACGACGACCTGAAGATCATTGCCTTGTTTTCCTCCTTCACTGGCCGCTATGGCCGCACCGGGCAGGTGGATTACGCCGCCGCTAATGAGGTCTTGAACAAGCTCGCTCAGTGCGAGTCGCAACGGCGGCCCAACTGCCGCGTGGTTTCCATCAATTGGGGGCCGTGGAACGGAGGCATGGTCAACCCCGGTTTGAAGACCCTCTTCGAACAGGAAGGGGTCGGGCTGATCGAGCCCCAGGCCGGAGCCGATCATCTCGTCCGCGAACTTTCAATCGCCGCCAACGGACCCGTCGAAGTGGTGGTGATCGCCCCCGCCGCCGGCTTGGGCAACAGGACCAAGGGCGCTTCCGAAGCGATCAAGGAGGATCCGGAACCGCAGTCCCTCGACGGTGAGCCCGCATTTGAAACCACCGTTTCGGTGAAACGCTTTCCCCTCCTGCGCTCCCATGTCCTCAATGGAAAGGCCGTCGTTCCCGTCGCGCTGATGGTGGAGTGGATGGCACATGGCGCCATGCACGGACACCCCGGACTGGTGCTCAATGGAGTGGACAATTTCTCCGTCCTGAAAGGGATCATTCTCAAGGAAGAGGAACACGTCTGCGTCTCGGTCAACGTCTTGCCACCAAGCAAGACCGAGACTGGCCTGCTCGTTCCCGTCCAACTGGTGAGCCGACATGACGGCAAGAGCCGCATCCACGCTCGAGCGGAAATTCAACTTGGCAACATGGTCCTCGAACCGGCCACTCCCGAGATCACTCACTCCTTCAAACCTGATGGACGCACGCGCAAGGAAATCTACGCTCCCGAGTTTCTCTTCCACGGATCAAAATTGGAAGGCCTGGAGCAGATCGACGAAAGCGATGCCAAAGGAATTGCGGCCACCGTTTCTCCAGCCCCCAAGCCCTCCAGCTGGATCAACGAACCTCTGCGGCAAACCTGGATCACGGAGCCCATGATGCTCGATTGCTCATTCCAGATGATGATCCTGTGGAGCCTGAAACATCAGGGCGCCCATTCGTTGCCGACCGGCATCACGAAATTTCGTCAATACGTGCGGCGCTTTCCAAAGGACGCGATGACAGTCCGCATTCAAATTTCCTCCATCGCACAACAGCTTGTTCGCGCAAACATGGAGTGCCTCGACAGCAACGGCAAACTACTCGCCGCTCTGGAAGGATACGAGTGCGTCCTCGATCCGTCCTTGAAAGCCGCCTTCGCCAACAATGAATTGGCACAACTGCAGCAGACATGATGAAGTTCGAATCCATCGCCATCGTGGGCGTTGGCGGAGTGTTTCCAAAGGCCTCTAACCTGAGTCAATACTGGGAACTCATCGACCACGGAGTGGACACCTCGTCGGTGGTGCCCGCCGGCCGTTGGGCCCTCGCTCCGGAAGACGTCGTGGACCCCTCGGGCATCATGCCCGACAAGGTCTATACCGATCGCGGATGCTTCATCCAGGATCTCAACCTCAACCTCGATGGCCTGGCAATCTCGCGCGAATTCGTCCATGAACTTGATGAAGTCTACCGCGTCCTGCTCTACGCCGGACGACAGGCTTGGCTCGACACCCAAAGCCACGAGACCATCGATCGCCATCGAACCGGAGTCATCGTGGGCAATATCGCCCTCCCCACCAATGGCGCTTCCGCTCTCTGCGAAGAAGTCTTCGAGACCGAATTTGAAGAGCAAATCCTTGGATCGCGCGCCCGTCCTTCAAAGCGCGCCACCGAACCGCTGAATCGTTACGTCACCGGACTCCCCGCCGGCATCCTCGCCCGAGCCCTGGGCCTGGGATGCGGCAGTTATACCCTCGATGCCGCATGCGCATCGTCACTCTATGCCATCAAGTTGGCCGCCGACGAACTACGGAGTGGACGGACGGACGTCATGCTCAGCGGCGGACTCTCCCGTCCCGACTGCCTCTATACCCAGATGGGGTTTTCGCAACTGCGCGCCCTTTCCAAGTCAGGACAATGCACCCCCTTTGACCAGAGTGCGGACGGACTCATTGTCGGCGAAGGGGCCGGCCTGGTGGTAATGAAGCGTCTCCCCGACGCCTTGCGCGACGGCGATCACATCTACGCCACGATCGAGGGCATCGGTCTTTCCAACGACATTGAAGGCAACATCCTTGCCCCGAGCAGCGAAGGACAAATACGCGCCATGCGCATGGCCTATGAATCTGCCGGCTGGAATCCAAATCAAGTCGACCTGATCGAATGCCATGCCACCGGCACCCCCATCGGCGATGCGGTGGAGTTCAACAGCTTGAAGGAACTCTGGAGCAGTCTCGAATGGGACTCCGGTCAGTGTGTCCTCGGTGCAGCCAAGTCCAACGTGGGGCACTTGCTCACCGGCGCCGGCGGGGCCGGTCTGATCAAGACCCTGCTGGCGATGAAGCACGGCACCCTTCCGCCCATTGCCAATTTCTCGGAGGCCGGCGGTGAGATTGATCTGGTCGAAAGCCCGTTCTCCGTCCTCACCCAATCGAGGGCCTGGCAACGGCGCTCGCCCGACACCCCCCGCCGGGCTGCGGTGAGTGCCTTCGGATTCGGGGGGATCAACGCCCATGTCCTGGTCGAAGAGTGGCGAGAAGAGGCGCCCCGGGCAGTTTCACGACCAAAGAACCCGCCGGAAAACACAATCAGCAAAGTGGCGATCGTGGCGATCGATGCTGCTTTTGGCGAGTGGGACACCCTCACTGCATTCCAGGAGCGCGTCTTCGGAAAACGTGAAGGCACGGCGGAACCGAGTCGCAACTGGTGGAAGATCCCACAGTCCAAATGGTTCAAGAATTCCGACCTGGGGGAGCATCCTTTCTCGGGCTACTACCTCTCCGACCTGAAGGTCCCCATCAATCAGTTTCGCATTCCGCCCAAGGAACTGGAGGAAATGCTACCTCAACAATTGCTCATGTTGAAGGTGGCCGCCGGCGCGCTCGACGACCTGCAATCGGATACCCGAGAGCCCAATCGAACAGGGGTCTTCATCGGAATCGGGCTTGATCTCAATGCCACTCACTTTCACTTCCGCTGGTCTCTCCTGAACAAGGCTCGCCAATGGAACGAGGAACTTGAGCTCAATCTCAACGAGGAAGAGCTCTCGGACTGGGTTGACACCTTGCGCAACGCCGCCGGACCGGCCTTGAATGCCAATCGCACCATGGGCGCCCTCGGCGGGATCGTCGCCAGCAGACTCGCCCGCGAATTTCGCATCGGGGGACCCTCCCACACCCTGCAAGGAGAGGAGGCTTCCGGCATCCGCGCGTTGGAGGCCGGCGTGCGCGCCTTGCAGAACAAGGAGCTCGATCATGCCTTGGTCGGTGCCGTCGATCTCGCGGGTGAGATTCGTTCCGTTTTGGGTGCCCATGGCCGTCGTCCCTATGCCAACTCCGAGAAAATTGTTCCTTTCAGCAGAGACAGCGCAGGAACCATTCCCGGCGAGGGCGCCGTCGCGCTGGTCCTGAAACGGGTCGAGGACGCCATCGCGGATGGCGATCGCATTTACAGCGTCATCGAGGGAATCGGCAGCGCAGTGGGAGGAGAGTGCGAGGCGGTTCATCCACGCGAGCAAACCTATCTCGACGCCTTGGATCGGGCCTACCAGGAAGCCGAAATCGACCCGGCCTCGGTGAGTTACATCGAAGCTCACGGCAGTGGTAACGAGCAGGAAGACAAGGTCGAGGCCAGCGCCCTCAAGAGCTTTTTCAAGCGAGACCATCACGAACGTCCCATTCGGGTCAGCAGTTGCATGGGGTTCATCGGTCACACTGGGGCAGCCTCTGGCCTCGCTTCCATCGCGAAGGCATGCCTGAGTCTCTATCAGGAAGTGATCCCCGGCATTCCCGGCCACGACCGGGCGCAGTCTCACTTTGACTCCACCGCTTCCCTGGCCTCGTCACCGCGAGCCCAATATTGGCTCCGCGACCGCAAGAGCAACCTGCGCCGCGCGGGCGTGAGTTCATTCAGCGTGGATGGCAATTGCACTCACGTTGTCCTCCACGCCTACGAGAACCCATCAAACCCGGAAGTCCAGCGCGAGAAATCCCGGCCCCTTGGCTCCATTCCGGGCGCTCTCTTTGTCGTGGCCGGAGAGAACGCCGCAAGGATTGAGGAACAATTGGACCTCCTCGCGGAGCGTGCCGAAAAGTGCCGGGGAATGGGGATTGAGACCTTCGCACGCGAATGGCGCCAATCCCAGAATCACTCCAATAGCGGCGGCAAACAACTGGGACTCGTTACCGAATCGGTTCAGCAATTGGCTACCCAAGTCGATCTTTGCCGCGACCAAATCGCCGCCATCTGGTCGGGCTCGGATGCGGCGCCGGACAACGCCGAGCTGGAACAGAATGGCATTTTCTTCAATCCCAGTTCGATTCTGCCGGACTACGGGATTGCCTTCGTCTACCCAGGCTCCGGAAACCACTACCCCAATATGGGGCGTGAGCTTGGCCTCCAGTTCCCTCAGATCGTTCGCCGACTCGACCGCGAGAACGACCACCTCGCAAGCCAGATGGCACCCCACATGTTCTGGAACGAGCAGAGCCTCAAGACCATCAACCAGGATCACCACTCCATGATCTACGGCCAGGTCGCCCTCGGCACGATGGTCACGGATATCGTGGAGCAAAGCGGCATTCACCCCAACGCCGTCATTGGCTACAGCCTGGGTGAAACCGCGGGACTGTTCTCAACCCGCGCCTGGAAGGATCGCGACGAGATGTATCGTCGCATGAAGGAGGGAACGCTCTTCAGCACCGATCTGGCTGGCCCCTGCAAAGCCGCGCGCAAGGTTTGGGGCGTTCCCGATTCCGAGCCAATTCATTGGAAACTCGGCGTGGTTACCTGCTCCTCGGAAAAGGTCGGCGCGCTTCTGAGTCACTATTCCAAGGTCTACCTTCTCATCGTCAACACCCCCGAGGAGTGCGTCATCGGGGGTGACGCCGATGGCGTGGACGAAGTCGTCAGGCGACTCAAGTGTCACTGGTATCCGATCGACGGAGTCACCACCGTTCACTGTGACGTGGCCAAGCCGGTGGAGAAGGCATACCACGACCTGCACATCTTCCCCACCAATCCTCCGGCGGGAGTGCGCTACTACAGTGGCGCCTGGGGAAAATCCTACGACGTCAGCAGTGAGACCGCCGCCGCCTCCATACTCGCCCAAGCCTTGGACGGCGTGAATTACCCCAAGGTGATCGATGCCGCCTACGACGACGACATCCGCACCTTTCTCGAGATGGGACCAGGCGCGAGTTGCAGCCGCATGATACCCAAGATTCTTGGCAATCGCCCCCACCTCGCGATCTCGGCCTGCTATCCCAGCCCGAGCGAAAACCACACCTTCCTCCGCTTCCTCGGAAAACTGATCGGGCACCAATTTTCGATGAACCTTGATTTCCTATACGGCGCAGAGCCCGCGCGGGGCCCTTCGGGCGAGGAGGAGCAGGAGGTTGCCAAAATCTCCGCGCCCCTCGGTGGCAAATCCTTCAAGGTCTCCCCTCCCGATCGAGATCATTCAGACCCTGTCCTCTCCCCCCTCCCACCAGTTTCTCCCCTCGCGGAGGTAGCCTCCCGCGAGCCTCACCCTGTGGAGAGGAAACCGGTCACGGAACGATGGGAGAACTCGCCATCCAGGCCCCTGAAACACTCGTTCGCGCCCTCCCCCGAAAGTGATGATCTTCTCGTGGCGCAACTTGCTCGGACCGCCAAAGCCCAAACTCTGGCTCACCAACAATTCCTCATCTTTTCCGATCACCTGCAGAGATCAATGACGCAGGTCATGGCCGATCAGATGTCTCTCCTGGCCCAGTTGCCGCCAGAGCACAGGCCCCCTCCCCTCCTGCACAATCTCGAACTTCCGCAGGCTGTCCCCAAAAGCGCTGAACAGCCGGTGGCTTTCGATCGCGAAGCCTGTTTTGAAATCGCGATTGGTAAACTCGCCAAGGTCTTGGGAGAGGAGTTTTCCGAGATCGATTCACATCCGACCCGAGTGCGTCTTCCCGACAGTCCACTCATGCTCGTCGATCGCATCATCTCGATCTCCGGCGAATCCCGCTCCATGACCCATGGCAATCTGGTCACCGAGCATGATATTTATTCCGACGCCTGGTACTTGGATTGCGGCACCATCCCCACCTGCATCGCAGTGGAAGCGGGACAGGCCGACCTCTTTCTGGCCGGATTCCTCGGCATCGATTTCCAGACCAAGGGACTTGCGGTCTACCGACTCTTGGATGCCGAGATCACCTTCCACCGTTCGCTCCCCGGCCCCGGCTCGATCATCAACTACGAAATTCACATCGATGAATTCTTCCGGCAAGGCTCCACTTGGCTCTTTCGATTTCATTATGACGGCACCGTCGATGGCGAGCCCTTGTTGAGCATGCGCAACGGGTGCGCCGGCTTCTTCACCGCCCAGGAGCTCGCCGACGGCAAGGGGATCGTTCACACCAAACTCGACCTCCGACCGCTCCCCGGCACCCTCCCGGCAGACTGGAAGGAACCAGCTCCCCTCCAGAAAGAATCCCTCTCAGACGATCAACTGAACGCGCTTCGGGACGGAGATCTCGCCGCCTGTTTTGGCGATGAGTTCAGCGGTCTGCAGATCCAGCGTCCCCTCACCCTGCCGGGGGGGCGCATGAAGCTCGTCGATCGCGTTCTGGAGATCGAGCCCAAGGGCGGACGATTCGGACTCGGCATGATCCGGTCCGAGGCCGATATCCATCCCGACGATTGGTTCCTCACCTGCCATTTTGTCGACGACAAAGTCATGCCCGGCACCTTGATGTACGAGTGCTGCCTGCACACTCTGAGAATTTTTCTCCTGCGCATGGGCTGGGTCGGAGAAGTCGAGAACCTGACCCACGGTCCCATTCCCGGCGTCACCGGCAAGTTGAAATGCCGGGGACAGGTCACCGAAACCACCCGCAGGGTGGTCTACGAGATTTCGATCAGGGAGCTGGGCTATCGCCCGGAACCATACGCCATCGCCGATGCCTTGATGTATGCCGATGGCCGTCCCATTGTGGAGATGCTCGACATGTCCATCCGGTTCGAAGGCTGGACCCGCGAGGGCATCGAGTCTCTCTGGCATGCCCGCTCAAGTGAGAGCGCGGCCCCGATCCGGAAGGCCCCACTCTTCGACAACGAGAGCATCCTCGCATTCGCGATCGGCAAACCGTCGGACGCCTTTGGGGCGCCCTACCAGGTCTTCGACCAGGATCGAGTCATCGCCCGTCTGCCCGGCCCGCCCTACAAGTTCCTCGATCGCATCATGGAGATTGAGGGCGAGCCATGGAAGATGCAGGCGGGCGGCAAGATTGTGGCGGAATATGACGTCCCCCCGGACGAATGGTATTTCGCCGAGAATGTGCAGGGCGACATGCCCTTTTCCATCCTCCTGGAAATCGCCCTCCAACCTTGCGGCTGGCTCGCCGGCTACATCGGCTCGGCCCTCACCAGCGAGGTCGATCTTTCCTTCCGCAATCTCGGCGGCAAGGCGACCCAGTTCTTCCCGATCTACCCCGACGCCGGGGCCCTCTCGATCCATGTCCATATCACCCAGGCATCCAGCTCGGGCGGCATGATCATCCAGCACTACGACTACGAAGTCCATTCGAAGCAGGGACTCGTCTACCAGGGAACTACCAATTTTGGATTCTTCTCGAAGCAGTCCCTGGCGCAGCAAGTCGGCATTCGCGAGGCGACCCTCTATCTCCCCGCCCCCGAAGAATTGAATCGGGCCAAGAGTTTCGACTATCCCGAAGGCGATCTCTTTCCAAAGGAACGGATGCGCATGATCGATCGCATTGAATCCTACGTCGTCGACGGTGGATCCAAGGGTCTGGGATTCCTCCGGGGCACGAAAACAATCGACCCCGACGATTGGTTCTTCAAAGCCCACTTTTACCAAGATCCGGTCTGCCCGGGATCCCTCGGTCTCGAATCGTTCCTGCAACTGCTCAAGGTCGTCATGGCGGAACAATTTGACCTTGGGGAAGCCGGACGGATTGAAACCATCGCCACCGGAGAGCCCCATGAGTGGACTTACCGCGGACAGATCCTCCCCACCGACAACCTGGTCACCGTCGAGGCGACCATCACTGAAATTGACTCTGAAAACCGCCTCCTCCGCGCCGACGGATACCTCTCCGTGGACGGCCGGATCATCTACGGCATGAAGAACTTTACCGCCGCCTATCGTGACGCCTGATGAAATACGATAAGGTAGAACTCACCGCCCTCGGTTACGAACTCGCCCCCGTGGTCGTGACTTCCGAGGAATTGGAAGGCCGCCTCGCGCCCATGTTGCGGAAACTTCACGTTGCTGATGGGCAACTGGAGCACCTGACCGGCATCTTGGAGAGACGCTGGTGGACGCCCGATACTCCGGTCTCCCAAGGGGCTACTGCGGCCGCAAAAAAAGTTCTCGCCACCTCCGGAGTTCCCATCGCGGAAATTGGATCCCTGATTTACGCGGGAGTCTGTCGCGAACTTTACGAACCCGCCACCGCCTGCCGGGTAGCCGATGGCCTCGGGGTGAACAACTCCACCGCCGTCTACGATCTCAGCAACGCCTGCCTCGGCGTCCTCAATGGCATCCTCGATGTCGCCAACCGTATCGAACTCGGCCAGATCCGGGCCGGCCTGGTGGTCTCCTGCGAATCTGCCCGCGAGATCAACGATGTCATGATCGAGCGCATGCTCCAGATGGAGGACATCAAACTATTCACCCTCGCCCTCGCGACCTTGACCGGCGGATCGGGCGCGGTCGCAGTCTTGCTCACCGATGGCAGCTTCAACGACAATCAGGGGCACCGCCTGCTGGGGGCCGCCACCCACGTTGCTCCCGAGCATCATGCCCTGTGCCGCTGGGGCATTGAAAAAGAGAACGGCGTCCATCGACCGTTCATGTCCACCGATTCGGCCGCCGTCCTGAAACACGGCGTCAAATTGGGAAAGGAGACCTGGGATTCCTTTCTCACGAAGATGGACTGGTCAGTCGATGACATCGACCGTGTGATCTGTCATCAGGTGGGATCCGGCCATCAGGATTCCATTCTCAAAACCTTCTCCCTCACTCCCGACAAGGACTTCACCACCTACGAACACCTCGGCAACATGGGAACCGTCTCCCTCCCGGTGACTGCCGCCATGGCTGACGAACGCGGAATTCTCAAGCGAGGTGATAACGTCAGTTTCCTCGGAATCGGCAGCGGCCTAAATTGCATGATGCTCGGATTGAAATGGTAGTCAGCTCCACACTTTACCCCTTCCAAGGTTCCTATCTGGACCTGGGCGGCAACCGGCTTCATTACCTGGACGAAGGCAGCGGGGAACCGCTCGTCATGCTCCACGGCAATCCGACCTGGTCCTTCTATTACCGCAATCTGGTCACTTCGGTCAGTGACCGCTACCGCGCCATCGTTCCGGATCACATCGGCTGCGGCAAATCCGATAAGCCCGACCGGGATTCCTACCCCTACACCCTCAAACAACGGGTTGCCGATCTCGAAACCTTGCTCGAGAGCCTCGAAATCAAGGACAGCATCACCCTGGTCCTCCACGACTGGGGCGGGATGATCGGAATGGCCTATGCCACGCTCCATCCCGAAAAAATCAAGCGCATCGTCATCCTCAACACCGGCGCCTTCCCTCTTCCCAAAACAAAATCCCTTCCCTGCTCACTCTGGTTTTGCCGCACTCCCCTCCTTGGCCCCCTGCTGGTCCAGGGCGCCAATGCCTTCAGTCGCGCCGCGGTCCGTTGGTGCGCCACAAGGAAGCCGCTGACTCCCGATATTCGACAGGGATATCTCGCGCCCTACGATACTTGGAAAAACCGGATCGCGGTCTTGCGATTCGTGCAGGACATCCCGCTGCGACCCGGCGACGAGGGCTACGACCTCGTCCAGAGGGTGGAAGAGAACATGGCCCAGTTCCGCAAGATTCCCACCGTGATCTGCTGGGGAGAGAATGACTTTGTTTTCGACCACCATTTCCTCAAGCAGTGGACCGAGCATCTCCCTGAGGCCCAGGTTCATCGCTTTCCCGAGGCCGGTCACTTTGTCATGGAAGATGCGCGTGACGAGGTCATCGAGATCGTCAACCAATTCCTCAAGAACAACCCCCTCCATGAGTGACTCCCCAGAGCCAGTCAACATCGCCTCCCATCTGCCGGCCATGGCTCGGCAGCAACCCGATCGCCAGGCTGTCGTCTTCCCCCATGGTCACGACAAGTCCGGTCGCGTCAGTTACACCCATCTCACCTTTCGCCAACTCAACGAAGAAAGCGATCGCATTGCCGCCGGACTGATCGACTACGGCATCACGCGCGGCATGCGAACCGTTCTGATGGTGACTCCGAACCTGGATTTTTTCGCGCTCACCTTTGCGCTCTTCAAAATCGGAGCGGTCCCCGTCATGATCGATCCAGGCATGGGGATCAGGAATCTCGGCACCTGCCTGCAGGAAGCCGAACCCGAAGCCTTCATCGGAGTACCTAAGGCCCATCTCGCCCGCTGCCTCTTCCGGTGGGCCCAGGGCACGCTCAAACTCCTCGTCACCGTCGGACCCAAACTCTTCTGGGGCGGGAAATCACTGGCCGCCATTCAGCGTCTGGCAGGCACCGCTCACGATTTCAAGATGGCCACAACGCAGGAAGGGGAAGTGGCCGCCATCCTGTTTACCAGCGGGAGCACGGGCGTCCCCAAGGGCGTCATCTACACCCATGGGATCTTCGACAGCCAAGTGAAGAAACTGAAGGAGATCTACAGCATTCAGCCCGGTGAGATCGATCTGCCGACCTTCCCGTTGTTCGCGCTCTTCGCGCCCGCCCTGGGAATGACCGCCATCATCCCCGATATGGATGCCACCCGCCCGGCCGACGTCGACCCCCGCATGATCGCCGAGTGCATCGAAAACTTTGGTGTCACCAACATGTTCGGCTCCCCCGCCCTCATCAATAGCGTGAGCCGATACGGGGTTGCGAACGGATTGCAGTTTGCCTCCTTGAAGCGCGTCATCTCCGCCGGTGCGCCCGTCAGTTCCACCGTTCTCGAGCGCTTTTCGAAAATGCTCGGACCCGACGCCCAGATCTTCACGCCCTACGGAGCGACCGAAGTCCTTCCCGTGACCTCCATCGGCAGTCACGAAATCCTCAAAGACACCACCGCGCGCACCAACAAAGGCGGCGGCGTCTGTGTCGGAAAACCGGTCGAGGGAATCGAGCTGAAAGTGATCCGAATTACCGATGAACCGATTGCGGATTGGTCCGATGAGTTGGCCTTGCCCACGGGGCAAATCGGAGAAATCGCCGTCAAGGGCCGGAACGTCACCCGCGAATACTTCAATCGCCCTGAATCCACAAAACTCGGCAAGATCCCTGATCCGGCCCACGGTGGATTCTATCACCGCATGGGAGATCTTGGTTACCAGGATGATACCGGCCGGGTCTGGTTCTGCGGCCGCAAGGCCCATCGCGTTCTCGTCGACACCGGCACCCTCTTCACCATCCCTTGCGAGGCCATCTTCAACACTCATCCCAAGGTCTTTCGAACCGCTCTGGTCGGAGTGCAACGAGAGGGAAGGACCGAACCGGTTCTCTGTGTCGAGTTGGAGACGGACTCTCGCGACCATTCTGAAGATCGCCTCGCCGAGGAACTTCTCGAAATCGGCTCCAATTACCAGATCACGAAGGGCATCAAAACGATCCTTTTCCATCCCGCTTTTCCCGTCGACATCCGCCACAATGCGAAAATATTTCGTGAGAAACTCGCCCTCTGGGCCCAGCAACGATGAAGGAATCGCAGATCCTGGTCACCGGCGGCGGCGGATTCCTGGGCGGCGCCATCGTCCGCCAACTACGGACGCAAAATGCCCAAGTCCGCAGCCTCTCCCGTCAACACTACCCGGAACTCGCTCAAATCGGAGTTGAACAATTCCAGGGCAGCCTGAGCGACCCTGAAGTCGTCGGGAAGGCGGCGCGAGGATGCGACCTCGTTATTCATGTCGCCGCCAAGGCGGGAATCTGGGGCCCCTACCACGACTACTACCAGACCAACGTCGTGGGCACGGAGAACATCCTCAACGCCTGCCGCCAACACGGGGTTCCCCGTCTTGTTTATACCAGCTCCCCAAGTGTGGTCTTCAATGGCAAGGATATGGAAGGCGTCGACGAATCTGTTCCCTATCCGGATCACTTCGAAGCGCACTATCCCAAGACCAAGGCCATCGCGGAACAAAAGGTCATCGCCGCCAACGACGATTCCCTCGCCACTGTTTCGCTTCGCCCGCATCTCATTTGGGGTCCCGGCGACAACCACCTCGTGCCCCGCATCATCGCCAAAGGAAAGGCCGGCCAACTCCGCAAAATCGGCCAGCGAGATAACCTGGTTGACTCCATCTACATCGACAACGCAGCCGACGCCCACCTCCAGGTCGCCGAAGAACTTCATCCCGGATCGCGAGTAGCCGGGAAGGTTTATTTTATCTCCCAGGACGAACCCATCTCGGTCTGGGAGTTGATCAACCGCATCCTGGCCTGCGGAAACGCCCCCCCCGTGCGCAAGAGCATTCCCACCGGCCTGGCCTGTTTTCTGGGCACCCTCTGCGAACGCATTTACGGCCTCCTCCGCCTCAAGAGCGAACCCCGCATGACCCGCTTCCTCGCCCGTGAACTTTCCACCGCCCATTGGTTCGACATCAGCGCCGCCAAAAGGGATTTTGGATTCCATCCGAAGGTGAGTATCACAGAAGGTCTCAACCGCCTCGCGGACCATCTGAACGATCGATAACCCTGGAATTGGCCCACTCGATTCAGGAGGGCATCAAGATCAGAGCCGGGCCTCGTCGTCGTCGGAATCCGCCCTCCGGGCCGACAGTTCAACTCGTTGGCGAAGCGACTTTTCTGACCGAAAAACTCTCCGTCGGCGCGGCGTTGTGGAAAACCCAATCGCCTGCTAGGGGACGGTCACCTCGACGTCGTCAATGTACCACCCGGCGTGAGGAAAGTCGTTCAACTCGTCGGAGGTGAACAGAAACTCGAGCTTGATCATATTGCCTAGTGCTGCGGTTGGCATCTTCTTGCTAAACATCTTCCAGCCGTCGAGGCCATCACCATCGATTCCCGTCACGACCTCGGCCAGGAAGGAGTTGTCAGCGGCTAGGACATTGACCGTTCCTGAATCGAAGACGAACTCGATGTCCGTGAACTGGAAGAAATTCAAGGTCGCCCCTGCGGCGGCGGTCAGGTCGATCACAGGCGAGCGCAGCCAAATCGACGCATTGTCCGTATAGTTCGCATCGATATTGGTCCCAAAGCAGTTCGAACCACTATTGGCTCCGGACGGTCCCACGCCGGAAGGGGTGTCGAATTCCCAAAAGCTCCTGACCGCGCCCGCCGGGCCGGCCTCCCAACTGCCCTGGCCCATTTCAAAGTCCTCCGAATAAATTGATACCGGCGGGGGATCGAACTCTTCGATCACAAAGAGACGATCCGACTCGGCGGGGAGTGGAATGGTCAGGGTGTTCTCCGGTGGGTTGGCAGAAATGCCCATCTTTCCAGAAAAGATGGGCCAACTAGCCGGCTCGGAGGCCGCGGGGTCCGTCTCGCTGCGCAGGTTGTAGATTTTCCCAAGCTGGCTCTCCCAACTGATGCTGAGCATGCCGGCGTTCAGTGAGACCTCGGTGAGCTGGAACCGATCGACGCTGAGACCGAGGATCCAGTCAACGGACTGTCCAAACAGGAGCTTCCCGTCGTCGGTGAACAAATTGAAAGTACTATCGGTCATCCCCATCATCACTCGCCGCGCTCGAGCGAGGGTTCCATCGTTCAACTCCCCGTCCGTTTCGACGATGGTCATGAAGAGCCGGTTCGAATCCTCCAACTCTGTGGCGAGCGAAAGCGATCCGGGAGCCTGTTGGCCGGTCGACCACCAGACCTCGGTCTGGCCGGTTGAAATGGTGACTTCTTGACCAATGGCGAAGCCGGCCGTGATCTGGTGCTCTTCCACGATGGAGATAACGTGATCGGTCGCGACATTGTCCTTTGTCCGTCCCCCGGTGATCCTGAACTCACCCCCACCGTTATCGGCAATCGCTTCCTCCCAGTTGAGCACTGGAGTGGACGAGTTGTGAAACTTGTTACGCATATCCCCGGAGTTGGGAGTCGAGGAGATGATCAGGGCATCAAACGCGCGTTCTTCCCCGGCCAGAGTCGCGCCAGCTTGCTTGTAGGTGATGTTCGCCGCACCATAGCGATCTTCCAAATACGTCATGACCGTAGCGTCGGCACCCTGGGTTGGCCCGACCTGCCCTCCGATAAAGAGGATCTTCGTGTTCTGGGCGGACAGAGAAGCGGTCGCAACAATTGTTGCCAGGCAGGCTATTTGAAGTTGGGTTTTCACGTGTAATGCAGGTTAGACAATGATTCCCCGCTTGATACCAGTTCCCTCATCGGCACAACAAGACGAAATTCGGCCAGAAGGAGGAAGTTCCTCCGCATGATATAACAATAAAAGCCTTCAGTTACTCCACCATGGTCCATTGTAAAACGACCCTCTTTCCAAACCGCCGCAGCCATCGGAGATCATGCTGCGAGGGCGATGGTGATGACGACGAGACAGCCGAAGGACAAGGTCCCGACCGATCACCGTTCATCGCCGGGAGCCGTTTGACCTCCCCTGACCCGGATTCCCTCAGCCCTTGCCGTCGTAAAGAATGACGAAGTCTCCTTTCGCATCGAGGAAGGCTGTGAGGCCACCACCATCAATTTCTTCCTGTCCATTGGCAGCGTCTGACCGTCCGAAAACGTGAAACACGATTAGAAATCGCCCTCGCTCCCCTCTCCCAACAGTCTGGAAATCAGGGCCTTCCGTTCTAATCCAATTTCCGGACACTACGCCCTCCAACCCCACCCGACAGGCATCGGGGACGCCGGGGTCAGCAAAGCAATTCCCTAGCAATAACAGGGACACCGCCCTTCAGAATTTGGAGTGAGCCGGGGGCTGAAGCGTGCCACATTCTCCTCCCGTGAGGCGCCAACCATCACAACAAATTCTCTTCCTTGGGTTCGCCGCGTGCCTCTGCCTCCTTGCCCCGTCTGCTGGCGCCCTCTCGTGGCGCGAGTGCGCGAACCAAGAAGGAGACTGGCACAAGACTCCCGAGGCAAGGCGCATCGGGGACAACGTCCTCTACTTTCAGTCGGATTTCGGCGGCTGGTACAAAAACGACGGAAGCATCCATCCCTCCGGAAATGCTGCGATCGATGTCCGTCGTGAGGAGGAGCAGAGGAAGCACAAGAAGTCGCTGGAGCAGCGCAAGTATCCCTGCACCCTCGATAACGACGCGACTTGGTCCGAGATGCGTTTCCTCGCCAGGGTCCACGCTGCGACCGGTCAGCGGAAGTACAAGGACGGTTTCCTGAAGGGGGTGCGCTACCTACTGGAAGCGCAGTATCCCAGCGGTGGCTGGCCGCAGTTTTATCCGCTCCGGCCGGGATACTCGAGCCGTATCACTTTCAACGATGGCGCCATGATCGGGGCCATTGCGATCCTCGATGACGTCGTACACCGCCGACCGCCCTACGACCTCGCCGACGACAGGCTGCAGGAGCAATGTCGGGTGGCGGTGGCGAAGGGGCGGAAGTGCATTCTCAAGTGCCAGATCGAGGTGAACGGGAAGAAGACGGCCTGGTGCCAGCAGCATGATCAGCGGACGCTCGAGCCGGCTCAGGGCCGCATTTCCGAGAACCCGTCCCTGTCCGGAGCCGAGAGCGTCGGCGTGGCGCGCTACCTGATGTCGATCGAGAGCCCCTCGCCCGAGGTGGTCGCCGCGATCGAAGCCGCGGTAACATGGTTCACCGAGGTCAAGATCACCGGGGTCCGCGTCCTCAACTTCGAGGACGAGTCTCTCCCCGGCGGAGTGGACCGGAAAATCGTTGTGGACCTGGAAGCCCCGCCGATCTGGGCGCGCTACTACGATATCGGAACCAACCGGCCCATGTTTATCGAGAAGGGCGTCGTGAAATACGAACTCTCGGAACTCAGCCACGCCAAGCGCATCGGCCACTTGTGGATCGGCGGCCGCTGGCCTAACAATCTCCTGATGGTCGAGTATCCCGCGTGGACGCGAAAGCATTCGTCGCGTAAATTTGACTGACGTGCTCCAAGGAATCGAAGCCCCTCCAGGCCCGCTTCAAGGACTCCCTCCCGTCCCCTTCCGAAGGGAAGAAAGAGGACAAGGAGAAGAAGTAGCTCCTCCGCATTCCTCAGGAAGCGGCCGCGCGATTGCGATTGCGCAGGTAGCTCAACACCCAGAAGACCACCAGGATAAAGACCACCAGCCCGATCAACAGGCGTGTGTGTCCGGGCCCCACTTCCGGTTCCGCCGCGGCAACGGGCTCCTCCCCCGAATCGAAGATCACCACATCCAGGTTGCGCTGGATGATCTCACTGTCGGCAGTGATCTCCTCAACCTTGAGGATGGCGTCCCAGTTGCGACTGAAGAGAAGATCGTAACCGGGGTTGCTTTCCTTCACCTGGCACGAGCAGGCTCCGCAGAGATACTCGCTGGCTCCCACGATGTGCTCCGCCGTCGCCTGGGAGGCGGCCATGGCCCCGAAGGTGCGGCCCCGGCCGAAGACCGGGACGATGAGGGGCTCATCCAGAGCCAGCGCCTCGGGCTCCAACAGCATGGGCAGGAAAAGAGCCTCGGCGGGATCATCGCGCGAGATCACCTCGGTCACGAAGGAAATCCTGAGGGGGACATCGGAGCGCAGGATGTTGTCGGGATCGATGTTGATGTAATCCTTGTTGAGATCCTCCCGCCGGATGATCCCCTCCGGCAGCTCCAGAACCGTGCTGGCCTGCTTCACCCCGGCCTCCAAAACCTCGCGAGCCTTCCGGTCCTTTTCGGGATCCCCGCACTCCACCAGCACCCACACCGCCGAGGCGCCCTTCACGAGTTGCTCCCCGCAGCGCTGCCGCAGGGGAGAGTCCAGCATCCGGTCCAGGTTCCCGGCAGTGGCCTCTCCCACCCACACCGGCTCCCCGGCCTTCCAGCTCTCGGGCGGCATCAGGGCGAGGGTCGGTTCCTCCCGGGCGTGATCGAGGGCGGGCAATGAGATGCGTTCCGCTTCCGTGAGAGTGTCGAGATCGACGCATTGCAGGCGGAGGTTGATGGCGTTGGAGTCTGCCGCGAGGGTTTTCTGGAGCTCGTCGAGTTTCTCCCGGAGCTCTCCCTTGAGGGGTCCCCTGGAAGTCACCAGCAACTCGAACTGGTCCGCGGGCCACCGTTCGAGGGCGAAGCGGAAGACCGGGACCTGGCAGGCCAGGACCGCCCCGGCCACCAGCAGCCAGCAAAGGAGCACCATCTTCGTCTTCATCCGCTCCTCGATTCTCTTCCAACCGATTGCCCAAGTCGAGGATCCAAACGGGCGAGGCGGAAATGCATTGCCTAATGGCAGCCTCTGACGACACTGCATAGATGAGATTCAGGCTCCTCCACCATGCGCTACTGGTGGCCCTGCTCTCCCACGGAAACGCCCGTAGCGAAGACTGGCCGACTTACCGCCACGACTACGGACGGAGTGCCGCCACCGGGGAAAAACTCCCCCTGCCCCTCCGTCCGATCTGGAGCTTCCGCTCCCGCCAATCACACCGCACCCCGCTCCAGAAGGGCGAGCTCCACCTCGAGATCACCCCCGAGTTCAACAAGCACAGCCTTTCCCTCACCACCGCGGGCGACCTCCTCTTCTTCACCAGCGTGGCGGAAGGGCGCCTCGGCTGCCTCGAGGCCGCCACCGGCAAGACCCGCTGGGAATTCGTGGCTGGCTCCGCCATCAACCGCAGCGCCACCATCGCCGAGGGCCGGGTCTACGTCGGAAGCGACGACGGCTACGTCTACTGCCTCGCCGCCGACACCGGCTCGCTCATCTGGAAGCACAAGGCCTCCCCCGCCGAACGCTGGATGTTTTCCTTCAGCCAGCTCACCTCGGCCTGGCCGGTGCGCACCGACATCGTGGTCGACAAGGGCGTGGCCTACTTCGGGGTGGGCGTCTTCCCGCATGACGGCACCTTCGTGTGCGCCCTCGATGCCAAGACCGGCAAACGCCTCTGGCGCAACGGCACCCACTGCGAGACCCTCAACCGCTGGAGCCTCTCCCCCGTCGGTCACATCTACCTCACCGAGCGCAACCTCTACATGCCCATGGACTTCAAGCAGTTCCACTGGGCCCTCTTCAACAGCTACAAGCGCGCGGACGGCACCCACGACGCCTGGGCTGGCACCGACCCGGACAACCCGGCCGGCTACGGGGAACCGTTCTATCCCCTCATGGGCGCCATGCACGGCGGGCGCCGCTACCGCGGCAACGAGGCCCACACCGTCGAGATCATCGTCGACGAGAAATCCAAGAAGAAGAACTACAAGCTCGAGCGTCTCTGGAACGTCGAGACCAAGGGCTACCACTGCGACCTCGACTCCGTGATGGGCATCCCCGTCATGCGGGGAACCGTCACCCGCTACGACCCCGACATGTGCCCCGTCATCTACGCCGGCGACACCGTCTTCAGTGCGGCCTTCAAGAACAACGGGGAAAAGGGCGCGAGCGGGAAACTCTTCGCCCGCCACCCGGACACCGGCAAGGAACTCTGGGCCCACGAACTGGCCGAGTGGCCCAACCAGATCATCGCCGCCAACGGACGCCTCTTCGTGAGCACGCGCGACGGCCGGATCCACGCCTTTGGCGGGGCCGCCGCCGCCCAGCACCACACCATCGAGGAAGGGACCGACAAGGACCTCCTCCCCACCGACCCCTCCCTTGCCGCCGCCGCCGACGAGATCGTCCGCATCGCCCGCGAGATCCGGGGCGAGGAACCGGTGGGCGAAGCCCTCGTCCTCGACTGCGAGACCGGGGCCCTCGCCATGGCCCTCGCCGCGCGCACCAAGCTGCGCCTCTACGCCATCTTTGCCAGTGAGGAGAAGGCCCGGACCGCCCGCGAGACCTTCAACCAGGCCGGCCTGCACGTCTCCCGCCTCACCGCCCTCCACGTTGAACCGCTGAAGGGAAACAAGGAGATTCAACACCCCCCCCAGAAGCTCCCCTACCCCTCCCGCATGATGGACTTCCTCTTCTCCGAGGGGGCCCTCCTCAGTGGCACCCTGCCCTCCGATCCCGCCGAACTCGCCCGCCTCCAGAAGCCCCTGCGCGGCGTGGCCGTCCTCGGCGGGGCGAACAACTCCGCGAACATCCTGCCTCAGTGGGCCGCCGCCACCGGGCAGGAACACTGGAACATCCGCACCGGGGCGAAGGGCGCCTCGTGGGCCACCCGGCGTGCCCCCCGCCTGCCCGAGGGAGGAGGCTGGACCCACGCCCTCGGGGACGCCGGCAACACCATGTGCAGCCACGACGGCGTCCTGCGCGCGCCCCTTGGCATCGCTTGGTATGGCCCGCCCTACTCCAGCCGCGGCAGCAAGGGGATCTCCCCGCCCATCATCGTCGACGGCGTGCTCGTGACCCAGTTCCAGGACTACATCCACAAGGACCTCAACTTCACCCAGGGCCACGACCAGTACACCGGGCGCCAGCTCTGGCGGCGCCCCAACTCCCTCACCGACACCATCGCGCAACCCGGCAGCCTCTTCCAGCGCTTCCTCGAGGTCATCGTCCAGATCGACCCCTGGACCGGTAAGGAAATCCGTCGCTACCTGCCGCCCTTCGAGGGGGGACACTGGAGTGCGATGGCCGCCGAGAGCGACGGGAGCCGCTTCTACCTCCGCTGCTCCGGCAAGAAGGACGAGAAGGACTGGGCCTTCATCATGGCCGTCGACCCGGTCACCGGCAAACCCCTCTGGAACCTCGGGGGCCCCGACCAACCCGAACAATGGCCCGCCTGGAATGCCATCGCCGACGGCCGCCTCTACTTCCTGCGCGGCAACGCCGAGGGTGCCCGCCGGGCCGAGGCCATGGCCGAAATGAAGGCCCTCCTCCAGAACATGCCCGGCAAGGACTACCGGGAATTCGAGGCCAAGCTTGAGGAACACACCTACCAGGTCCTGCAGGCCGTCGATGCGGCCACCGGCAAGATCCTCTACCAACACGGGGTCGACACCTCCAACGCCGGGGGCGGATGGACCCGTAGCGTGGTCACCGGCGGACGACGAAGCTACCAGCCCCACCTCGGCGGAGCCGTCATTGCCCACGGTGGAGTCGTCCTCTTCGCCAGCGTGGCGGGGGCCGACAAGTCCTGGGCGGTCTGGCCCACCGGCGGCTACCAGGCCCGCGCCCTCGCGGTCCACGATGGCGCCACCGGCAAGCTCCTCTGGTACCGCTTTGCCAACTACCGGGCCCGCCCGGTCATGACCAGAGACTACGTGGTAGCCGAACCGTGGGCCTTCGCCCTCAAGACCGGCACCCCCAAGACCCGCCAGCACCCCATCACAGGCGAGGAAGCCCAGTGGGCCTTCTGCCGCTACAACAAGCAGTGCGGCACCTTCGCCGGGTCCCGCCACCTCATGTTCGGGCGCTCCCGCGGGATCGGCTACCACGACCTGCTCGGCGACAATGGCCTCTACACCTTCCTCCACAGCCGGGCCAGCTGCTGGATCGATACCTCCAGCGGGGGGGGGATGATGATCAAGCCGCCCCACGCCATCGGCTGCAAGTGCGAGGTTTCCATGCCCTTCACCGTCGCCCTCGCCCAGGTCCCCCAGCAACCAGCCGTGCCCCAGACCTTCGCCCAGCCCGGCACCGAACTCCCGGTCCGCCACCTCTACCTCGACCTCGGCGGCACCGGCGAGCGCCGCGACCACGAGGGCAACCTTTGGGTCATCCCGCGCTCCGGCGAGCACCTGCTCCTCCTCCAGTTCAACGCCACCCCCACCTTCGAGGAACAGGGCGGACCGGTCCGGCGCAGTGGGAACTACACCCCCATCGCCAACACCAAGCGCCCCTTCCTCTTCGCCTCCGCCCTGCGCGGCATGAAGGACTGCCTCATCCCGGTCACCACCCCGGAATCGGGTCCCTTCCGCTACCGTGTGCGCCTCGGCTTCTCCGCCCTGCCCGGCGACCAGCCCGGCCAGCGCGTCTTCGACGTCCTCCTCAACGGCAAGCCCGTGCTCCAGGACTTCGACATCATGAAGGAAAGCGGCCAGCCCGACTACGCGGTCTGGAAGGAGTTCGAAATCGAGATCACCAAGGACCTCGCCATCGCCCTCACCAGCAAAACCGGAACCAGCTCCGTCGACCGCATGCCCCTCATCAGTGCAGTGCAGGTCCTGCGGGTCGAGTGAGGGCAATCAGGGGTTCCCCTTATGCCGTAGGTTACGACAAGGACATTATTTGCGAGATGGACTTCAACGGTGCGGTCTTTAAGTGATGGCCTGCTTTTGTTTCTGGTGGCACGAGTGATTGCACTACCGTTGTGCGCAAGCCCGGGGGGCGATCCATTCATCCCCCTTCCTTTGCCAATACAACCTGGATTAATTCGGCATCCCCTTTACTCAATTCCATCCTGAACTGTGACTTATTTGCAGTCTGTGTGAATTTTCGCTCTTCCCATTTTCTCTTTTCTTTATTCATTCGGAGAATGGATTTCACCTTGCCTGAAAAATTTAATTTTACTTCATGCGCTGACGCAATGTCACGATTTCCTAATACAATCAAATGCTCACCTCCACTGCCTTCAAAGACCCCCATGACGATGTGCTCCCCTTCAGGCAGCACCCAATAGTCGGCAGGAGCCTTGGCGGTGCTAGTGGGCAGGGGATCGGTATGATAAACAGCCGATGATCTGGCATGGGTTAAACTCGGACTGAAGGAGGCAATGGTATTATTGATGCCTGAGACCTCTCTGCCGATGTCTGATAATGGAGGAGGCTCGGTTGCGACAACCTTGTGGATGTCAAACATGGTCCAGCCTACCCACCACTTGAACGCCTTGATCCCATAAGCAAGGCTCATTGATACGGTCTGTCGCATCTTGATGACATTGTCTCCATGAACGTGCACGAACCTGAAAACAGGTATGCCGCCTGCCGCGATAGACATGCGTCTATAATACTCGAGGAAATGAAAATGCAGGTGTGCCTGGCGTTGCCAATGATAATCATAATACTCCAGCATTCTTGGGCGAACTGCATCGAGGAAGAACTCGATCCCCCCGTATTGGGAATAGGTGGTAAACTCAGTGGGATGAAACGGATCGATGGCCTCATATTTTTGCCGGATTGTGCCAAAATGAGGAAAACTTGAGGGTTTTCGGCGGTCGCTCATATAATAGGAAATGACCGTTTTCTCGTCCTTCAGGGCATGGGCTGTCCATGGGGTGACTCCATGCATCAGCATGTAAATCCCTGCTTTCTTTGATTTGTCAAAGTCCGCTAAACTCCCTTCCAGTCCGTTAAAGTTCGCTTTCCTCATCGTTACAAAAAGATTGTCCAACCCCACCCGCGGACCCACCCAGCTGGGGGAAAGGAATGAAATTAATGCCGGCATTTTGAAAGGCCCGGGCAAGGCTTCACGGACTTTCTTTTCATAGGGGCCAATGCCAAAAACCTCACTGGTCCTCTGCTTCGGGTAGACTTCCAGTCGCTGGATTTCCCCGTCACGGTATACCAACTCCACCCCCAGGCCTGTTATGCTGTCGATCCTGAAATCAATGTCCCGATCAGCGGGCCACCCGGGAAGCACGCACACGCGCTTGCCTGTCGCCTCAATGAGCATCGAGCGCAATGAATCGACAAAAGAATCCACCCCGTTCTTCACTGGTGGCAATCGAGAAAAATCGGATCCCCAGAAACGGGGAAACCGAGAACCCCTCGCATCAGGTTCCAGCAATGGTTTGGCGAGCTTAAGGGCCTTGGCAATTGCCTGTTCGGATCGTTTATCTGGCCAATCCGATATTGGACCTTCCGGGATCTCAGGGTTTTGGACGGCTTCGGGAATGAGAGCATGCGGGCCCCGTCCACTGCAGGCACTTAAATACCGCCTTAATACAAGGGCCCTCGAAATTTCAGGACCGTTCTCAATGCCACGAAGAAAAATACTGCCCCTGTTCCAGAATTTTTCCCATGCTTGAATCTGGGCGGTGACCGCACCGTTGACATCAACCTTGGCAACAGCTTCAGCGACCTTCTCCGGTTTTTCATTTTCCTTCGCGGGAACCAAATGAACCTGTAAATCAAAGGCTGTCCCTGGGCCAACAGCCTGCAGATGGTTGTCCTTGACCTCCATCCCGTCACAAAGAACCACGAGCACATCCTTGGCATTGGTTTGAAAGATTCGTTTCGTTCCCTGAAACGCGATGGTGTTCCCCTCCTTAGTATCAAAGAACACTTTTAAAGGGACGGGGATCTTGCTGCGAAACTGCAAATGTAAGATGTCCCGCGTTGCATCCACAAAAAATGAATAGGACGCTCCTTGCGCCTCCCTGATATTTTTCACCACCACCTCACCGTAATTGAAGCGAAGCATTTGCCGGAACGTATCCGGCGATGTTTTAAGGCTGGGGTCTAATTGGAAGCGCAGTGAACCTATGCTTCTTACAGGGCCTTCCGGGTTTGAGGAGTGCGCCAATGAGACACGGACGTCACCACCCTTTTCAGTCCAGACATTGGCGAGCAATGATCCATTGCCGATCGGCATGGCCTCCTCGCTCCCAAGAGAAGGACTGGTCCATGTAATGTTTGCAGACACAGGGTCGGGTCCACGATCAATGGTCGGGGGATTTGCCGGGGCCAGGGCTACTAGATCAGAATCACTGAGCTTTTCATCAAGGATCAAGATCTCGGTTGCCCCTGGATTCGGTCCCCCGTGGGAATTTAAAAAACGCAGGGTAAGCTTTTTTGCTTTTTGTCTTTTGAATGAAACGCGTTGGCCGCCATGCATTTTTTCAAATGCTCCCTTGGCTACTGGAACTGCATTGCCATCAATAAAAAGTTCGTAATCCTTGAAGCATTCATCCAGCAACCAGGAAGTCCGACCAAAATAAATCAGTTCCTGTAAAGAGACTGGATTTTCCCACTCGAAGACTAGTTCCCCTTTATCATTTGCCTCCTCGCCATTGACAGCCCATGACTTGGCCCCTTTCTCCGGGGGAAAGAATTCAAAGTGCTGGCACAGGGCCGGGGCAATTCTCCCGTCAGCAATTGCGGGGGCCAGTAATTCCTGCTCCTTGAGTTCTGAGGACGCGGTAATTTTAGCCTGCGATGCGAGGTTTATGTGTTGAACTTTTTCGGCTAAACAAAGTCCGCCCAATGAATAGAAAGCCAGCAAGAGAGGAAAAACTTTCATGGGAGAAATGTAAATGGAAATGCAAATAAATGGAAGACTTTGCCTCATGCCCGAGGTTTATTGCATGATTGCGAGGAGCTTGTCGGACCTGTTCAAAGTCCGACAAGCTCCTCGCAATCATGCAAAAATCCCATTTCTATTTTTCTGAAAATCGCATCTCTCACGATTCGGTTAAGAAAGGAGACCGCATATGATAGCCGTAAATCGCCGCGTTTTCTACTTGGCCGTGATTGCTCTCGCGTCTTTGGATTCGATCGCATTTGGAGAGATCCTTGATTTCCGCACCGCCTTTCGGAGTGAATCTCCTCGGATTTCGCCCAACACTGCCAGCTTTGTGGCGGTCGAAGCCATCCCCGAGGAAAACGAGACAAAAACGGCTCAGGCCTTTGCAGGGGGTTATTTTTCAGGGCAATTCGATATGGGGGCCCTTGAACAGATATCGAGTCGGAACGCAGAAGACGGTGTGCTTGTCGGTTTCATACGAGATCCTGCTGCCGGAGTCTGGGTGACCAACTGGAGGCTTCAAGTGCAGTGCGAGGTTGGTGACGCTCGAATTACTGATGTCGCAATCGCTCGCACCGGTGAGATCTATGTTTGTGGGACCTTCGAAGGAATTGCACGGTTGAATCGCCCTCCTCCCCTATCCCCGATCACTCTGACCGCCCCTGCGGATGGAAGACCCGTCAGCTTTATTGCAACGGCAGATCCAGGCGGAGCCTGGCTCGACGCCTTCGTCGTTTCGGGTATGGAAGCCCGAAGCCTTGCCCTCGATTCAAGCAACAATATTTTCGTAACCGGTCCTCCATTTCTCGCCCGCCGACTTAATCCAGGTGGGCAGGTGCTCTGGAGTGTTGCAGCGCCTCCCAACACCCTCTCTCTGCAGCAGATCGCTGCGGAATTTTCGGCTAATGCTCGCAACCTCTACGTTCTGGGAACCTACGATAGCGACCCAAATCCAGGGATCACTAATCGGGACGCCATTCTCGTCCGCCTCAACAAGTTAAGCGGGGCAGAAGATTGGAGAACTAGGATCTCTTCAAGGGGGCGAGAGGGCGCAGGGGGGTTGGGAATCGGCCCACTGGGTGACCTCCGGATCTCAGTTTCCTCATCACCGCAACCACCTCAGATAGGGGATGATTTGCAGGTCGGAGGCAGGCCGATCAAGGACCTCCCCACCATCCGTGCGTCGGGACATGCCCATCTTCTCTTTATTTCTCCGGATGGCTTGCTCTTCCGTGACCGTTTGTTGGGAAACTCTTCTAAGCAGGGAGGAGAAATGAATACTCGTGACCTTGCCATTGACTACGCTGGCAACACCTATGTCTCCACGAGTTTCAGCGGCTCCTATGAATTTGAAGGCGTCACTTACACAGGACAGGAAGACGCTGCCATCGTTGCCATTGATGCTCTCGCCACTCCCATTCGATTTACGAACACTGCCGGAACCAGCTCCGCCTTAGGAGCTGCCGTCGCAGCCCCCGATCGTAACCAACAGATTCTTGTGGGCAGCATTCGAGGAACCACAGCGGAGGACTTCGGCGGAATTATCGTCCCCACCCTCCCCAACCAGCTGGCCTATTTCAGTGCCGTTGAGCCGGTCTCCGATCAACAGCCCTACATTCTCACCAGTCTGCTCCCGGACACTACCATCGAATCCATGACGCAGGACATCAACAGAGTTGGCGGTGAGATTTATCGTGCCCTCGATTTTCCAAACGAAAAGATTCGCCTTGTTGCAGCCTACCTCACAACGGAACAGCGCAGTGGCCTAGGACAGCAATTCACCTCAGTACCCGATCTTGATCTGCAGCAGGATGGCCTCGTCTCCGATTCCGGATGGGCCCTCGCAGCTCTCAATTCCGCACCTCCGACCGAACCCTTTTCCTACACCTATCCGGAAACCTGCCACCAGACCGCCCTCTATCTCATCGATACCGCCATTGACACCTCCAGTGGTTATTTCAACGACAACCCCAACCTCAATATCAATATCGGCTCTTCCACCCTCGTGCGGGGCACAGGCGATCCGCTCTTCTCGAGCCATTTCGGTCACGGCACCGAAATGCTCAGCATGATAGCAGGTCCGATCTACGGAGCCGCGCAGGGCACACCGATCGACGTCATCAGTTATGACATCTATCCTGACGGATTAACCGCCAAGCTCAGTTCACTCATCGAGGCTATTGGTCTCGCAAACAGCGACAAGGCCCTCAACTATCCCTTCG
>JAPKFB010000186.1 GCA_028821775.1 Roseibacillus sp.
CGCTGACCGTTAGGGGCATTGGCTCCTCGCCGTCGCGGCGGAGAACCGCCTCGCGGATCGGACGGTCGAGGGTGAGTTGCCAGTGAACCTTGGTTTCCTCCGGCACGGTCAGGGTCAGTGCCTCGACCGTTTCGGTGGCGCGCTGGAGGTAGGCGGGAAACTCGAGACCGACCCGCACCTTCTTAATCCGCGGCGCGGAAATCACCCGCACCTGGTGCCAGTCACTGCGCGCATCCCCGGCCTTTATTCGGTAACTGAAGTCACGGGAGGCGGAGGCGATGGTGTAATCGCAACTGCCTTCGGTGATCTGGATCTCCATTTTGCGCGCACCTCCCTCACCGGTGCGAAGGTAGAGATTCGCCTTATCAGGAACGACTCCTGACACTCCGATTAGGATCCTGGCCCTGGCCCCCTCCTTGACCACTAGATCTCCCTTCCTAAGGTCGAGCTTAGTTTTGGTCGGATAGGCAACTGCCACCCAAGGGGTGAAAATGCGTGCCAATCCGGCGGTGAGGAAGGGTCCGTTGAACAATGCGAACAGCAACATCATCCCGACCAAGACCAAAGCCGCGATGGCCGGAATTCGGAGCACCCTGAAATTCACGATCTTGCGGGGCTCCAGCTTCCGCGCTACTCCCTCGGCATTTTGCCGGGTCACTTCCCAGAGTGATTCCGAGCTACCGAGTGGCGGTTTGACCTTCCCAAACTGCACAGCGGTGACGAGTAGGCTCTCAAGCCCTCCGTGCTGATCTTCAATCTCCAGTGCGGTTCGAGTGGGCTCGAACCCTCGGAGATGCCACCAGCCGTGTCGCCACGCCTGATAAAAGGATACCCACACGAGGACGAGCAATACCGCCGCCCGGCCCGCTGTGGGCAGGTAGGTCAGCCAGTCAATCACCATTCCTGCAAGGAAGAGAGGGATGCCCCAGCGGCACAACGCGAGCAGGCCGGCGCAAAAGTTCCTGCGCTGATTACGCCTCCAGACCGCGAGTAAGCGCGATTCGAGGGCGGATTCTTGGCGTTCGTTGGTCATGGCAGATCGTATCTTCTTCGCAGTATCCATTCAGCCCCGAGCAGAGCGACCAGCAGCAAAGCGACGAGACTGTTGTCCCACAGCGGGCGCTCGGAGCGAACCTTGGTGGTGACTAGCCCGCCGTTCACGAGGGAGGCGAGCTCGGGCAGCTCGCGTATCCCGAGACAGGCACCACCTGTAAGGTCGGCGATGCGTTGCAGGTGGGCAAGGCGCATGTCGGTGTCGATCAGCTCCTGCCGAACCTCGGCCACCTGAAACTCCGTTGTGCTGGAAATCTGCTGGTCGTTTTCGTTGGCCTCAAGTCTATATCGCCCTGGGCCGGTCGGCGCGAAGTAGCCCTCGTACAGCCCGGGTTGAGACTTGTCGGGCCGAAGGCTGACGAGTTGCTTTGCTTGCCCGCCATCAATGCTCGACACGTAAACCTCAAACACGGGCTGGACGACCGGTTCAAAGCTGTCATCCATAACGTGAGCATACAGGCGGCACTGGCCCTCAACGGGGTACACCGAACGATCGGTCTCCAGTCGGATGCGTTTGTGTTCACCCATCAACCGCGAGAGTGTCATGAACTGGATGCACTGCGACCAAACCCGCCAATGGTATTTGTCGCCGGTCCTGTAACGCAGGCGCCATAGCCGGTCAGATGCGATCGACATGCACTTGCCCGTCCCGTAGCGCTGCCAAGCGACCAACGGGTAACCCTGGTCCCGCGCGGGGCTGTCGGAGAGCACCGCGAGCACGGTTGCTCCTGGCTTGGCAGACAGCAGCGGAGGCAACTGATCCATCGGAGCCATACGGCTCCAAACGTGATCGTTGAGCTCCACCTCGTTCTCCAGCGTCATCACCAGGCTGCTTCGACCTTCGGGGGTCAGAACCGGGTAAATTGTTTCTGCAATTTTCTCCCACTCCGCTTCGGCATTAAACCGAACTGGAAGCATGGTCTGCACCGGCGTACCCGTATATGAGCCGGGTGAATGCATCGGGCCACAAAGCATCAGCAGCGATGCGCCTCGGTCTCGGATGAGTTCTTCTAGCAGGCTGAGTTCTTCATCGGTGAAAAAGGATGCATCGACGTCACCGAGAATCACCAAGTCGTATTGGAAAGCGTCAT
>JAPKFB010000109.1 GCA_028821775.1 Roseibacillus sp.
CCACCAGAACCGCGGCGGAACCCTTCTCCTCGATCTGTCTCATCAAGCTTTCCATCATCATTGCGGTCGATCCGGCCAAACATCTCCCTCTTTCGTTCCTCGGAAAAATCCTTGATGCGGGGACTCTTGCTCCACTCCTCAAATGAGAGCGCCTGATCCTTGTTTACGTCGAGCTTCTCCATGAGACTCCGATCAAATAGCGGTCCTCGGTTAGGCCGGGGAAAGTCACGCGGGGTCAGGAAGCTGTCTCCATCCCGGTCCATCCGTTTGAACATCTCTGCCAAGCGTTCGGGTTTCGCATCCTTCATGCGCGGATCTTCTTGAAACTCGGCAAAACTGATCTTCCCGTCGTTATTGAGATCACCACGCTTGGTGCCGTTGGCGGGTCTCCCTCCCTTGGGAAGCTCGTTACGGGTGATTTTTTCGTCCTTGTTCTTGTCGAGATGATCGAAAATACGCCGCTTTCCCGCTTCCTCGAGGTGGCTCATCTTCTTGGAAGCTTGGAACTCGGACCAGCTGACCGCCTTGTCCCTGTCTCTATCGTAAGCCGCCATGAAGCGATCAGTATGGCCCCTGCCCTCGCGCCCCCCTCGGCGCGCGCCCTCCTGATGCTCTCCCCTCTTCTCGCCTTTTGGTCGGGGTTTGCTCGGGGCGTCGCTCCTCGGTCCATCGCGTTTGGGGCGTTCCTCCTCGGTCTGGGCGGACACCGAGCTCACCATCGCCATGAGGGCAAATAATGAGGTCCAAAGGAATTTCATGCTCTAGATTAGCCTGACTCGACCGGCTTGGCGACGGTTTAGTGTCCCCGTTCAGATGATTCAACCCCTCATTCCCTCTCTGGTTTCTTCAGATTGATGGTTTTGGCTGGACCCGCTCCAACCGCACGCTAGCAGAGGTCACGCTCACATGCATATCTCCGACATTCTTGGATCTTCTCAGCCCTCAATTTCCTTTGAGTTCTTTCCCCCAAAGACCGAAAAATCGGCCGCCAACCTTTTCCGCACCATCCGGGAACTCGAGACTCTGCAACCCTCCTTTGTGAGCGTGACCTACGGCGCAGGAGGATCGACCCGTGATCTCACCCACCAGCTCGTTCTCAAGATCATCGAAGAGACCTCAATTCCTGCGGTCCCCCACCTTACTTGCGTGTGTCATCAAGAGGAAGAGGTTGAGCACATTCTCGAGCGCTATGGGGAGGCCGGAGTATCCACCATCCTGGCTCTGCGAGGCGATCCCCCGCGCGATCTCCCCGACTACCAGCCCGCCGAGGATGCCTTTCAGCACGCCGCAGACCTGGTGAGCTTCATCAAATCCTTCAACGCCTCGGGGCGTCATCCTGGGGGGGGCTTTGGAATTGGTGTCGCAGGCTTCCCGGAGGGCCATCCTGAAACACCCAACCGCATGGCAGAAATGGACCACCTCAAGGCCAAGGTGGATGCCGGGGCGGATTACATCTGCACCCAACTCTTTTTCGACAACCACGATTTCTTCGATTTTCGGGAGCGCTGTATAATGGCCGGAATCGAGGTTCCCATCATTGCCGGAATCATGCCGATCACGACGTCCTCTGGCATGGTCCGTATGGCCGATTTGGCCGCCGGCGCTCGCTACCCGGCGAAGTTGCTCCGCGCGTTGGAGGGCTTGGAGAACGATCAGGAGAGTTTTGCCACCGCGGGCATCGCGTATGCCACGACGCAGTGCCGCGAACTTCTCGAAGGTGGAGTGGACGGGCTCCACTTTTACACGCTCAACAAGAGTAGTGCCACCAAACAGATTGCCGGAGACCTGGGACTCCCTTCCAGTTGAAGCGGGACCGAACAAATCGATCAGCGTCCGGCCCTGCTCCGCGACAGGATCTCGTCCGCCATCTCCACACCCGCGTCGTAGATACTGTCGTCGAGAGTAACATCCAACCAGCGGAGTCCGGTTTCCTTGTCAATTGGATACATCTTGGACAATTCGACCGCGCGCTCAAGGGCCTTGGCGTGCAATCCGATGCGCAACGCGCCTTCCAGAACCGGCACCTGTCGCTGTCTCTCCAGAGCGTCGTTCTTGAGGGACTTTCCATAGTACTCGTTTTGAAAGATCGACTTGATTCTCCGCTCCACATCACTCGACTCACCTGCAGCCTTGGGCGCATCAGACAGTTTGAACGCCTTGGGTTCGATCTCCTCGACTGAAACATCCGGCTCTTCCTCCTCAGGTTCTTCTTCCTCCTCAGGTTCCTCTTCCTCCCCGGTGCGCTCGATTCGCAAAGTATCCTCGATTTCCTTGTCCGTGGGCGCCCGTGCGTGGAACTGTCCCTCCAAACGCATCACGTTCTTGGCTTCGAGCGAAATATCCGTAAATGCGGCGTAGTTCTTTCGGGTAGATAGTTTGAATCCGCCCGAGCGCAAGCGAACGGAGCGGTAGCTTCGATGTCGATCCACCACCGAGATCGCCTTGAACAGGTTCGGACGGTCATGCAGGATGATTTCGTCGTCAGCGGCCAAGGAAATCTCCGCATCCACGGTGAGACCGCTTGAAGAATAGAGCGAGCCCCCCAGCACGAAAGATCCGGAAAGTTCGCCTTCCAGGAATTCTTCCAATCGGAAACCGTCCTCGAACTTGTGTGATCCATCAGTGGACTGCGAGACCAGATAGTTGTCGATGGGAATCGCATGCATCGTGCCAGTCCCTTCCACAGTGGGATCAGAAGCGGGGCCCGCAAGGCTGGCAGTGAAGTTCATCGTGCCGGACCCGCGCTTGAATTTAGCTTCCCGAATCTCTACCCCTTCGGGCAGAATGGCGATCTCCATGCGCTCGATCTCAAAATTTCTCAGCCAATTTTGACTGAATTGACCCCCTGTCACGATCAGGTTCCAACCGGTGCCGGTCCGCGCCGCCCGAATCTTGCTGTTCTGAATTTGACCCCACGTCGCCCGAGAGTAGCCCCACCGGATGGTGGCCTCACTCAAATCCAGACGCGAAAATTTGAACTCTGCACTCTGCTCAAACAGGCTTTGGAACATTTTGCTCCCTGTTTCGTCGTTCTCAGAACCCGCCTTGATGGTGAGATCAAGTTTGTCGATCGAAATCGTTTCGCCGTCCCAGTCGGTGATGACCCCGTCCAGGATGCCCATCTTCGTCCGCAGCCCACGGATCTCGGCCTGATCAAAAAAGGCCTCGTCGCTCCCCTTCAATTTAAAGCTGCTGATCTCAAGATGTCCTCGCGAGCGTTCGATGCCACCGGCGGTGGAAGAATCCGCATGCAATGCTTCGGCCACTTTGACATTCAGTTCATCCATGAAACTTCTGGAATCTACCCGCTTCACGAGGTAGCCCCAGAAGATCACGACTCCCAGCCCAAGAAACATTGAGAACCGTATCACCATCCTCCCCAACCAGAGCAAGAAGTTCGAGGGTGCCCCTCTCACAACACCACCATGGGTCAACTGGAAGAGAAGCCCTTGGCTCGAAATCCAATTACTCATGCGCGCTTGAAACTCATCAAGCTTTTGTTGACTGATCTCCATCGGGGGTTGGTCGGAAACTGATCCCTAGCTTGGCCTGCCCAGCTTGCCAATCTCAATTCTACCTCCCGTCGTTCGGAGGAGGCTTTCCGAGGGCGCTCTCTCCTCCTTTTACCTCGCGCCCATCCGCGCCCTGCCCTATGCAACCGCTCGTGGACGCCGATCCCTACAAAGTCAGACTCGAATTCTTTGAAGGACCGCTCGATCTCCTGCTTTACCTGATCTCAAAGGACGAAATCGACATTTACGACATTTCTATCGAACGCATCACGAAACAGTACCTCCGCTACATCGAGAGTTTCAATCTGCTCAATATCGACCTCGCTTCCGAGTTCATCGTGATGGCCGCGAAACTCATGTATATCAAAAGCAGGACCCTTCTGCCCCGCAGCGTGCAGCCTCCGGAAGAAGACGCGGAGGAAGAGGACCCACGCTGGGAGCTCATCCGACAGCTTATCGAGTACAAAAAATTCAAGGACGCCGCGGGAGCCCTCGCGGAGAGGGCGCGAAAACAAGAAGATCTCTTCGCCCATGCACCCGAGAAAATCGAAAAGGTCGATCCCGAAAAAGCTCCTCTGGCCGACATTTCGATTTTTGATCTCATTCGCGCCTTCCAGGGAGTCCTCAAGCGCTTTGAGGAGGCGCACGAACTTGGTGACATCGTCGATGACCGATTCACCATCTCGGACAAGATTGATCTACTCCTGAGCACTATCAAACCGGGCCAGAGCACTCCCTTCAAATCACTCTTCGTCTCGGCAACGACCAAGGCGGAGGTCATCGTTACCTTCCTTGCTGTTCTCGAATTGATGAAGCTCAATCAGTTCGTGATCTGGCAGGATCAAATCCTTGGCGATATTGAGATCGAGCGCCGCTCCGGCACCTGACAGTCTCCTTCCCGTCATGTCCCAAACGCTGCGTATTGCTCTCTTCGGCGGAACTTTTGATCCGGTTCACCTCGGACACCTTGCGATCGCCGAGGCCGCCCGCAAGGCCCTTAAGCTCGATCGGGTCATCTTCATTCCGTGTCCGCAGTCTCCTCACAAGGAACATGGCACCCTGGCCTCCGAAGAGGATCGCCTGGAAATGCTCGAACTCGCCTTGGAGGAGTTGCCCTGGGCCAAGGTGAGCGAAATAGAGATGCTCTTGCCCCCGCCCTCCTATTCCTGGATTACCGCCGAGGCGATGCGTGAAGTATACCCCGAGTCACACCTTTTCTGGCTCATGGGCTCAGATCAATGGTCTGTCATCCAGAGCTGGAACCGACCCGACCATCTCGCCGACCTAGTGGAATTCATCGTTCACGATCGTGGAGGGGAATCAGAATCCCAACCAGGATTTCGAGCCCACATCATCAAGGGAGCCCACCCAGCCTCGGCTTCGGAAATCCGCTCCCACGCCCCAACCCGCCTCCATTCCCACTGGCTCGCACCAAAAGTTGAACGGTTTATCAGCTTGCGGGGTCTGTATCGATGACAGCCTTGACTTTTGGGTCCCGAAAACCTGCACTCATCGGATCAATCTAGCTCTTCCCCATGAACAACATCCACCCGCTCCCCATTATCGCAGTCGCTCTCTTGGGCCTCGGCCCCCTGCTTCCCGCTCAGGAATCAGACAATCGTAACGCGGCTCCGGCGATTTCCGACGAGGATACCATCGTCCCCGATTGGCAATTGGCCTTCAAAGGCCTCGCTAAAACCGAGCGCTCCGCCTACGCAAAACACATCGTCGAAGCCTCTAGACTCTTCAACCAAAAGCGCATCATTGAAGCGCTCAATGAGGTCGCCGAGGCCATAAAACTCTTCGAGCAAGGCCCCGCCGCCCTCAATTTGTTAGGCGCCTGCCACGTTGAGTTTCGCAATTTTGACAAAGCACGGGATGCCTTTGAGAAAGCGCTCGAATTGCAGGGGCAATTTCTCAAAAACCTCGAAGGGGTGAAAGGCGTCGCTCGACATCGGCGCATGCGCCCGGTGGTCAACATCCTCTTCAATCTTGCTGAGATGGATTTTGTCACGCGTAAGTGGCAGGACTGTCACGACCGGATCCTCACCATCCTGCCCGAGATCGCTCCGGAGAATTTGTCCATGGGACGCCTCGTCGAGTTCAAATTACTCCTCTGCAAGATCAAGCTTGATCAAATCGATGAGGCCCGAAAACTGGCGGACAAATACGATTACCTCGACGACAATCCTTTCCACTATTACGCCAATGCCGCAATGGCCTACCACGACAAGGATGACTCTGCTGCAGAACGTTGGCGCGCCAGTGCACGGCGCATCTTTCGCTATCCCCAGATTCTAGCTCCCTGGGAGGACACCCTGATCGAGTTCGGCTACGTCAAGAGCTTCTACGGGAACTTCAAGAGCGAGGAAGAGTGAGCGTCAGGGCTCGACGAGCTCTCCAAATTCACTCAGAGGATAGCGCTCCACGCGAACGAGTCTGATCCCATACAACTCGGCGATCTGAGGAGCGTCGGACTCGTGGTAGATGTCCCGATAATAGATCTCCTCGATTCCATACGAGCACAGGGTCTGCATACAGGGGGTGCAGGGCATCGTGGTGGTAGCCACCAACTTGGCCTCGCCCCGCCGAAAGAGGCTGCACAGGTTGATCTCGGCGTGCAGCATGAACTTCTGCCGCGCATCCCGATCGTCCCAGAACTCAGGCGGTGGATCGTAGCCAGGGGCCAGTCCGTTGTAGGCTGTTCCAATCACGCGGTTGTCCCCGTCCAGAGCCGCCGCTCCGACCTTACGGAAGGGATCCTCCGAGCGGAGCGACGCCACGTGCGCCAGCGCCATCGCGTATTCGGGTATGCTAAGACGTTTCCCTGCCACGCCAGAGAGTGAAGGGCGGGAATTGATCCGGCGCAAGACGTGATTGAAACCTTGGGGGGCTCTTCGAGAATGATAGCGCTCCGTGCCCAGGAGAACGGCCCAGGAAGAGGGTGACTAAGCCACGAGCTCGCGAAACGGAACCTCAGCTCACGAGCTTCAAAGACAGGCTAGTTGCGGCCTGCCGATCGCTTCCCTGGCTTTTCCTCACCCTCTACGGGGAGGCTGGAGCTTGTCCCGGCCGGTCTTATTCGCGGTCCCCTTCCTTCTTGGGTTTCTCCTCGCTGGCGGGCGCACTTCGATCCTCCGTCAGCCACTCCTTCAGCACCGCAGGGTCTGTTTCCGGAAGCCGACAGGTCTTGCCAACACAGTAGTAAACCGTCGTCTTCCCCTTTTCCTTTTCAGTGAGGGCGGCGGTGAATTCTGCCACTGGCCCCTTCGTCCCGATGATGAGCAGGTTTCTGCGAAGCCCACCCCACGCGACCTTGAGAAACTCTTCGGTCGATGTCCCACCCACAATGACAGCCCGGGCGGCCTTGCTCACGAAAAACTCGACTGCTTTCAGAGACTCCGCCAAGGACGTGGGACTCTTCGTCAAGAGAGGAACCACCGCTCTCAACGACTTTTCCGCCACCTTGCGAAACTCCTCTTTGCCAGTGATTTCAGCCAGAATCGCATATTCCAGCCGACCCACTGAACTTGGAGTCGGGGTGGCGGAGTCAAAGTCGTCCTTCAATCTGATCACGATATCCTTCCGTTGTTCCCCATCAAAGAACCCCCCATTTTCTTCGTCGTAAAAGACCACCCGCGCTTTGCTTGCAAGTTCGATCGCGAAGATCAAATAGGACTCGTCGAGGGTCGCTTCGTAGAGCACGCGTGCACCCCGCATGAGATAGAGGTAGCTTTCCGCCTGCTGGCTCTTATCCACGTCATTGTCACGCCAGCGATGATAGAGCGTCTTGCTCGGCGCATCCCACAGCTTGCCCTTTACAAACTCGAGCGACTTCTTGGCCGCTTCGAGATAGCGAGGCTCCCCCAGAAATCTCCCCGCTCGCGCCAGGGAGGCAATCATGAGTCCGTTCCATGATGCGAGGATCTTGTCGTCGGTGGCCGGCGGAACCCGCTTCCTGCGCAGCTCGCGCATCTTCGCGATTGCACTCGCCAGTTCCTTCTCCTGCACCTCATCCCATTCTACACCGGGATTTTTGAGGAAGAGAACGTTCTGATCCTTGAGAGGCTCAGGGTCGCTGTGATCGATAAAATTACCGGCTTCGGTGATGCCAAACCAAGCCTTGACCGTCACGAGCTGCGGTTTGCTTAGCGCCCCTTCCAACTCCTTGTGCGTCCAACACCAGTACTTGCCCTCCTTCCCTTCACTCTGGGCATCCTGAGCGCTGTAGAATCCTCCGCCCTCATGCCTGAGTTGATCCAGAACATACTCCGCGATCCCCACCGCCGCCTTGTGAAATTCCTCGTCCTTGGTAAGCAGGAACGCCTCAACGTAGACATCGAGAAGTTGCGCCTGATCATAGAGCATCTTTTCAAAATGCGGCACCAGCCAGATGGGATCCACGGTGTAGCGATGAAATCCGCCTCCGATATGATCATGAATCCCCCCTTCCAACATCTTCCGGCAGGTCATGAGGGCAAACTTCCGACCTTCCCCGCCGCTGTTCATCAGGAATCGTAAATGCGATGGCTGGGGAAACTTCTGGCCCCGTCCCCAACCCCCATTGACCGGGTCGGCACCCAGCAGGAATTTTTCGGCCACTCCCACTAGAAGCTCTTGGCTCACCACCGCATCTCCCTTGAGTTTCTGTGAATCCTTCACCACTTCGGAGAGTCTGCGGTGGATGTCAGAAGCAGATTTCAATACCTCCGCCGGACTGTCCTTCCATACCTTCTGCAATTGCGTGAGTGCCGTCATGAAGCCCGGGCGCCCCTGACGGTCTTCCGGCGGAAAATAGGTTCCTCCGTAAAAGGGCTTCAGCTCCGGAGTGAGAAACATGTTCAAGGGCCAACCCCCACCCTGACCAAACATGGCCTGGAATGTGGTCATGTAGACCCGATCGACGTCCGGGCGCTCTTCACGGTCCAGCTTGATGCTCACAAAGTGCTCATTCAGAAAAGCCGCCACTTTCTTATCCTCGAAGGACTCCCGCTCCATCACATGGCACCAATGGCAGGTCGAGTAGCCCACACTGAGCAGGATGGGCTTGTTCTCTTTGCGCGCCTTTTCAAAGGCCTCCTCCCCCCAAGGATACCAATCCACCGGATTATGGGCGTGCTGCAGCAAATAGGGTGATTTCGACTGGGCGAGCCGATTGGGTTTGCCCTTGTTTTGGGCTTCCTCAGCCCCTTCTCCCCCCACCGTCGACAGTCCCAAAAACAGCGCGCTCAGCGCTAATGCAGATCCCAGTCTCATGCCGCACGCTATCGGCCAGCCCATGAGGAGCAATCCGCGAATTTCTCTCCTCGTGCCCTCATAATGCTCAATGGGTGCAGATGTTAATAAGTTTTGAGAAGTCTAGATGACTGAACTTCAATGATTTACGGAAAAGGCAGAAAAAAATACAGTCTTTATCGAACGTTTACCTCCTTTGCAGGTCTATTCTCTATGAAGACCGTGACGTAAGTTGCAGTTTTCATGTAAGGGTGAACAGCAGTTGTCAGCTTCACATCGCTGTAAAGTGTGTAGAGGTTGATGGACTCCGTAGAGGAGGGCGAAAGCCCTCCTCTACTTCTGTACTCACCTCTCAGGGTGCCTAGATCCTGTTTGGAGGGCAAGATTTCGCTCCTCTTCCACGAACGCGAATCCATCACCTTCAGATTCACCTCGTGAACTTCGAATTTCTCCAGAACCGCCGTCCCGGGACCTTCTTTGCTCTCCAGGCGACCTTCTCTGAAAAACCGCCCCTAATCCCGCTTGAAGCTCCGGCTTTCCCTGCTTTACTACGCGTCCTTCCGGACGAACCCGTCTGGGAATAGCTTGGCCTTCAGGCCTCTCCAAAGAACCTCCTTCCTTATTCTCCATGCTTGAGATCTTTCGCAAATACACCGGCCTCATGTTCGTGGTCCTCATTCTTCTGTTCGTCGGCCTCGTCTTTTTCGGCAGTTCAGGAAGGAGTTCGCTCGGCGGAAAGACCGTGGTCACCGCCCACGGACGTGGGTTCACCCAGAATGACTTTCGACGCTTTGCGGTCAATCCTACCCGCATGCTCGGAAGCTTGGTGCAAGCCACCCAGTTTCGGGCCTACCAACCCCTCAACCCCTATCTCACCACCATCGGTGGATCTAGCCAGGATCAGGATCAGATCCTCGAGTTTCTAGTCAATCGGCTCAGTCTACAGAAGGCGATGAAGGATTTTGGGGTCTACCCCTCCACCGTCGAGGTCGAGACTTTCCTCAAGGAGAGCATCTTCTGGGTAGACGGCGCATTTGATCAGCAAGCCTATCTCGACTTTGATAAAGAGGAGCTTCAGCCCCTTGGCATGACGCTCAAGGATCTCAACGAGATCATGGGCGAAGTGCTCGCGATCACCCAACTGGGAGAAATCATGGGTGCCGGGGTGGAAGCCTCCCGCGAATCGGTCCTCCAAAACTACCTCGCCCGCGACCAGCGGGTCAGCTATCAACTCGTCAACTTTCCGCTCATCAAATACGAATTGGATCAGGATCCTGCCGAAGAGGATATCAAGGCCGAGTGGGAAGAGAGCAAGGGAAGCTATCTTTCCAAGCATCTCCGCAAGGTGAGCTTCATGGTTGCCAGCCCAGACTATGCTGCCTTGGAAAAGGAAAAGGCCGATCTTCTGAAGAAGGACGTGGAAGCCAAGGGCGTGGAAATCGAGGAGGCGGAAGTCAAGGACGCGGAAGTCAAGGACGCGGAAGTCAAGGACGCGGAAGTCAAGGACGCGGAAGTCA
>JAPKFB010000187.1 GCA_028821775.1 Roseibacillus sp.
ATGGCCCGCTGGATCATTCAACGCCCACAAGAACACTCCCACCCGGCTGAAATTCGGGTCGCAGAGCAGTTGCGAGAACTCGACGACCACTGGACGGTCATCTGGGGCTATTACTATGCCGACAAACGCGGCACCGAGCGCGAGGGAGACTTCCTCGTCATCGGGCCGGCTGGTGGCATGCTCGTATTGGAAGTGAAGAACACGCTGCCCCGCTGGTTCAGCGCCACCGGACGCTGGGAAGGCGAGCAGGACAACCCGATCAACCAGTTGATGGCAGAGTGGCAGGCCGTCGTTGGGCTGATCAACGAGGAAGGACTTCCGACCTGGGTGGCAAAGGCATTGTGCGTGCCCGGAGAGGAAGCCCCGGTCGATCAGGAAATCGTTCAAGGAATTCGGCGCTCGATGCTGGTGCTCAAGAACGATCTGGCCAACTGGTTGCCGCAAGTATGGCTGAGGATCTTCGGAGAACGGGTCCGATTCCCGGTGACGCCGGATGACCACGAACAGATTCTCAAGCGCTTCGGAGCGAGCGCCAATCCGGCCAAGGCGCGCAGCTTCCTCGACCATACCGAGGAACTCTTCCAGCGGCAGCTGACCCACCGATTTCAACTCCTCCACCAACTTAGCCACAACCGCCAACTGCTGGTCCTCGGAGGCACCGGAACGGGCAAGACTTGGCACGCCGTCGAACAGGCCTTTCGTTATGCCGCCGACGGGAAAAGCGTCTTATTCCTCGTCTACAATCTTGCCCTGACCACCCAGCTCCGCCGCTTGATCGGGATGCGCAAGCAGGAGAGCGGATCCATCACGGTCATGGGTTGGGAGGAACTCTTTCTCCAGCTTGCCCGAGCGGGAGGTGAGATCGAAGCACCAGAGGGAGACTTCGACGCGCTTCGTAAATTCTACGAGCACACCCTGCCCGGACAGGTGCGCTCCATCCTGGCGGATCCGGATACCCGGAAGAAGTGGCCCATGTTCGACGCTTTAGTGGCGGATGAGGCTCAGGATCACGACACGGCATGGGATGCCGCCTCCCACGGAGGCTGGTGGGATGTTTACCGCGCACTCCTGAGGGAAGGTGGCGATGCGCCCGCCAGTATTTTTTACGACCCTGCCCAGCGGCCACCATTCCGCGACCCGGAGCGATTCAATCCAGAGGGTCTTCGCTCCGGCTGGTCGCAACCGGCGCATGTGCGCCTGCAACCCGCACTGCGATACACACGCCCCCTGTGGACATTCTTCCAGCAGCACCGCCACCCGGCGATCAATCCAATGCTCGAGGCCCTCGGACGTGGCGATCATCTCCCCGAAGGGCCCGAGCCGGAGCTCCACCACGCCCCCGACGATGCCGCCGCCCGGGCCTGCGTGGAGGAAATCATTACCCGCTGGAAGAGCGAAGGACTGTGCCGTCCGGACGAGGTGCTGATTCTCCACAAGGAATCCACCATCGCAGCCAGTGCCTTGGGCGATACCCGGGTGATCGCCTCGCACAATCTGCGCGATGTCCTGGAGGCCGCGGACGGTGCCATCCGCCATACCTCCATCAACAAGGCGAAAGGCCTCGATGCCCGGGCAGTGATCGTGGTCGGTTGCGAGCCGGTCTCGGAGACGACTTCCGATTTCGATGCCTACACCTGGTTCATGGGCGTCAGCCGGGCGAGGCAGCTATTGGCGACCGTCTTACCGGCACCGCCTCCTCATTAGGTCATCTCCCCCCTCACCCCACGTTAGTCCAACACCCGAGCCTACACTCCTTGGAATGCTGCCATGCGCCAGCTTTCCAAAGCCAAGGTCATCGCCTTCCGCCAATGCCCCAAGCGCCTCTGGCTGGGGACCGGCGAGGCGTCGTCTTCTATGCTGCCGCCATCCGCCACATCTACGTCCACGGCTATCTCACCGCGCACCCCAATCGCTGCGAGGCGGCAAATGTCGTCTCGATCTGCGACGCTCTGAGCAGCTTCATTCTGGCCCTCATCAAGGACGACTTCACCCGCCGTCTGAAGGTGGCAAAAAACAGCTAAGCCCCACTACGGCCTCTCCTTCGACCGAAAGACAACGCGTGTTCCATCCCTCATGGTCGGCTCCT
>JAPKFB010000188.1 GCA_028821775.1 Roseibacillus sp.
AGTTTGGTGGAGGGGGAGGTGGAGGAGATGAGGAAGTTGCTCTCGCCAGGATGTGCGTTTCGCGATCGTCCTGATCCGGAGATTGGGGGAAAATTGAAGGAGTTGTCGGAGTAGCAGGCGGTCTCGGCCTCCTGCCTGACAAGCGTGAAGGTTCGGGATGGGAAGGGGGTGGCACCCGAATACCCAGAGTTGAAACCCATGAGCTATGTTCCTTGCCCTTTTCAGGGACGATCTACTCTGCCCTTCTTGATCACTTGCCGGGTCTTCAAATCGTATGTCCCGCCGGTCCGAAGGGTTTCCCATTTTTCTGTATCAGGAGTGTCTTCCTTCCACTTCTTCGGGTCATAGACGAGGACTGCGCCGTTCTCCTTGCCGATCACTTCGAAGCGATCGCCCTGCACGACGATGGCGACATCCTCGTCGATGCCAATTCCGAGCAGGGCGGCCCGGTTGAACTCTTTGCGCATCTTGCTCCTGGGATCCCCGAGCACCTTGAGGAGGTCCTTCTCGCGCCCGCGGGCGACGACGTGCTGGTCGATGGAGGTGTTGCGCATGTAGCCAAAGCCGCGTTGTACATCGCCGACCATGATGGTGTTGCCGCTGGTGTCGCCCCGCGCCAGGAAGGAACCCTGGATCGTCGCGCCGGCGGAGGAGCCGCCGATCGCTCCGCCCCGCTCGAGGACCTTGCGAAACTCCTTCTCGGTCCGCGTCCCTCCGTAGGCTTTGGTGAAGCGCCACTGTCGTCCGCCCCCGAACCAGACGCCGGTGGCCTTGGTGATCGGCGCCACAAACTCCGCAGTGTCGGCCTCCTCCCGGTCGTGGGTGTGTAGCACGGTGGCCTCGGCTACGCCGAGTCTCTCCTTCGCGTAGCGAACCGCGCCGGATCGGGTGTAGTCAAAATCCGGACTACTGGAGGCCGCGGTGGTGACGATGACGATCCGTGCGTTCTTTCCACCTGCCAGTTTCACGAATTTCGAGAAGACTTGTTCGAAGGTGCGATCCTTCCCTCCGCCCCCCATGATCACCAGTGCTCCCTTCTCGGGCCCGACCACCGGAGCGGCTTCCTCGGCGATGGCGAAGCCACCAAGGCCCAGTCCCATCAACAAACACAGTGCACATTCAAAGTTCCTCATCATGGCTACCCCCAAGTCACTCCGAAGCCTCCACCGTGACAAGCGTGAAGGTTCGGAAAGTGAAGGTCAGGCTCGGTGAGTGACTAACCCCTTTCCCCGCGTCAAGGCTGCGCAGCCTCGCCATCCTCTGATGTGAACCGCTGGAGTGCGCTTTGGTACACTGTGGAGTCCGGATCGAGTTTCAGGCATCGCTTCGCCAGCTCGACCGCCCTCTCGCGATCCCCCATGCGGAAGCTGAGATCCGCCAAAGTGGGATGGAATGGTGCACTTTTGGGAAAGCGTTTGATGACGTGTTCGCCTTCAGGATTGTCATCATTTAGCTCTCGAGGAAATCCGCGGCGAGGGCCGGACCCTTGTTTGTGAGAGTGCTCACCATCTGTTGGCGCGCATTCCGCAGGGCCCAGGAAGCGCTCCCACCACGAGTGATGACCGGTCCGACAAACCCTCACCCAATCTGTTGTCCGAAAGGGGGCTTCCGAGCGCACCTAAGCGTGGGGCGGGGACATCACCTACATTCCCAGCAGCAACGGTTGGCTCTACCTCGCGATCGTAATCGACCTGTTCTCGCGGCGAGTTATTGGCTGGTGCCTGGCAGACCACCTGCGCTCAAGCCTCGTCACATCCGCGCTTGATCAAGCCATCAGTAGCCGTGAATCGGGGACTGTGAAGACTTACTTCCACAGCGGTCGAGGGAGTCAATAAGGAAGCAAAGGATACCGGGCAACCCTCGCCAATGCCGGCCTTGAGCAAAGCATGTCCGCTCGCGCCAACCCGTACGACAACGCTTGGACCGAGTCGTTCATCGGCACGTTGAAGAATGAAATGCTGCAGGATGGCTGCTTCGAGTCCGCAGACGATGCTCGCACCGAACTCTTCGACTACATCGAAGGATACTACAACACCCACCGCAAACACTCGTCATTGGGATACAAAACTCCCAGCGAGT
>JAPKFB010000110.1 GCA_028821775.1 Roseibacillus sp.
ACTGCTTGTTTATTAGCAGGTTCTGAGACTTCCTTATTACGGCTCCCCTCATCTGATAAGTAGTTGAAATGCAGCCATCGAGTATGAAATGGCCTCAGGAAACGGAGCCAGAGTATTGTTGAAATACTTGAGCTGGTCTGGCGGGGCATAAGACCCCGAAATCAGACCAGCATCAACTAAAGAGCGATTCTACTGGCAGCGAAAGCAGGGCCACTTCAGTAAAATCATCCACGCGACCTCCCGGCGAATCCACCGGCTGGTCGCCGAAGCCACCGCAATCCTTGCGCTAACTCCGACAGCCTCCTAGGAATTTCCTTTTCCCGCCCTGATTTCCTGAAGTCTGAGGGGCCGGGTTGACGTCGAAGCGCCGATGGGAACCGGGCGGTCCCAGCCGGAGGGATGCGGATCCGTGATCACGCGGTCTATGGCACGAGCAAAAACTGTCCGCGCACGAAGAGGTGCGCCTCGGCAGAGACCGGGTTGGCGGTGCGGAAGGTCAGGGATTCGGTCCCGTCGTTGTTGTTGATGACGCTGACTGGCACGAGATTGCCGGAGCCGCCCAGCCAGGTAAGGAGGTCGGCGCTGAACTGCGGCGTGGTGATGACATCGTCGGCGCCGGCCCGGCGCTGGATCTCGATGGTCAGGTAATCGTCGATCACTCCGTCGACGTCGAGAGGCCGGATCCCGGCAGCCGGTGCGGACTGGGGGGAGTGCTGGAAGGGGTCGCTGCCGAGCGCGTACTCCATGAAGTGGGTCAGGTCGTCGTGATCGGGATCGCCGGCGTCCTTGGCGATGCCATTGTCGATTTTCCAGCTTGGGTAGCTGAGCGCATCGCTGGTGCCAGGGTTTCCGTCGGCACCGGAGCTCGTCCGCCAGCTGGAGGGGTTGTTGAGGTCGGGCTGGGACTCCGGGTCGATGAGGACGAGGGAGTAGCCATCGCCATCGGCGCTGGCCGGCCATGGGTCGGCGTCGTTGTAGGTCAGGTCGAGGACGATCGCACCGTTGGAGTCGGTGATGACGATCCGTTCGCCATCGTTGTTGAGGCTGCCGGTGAACTCGCCGGCGACCGGGAGTCCGACGCCGTAGCGCATCTCGAAGGCGGCGAGGTTGTTGACCAGCAGGATGCGCTCGCCGGATGCCATGGTTCGCCCCAACAACGACTCATCGAAGGCGAACCCGATGCCGGTAGTGACCATCAGGCCGCCAAGGTCGATGTGACGGGGACCGAAGTTGAGCAGCTCGACGAACTCGAACTCGCTGCTCTCGTTGAAGCCGGCGATCATCTCTGCGATGTTCGGCGCTGCAGGACGGTAGTGAATCTCGGTGAGGGCGAGAGTGGAGGCGGCGGCGGGATCGGTGTCGACCACGAAGGTCGCTTCGGTCAAGGCGCTCCACTGGGTGCCATTCCTGACCCGGGCCTGCACAACGTTGGCGCCCGTGGTGGTGAAAAAGAGCGGGTTGGCGGTGGTCGTCTTCACGCCGTCCAGTTGCAGGTCAAAGCTGATGTCGCTGGAGGTGCCGCTGTACTGGTGGATTTCGACGGCCAGCGTGTTTTGTCCGTTGAGGAGGTCGACTGGTGGGAAATCGATCGCGAAGTAGGACGTCTCGTCCGCACCGCTCACGAAATCCAGGGAAGTGGTCAGGTAGGTGACCGTTCCACCGGGCATGTTCGAGCGGGCGACCTCGTTGCCGTTCAGGTAGACGACCGCGCCGTCGTCGCGCCGAAGTCCGAGCGTCAATTTGGTATAGTCGTCGACGTTGGTGGCGTTGAAGGTATGGCGGAAATAGGTGGTCGCGTATTTCGTGGTCGAGCTGGGTCCGAAAGAGAGGGTGGTGGCCTCGCCGCCGTCTCCGTACCCGAGTTCCGCGGCACCCGACTCCCAGGAGTTGTCGTTGAATTCCGGGTTGCGCCAGGCGGTTCCCTGATTGCTGCCGTTATCGAGATATTTCCAGGTCGATCCGGTGCTGACCAGGTTCTCGGTGGTGGTGTTGCCCTGGAACACCTGCGCGCCAGGAGTGATGGCGCCGCCGAGCTGGCGCGGGTCCTCGCCGTTGATGGTAAAGTAGATGACGCCCGGGCCGCCTTCGATCAGCAGCTGCTGGTTGCTGGCAATGGAACCGCCGTGTTGGCTGTAGCCTGGAGGATCCATGCTCGGGTACCAGTCGACCGAGCGCAGCTGGCCGATCATGGTCGGCACCCGACCGGTGATGAAATTGCGCACGCCCTGCACAGCGTTCAGCCAGCTGGCGTGGCTGCGGCTGGTATCGCCCCAGCGTGCCGAGTGCGCGAAAATCGCCTGGTCGATGAAGTCGGCGCGCCGGTTGACCCGCGCGATCCCGGCCGCGTCGGTCAGCAGCCCGCCGTTGTAGCAATACTTGGCGACACGATCTGCGAAGGCCATGCGGTATTCGAGATTCTGACCGGCCAGACGCTCATGGAGGGTGTGCGGGTTGAAATCGTTGAGAGAGGAGCTCCGGGTGAAGGGAGAGACCATGTTGTTCTCACCAGTCCCGAGTGAGTGCTCGCTATCGTGCTCGAAGAACTTGTAGCCGTCGGGAGCGAGCCGGTTGTAGACGCCGAAGTAGTTGTTTGGGCGCGGCTGGGTGTAGCGTGATCCAGGCCCGTCGCGGTCGCCGGTGTAGTAGGTGATGATCATGTAATCGATCAGGTTTTCCAGATCAACCAGCTTCTCGATCGCCGGGTTGGGGCTGCCATTGGAGTTCCTGCCCTGGATGTTGAAATACGCGGCATTGCTCGAGAACCCGGACTGCCACTTTTCCCACAGCCGCTGGTAGGAGGAGCGATTGCCATCGGTGACGCCACCAAATGATTTCACCACGTCGTAGTCGAGCTGGTCGCCGCCGAAATAGATCTCGCCGTAGTTGGCCTCGGCGCGCTCGTCGGTCTCGCACATCCCCCAGTAAATTCCGTTGAGGTAGAGGTGATGCCAGCGACTCCGCTTGTAGGGATGTCCCATCTCACCCTGCAGGTCGCGCGACCAGGTGTCGCGGATGAAACTGTTCCGGCTCGTTTCGCCCATCGCCCACGAGTAGTTCTGCGGCCCGCGCAGGTCGATCTTGTCAAACTCGTCGGCACCCTCGTCCCCGAACAGTTTGTAGTTGAGGCGGCCGTTGCCATATTCGTTGCGGAAGAAGAGCCGGAAGGAGTGCTTGGGGTTCTGCGTCCGGCGGGAGAATCCCCCGCGGATACGAAGTCCGCAGCCGGTCTGAAATCCCTCGAGATTTCCGTCAGGGTCGACCCAGCCGGGAGGGTGGATGAGCTCGAGCGAAGCCTCTCGCTCCCAGGCGTAGCCGCTGCTGTTCGGGTTTGAGTAGATTCCGGTGCGGGAGCTGGTCAGGTTTTCCTGATCAAGGACGATGGAGAGCGTGGGGATCGAGAGCAGCGCGTCCTTGGTTTGCTGCACGCCGCCGATCGCTGGATTGGAATTGTTGACCACCCCCGTATTCATCCCATATCGGTATACTTGCCCGTTGACCGAGCCGCTTGGCCACCCGGTCGGGGCGGACGATGTCTGCGTGATGATGTCGTTGACGAAGAGATAGGTTTGGGTGTCGATGTTGGTTGGGTCCAAGCCGGTCTTGAATGCCGCGGCGCGCAAGGTGGTGGTCCTGCTGATGGGGATCGGGTCGATGTAAAGCGAGCCGTTGGTTGAGGTTGGTGTCGAGCCATTGGTGGTGTAGCGGATGGAGGCGCCCGGGGTCTCGGTGGTGATCGCGACCAGGAAGGGCGCATCGTAAAACCCGCGATCCCGATCGAACCTGGTGTCCGCCACTTTGCCCTGGCTGGAGGGTTCGGAGTTGATGCTGCCGGGCGTCGGGTCGTCAAAATAGAAAGGTTCACCTTCCTGCAGACCACCGCCGAGCAACGTGGGCAGCACCAAGAATGAATCGTCCGCGGCGGTGACGTTCAAGCCGTGGATGGCGAGCACGTTGGCCGGACCATCGCTGAGCAGGTTGGTGTGGGCGGTGAGGTTGAAGACCTCGGGGGCGAAGGCATCGGCGCCAGTGCGCACGGCGGTGGCGCCAGCGTTCCAGGTGGGCGTGCCGGCGATCGCATTGCCACTGGCGACCCGCGTGCCATTCAGGTAGGCGACGAAGCCGTCGTTGTAGCGCATCGAAAGCGAGAGCGAGTCGAGCCCGTTGACGTCGCTGACAGAAAACGGAATGCGCAGGTAGAGACTGGCGTTGACGTTCTTCATCTGCGGTTCGAGGTCGGTGGCGATCAGCCCGCCGCCGATCGACCCGTCTGGAGTGGTGAACACCGGCAGCCCGCCGTTGGCGGTGTCGCCGACCAGTTGGAAACCGGCGTTAAACGTGGTGAACGATCCCTTCGCGGCGAAGAGTTCCATTTCCGCGCCACCGCCGCGTTCCCAGAACATCGCCTCGATGGTGTGAGCTCCTGCGCTGAGGTTGCGCGAGCCGAAGTGGTCCTCCGCTCCGTGCAGGGTCGAGTCGACCATCACGTTCACGCCATCGATGCGGATGCGCCCTCCGTCGTCCGAGTTGAGGCCGAAGGTCCAAACGCCGGCAGTGGGGATGATGATGGTGCCCGTGACTTCGACCACATAGTCGTCTCCACCGCCGCCAGGGAAGACAAGGTTGTTGCCAAAGTGGCCGTCGCTCCCGCTGTCGAGAAAGTTGCAAACGAGCTCCACCTTGATCGTCTCGCTGGCGACGTTGCTGCCGGCCAGGGCCGCGTCGGCGCTGCTGAGGCTGCTGAGGGTTCCGTTGGAGTGGACGTCGCGCACGGTCAGACCGGGGATCTGCAACCCGAAGCCGACGCCCGTATCGCCACTGACCCATCCACTTGGGTTGAATCCGCTTTGCGTCCACGTCGTCCCCAGCGTGCCGTCGGAGGGCACCAGGATCTGTGCGGTGGCGCCCTCGGCTACCAAGGGGGTGCCGTCGAACGCCAGGCCATAGGTGCGGTCTGGATCCTGGTTGGGGAACTCGGGGGCGTATTGATGCGCCACGGTGGTGCCATCTGGTTCCACCAGCGCGAGATACTCGCCGCCGGAGCTGAGCTGAAAGTTAGTGTGCAGTTCCGATCCCGGGATGCGCCGATCTTTCCCGGAGGCGAACACCACCAGAAAATCTCCCGGCAGGAGCGTCACCCCGGGGAACGACCATTTACTGAGATTGGCTGCGTTGTCGGTCAGACACCATCCGGTCAGATTGACAGGGGTGGCGTCCGGGTTGTGAATTTCGACCCAGTCTGAGAACTCACCATCTTCATCATCGAGCACAGTATCGTTGTCCGCCATGAACTCGGTGATCAGCGGCCCGGCCAGGACGAACGGGGAGGTGGCGGACAACAAAGACAACAGGATCGCGGATGCGAGTCGGGGCGGGAAATTGCGGATGGGCGACATGGGTTTGGGTCAGGAGGAACAATGAGGCTGGGACTAGGTGCGGTCTCCGAAATGGGAGTAGGAACCAGAATTTACGGGCCGGGTTTCATCGAGTCTTGGGGTCCGAGTTCGGCAAGGTTCAACCCGTCGAAGTCCATGCGCAAGAAAATGGCTTAATCCGCAAAAAAAGTGGGCCGGATCGAGGGAAAATTGGACGGCCCGAGGAGGTAGACACTAGAGTGCGATCCCCGGAGCTGGATCCACGCCTCGTTTCCATGCTGCGAATTTGTGGCGGTGCGGCCGTGCCGCGGACTCAGGGTTGGAAATCGGATCCCTTGGGGCGGCCGCCGATGTCGTCCTCGGCGGGAATGGGACTGGCGCCGATGGGGACCGGGTGAATGAGCTCGGAAGTGATGCGGACTACACCCCCACCTACCCTGGCTCCTGAAGCTCCATGAATTCAGGACTGCAAAAGCGATTTCCCAGCAATCAATAGGTTAAGGGTTCGACTTCTCCCGGTCGCGCCGTTGATAATTAATGACTTGCGAGAAATTTTGGGTGCTGGCGTTTTTGAGCCCACCCGAATACCACCCTTAAAATTCAGAAGCGCTGGGCAGGCATCCCAAATCCCGCTGCGAAGAGCAGGATGTCAAAGATTAGTTAGTTCCGCCAGAGTCCGTCGGCCGCTCGGAGCTATGTTCCATCCTCGGTCCCGTCATCTCTGCTTCCGTCCTCCTCCGTTTGCACCTCTTCTGGCGGCTCCTCCGACTCGGCCAGCCCAAGCACTTGTGCTGCGTTTTCTTCCGGGAGCCGCTCAACCGATCGTAGTTTTCGTTCCATGGCTCGAGTTCTCATCCCAGTCTGCTCGATGGATTTGCTGGCCGTATTCAATTGGCGCTTCACCTTATCCAAGACATCCCCAAATTTTCCAAACTCCGTCTTCACGGCAGCCAGAACCTGCCACACCTCGCTGGCTTGCTTCTCGATGGCGAGCGTCCGGAAGCCCATTCGCAGACTGGTCAGGATGGCTGTGAGGGTAGCGGGACCGGCGATCACGATCCGGTAGTTGTGCTGGAGTTCCTCAAGCAGGCCAGGTTGCCGGAGGACCTCCGCATACATTCCCTCGGTGGCGAGAAACATCACCGCAAAATCGGTAGTCGCAGGGGGGTTGATGTATTTGCTCTGAATCTCCTTGGCAGAATTTCGGACGGTCCGGAGAAATGCTGCCAGGTTCTTTTCGACGGCTTCTGCATCAGCTCTGTCGGCAGCTTCCTGCAATCGTTGGTAGTCCTCGGTGGGAAACTTAGAGTCAATCGGAAGCCAGATGCTGCTGCCCGGTTCATCTTCCAGACCAGGTAACTTCACAGCAAATTCCACCCGCTCGGTAGTATTCTCCTTTGTTTGAACATTCTTAGAATACTGCTCTGGCGTCAGGGTCTGGTCCAAAATGGCCCCTAACTGGAACTCCGCCCAGGTTCCCCGTGCTTTGACATTGGTTAGCACTCGCTTCAGATCCCCGACGCCTGAGGCCAGGTTCTGCATCTCACCTAATCCCTTCTGGACGTTCTCAAGGCGCTCGCTGACGAGCTTGAAGGATTCTCCCAAACGTTTCTCCAGAGTATTGTGGAGCTTTTCGTCCACAGTCTTCCGCATCTCCTCGAGCTTCTTCTCATTCCCCTCCCGCAGCTCCGTGACCCGTTCGTCTAGGCTCTTTCGGACTCGATCGAGGGCTCGCTGATTGGACTCCGAGAGCTCCCCGAGTTGCTTTGCGAATCCCTCCAGCCGCGAGTTCTGCAGCCTGCTCATCTCCGCAAGGCTCCTCGCGAGTGAATCGTTGCCTGCCTTCAGACCACTGCCTAACTCATCACGCAAATCTCGTGCCGCCTGCTGTGATTCGCCCCTGCCTACGCGCAACTCCTCTCGCAGCGCCCTTTCGGCCGAGTCCAACGATCCCGGTTTCAGCCGGATCAAGACTACGATGAGTAAGATCACGGCCGCGACCGTGCCGATTAGGACAGTAATCAAAATAGCGTCAGGCATGTTAGTTCAATCAGTTCTTTTCGTGTTGCATATGAGGGATCCAATCCGGATTTGAGCCCTTGGACTGGTCGAGAGTAACTTAATCCATCTGGGCCACCTCGACCCGCACCAATTTCTTCAGTTCCTGGGTCGGGTGGCAACAGCCTTGGGGTTTCTCGGTCCCCGGATACAAAGCGCTCTCCCATTGATTGAAACTACTGAATTTTCGGACCCGCTTAAAGTCCGACAGACTCCTAGGAATAAGACGAAAGCATTTTCTTTTGCGAAGCCCCTGGGCAAGGCCTGATCAGGAATCCGCTTCTTTCTGATTATCATGGTCCCGAAATGATGGGGGTTGAAGGATCATCCTTTCGGAGAAGACGATTGCCTCGTTAGCGAGAACTTCCACTCCACTCGCAGATGTCGAAAAATGTCGGGGAATTCCGTATAAGAATGATCTTGTGGGGTGATTGGCACTATCGTCCTATCTCACCTCAAATATTGGATCATGAGAAAAGCAGCACACTTAACTTCAACAGTTGGTCTTCTCTTCTGCCTGCCGGCCGTTGCGGAACACTACCAGGAAACGGTCAGTCGGCTCAACCCGACTTACTACTACCAGCTGAACGAGACTGACACCAACGGTGGGGCAGCCGATAGTGCCGGGAATGCTGCACCGGGCGTCTACAATGGGGACTACGTCAACGGGCCCGCCATGGTTGGGGTCCCGGGACCGCTGGAAGTCAACGGCGGCGTTCCAGTTCCTGGAGTGGGCGGCGCCTTGAATCTGGCTCACCTCAGCAATAACGCGGGCCATATCACCCTCGGCGACGGCAACGACTACGGTGCCAGCGCGATGACTGTGGCCCTGTTCTTCAAGGCGGGGCAGGGGGCTCAGGGAGGGGACCGTGTTTTCACCAACAACCTGACCGACCCAACCAAGAGCTTCCAAATCAACATCGGAAACAGCGGATTGGTCCTCGCCGTCGATCCCAGTTCATCGGGTATCAACGCCGAGAGAACTCTGGCCGACCCGGCGCACCTTCAAGAGGGCTCTGGCTGGTATCATCTCATCGTCTCTACGGAAGGAGCGACAGGAGCGAAGAGGGCTGAGAATATCCGGCTCTGGGTAAACGGAGAGGAACGCACCGCCGACCTCAGCTCCCCGTCCACCGGTTGGGGAACCGACACGGGAATGGCTAAGATCGGCGGCCGCCGTTCCAATGCCACGGACACGACAACGCATTCGGGAGGTCAGGATGAAGTCGCGATCTGGCTCGATCGCGTGCTCACCGAGGAAGAGGTGGACGGCTTGTGGAACTCGGCGATCACCGCCAAGCCTCAACGCGTAGTGATCACCGAACTGGCGCTCGATCGAGACGCCGGGGGCGACGAGTTCGTCATCAAGTGGTTGAGCAAACAGGGGAAGCTCTACAATCTTCGCAGCGCATCTCAACCTGGTGATTCAGATATTCGCGAATGGCCTCTCTATGATCCGGCGGAGGACGGCAGCTACGCGGACATCATTGCGGCTCCTCCGCAAAACACCCTGAGGCTGCCGCAGCCCGCGGATCCATTCCGTTTGTTTGTGATCGAGGAGTTCAATGCGCCGCCGGTGACGCTGGTCACCTACGACTTCGACAATGGACCGGGTGGATGGACAGCAGGCAATGCGGGAGCGACGGGAACGGTCTGGGAACACGGAACGCCAGCCAATGTGGGGCCTCCCGCTGCCAATAGTGGTGCCAATTGCTGGGGCACGGTGATCGATGCCATTTACCCGAACACTCCTGGTGGGACCCTGGACGAAGTGATCCTGCGTTCACCCGAGATCGATCTCACTCTCGCCGGAGGAGCCACTCTGAAGTTCCACCACTGGGCGGACTTCGAAGGTCCTCCCTTCGACTGGGGAACGATCCGGGTGCTCGATGCAGCCGACGATGCGGAGCTCGCCGTGCTCGAAGCTGAAATCCTGAACCAGGTCGTGCCCGAGTGGGGAGAAGTCAAGCTGACCTTCCCGCCGGCTGCTCTCGGCAAGGTGATCAAGCTGGAATTCGGGTTTACCTCTGATGATGTCGATTCCGGACCGCAGGCCGGATGGTATCTCGATGATGTCGTCGTGACAGTTCCCTGAGTGGTTGCTCAACGAAATCGGCCTGACTTCTTCTCTGCGGTCTTCCCCAGGGAAGCGAGGTAGGCCAGGAGATCCACAAACTCACCTTCCCGCAAGTGTGCAGTCAGCCCGCTTGGCATCATGGAGACCGCACTGGTCTGGCGTGATTTCACGACGGCTCGGGAGACGCTCTTTGCCAAAGGCGCTGCGCACGACGAGAACGTTCTGATTCTCGTGCACGATCCCGCCGAAGATCATCTCGCCATCCTTGAGGGTGAGCAGGGACATGCGATAGCCTTCCTTGATCTTCTTGCTCGGAGTGAGGAGAAACTCTACGAGGTAGTCGGCGGGAGGCTGGGCGAAAAGATCTGCGACCAGGCGTCCACCGGATACGGGATCAAGATCATAGAGAGCAGCGGCAGCGGAGACGCGTCCAGGTAACCCGCCTCCGCGGTTTCCCGAGATGTTGACGAGTTCCTGTCGCTTGCCAAGGGTGGCCAGTCCCCGGGCCAGCGCAGGTGCGAACTGCGGAGAGGACTTGGCCAACTCATCGCCGAGCGCTTTGCACCCCCACCTAACCCCGCCC
>JAPKFB010000048.1 GCA_028821775.1 Roseibacillus sp.
AAACCTTGACCTCGGAACCAGCCGCAGCCCAACCCCAGATGGTGATGGGCTTGTCGCGCTGCAAGACCATGTTGCTTCGAAAAATGCCATGCGTCTTCAAGGCCTCAGCTCCGAATAGTCCCTGCCCTCCCATCAAGGTGAACAGCAAGAACCCGAAAAGAAAATAAAGGCGATTCTTCATTACCTAATACAATAGACGGACCCTTTTGGGTTACGACAACTTCCTGTCTCCCAAATGCGTATTTTTGATGCTTTTTTGCGTCATGTGGAAGTGATCCATAAAAGGCGTAATGGTAAGTAGAGGTGCTTCATGATGTTCTCTTCTCGTTGGTCAGGCAGGGATTCTTCCACGACTTGTTGCATGGATGACTGATGATTGGTTCGAGCTTGGTGTTGGAGTGCGGGATAGTTGTTTGGTGAGACTGCCTGCTGACTAGGCCAGAAGATCCTTGAGCACCTTGCCCTCGTCGGTGGGCCCGATCAGGCGGTGGTCGAGACCTTGATACGGGTAGCTGAAGCGGTGCGGGTCGATGCCGAGTTGGTGGAGGATGGTGGCCTGCAGGTCGCGGACACTCACCGGGTTCTCACCGACGTAGTAGCCGATCTCGTCAGTCTCGCCGTAGATCCCGGGTTTGATTCCACCGCCGGCCATCCACATCGTGAAGGCGTGGGGGTGGTGGTCGCGGCCGATGAAGCCCTTGACCAGTTCCGTGCGCTTGTTGTTCTGCATCATGGGCGTGCGTCCGAATTCGCCCCCCCAGACGATGAGAGTCTCCTCGAAGAGGCCGCGCTGTTTGAGATCCTTGATCAGGCCCGCGACGGCCTGGTCGATCTGGCGGCACTTGATGGGCAGGGTTTCATCGATCGACTCGCCGGGTGAGGTTCCGTGGTGATCCCATCCCCAGTCGTAGAGCTGGACAAAGCGCACCCCGTTCTCGACCAGTCGCCGGGCGAGCACGCAGTTGTTGGCGAAGGTAGGGTCGTCGCCCTTGAATACGCGACGCGGATCGGAGGCGCTTTCGGCCTTGGAGACATGGCCGGGTCGGGCCCCGTAGAGATCGAGTATGTGTTGGGGCTCCCTGGAAATGTCCATGACATCCGGCACGGAGATCTGCATGCGAAAGGCGAGCTCATACTGCGCGATGCGGGTCAGGGTTTCCGGGTCGGCGACGTGCTCGTGTTGGTATTCATTGAGGTCGCGCAGGGCATCGAGCGTCTTGCGACGGGTTGCGCGGCTCATCCCCTTGGGGTCGGAGAGGAACAGGATGGGGTCACCGCCGTCGGTGCGGCACTGGACTCCCTGGTAGATGGAGGGGAGAAACCCGGAGCCCCACAGGGACTTGCCCGCACTGGGAGTTTTCCCGCCGGATGCGAGCACCACGAATCCGGGCAGGTCCTTGTTGTTACTACCGATCCCGTAGGTCACCCAGGAGCCCATCGCCGGGTAGCCGAACAAGGGATTGCCGGTGTGCATGAAGAGCTGCGCAGGCGCGTGATTGAACTGGTCGGTCTGCATCGAGCGAATCATGCAGACCTCATCGACCACCTTGGAAAACTCCGGCAGCAACTCGCTGATCCACTGGCCGCTCTGTCCGTGCTGCTGGTACTTGAACATCGGGCCCAGCATTTTCGGCGTGCCCTTGATGAAGGCGAAGCGCTTGCCCTCGAGGTATTCCTGCGGGCAGTCCACCCCGTGGAACTTGGTCAGCGCGGGCTTGTGTTCGAAGAGGTCGATCTGCGAGGGCGAGCCCGCCATGTGGAGGTAAATCACCGACTTGGCCTTGGCGGGCAGCTTGAAGCCGGTGGCGCTGGAGGCATAGCCATTCTGACCGAGCAGGCCCTGGAGGGCAATCGAGCCCAGTCCGAGTCCGGTCTTGCCGAAAAAGTGTCGTCGGGTCAAGGCGCGGTGCTTTTCGAGATCGAGAGGCAGGTCCATGGTCAGGGCTTGATCAGGGTTTCGTCGAGATTGAGAAGGACGTTGGCGACGCCGATCATGGCCGCGTCTCCCTCCTTGAGACCGGCGGAGGCCAGAAGCTGTTTTGCGGCTTCCGGATCGCTCTCGTAATCGTCTCGGAGGCTTTGATGGAGCGCGGTGAGTCGGGAGAGTTCGCGCGCGCTCGGCACGCGTGTCAGGCACAGGCGGAAGCCACGGGCAATCTGTTGGTCGAGCCCTCCCTCATGCTCGCTCATCTGCTTCGCGAGGGCACCGGCGGTCTCCAGGAAGGCCGGGTCGTTGAGGGTGACCAGGGCCTGCAAGGGCGTGTTGGTGCGGATGCGGCGCACGAGGCAGATCTCGCCGCTACCGGAGTCGAAGGTGGTCATCGCCGGGTAGGGGCTGGTCCGCTTGAGATAAGTGTACAGCCCGCGGCGATAGCGGTCGGGGCCGATGGCATTGCGCCATTGGTTGCCGCTATAGACCGTCCTCCAAACCCCGGCGGGCTGTGGCGGCATCACGGAGGGACCGCCGATCCTGCGGGTCAGCAACCCGGAACTCGCCAGGGCCTGGTCGCGAACCATTTCGGCAGACAAGCGGAAGCGCGGTCCGCGAGCCAAGAGGCGATTGCGCGGATCCTTCGCAATCATCTCCGGGGTGAGATTGGAGCGTTGTTGGTAGGTGTTGGAGAGAACAAGGGAGCGAATCAGTTCCTTGATCGACCATCCCTGCTCGCGAAAGTCGACCGCGAGCCAGTCGAGCAGTTCCGGGTGCGAAGGTTGGAATCCCTGGGAACCGAAATTCTCCTCGGTCTCGACCAGGCCGATGCCAAAGATGCGGGCCCAGATCCGGTTGACCATCACGCGCGCGGTCAGCGGGTTTTCCGCCTGCATCACCCAGCGAGCCAAGCCGAGCCGGTTGGCGGGAGCATCCTTGGGGAAGGAGCCGAAAAGCGCAATGGTCGCCGGACTCACCTCCACACCGGGATCGAGGAAATTGCCGCGTTGCTGGAGACGGGTGATGCGCTGCTTCCCGTCGGGAAGATCGAGCATGACCGGAACTTTCGGGAAACTTGCTTCCAGTTTGGCGAGTTCGACTTGCTTGGTTTTGGGTTGCTGGGAGTCCGCGATCTCCACTCGCAGTTGCGCCACCTTCTGCTGTTGCTCGCGAGTCGGAACGGGTCGAAAGGGTTCCTCCCGGTCGTTGTCCTGGGTCTGGTTGAAGAAGGCGTAGAGCCTGTAATATTCCTCAATGCTGATCGGGTCATACTTGTGGGTGTGGCATTTGGCGCAACCGGCGGTGAGCCCCATCCACACCTGCATGGTGGTGTCGGTCCGATCCTTGACCGCGGCCACGCGGAATTCCTCGTCATCGGTCCCGCCCTCCTCGTTGGTCATGGTGTTGCGGTGAAAGGCGGTGGCGAGAAGCTCATCACTGCCCGCCCCCGGCAAAAGGTCACCGGCGAGTTGTTCGACGGTGAATTGATCGTAGGGCATGTCGCGGTTGAAGGCCTCGATGACCCAGTCGCGGTAGCGCCAGATGTTGCGAGGCTTGTCCCGCTCGTAACCCTTGGTGTCGGCGTAGCGCGCGAGGTCGAGCCACATGCGGGCCCAGTGTTCGCCGTAGGCCTCGGAGGCGAGCAGGCGCGCGACCACTTTCTGATAAGCGTCGGGGTTCTGGTCGCGCACGAAGGCATCGGCTTCCTCGGGAGTGGGCGGGAGACCGGTGAGGTCAAGGGACAGGCGCCGGATGAGCCGCAGACGATCGGTCGGCGCACTGGGCTCAAGCTCGTTCTGGTCGAGCTTGGCGAGAACGAAACGGTCGATGGACGACTGCGCCCAGTCCGGTTCACTGACGACGGGAAGTTCTGCCTTCTTCGGAGCCACAAACGACCAGTGCAGCTCATACTTGGCACCCGCCGTGATCCAATCCTTGAGCAAGGCGATCTGTTTCGCGCTCAATCGGTCACCGTGTTTCGGGGGCGGCATCACCTCCTCCTTGTCTTCGGTCTCGATCCTGAAGATCAGTTCACTGTCCTTTGGCTTGCCCGGCACGATGGCATGGTAGCCATCGAGATCGCGCCGCGATCCGTCCTGGGTGTCGAGCCGCAGATCTGCTTTGCGCGCCTTCCTGTCCGGTCCGTGACAGGCAAAGCAATGCTCCGCAAGGATCGGGCGGATCTCGCGATTAAAGTCCGGCGTCTCCCCTGCCCCGGCCGGTCCCGCGACGGCCAGCGCCAAGGCCAGGGACAGGCAGGAAGTATCTCGTAACAAATTCAGCGTCATTCCGTACAATTTCGAAGTGCAATCCTGCAATGCGCCACAATCATGGCTGGCCCTTCCCTGGAACCGGCTTGCCTTCCTGAGCTGGTTTGGGAGCGCGCTTGATTTGAGGACGGAGACGAAGAGTGATTTTGGTGCCGACGGCGGGGAGATGAGTGCTGTCGACCTGCCACATCAGAGCTCCATTCTCGTGACCATAGACGCCGGGCAGGCAGAGCAGTTCGTCGCCGAAGGTGGCGAGAGAGATCACATTGCCACTCAAGTCGCTCAGGTAGCGCCGCGGACCCTTCCCCTCGCCTCGGAGTTGCGATCCGGAAAAAAGAAAGGTGTCCGTCTGAAACTTGCGCCCCTTCCCTGCCTCCTCCTCGCCTAGCCGACGTTCGGAGTTTCCTGCGGTCCGTGTGATGAATTCGCTGATCGGCCGTTCAATCAGCTTTCCTTCCAAGTCTGCGCACACCAGGGAGACCGCCACCGGTCCACCGCGAGGCGGGAGGTGAATCCAACGCGGTTCCGCATCGTCGACCATCTGCCGCATGGCGGGATTTCCCGACTTCGCGCCGAGCAGTAAAAGGGCGGTGTGAACGTGTATCGGCTTGGCACCGATCGCGACAATCGACTCGTGCTCCTTACTTCCCTTCGTGCAGGCTACCAATTCGAGCGTCCCTTCCTCAAGGCAGACGACGCTCTCCACGTCGACACATCGTTTCTGGAAATTCAGCAGAATCCCCGGGAGCGTCACGTTCTGCTGATCGCCTCCGGAGGCGGGAGCCAGGGCGGGATTCTCCGCTGCGGCCGTGTCATCGGCACCAAGCCCCTCACCCCAAGTCAGAGATGCGGACAGGAGCAATGCCACCCCGAACGAAGCGGCAGACAACATGGTCAACCGGACTCGGTTCTTCCCGTCCGGGGCATTGCCGGGAGGGATTTTCAAGGGCAACATGCATTGGAGGGCGCTCAGGTCACTCACGGCGAGACACGTCGCCGTTGCCCCCTCACCGTGGTTGCCAGGAGCGGATCTACAAACGTCAGCACCCCCGCTACTTTTCCCAGAAATCATCAGTTTATCGGGTATTCTGAAGCTCATTTGCGACAGATCTGCCTCTTGACTCATTTTGCTCTGGTTTCATGGTTCCTCCCGAAATCCGACGGCGGAACGGTGAACTCCTGGCCAAGGAATGCCAACCCTTCTCTTCAGGACCACCTACCCTTACTCTGGGCAGGTGTTGCCTCTGACCAGAGGAAGGGTGTTCTCCCTCGCCGGGAAGTTCGCGGGGCACTCACTGGATGTCCTTCCCAAGGTGTCGGAGGAGGAAGACACGGGGGCATCCCCCATCGGGCGGCAGCGGCCTGAATGCGGGCCCCGAACCTAGCTTGGCCGCTTTACGCCAAGTGTCTTCATCCTTGACCCGAGGGTAGTGAGTGCGACGTCAGAGAATCTGAGAGGCACAGTTGCGGCCTCGCACCTTCCAATGGGCGAACTCCAGCACACTGACCACATATTCCTTCTCTATTTCCCTTTCCGCTATCGCGCAGATTCTTTACGTCGTCGTTGGATTTGGAATACTGCAGCTTCAATTCGAGCTCCTCCACGGTCTTGTTCTTGCGGTTTTTGGACCTCTGCTTGGGCTTGGTTTTAGAGCGTTTGAAAGGAATCTCGGCCTCTTCAAAAATGACCATCATGAGCCCGCGCATCGCAAGGGATTCGAATCAATGCAGCATCCCTGTCTTCACTCAAAAATCGAAGGAGTTATAAATCGCGTATTCGACCGACGAGTGGAAGTGCGCAACATTAATCCAAGCTGAAGGCCCCGACTTGTGAACGACCGGAAATCCATCCGGGCACCCCTACTCCTTCTCAGAGACCGAGAGTCGCAGAAATCCCTCTCCTGAAACAAATCCCGCTGAGGGCGTGCGGAAGCGCAAGGTTGCGGTGCCGTCGCCGTTGTTTTTACGCCCCCAATATTCCACTTCCGCACTGCTCCAGGTCATCAAGTCACTTGCGCGTTCGGCTCCGAGATCCACTTCATCGGCCCCGATGCGCTGCCGCACTTCCAGGCGAAGATTTTCGCCATCGCGCACAACCGTCACTGCTGAGCCATCCGGGAGTGCGGGGTCAGTCCCGCTCAGGTATTCGATGAGAGCTGGAATGCCGTCGCGATCGAAATCGCTCAGCAAGTCCACGACCCCGTGGTCGCTTTGCCAAGCAGCGAGAGGGATCACATCGTCGCCCCCCGGCGACCCTCCGAGCGCGGCACTGCTGCGCCAGCTTTGCGGCAGGGTCGGATCATTGCGATCCGGACACCTCAAGGTGAGCGAGTAGCCGGCACCGTCTGCACTCAGGGGCCATGGACGATTGTCATTGTAGCTGAAGTCCACGATCGGCTGAGCCACTGCACTCAGGAGCTGAACGTGCTCTCCGCTGTTGGAGAAACTGTTGCTGCCGTTCGGATTCAGATACGAAAGGGACAACAAGCGGCCCTCGATCAGGACCCCATAGCGCTCGGTGAAGGCGGAGGCATTCGCGGGCACCACCAGGCGCTCTCCAGGCGCGAGCGTTGTGCCCGCAGGGATTGTCAGCGCGATTCCATCGCCGAAGGCAAGGTTGCCCAGGTCGAGGGTCTCCGTCTCACTCAGGTTGAGGAGCTCAAACCATTCGAACATTGAGGCGTCGGTGAATCCCGCCAGGATCTCGCTCGGGGCGGGCGCAAGCGGATGATAGTGGATCTCGCTCATTGCCAAATTGGAAGCGTCAGCCGGAATCACAGCCCCGGTCCCAGTGATCGAAAAGGTATCACTCCCGACCACTGATCCGTCGTACCCGATCGCCTCGATGATGAAGTTGTTCGCCCCGGGAGCCACCGGCAGAGTCACCACCCAGCTGTTGTCATCCGTCCAGCGCACCTCGAGCGGCGCGAGCGCTCCTGTCAGGCGCAGCTCGCACACATCGATCCAGCCTTCGCCCCTCACCGTGGCGGTGGAGCCCGAAGTGCTGCCACCACTCGCGCTCGAGACGCCATACTCAACCGCGACGACGGAGTTCCTGATCACCCCCCGAAGATGGCGGCCACGCGAACTGATGTAACTCCCATAGCCGGTGAGGTTCGAGTCGAGGAACTCCGAGTAATGACTCAACCATTCATTCATATAGCGGGTATTGAACGTCGTCGCGATCATGGCCCGCAGGTAACCATAGTAAGCCCGCTTGTTGGCTGGGTTGGCGGAGATCAGCTTGTTCAGATCGCTACTCGGAGTCACCCCGGAGGTCGCGCTGTTGCTGAAGGTGAAATCCATGTCCCAAGGGAAAAACATCGCCTTGCCATCGGTTGGCCGGATGTAAAAAATTGCGTTGTGCCACGCGCCACTGCCGTGGGTGCCGTAGTTGTCGCCGATCCCGGTCATATTGAGGAAGGCGAAGGTGCGCAGGAACTGCTCGACATCGATCACCTCATCGACCGCGGTGCGGTAGGCCGATCCGGACAACCCCATGGTGTCCAGGAGACGGATCATCCCGGAGTAATCATCGGCATCGCGATTGTTCTTGAGCAGCCAGTGCCAGCGATAGAGCTCCTTGTCCTGACCGCCCTGGTTGCGCATCGAAACGCCATTGACACCGTCTGGCTGCGGGCGCTTGAGCCCCTCGGGCCCGCCCGTGGTGGAAGTCGGGTGGTAGATCAATTCGAACTCGAACATGCTGCCCTTGCCTCCCCCGGGAATCTGGTTGTCGAGCCATTCGTCGTCGAAACGCGACTTCATCAGGATGGCGGAGGTCGCGCGGTTCGCCCGTGGTTGGATCACCCACGCGAGGTCATCGAACATGGCGGGGACCTTCCCGACCTGGGCCGCCATGTGTTTGACCATGATTTCTTGCTGCCCCGAGCGATCGCAGGCAATCGAGGCATGGGTGCCAAGGAAGCGGTTGTCCGAAGGGAACTTGATGTTGAAACCAACCCGCCCCTCGTCCGAACGCCCGCGCTCGCTACTCTTGAGCCGGACCCCGCAGCCGTAGTAGATGCTCTTCTCATTGTGGATCACGGTGCATGGCAGTCGGTCGTTGCTCATCACCTCGGTGACCGTGTGCATGAAGGTGGCGTCGACAATCGGCATCACGATGCGCAAGTTGGTCGGGGACACGGAGCCGCGCTGGAGGCGGGCCTGCCCGTCCTGCCAGGGGATCATCGCGCGCGAGTCCTCCCCTTCGCGTGGGAAGAAGGAACTGGCACCGAGAGCATCCACCGCCTCGATGTAGAATTGCACCCGCGCATTGGCCGTCTGGGCGGGAATGGTCGCCAGGAAGAACCCCTCCGGGGTGGCGCTCATCACGGCCTGCTGAAACCCGCGACTGTTGACCGAGTAGTGGACCGTCGCGGAAGCGACCCCGTCCGGATCCGAGATGTCTGCCGTGACTTCGGCCGTCTCGTTCAGGGCAGGCACAGCCGGAGCATGAATCGCGTTCGCAAAGGTCGGCCCCGCATTCGCCTCGACCCTTGAATTGGCGCGACCGGGAGTGCCGCCGCCGTAGGGATCGCTGATTGCCAGCAGATCAGTGCGGGGAAGACGATTGAAGTAGAGCCGCGAGTTGAGCTGGTTCGAGCCCGACAACCAGCGGGCGCGAAAGGTGATCTGGTAATTCCTGCTGGAGCTGATGCTGACGTAGCTTGCCCCTGCCTTGAGCGTGGTCTCGGCGCAGTTGTGCATGTGCTCGGTGGACCCGGAGGCGGAGAGATGCAGCACCTTGTTACCGGCGTCATCGGGATCGTCGATCACTTCGAAGTGGCGATGATTCCCCCGCAAGCGCCAAAGCCTGGCATCGCGGGAGCGGAAGGTCCCGTTCTGAATGAGCTCGCGTGCCGAAGGGGTTCTCGGATTCTCGATCACGCTGATGTCATCGATGAGGATCTCGCCCTCATCCAGCAAGCCGAAGATGAATTCGTGGTAGCCGCTGGGATCGCTCGAGCCGTTGGTCCCGCGGGCGGTGCGCGTGTAGGTATTCCAGCTTCCGCGATGCGATTCCTCGCTCGCAGACCAGGCTCCACCCAGGCTGTTCTCCGCGTCGGGGTCGCGCAGTTCAAGACTGGACCCACCGCCATCCGCCTTCCCCGGCCAGCGACCGCCATCGGCGTAGCGCACTTCGTCAGCCGGATTGCCCATCGCATCGACGAGGCGAAGGCGCTCCCCGGAACGCGACAGGCTGCCGCTGAATTCGCCGATGACATTCGCCCCGGGATGCTTGGCCGAGAGCACGGCCGCGTTTTTTGCAACAACCAGGTAGGCTCCGGGAGTGAGAACCGCTCCGGGGGGAAACTCGAAGGCCACCCCGTCGCTGAAGCGCCAACCGCCGAGGGCGATGGTGCGATCTGCGCTGCGGTTGTGCACTTCGATCCAAGTCTCAAAGACGGCTGCGGTGGCCGGGCTCGAGGGCTGCGGGCGCGGGTGGTACATGATCTCGTTGATCACGATGTCGTCCTCGAAGCTGAAGGTGTTGGCTGCTGCAAAAGTCGGCGCCGCCGGGTAGAGCCAACGTCCGCCAAATTCCGTCGCGCGTCCGCGCAGCTGGCCAGTGACGCTCCGTGCGTCGATGAGGTCCCCGTCAGGACGGTAGAGGAAGAGCCGATCGTCGTTGCCCGGTCCAAATCCCAGCAGGGCCCGATCGAGGATGAGAAACTCTCCGGACTCGAGTACTCCGCCGGTGAAGGTCATCGTGCCACCCTCCGAAAACCCGATCTGATGGCCATTCAGGGCAATCGCCTCCCCCGAGAGATTGGTGAGTTCGAGGCGGAACCCGCCTGCGGCGTCGTGGGCAGAGAACTCATTGAAGACGAGGGTCGGGTCCTCCCCCGCCGGCGCGCCCGAAAGCGGGAAGTTGGCGAGGCCAGGGGTGCCGCCGATTTCACGTGAAGAGATCCAGTTGGCCGGCCGATTGTCGGCGGACCCCTCGTCGCGCTTACTGAGCGTCGCCCCGGACCCATCCGGGCCGATCGGCCAATCCCCCCCGTCGGAGTAAGAGAGGTTGTTCATCGTGCGCTGGTCGCGATTCTCGATCCGCACGACCTCGCCACCGTTGTTCAATGCCCCGGTAAAGGGACCGAGTGCGCCCCTCCCCGCGAGCTTGGCATTGCCCGGATCGGCAGCCACCAAGAGATACCCGTGCCCTTCGACCACCGTGCCTTCGGGGAAATCAAAATCGACTCCACCCCGCAAGCGCCAGCCGGAAATGTCCACGTTGACGCCATTGAGATTGTGAAACTCAATCCACTCCGTGTCCGCGACGTCGTCCGCCGGATTGTAGTGCAACTCGTTAAAAACCAGGATGCTGTCAGCAAAGGCACGCACTTCCCCTGAGAAGGCGAACGAGCAGAACGCGAGAGAAATGGCTGCGCGGCGGCAGGAGGAGTGTGACATGGGGCTTGGAATTGAGCGGAGCTGAGCCAGTGCGGATCAGCGAGGGGACTATGAATCCAGACGGGGTGGCGTCAATTTCTCTGTGCGGCCTCGAAACCACATGCGGCACCACCGTTCGCCATCGCACTCCCATTGGTCTTCGGTCTCTCCCTCTTCCCGGGGGCGATCCTTGCGGAGCTTGACGAGGAGCTTCGTGCCCGCGACCTCCTCCTCCGCCAAGGCGTCATCACACCTGCCGGCGCTATCTGAGCCTTACGCCAGGGAAAACCGACTGCCTCGACTGGACGCCCGGCCTCAGGGACTCTCCCACCGCACCCTCAAAAACTGTCCCTCAGCCAGGCTCGTCGGGGTGGCGCTGCGCCAGGTCTCCGTCGCGGAGCCATCCCCGTGATACACCGTCTGCACGCGAACCGTCGATCCCGGACCGGAAGTCCAACCTTCCAAGCCTTCCGATCCTTCCACCGTGGTGGTCACCTCCTGGGCGGCCAGGTTGTAGCTGAAGCTGATCGTCAAATAGGAATCGATCACCCCTCCCACTTCCAGAAATTCCACCTCGGTCGAGAATCCCGGAGTCGGAGAAAACTGCAGGGGCAAACTCCCCCGCACAAACTCTTCATAGTTCGTCAAGCCGTCCTCGTCGTCATCGTCTCCCGGATTACTCACCCCCTCGGCGGCCGCCCAATTCGCGTAGGTGAAGGAAACCACCGACTCCAATCCCGGCGACCCTCCCCGCGTCGCACTCGCAGACCAACTGGCGGGATCATTGTGATCGGGTCCCGAAGAAGGATCGACCAAAACCAGCGAGGCGCCATCCCCCGCGGCCGCAAGCGGCCAGGGCAGGTTGTTGTCATAGGTGAACTCAATCAAGGTCGCGTCCAGGGCGTTTGATATTCTCACCATCTCTCCGGCGTCCTGCAGTTTGCCGGAATACTGACCGGCAATCGGGTGCCCCGCTCCGTAGCGAAACTCGAACGCAGCGAGATCCTCCACGACCAGCAATCGCGCTCCCGGTGCCAGGCTGGTGATGGAGCCGGCGGAAAAGTCAAAGGTGATTCCTTCGTCGAGCACGATCCCGTTCAGGTCGATGGCGCTCGGGCCGGCGTTCAGCAATTCAAAGAACTCAAAGTCCTCGCCATTGGTGTGACCAGCCGCGATTTCGGCTTCACTGGGCGGGAGCGGATCATACATGAACTCCGAGACCACCAAGCCCATGGAATCGATGGCAAAAGTCGCCTCGTTCAGGGCCGACCAAACGTTTCCATTGCGCACCCGGGCGCGGACCAGGCTCGTGTCCTCCAGCATGAGCGCTCCGCTGTAGATCGAGGCCGTCGCTGAAATCGCGCCGGTCCCCGACACCCGTGGATCAGTGCCATCGGTCGTATAGTAAATCGTGCCCGCGGGGGCGTTCATGACCAGGTCAAAGCCGGACGCGATAATGCCGCCATGCTGGTTGAAGCTGGGCGCCTCGAGGTTGGGATACATCCCCGCGCCCACGAAACGATTGATCATGGTCTGGGTCAGCGAGCGGAAGTGCGAGCTGAGCAAGTTGTTTTGATAACTCTGCCAGCTCGAAGGGGTGCGGAAGCCCCAGCGCGCTGACTCCGCATAAAAGCTAAAGCGAGTCTCATTCACCCGACCTCGCAAGCGCGCGATGTTCTGGGCCATCGTCAGGGCGCCGTCATTGAAGAAGTGCTTGTGAATGCGATCCGCCAAAAGAATTTTGAAGTCGGGATGAGCCTGGGACCTGAACCTTGCCATCGCGTCGATCGGCCCGTTGTGGGTCACCGAATGTCCCGGCGACCGTAGGAATCCGTCGGCGTCCTTCATGAAGAACTTGAATGGCACCCCAAAGCGGACCGCGCCGGCACTGCGGAATTCGCTCTCGGAATTTCCACTCACCCACAGGAGCATGAAGTCGATGACGTTGGCGATGTCGAGATGCCGGGCGGATCGTTCGAAGGGAAGCGCTCCCCTCACCAAGCTCTTGGTCTGACTCCAAAGCCGTCCGGTCCCATCATAGGGGATGCCATCCAGGAAGTTGCTTCCAGTGTTGTTGGCATTGATGGCCTCGTAGTCCTCCTTCCGGCCTGGAAAGTACTCCGCCAGCATGGCGGCATTCCAGCGTTCCCGCATGTGATACTGGCCCCAGTAGACCCCGTTGATGTAGATGTGCACGAAGCGGCCATGAGGCGCGATGTTGCCCATCGCGTCCATCGCGTCATCCGTGAAGCGGTTCGAGAGGTAGGCCCCCCGCTGGTTCATGTCGTGGTTTCCAGAGCGCAGATCGAGGGCCTCGAACTGCTCGGCCGGAGCGGTCGTGTACTCGTGGCCATCAAAGACCGGGAAGCGCAGCTTGGATGGACCGTAGAGCGAGCGGAAGCTCAGGCGCATGCTGCGCTTGGCGAAGTTCGTGACGTAGTTCCCATAGCGTGACATCCCGACATCGAACTGGCTGCTCCCCGCCTCGAAGTCGATGAACTCCACCGAGCACTCTTTCTCGGTCCGACTGATATCGCCCTGAAAGACCAGCGAGAGCGATGGGATCGACGTCAGGGAGGCGTCCATGCGCGGTCCATAAGTCGGGTGCTGGGTAATGCTGGTACTCATGCCCGACTGCCGAATGATATCCGCAGTAAAGAGGTAGGTCTGGGTATCGACATTGGTGGGCACGAAGTCCGCCTTGAAGCCCGCCGCCCGCAGGACCGTGGTGCGGGAAATGCGGATCGGGCCGTCATAGACCCGCCCCCGGACTGCAGTGGGCTCGGTCCCGTCGATGGTGTAGCGGATGTGCGCGCCCGCTTCGCTGGTCGTGATCGCGACCTCGATGGGCGTGCGGTAAAATCCTCGATCGAAGCTGAAGATGGTATCCCCCACAAAGCCCGTGAAGTTCTCGCCGTTCTCGCTCCCCGGCGTGGGCTCCAGGAAAAACCCTTCCTTCACACTCTCTTCCTCGAAACCGTAAGAAATCTCCGCGCGCTGGGCTGGAAAGCTCGGATGAAAGTCCATCACCACGCTCACTCCGTCCGGCTTCACGAGAGCGAGGTATTCCCCGCGATCGTCGAGGGCGAAGTTGCTGTGGAGTTCCGCAGCGGGATCATCCCGATCCTTACCCGAGGCAAAGACGAGCAGATAACTCCCGGGCGGCATGACCACCGCCGGGAAGCGCCACTTGGACGGGTTCTGCGGGTCGTCGGTCAGATAGTATCCCTCGAGCGAGGCTTCGAGGGCACTCGGGTTGCAGATCTCGATCCAATCTGAACTGTCGTCATCGATATCCACCGTGACGTCGCCGCGATTGCTGGCCATGAATTCCGAGATGACCGGCTCGCCGGGGGAAAGCACCCTCACACGCACCGTTTCGCTCTGCACTCCCTGGGCGTTGCGCGCGGTCAGGACGTAGTCGACGGACCCATTGGGCCTCACCGCCAAGCCGCTGGTTCCCATCACGTTCGTTCCGTTCAGTTCGAGAGCGGTCACATTCCCAACCGCCCAGGTGAGTTGCACTGGAGATCCCGGCTCGACCTGGACTTGATCGCCCGTAAAGGAAAAGATGACCGGCTGAGCGGTCACTTCCACTCGCAGCGAAGCGGTAGAGGTCCCGGAGGGACGAGTGACCAGAATCGCATAGGTGGTGTCGAGGTTCGGCCCGGGATTCACCGTGATGCTTCCCTGCCCGAATGCATCTGTGAGCGCGGTCACGTCCCCCACTCCCCTGTCGATAAACACCGCGGTGGCATTCGGGTTCACTTCCCACGAGAGCACGATGGGCTCTCCGCCGGGAACGAGAGGCTTGTCGACCGCAAAGCTCCGCACTCCGGAATCGGGAAGAGCGAGATCAAACTCGGCCGGGCCCACCGTGGCGTTGGGGGCGGCGTCCGGAAAGAGGACCGAGTTCACCAAGGCCCCGGGTTGTCCCGATCCATCATCCTCATAGACATTCACCGAAAAATCCTGAAGCCGATCGGCACAGCAGTTGTCGTTCCGCCCCCACACCAGGACCTCCCCAATCGGATGGCTTGCCCCCAGGTCGAGCATGTAGCGCGGCTCAAAGCCCAAGCTCATCCCCGTGGTCCAAACCGCGCTCCCGCTCTCGAGGTCCCCATCGAAGACCGACCCCGCACTCCCGTGTTCCAAGGTGGTGGTGGTGGGAGGAGTCACGGTGGAGGGAGTGCCAGCCTGCACCAGGTCATTGCCACTGGTGCCATCAGCATGGGCGCGGTCCGGCGTCTCTCCGAAAAGAAACACCTCGATCTCACTCAGGTGGAGCCTTGTGTCAGCGGCGTGCTTGACCACCTCCACAAACCTGCCCGTGGCGGGCGTGAAGTCCGGAACGTCCACCACCGAGACGCTGACGGTCGCGGTCACACTGCCTTCGTCGTTGATGGCCTCCAGGAGAAACTCGCTGGTCACGATGGGATTGACCACCGTGCTGTTCCCGGTGATCGCGACCCCGTCGAGTTTCAAGGAGGTCGCCCCGGTCACGACCCACTCCAGGGTGACCGGCTCCCCCGGAGAGATGCTCACCGGATCTGCGGTGAAGGACGGAATGACCGGCACCTCCGCGGGCGCAGACTGCGGAGCGAGCCAGAGGCAAAGCACCAACAACACAATTGGGAAGGTGGTCCAACGAGGGAAAAACATGCGAGAAGAACAGGAGCTTGAAGCTCCAACTCTGAAACTTCCCCACCCTCAGCACAAGCACCTAATTAACCTGAGCGACGTGCGCTTCACCAAGGGCGCGGACTTCGACTTTCCTCCCAACACCATGATCGGTACTGATGAGTTCCTCCTCGTGGTGCGGAACCAGGCCGCCTTCGAGTCGCGCTATGGAACGGGCCTTCCCATTGCCGGCGAGTGGGAACCTGGTGACAATCTCGGCAATGACGGCGAACAGCTCAAACTCTCCCTCGGGACCGGGACCGCCATTCACGATTTCATCTACCTCGACCTTGCCCCTTGGCCAACCAGTCCGGACGGACCCGGCTACTCGCTGACTCTCCGCAATCCTGCTGCCGCCCCCGATCACAGCCTGCCGGAGAACTGGCGTGCGAGCGCCGTGCTGTACGGCTCCCCTGGTTCGGACGATACCCTGACCTATGCCGGATGGGCCGCGGCCAACTTCACCACCGCCGAACTTCTGGACCCCGCGATCTCAGGAATCGATGCCAATCCCGACCACGATGGGCTCTCGAACTTCGCGGAGAGTTATTTCAATGGGCTCCCCAAGCTCGCGGACCCTTCGCCCGGCATCCCGGGTTTTCACGACGGCTTCCTCTCCCTTATCTTCACCCGCCGCAATGGCGCCCCAGCAAAGATCTCCCCTCGAGCTCCAAAAATCCAGCGCCCTCATCTCGTAGCAGCCGGATCCGCAGGGCGGGATCGTGAGCACGATCGACAACGGCGATGGAACGGAGACCGTCACGATCACCAGCAGCGAGACTCTCGGGAGTAACCCACGATTGTTCCTTCGGCTCCAACTCTCCTCCCTGAAGTAATCCCGCATCGGCATTGCCGGGGCTGCCCCCCAATCGAAAGGGATCTCCCTGGATCGACTTTCCAGCGCGAAACCCATCCCAAGCGAATCCGAGATGTTCGCCCAACCCCTCACCCGGAACGGCGACCAAACCATTTCTTGGCAAGGCGAACTGGATGGCTACCCTCGACCCCATCGACCGGGAAAGTCCTCCTCTGGAAGGATGACCCAGAGCCGATCATGATCGATGTTGGAACACTGCATTTCACAAAGGGCTGAGATGCCAGGCGGCCCCTTGGGGATGACCCACTCCGAAGCAACGAGATGATGAGCTTTCCTCGCCCCCTCCCGCTTCTTGGATTGCTGACCTGCCTCGCAGCGGTGATCGGTCTCACTGGTTGCAAAAAGCCCTTCAGTGACCGGGCGCAGGATGTGTCCGTCTTTCGGTTCTCCGACAATGGCGCCCCCGTCACCATGGATCCAGTCCAGTCGGCGACCCAGTACGCCAACCTGATGACCACCAGCATCTACGATCAGCTCTACGAGTATAAGTATCTCGCCCGGCCCTACGAGCTGAAGCCACGCCTCGCGGAGGCTCTGCCCGAGGTGAGCGAGGACGGACTGCTCTACACCTTCCGGATCAAGAAAGGAGTCCGCTACTCCGATCACGAGTGCTTCCCCGGCGGGCGCGGCCGTGAGGTGGTGGCGGGAGACTTTGTCTACTCCATGAAGCGCATGTTCGACCCCAAGAACCTGCCGCAGGGCGAGTGGCTCTGGCAGGGAAAAATTGTGGGGATGGACGAATGGAAAAAGACCGGGGCGGATTATGCGCAATCGATTGAGGGACTCCGCGCTCTCGACGATCACACCATCCAGATCAAGCTCAACAAGCCCTTTCCCCAGCTCACCTACACCTTTGCAATGGGCTACTCGTCCTTTGTCCCGCGAGAGGCCGTCGAGCTTTACGGAAAGGAGTTTGGCATCAATCCGGTCGGTAGCGGGCCCTACGTGCTCAAATCATTTACCACCAAGAAAGCGATCCTGATGAGGAATCCCAACTACCGGGAGGAGTTTTTCAATCTCGAGTATGAGGGCTATGATCCGAAGAAACAGTCCGGCCTCGGTCTGGAGAAACTCGATGGGAACCGCCTGCCCATCATGGATACTGCCGAGGTCTATTTCATGAAGGAGGAGATGTCGCGCTGGAACTCCCTCAACAAGGGGACCGAAATCCACTACGGAGTCATCCCGATCGAGCTGACTCACATGGTGACGGAGAACCTGAAACCGCTGAAGCTCAAGCCCGACTACGAGAAGAAATTCACCGCCATGAATCTTCCCGAGCTGGGGATCGTCTATCTTTACTTCAACATGTCCAATCCGATCATTGGTCATCATCCTGACCCGGAGCAGAACCGCCGGAATCTGCTGCTGCGCAAGGCAATCCGGGCCGGCTACGATTGGCCTCAGCGGAACCGCCGATATTACAATGGGATCGCCACCATCTTCCCGGGCACGATCCCGAAGGGGTTGGATGGCTATGATGAGACGCTCGGAAACGAATCCGTCACCCCCGATTACGAACAAGCGAAACGGCATCTCAAGGAGGGCGGATGGACTCCGGAGAATCTTCCCGAATTGGACTACAACTCGGTCGCAGGCGTCAGGATGACCCAGCTCTACGAGCAGTTTCGCGGGTGGATGGGGAAAATCGGGTATCCGCGGGAGAAGATCAAATTCGTCCAGTACGCGACCTTCGGTGATTACAACAAGGCGGTGAAGCAGAAGAATTGCACCTTGATTGGGATGGCGTGGGGACTGGACTATCCCGACGCGGAGAATGTGCTGCAGCTGTTCTACGGCCCCAACGGCTCCCCGGGATCGAATTCCTCAAATTTCGATGATCCCGAGTACAACGAGCTCTTCAAGAAATCCATCGTGATGCAGCCCGGACCGGAGCGGACCGAGATTTATCGGCAACTGAACAAGATGATCGTTGATCAGGTTCCGGCGATTTGCGGGCTCTCGAGGAACACCTTGACGGTGTGGCACAAGAATGTGGTCTTCCTGCCGTCCCGCAACCCGCACGGCAGCCTGCTGAAATACGCCTACGTGTTCGAAGACTCGAAGGACTAAGACGAACGGAACGACCATGGAGACGCTTCAGTACGCCATCAGAAAGCTGATCTACGCGATCCCACTTCTCTTCGGAGTGACCTTCCTCAGCTTTATCCTGATGGTCCACTTCGGACCGGATCTCACCTACAGCATCCTCCCGAAGAGCGCCACTCAGGAGCAGATCGAGGAAATTCGCGCCGAGCTTGGCTACGATCTGCCCTTCCTCCAACGCTACGGAAAGTTCATGAAGGAGGTCGTCACCCTGGATTTTGGTTCTTCGACCTCCTCCGGGGAGAAGGTCTCCTCGATTCTCAAGAAGGCCGTTCCGGTGTCCTTTCTGGTGGCCCTTCCGGCCTTCATCCTGGCAAACCTCCTGGGGATCCTGCTCGCGCTCTACGCGGCGAATCACCGGGGGAGATTCCCCGACAAGGCTGTCATGGTGCTCGCCGCGATAGGCATGAGCATCAGCTACCTGATGGTGGTCATCGCCTTTCAGCTCATCTTCTGCACAAGTTACGGGCTCAACTGGTTCCCGGTCCAGGGCTGGGTGGAACCTCCCCCCGACTATCCGGACGCCACCGCCGGGGAGATCTTCTACTACTATTGGTATTACTATTGGTCCTACGTCGCCGTTCCGACCCTCGCGAGCATCTTTGTCGCCCTGGGATACAACACGCGCTTTTTCCGGGCCGTCATCGTGGAGGAATTGAACCGGGACTACGTGCGGACCGCGCGTGCCTACGGAGTCCGGAACCGCAAAATCATGATGAAGCATGTTCTCAAGAATGCCATGATCCCGATCTCGACCCGCATCATCATCACCCTTCCCTTCGTGGTCATCGCCGGCAACCTGGTGGTGGAGAAATTCTTCGGCATTCCGGGAGTCGGCCTGGTCACCTACGACGCGATCACCAACGGAGATCTCCCGATCGTGAAGGCGGTGGTGACCTGCACCGCGGTGCTCTACGTCCTGGCCCTGATCCTGACCGACATCGTCTACAAGATCATCGATCCGAGAATCTCCTACAGCAAGTGACCCGGAACCATGAGTGAAAAAGAGGTCATCGTCGGAAGAGAGTCGCTCTGGACCAAGAGCGGGCGCAAGCTGCTGCGCGATCGAGCCGGAGTGGCGGCCATGGTGGTGGTCGGCATCTACGGCATCATCGCCCTGCTGGTCAGCTTTGGAGTCATCGCCCAGGACTGGGACAAGCTTGGTGAGGAAGGATTTGAAGGAATGTCGGCGGCCCATTGGTTCGGCACCAACATCAACGGACAGGACATCTTCGCCCGCGCCTTGCAGGGAATCAAAACTGCCTTCCAGGTCGGCGTGGTGGTGGCGATTTCTGCCACCGCGATCGGCGGCATCCTCGGAGCGATTGCCGGATACTTTCACCGCACCATCGTCGACGAGGTCATCATGTGGATTTACGGCTGTATCGATGCCATCCCGTTCTACCTCTTCGTGGCGGCGGTCGCCTTTGCGCTGAAGGGCGCGGAATTTACCGTCCCCGTCCTGGATCTGCACATCTCCCTGGCGCCCTACGCGATGCACATTGCCATGATCGCCACCTTCTGGTCCAGCACCTGCCGCATTGTGCGGGGCGAAGTGATCAAGATTCGCGGCCTCGAGTACATTCAGGCCGCCAAGGCGATCGGGGTGGGTCCCCTCACCATCATTCGCCGCCACGTCATGCCCAATACCTCCCATCTCCTCCTGGTGCAGTCCACGATTGCGTTTGTCGGTGCGATCAAGAGCGAGGTGATCCTGACCTTCCTTGGCCTCGGAGTCAAAGAGGGCGTGAGCTGGGGCATTATGCTCTCGGAGTCCATCAATGACGTGTTGCGTGGTCACATGGGGAATTTCCTCGGAGCCTCCGGTTTTCTCTTCGTGCTCGTGATCGCCTTCAACATGTTCGCCGACGCGCTGCAGGACGCGCTTGACCCCAAGAAAGTCAGCGGTTGATCCGTTGGCGAGAATCCCGAACCATGACCGAATCCGCCCCCAAGCCCGTTCTCCGGATCCGCGATCTCGTCGTCGAGTTCAAGACTGAGATGGGGGTCATCCGTGCCCTCGACAAGATCAGCTTTGAGGTCATGGCGGGGGAATCGCTGGGCATCGTGGGCGAGTCGGGATGTGGCAAATCCGTCACCGCCCTCTCGATCTTGAAATTAATCCCCAGTCCGCCGGGACGAATTGCGGAAGGGAGCATCGAGTTGGACGGCATTGAGGTCGTGTCGCAGCCGGAACATGAAATGCGCAAAGTGCGCGGCGCCCTGGCCTCCATGATTTTCCAGGAGCCCATGACCGCCCTGAATCCCGTGTTCACAATTGGCAACCAAATGGTCGAGGTCATCCGCGTGCACCAGAAGGTGTCGAAAACCAAAGCAAAAAAGCAGGCCATCGAGATGCTGAGGACCGTGAACATCGAGTCGCCTGAGAAGCGCATCGACCAGTATCCTCACGAATTATCGGGAGGAATGCGCCAGCGCGTGATGATCGCAATGGCCCTCTCCTGCAGTCCCAAGCTCCTCATTGCCGACGAGCCCACCACCGCGCTGGATGTCACCGTGCAGGCCCAGGTCATGGAGGAGATCAAGCGCCTCCAGCAGGAGATGAACATGGGGCTCATCCTGATCACCCACGACCTCGGAGTGATCGCCGAGAGCTGCAGCCGGGTCCTGGTGATGTATTGCGGCAAGATCATCGAGATGGCCGAAACCGGGGAACTCTACAAGAACCCGCGACATCCCTACACGCGCGGCCTGCTGGATTCGATCCCGCGGGTCCGCAAGGAGAAGCTCAAGACCCTGCCCACCATCAAGGGCATGGTCCCCGACTTGGCAGACCTGCCCAAGGGATGCCGGTTTGCGGATCGCTGTCCCAAAGTGGAAGATCGCTGCCGGACCGAGGAACCCCCACTGGAAGACACCGAAGGCGGTGGCAAGGTCGCCTGTTTCCACCCCAACTAAACGAACCCATGGAAGAGACGCTGGTACAAGTGAAGGACCTCAGGACCTACTATCCGATCAAGGGCGGATTGTTGAACCGGCGGGTGGCCGACCTCAAGGCCGTGAACGGGGTCAGCCTCGACATCCCCACCGGTCAGACCTTTGGTCTGGTGGGAGAGTCGGGCTGCGGAAAATCGACCTTCGGCCGCTCCCTTCTTCGGCTCCAGAAAGTGACCTCGGGCGAAGTGATCATCGACGGCGAAAATATCCTCTCGCTCGATCGCGCGGGACTCATGAAGGCCCGCAAGGACATGCAGATCATCTTCCAGGACCCGTATGGTTCCTTGAACCCCAGGATGACTGTCCGCGAGATCGTCCGCGAACCGCTCGACACCCACAAGATCGGCGCCAAGGCGGACCGCAACGGTGAAGTCATGCGTCTCCTGGAAGTCTGCGGACTGCGCCAGACGGTCGCCGATCGTTACCCTCACGAATTTTCAGGCGGACAACGCCAGCGGGTCGGCATCGCGCGGGCTCTCGCACTCAAACCGAAATTCATCGTCGCCGACGAGCCGGTCTCCGCGCTCGATGTCTCGGTGCAAAGCCAGATCCTGAACCTGATTGGCGATTTGCAGGAGGAATTTGGGATCTCCTTTCTCTTCATCTCGCACGACCTCGCGGTCGTGCAACACATCAGTCACGAGGTTGGCGTGATGTATTTTGGCAAGCTCGTCGAGCGCGCTCCCGCCGAGGAACTGTATTCCTCACCCAAGCATCCTTATACCAAGACCCTGCTGGAAGCGATTCCGCAACCCGATCCCACCCGCAATCGGACCGAGGTCCTTGTCGGCGGGGATATCCCCTCCCACCTCGACCCACCCAAGGGATGTCCCTTCCAGCCACGCTGTCCCGTCGCCATGCCCGAGTGCGCGGAACGTGAGCCGGAACTGAAACCGGTGGACTCCGACGATTGCTCCTCCCGGCACCAGGTGAGCTGCTGGTTGTACTGAACGGAAGCCGAGCTTCCAGAATTGCCTATCGTTTCCGAGCGCTCTTCTTGACCTTCACAATCTCGGGGCGGGTGTACTCCCTGCGGAACTCATCGGTGCGGGCACGCATGCGCTTGAGGACTGCCGCGTGCTCGGGATCCTTGGCCAGGTTCTTGATCTGGTCCGGATCGTTCTTGAGATCGTGGAGAAATTCATAGACCGGATCCTGCTCGTAGTAGCGGGCATAGGTGAAGCGCTCTCCGCGAACACCGCGCCACTTGGGAATCGATTTGTGATTGAAGTGATGCTCGTTGAAGAGATCCGTGCGCCAGGACTTGGGGCTCTGCCCCCGCACGATCGGCAGCAGGCTTCTGCCCTGATACTTCTCGGGAACCGCGACTCCCGCGAAGTCCAACATGGTGGCCGGAAGGTCGAGGTTCATCACCATCTGCGAGGCCGTGCGGTTGCGCTTTTTGTTCCGCAGCCGGGGATCATCGATGATGAGGGGGACCCGAAGCGATTCCTCGTAGTGGCTCCACTTCCCGGCAAAACCGCGGTCACCCATGTAGTAACCGTTATCAGCGGTGTAGATGATGACCGTGTTCTCGGTAAACTCTTTCTCCTGCAAGGTCTTTTGAACCCGTCCGATCACGCCGTCCATGCCGGTGAGCATCCGGTAGTAGGCCCGCATGTTCAGTTTGTATTTCTCCGGAGTATCCCAACGCCAGAACCACCGGTCCCGGTTCATCGATTTTCTCAGGAACTCAGGCTGCATCTCAAAATACTTCGGATCGCCCAGTCGGGGAGCCGCCGGATCGAGGTCGTCATACAGGCCATCCACCGCCTTGGGCCAGGGAAAGTGACCGATCCCCGGTCGGTGATCTCCGTCCCGGGCGTGCGCAATGTTGAAGCTCATGTAGAGGCAGAACGGTTGATCCTTCGGCTGGGATTCGAGAAAGGCCACCGACCGATCACCGACCAACTCGGCGGTGTGCCGCTTCGAGCCATCGGCCAGCTTCACATGATGCGGCCCTCCATTGTAGACCTTGTGATCATGAAACATGCGTCGCAGGGCGACCTCAGTCTTCTCCGCGAACTTGACGTGCTGCTTGCCATAGAAACCGTTCCGGTAGCCCGCCTTGCGAAGCAGGACCGGGAAGCTGGTATCGACATCCATCTTCTGCAGCGGCGTCGCGGGCCACGGTCCGCCGGTGAAGCCATGGCTCGTCTCGGTCAGACCACTGAAGATCGTCGCCCGGCTTGCCATGCAGATCGAGGTGTTGACGAACATGTTCTCGAAGCGCACTCCCCGCGCCGCAAGACGATCGACGTTCGGAGTCTTGATCACCGGATGCCCGGCGCAACCCAGGGTGTCGTTGCGCTGATCATCGACCAGGATGAAGACAATGTTGGGTTTCGTTTCTGCAGGGGCTTCCTGGGCAGCGTGAGCGCCCACCGCGGAGATCAAGAGGGCGGCAATGGCAAAAGACAGTTTCATGGGATCAGGATGAGTCAGGAGGCAGTTGTGGGTGGGGATGTATGCGTTCAGGGGGGGCAAGTGCAAGAGGCATCTCTCCGCCCATCGCGGGGAGATCGAGAAAATCGTCCGCGGAATCTCGCGTCAAACCACCCCTTCGCTCTCTTCCACCGCTTTCACCTTCCCGCAATTTCCACACCCACCTGCAAGCTTCGCCTCCAGCGCCTTCGAGGCCGGCGTGATCGCCAACCCCCCGAGTCCCGTGCAACACACTTCGCGCGGCATGAGATCGCCAACTTCCTTCATCGCGTCGACGACTTCGTCGAAGGGCACAAGATGCAGGAAATCCGCCAAGGCCATGTTGGCCGATGAGAGTGCATTGGAGGCCGCCGTCACATTGCGCCCGAGACAGGGAGCCTCCACCCGGTTCGCCAAGGTGTCGCAAGTCATCCCGAAGGAATTCTGCAGTGCCATCGAAGCACCTCCGAGCTGTTGTTCGAAGCTTCCCCCCATCATCCCCACGATTCCCGCAGAGGCCATGCTTGCCCCGGATCCACACTCCGCCATGCAGCCAGCGACTTCCGCCGCGAAGGTGGCGTGGGCCGCGATAAAGACCCCGATCATTCCAGCCGCCAGCATCGCTTCAACACGCTCCTCCCGACTCTTGCCCAGCGCATCGGCAACCCCGAGCACCGCTCCCGGCAGCGCTCCGCAACTCCCCGCGGTCGGTGCCGCCACGATCACCCCCATCGAACTCTTCATCTCCATCATGGCAGAGACATACATGATGATCCGATTGAGGACATCTCCGGGAACGAGCTCTCCCGCCTTCATCATCTCCTGGAACTTCGGTGACTGTGAGGGCAGGATGCGATCCTGAAACTTTGTTCCCTGCAGTCCGGTCTGAATCGAGTCCTCCATGATCCCGACCAACCCGCCCATCCGCTCACGCACGTCCTCGACCGTGATGCCTCCGCGTGCACTTTCGTAGATCGCGCCCAGGTCTCCCAGGCTGAGATTCTCCCCGCTCTCGCTGCGAAACCCTTCCATCTCCGCACAGCGAATCCACGGGACGCTCAAATTCTTTCGGGCCAGCACCGGCAGAACCGTCCCCAGCACTCGCACCATGGATACTGCAGGATTGGCGCGCAGTTCGGCCAGCAGATCTTCCTCAAGCGCACTGCGACTCTTGATCTCAATCATCACCCCTTCGCGCATCGCACAGGGAATGACATCTTCGAAATCAAAACTCGTCTTCAGCCAGCCCACCAATCCATCGGCCCCTTGGGGGTCGGATAGAAATACCAGGGTCTCCACATAATCTCCTTCCATCACCACCACGGCCCCCTCGATGTCCTGCACCACGATCATGCCGCCCCCGGTCGAGATCGCCCTCAGGCTGCGCTCCTCCTCCGCGTTGCGCAGGGTGAGCTTGTAGGTATTGGGATGCTTCGCGCCATAGCTCACGTAGCGAATATCCACCGCAATCCCCTCCTTCACGATCTCCTCGCGAAAATCAGGCAAGCGGGCATCATCGGTTTCCCAGCCCATCAACCCACCAAAAAGCCCCAGGTCCGACCCCTGAGATTCGTGAGTGGTCACCAACGCGCCGTTGGGATCGTATTCCACGATCACTTCCGTCAACTCGCCGCCCATCAAGTCACGCGCCAGCCTCCCAATCCGCAAGGCCGCGGCACTGTGGGAACTGGAGGGCCCCCGCATTACGGGGCCCAGGACGTCGTTGAAGATACTTGGAGGAGTGCTCACCGTCTGGAGGGTAGCGCTGAGCCCCCTCCAGATCAAGAGCTCTGCTTGAGGAACCGCAGTATACAGCATCCCATGAACAGTATACAGACCCAGCACCGTCCACCTCTCACGGCCCGCTGAATCCCCTCCTCCAGTATCACCTGCTCGTCTTCCTGCTCGCGCTCACCGCGGTCCTGGGGAAGATCATTACGATTGAAGCGCCCTCCCTGGTGCTCTTTCGAGTGTCGATCGCGGCCCTCGGAATGGCCCTCTGGCTCGCAGTCACCAAGCGCTCCCTGCTCCGCCTTCCCTGGCGCACCCTCCTCACCGTTCTCGGGGTGGGAGCGCTCATCGGCGTTCATTGGACCTGCTTTTTCTGGTCCATCTCGCTCTCTAACATCTCGGTTGCCCTGGCTGGCTTTGCCACCATCTCTCTCTTCACCGCCATTACCGAACCCCTGATTGAAGGCCGCCCGTTCCGCCGGAGCGAACTCCTCTGTGGCGGGATTGTCATCGTCGGTATTCTCTTCATCGCTGGCCGCCTCGATCCCCAACACCTGAGCGGTCTTGGGATCGCTCTCGTGGGCGCCCTTCTCGCGTCCCTCTTTCCGGTCTTCAATCGCCGACTGGTAGCGGCGGGCAACTCGTCTCGATCCCTCCTTCTCTACGAAATGATCGGGGCCAGCTTCATGGCAGCCCTCGCCATTCCCTTCATCAAGCCCCACCAGTTCCAACTTCCCACTTCCGCGGACTGGCTCCCCCTTCTCACTCTCGCAATTCTCTGCACCGCCATCGCGCACACCTGGAATATCCACCTCCTGCGACGCCTCACCGCTTACACCGCCAACCTCACCATGAACTTCGAGCCGGTCTGGGGAATCATTCTCGGAGCAATCATCTTTCAAGAATACCAGGACCTTCAACCCGCCTTCTATCTCGGAACCGCTCTCATCGTTTTCGCCAACTTCCTCGACCCCTGGCTCCGCCGACGACAGGCCCGCCCGGGGCTTGTAAACAGATCCCAACTCTAACCCAACGGCCCGGGACCAGCTCACGGCTCCGGCCAGCCTCGCCCTCCAAGAGGAGACTGGCCTTCAGGGCTCTCCAGGCGGCGGCTCGAAATCCACCACCAAGACCGGGGCCCGCTCGGGATCAGGACTTCGCTCGCTCCAATAGGCAGACCCCGCCATGGTGGTGGGCGAAAGCATCAGGTAGAGATCGGGGCTTTCTTGAGTGGGCGTCACTTCACCCGGGATCCCAGCTTCCACCCAACGGGAGCCCCCCGCACTCGGCTTCAGGGACACCGCCCCTCCCTGGGCCTGCGGCAGGTTCTCATAAGTGACCTTGTTCCAGTCCGGCCACGGTGGCCCTTGCAACCGCTTGATCACTCCCCACTTCTCCTCACTCTCCTTCCCTTCTTCGCTGAGCGCTTCCATCATCGTGCTCAGGGCGGAATCCCGATGCAGTCGCAGACGAACACCTTTGATGTTCCTTCCCCGCAGTTCGGGAGGAAAGTGAAACCAGAGGAAACTCATGGCCGCGCCACCATCACCAGGTGCGGTGAACCCTCGCGACATCTCAAGAGTCTGCCACTGCAAATTCGGAATCATCCGCTGCCCCCCAAGAAGGCGCCGCGCCTCCTGCCGAATGCAGCGGGTTCCGCCCCGCAAGACCATCCGCTCAAGGGAGCCCAACCACTCCACTCTCATCCTCCGGGTCAAGACCAGTGAGCCGGAATCCGAGACGATCTTCGTGGTCAATTTCTGCACGCCCAGCGGAGAGGCCGCCGTCCCCTTGAGGACCAGATCGAACTCCCGTCGCGCCCCAGGTTCGAGGTCGAGTTTGCGGTCCGCACCATCCACCACAAATCCTTTCGGAATTTCAATCTCGAGTGTTCCTCGCAACCGTTCTTTCCCAAGGTTTGCAATCTTCAGCTTGACCGTCTTTTCGGCGTTGCTGGAATTCAGCCAGATCGACTCCGGCAGATCCATCCCCGGAGTCCGCATCGACTCTCGCAACAATTCAAGAGCATGGATGATCGGTAGGGCCGCAGATCCCGCACGGTCATCCTTCACCCTGAAGTCGAGGATCAATTCCTCCTCGATCTGCAAGGTGAACTCCCGCCATATCGCCCGATCCGAGCCGCCGGCCGCCACGTAGGGATCGAAGTCCTCGAGCACGACCGCGCCATTGAGAATCACGTCGAAGACCCGTTGCCCAGCCTGGTCATCCGGAAGGGCCGCGAATCCCAGGCGCACGCGGTAGGATCCCATCCCATCCTCGGGACCGGCCACCGGGAGCAGACACCGCTTCACCCCCACGGCCGCGGAAGCAAAGACAAAGGGCACCTTCGCATCCTTGACCTCCGTGTAATGCACACTGCGCCGCAACTCGCGCCCACCTTCGTAACTCAGCATCCGCAGCTCGTATCCCAAGAGCAGCTTGTGGTTCTGCGGACGACGGGAGCACAACCACAAGCGCCCCTCATCATCCTTGCGGTCTCCCGAGGCCCCAAAGTCGATCCGCAAATGTCTCACCGGCAGGGTCCGGCCCGGCTGCGCAAACTGAGGGGCCGCCACCGGCTTGTTGGAGACCTGTCCCATCGCCACCGTGAAGGGCAGTGACCAAGGGCACTTGCAGTAGATGGCCTGCGGAGGCTTGATCATCAGGCCCCCTCCGCTCACGTGATCAACATGGCAGTTCGAGCGACTGTGCCAGAAGGTGAAGAGCCCCTGGTCCTCGGCCAGGTCGTGATACCCAAATCCCTTGTTTCGTCCGAAGAGAAAATGTCGGCTTGCGGAGAAGATTCCGCACTGTTTGTCCGGCCGGCACCAGGCCCACTCCGCCTCTTCCCCAGTGATGGGATGTTGTCGGGTCTTCTTCTCACCCGTGCGCAGATCGTATGCCCACGGCTCGGCATGGATGGTATCGCCCACGATCACGGGACGAGTCCGGTGATCCGTGAATTGATACCAGAGAAGCTCGCCCTTTTCACCGTCGAGCGCGGTAATCGCCCTCGCTCCGTAGGATCCCGAATTCCACATTCCCCAGCCTTTGTCGGCCGCACTCTCCGAAGCGATCACCACCACCCCATCGCGACAGTAAAACCCCATTCCGACGTGAGGATTGTATCCGCGCTTGCCGCCGAATCCGTTGCTCCGCAGCCACGCTCCCCCGCAATTGCTGACATCGACCCCTCGCCGGTAGAGTATCTTTCCGCTCTTCGCATCGACCGCCATCAATTCCCGGATGTCGCGCTTCTCCACCTGACTTTCATACTCCTCACCCAGCGATCGCTCCTGGGTTTTCATCCACCTTCGCATCTGCCCGATGGCGTCGAGGCGCTGCTCCGGTGAGGCCTTCCCGCCGAGCACATAGATTCGCCCCCCACCCATCGCGATCAATCCGCCAATCCGCTCCTTCTCATCCACTTCGGGTCCACCCAATTGCCATCTCACATCGCCGCGCCCGCTCTCCATCTCGCTCGCGAAGAGGCCGCCCGCCGCCGCACCATAAATCGTCCCGCCATCATCGCTCACCGCAAACCATCCCCACGGATGTTCCTTTCCAAAGGCGGTGAGATAGGTCCCCGCCTCTTCGCCAGTCATCAGGTCGAGCTTGACCATGGCGTGCTGTACGCGCGCATAGACGTGCGTCGGACTCGCCGCCAGCGAGACCCCGATACTGCCAAACTCCTTCCGCCAAAGTTGTCGTCCACTATACTGGTCGCAGGCCTGCAAAGCGTTGGGCTCCGGCACGACCAAGACGCCGTTCGTGATCAGTGCGGTGTGCGTGCCCGGCTGCTGCACTTGCGGCTTGCCATACCACACCACCCCGATCGGGGCCTTGAGCACCCCATCGTCACTGCAACCGGTGTTGCCCGCGTCACCATACATGTGAGTCCACTTTCCGCCCTCCTTGAGCGGGGGTCGAACCCGCTTGGCCCACCCTCCCCCATTCACGAGCTGCCAGTCCTCATGCCCCGTCGCCTTGATCCACGCCTTCAGCTCCGCCTCGTCCTGTCTTCCGCCGAGCAGAGCCACTCCTCGAATCGGTTTTTGCAGGCGCAGGAGTTCCTCCGGATCCTCCGGCAAGCCCCCCCCCAGGACGGCCCGTTCTGACACCACCAAGTCGGCCCAGTAGGAGGGGAAGGGAAGACTGGCACTCGCCTGGTGACGCCAGGTCACGATGCGGGTGAGATGCACGTTCGCTCGAAGATAGCGCTCCCTCGCCCGGTACATGGCCTCCTCATCGGCGAAGAGGGCACAGATCGAAAGTTCACTCCGCCGCGCCAGCTCCAGCGCCAGTTGACCATCCAGACAATCTACCACCACCGCATAGCCCTTGTTCAGACCGGTCTCTTTCAGGATGAATTCCGCCGCCGCGGAAAGCTCCTCCTTCTCCTCGAAGGGATGCGCGGTCACCACCTCTTCGATCTTGACCGGCTTCGGTGCTCCGCCCTTGGCCGATGCATAACAGTATATCGTGCCGCTTCGCGTCGCCACAATGAGACGTCCATTCGCCACGATCACCTGGTTGGCCCGAGTCGGAATCTCGGTCGACCAAAGCACCCTGCCGTCCTGCGGGTCGCGGGCATAGATCCCGGATCCCACTCCGTCCTTTTCAGGATCCAGATCGAAGGCCGAGTGAAAAACCGTGTCCCCGGCATAGACCACGGACGAGAGGTCAGGGTCGTAGTTGAAGATGACCGGAGTGCCCTTGTGACGCACCCCGGCTGCGGACGCGTAGTCGGTCCACCTTCCGGGGCTCTCCAGCTTGTAGACCTGCTTCCGGGCATTGTGTTCCCCCTCCGTCTCCCAGGCTTCCGCACCGAGATGGCGCACCCCGTTCTTCGCCACCCCAAAGAGCGGCCAAAACCGGCCGCCATCCGTCTTGGGCGCCTCGGGATCCTCGCGATTGGCAAAGGCGCTCACGAAGCTCCCGTCAGAGCGGGTAAAGGGCGTGGGAGCACCATAATTGATCACCGAGTAGCCATGAAAATCCTTGGGCACCCAGAGTTGATTCTGCGTCAGGAAGAGATGCCCTCCCGGAGCGAGCGTGTTCTGTCCGCTGTTCTCGGCCTGGGTCCCATTGCGCCAGAGTTCCTTCCCGGTATTGGCATCAAGGGCGTAGACGAAAGTCCCTGCATGGGGGAAAACCCCCGCCGCAAAGTAGGCCACGCCATCATCCACCAAGACATCGGTCTGCACCGGCCACACCGAGATGAACTTTCCATAGGCGAGGAACCAGCGCTTGGCCGGCGCGGCCGAAAATTTCCAGAGGAGACGCCCCGTATCGGCCGCCAGGCAGTAGACAAACCCGTCCGAACTCCCGCAGTAGATTTTCCCCTCCCAGAACATCGGGGAGCGATTCACCGCCGCACCCGACAGGAAGTTCCAGCGCTCCTGACCAGTGGCCGCGTCCAGACACACCACCCGTCCATCCCGTGCGCTCGAATAGAAAATGGCATCGCCGGCCGCGATCGTCACCAGGGTGAACTCGCTGCACTCCGGAAAGCCAGCCCGGTTTGCCGGGCGCACCGGTTGGGGTGCAAACCTGGCCTGCCTCGACTTTAAGGACCAACACAGTTCAAGCGGCAGTTGCAGCGACTCCTCCGTCACCGCGCTCCGCAATCGATCGTGGCGATAAGTCGGCCAATCCTCCCCCCAAAGGACGCTCGGGAGCAATCCCATCAGCACAATCACCACTCCCCGTCGGGATCTCTCTCTCATAAGGTCTCCGATTGATCACTGCGGCCTGTCAGTCATTGCGACGAGCCATCTTGCACAGTAGCAAGCCTCTCTCCTGTGCACAGCAGAAAAGCACCCTCTCAGGGCGTAGAGGACGGCGTGCGATTGGTCGATTCGCTTCACCCTCATCCCACAAGGCCCGCGAGGCCGACTCCCCTAATTTCAGTCAGTTCCCCCTCAATCACCCGCAAATCACGTGGGCGCCTGTTCCCGCACCCTCACATCCGGAAGAGGCCACCTCGCTTCCCTGCCAAGATCACCGCCCCCACGATCGAGATCCCCAGGAAGACCATTGCCCAGACGCCCAGGGCGGATGCCAGCTCGTAGCCGTTGCCCAGCGTGCTCAATAGCGAGTAAATCGCTTTCGTGATCGGAAAATGCTCCGCCTGCTGGGCCAGAATCAAGCTGTCGCTCACCTCCAGCATCGCAAAGGCAAAGGCCAGAATGCCACCCGCAATGAGGTTCGCAGCAAGCAGGGGCAACGCGATCCGCCTCATCATCCGCATCGGGGTCGCCCCCAGCGAGAGGGCCGCCTCTTCGAGAGCCACATTACTCTGCTGTAATCCCGCCACCGCCGCGCGCACCACGTAGGGCAAGCGGCGCACCGCGTAGGCAATCACCAATAGGATGACCGGATTCTGATGCGCTCCCATCAGAAAGTGAAAGGCCCGCCCCTCCTGCGCCAAGGCGAGGTAGCCAAAGGCCAGGACCAGTCCCGGCACCGCCAACGGCAACATGACCAGGGCATCGAGAAACGCCCGACCGCGAATCGTGCTCCGCACCACCACCCACGCAATCGCCAAGCCGAGAATCAGATCGATGATCATCGAGCCCGAGGCGTAGAGCAGGCTGTTCTGGATCGAGGGCACGACCAGCGGATGACCCAGCGCCTCCTCGTAGTGCGCAGAGGTCATCCCCTCCGGCAAAATCGACCCGTACCAATCAGTCGCCACCGAGAGAAAGATCACCCCCAGATGAGGCAAGGAAGCCACCAGGAAGACCGCGAGGAAGACCCCCATCACCAGGAAACCTTTCACCCCCCCGAGCAGTCTTTCGCATTGGTGCCCTTTCGGACGTGGCGCACTCCCAAGCCGCGATCGACCAAGCAGCGCCTTGGAAGCCAGAAACACCGTCGATGAAATCACCAGCATTACGGCCACCAGGGCGTAGGGAAAGGGATTGGAACTGAGATCCTTGATCCCGTCATAAATCTGCACCGGAGCCACCCGCGCGTAGTCGAAGACCAGGGGAACTCCGAGTTCCGTGAAGGACCAGATGAAGACGATCGCGCCGCCTGCAAAGATACCCGGCATGGTCAACGGCAAGGTGATCCGCCTGAGCCGCCGCCACGGTGAGCACCCAAGATTCTGAGCCGCCTCTTCCATCGCGGGATCGAGATGGGAGAGCGAGGCCGCGATGTTCATGTACAAAATGGGATAGAGATGCAACGCGTTCATGATCACGATCCCCAAAAAGCGACCTTCCCCGAGCCAGTCAATCGGGGCACTGGGATCCATCAGGTCCAATTTCTCCAGAAACGCATTCAGGGATCCCTTGGCGCCCAGCATTTGCTTCACCCCAACCGCCCCGACAAAGGGTGGCAACACCAGCGGAATAAGAATCAGCGCCGAGAGCGGCCCCTTCAAGGGAAAGCGATAGCGATGCGCCAGGAGCGCCAGCGGAAAGGCGATCAGGAGACTTGCCAGCGTACTCGTCACTCCCAGCAGGAGCGCATTCCATATCCCCTCCAGATAGACCGGATTGGCAAAGACTTCGATCACGTATGCGAAGGTGAAGCCGCCCTCCTTGGTGACGAAGGCCTCCTTGATCACCATCACAACCGGGAACAGGAAAAACACCCCGAAGAAAGCGGTCACCAGGGAGGTCAGGATAAGCGCATTCCTGGTCCTCATTGTCCCTCCTCCGCCAAGCGTTTGGCCTCCTTGTAATTATCGCGAAAGACGCTTCCCAACTCGTTGGCAAGCCTCACCGCCTCCACCTTGCTCCCCTTCAGGGTCTTCTTGATCGATCCTCCCGCCTTCTCATAGGACACCGCGCTGACATCGTGAAACTTGGCGGTCGCCTCGAGAGGAAAGTCGGCCTCGACCAAGGCCGCCCAGGCATTCTTCATTTCCTCATGTGCATCGATGCACATCACGCGTACGATTCGCTTCAAGGGCGTAAACAGATGCCCCGTCAGCGCAGGGTCATAGGTGAATTTTTCCGCCTCCACAAAGGGCCTCGCGCTTCCGTCCACCATCGCCTCCAAGGTTTCCCCTTCATAGAGATCCCGCCGAATTGGCAGCCGGCGCAAAGCACGATACTTGGGCCCCGGGACATGACCTGGCGGGGCAGCCCAAATCATCTGCCCCTCTCTGGAGAGCACAAACTCAACAAAGGCCTGCGCCAGTTCCGGATGGGGCGCACCCTTGAGAACTGCAATCGGATCGACACTGATCGAACTGCCTCCCGCAGGCATGAGAAATGCCACTCGCGAGCTTCCATCCCCCTTCTTCAGCGCTTCGTTGATCGTGCGCCCATAGAAATCGATGCACATCCCCACCACCGCATTCCCCTGCGCCACATCACGCGGAATCTTGGCCGAGCTGTCCGTAAAATAGCGAGAGTTGGCACCGATCCGCTGAATGAGCTGCATGCTCTTGTCCCAGCCCCGCGCGACCACCACGGCTCGCTCCTCAGATTCGTCCGCTCTCGCGAGTTCTTCCTGAATTTGTTGCTGCACCAGCATCTCAAACGCCTTGGTCACCGAGGAACTCTTGGTGGTGTCGGCCAATGCAATGCCACGTTGGTATTTCGGATCTCCCAAGTCATCCCATCTCGCAGGCGGGTCCAGTCCGCGCTCCTTGATCAAATCCAGGTTGTAACAGATCCCAAAACTAGAAAGCACCGCCCCAATCCAGGTGTGATCAGCCGCGTAGTATGTTTCTCCGCTGAGCTTTTCTGGGATCCCCTGCTCACCAAACAATCCCGGCTGAGTCTCGAAGATGCGCAACTTCTCGAAGCGTCCCAGTTTCGCCTGCTTCCCAAAATCATAAGCGCCTCCCCCAAAGAAGATATCGATCCCGATCCCCTCCTTTTCCTGCTCCTTGGCCGCCTCATAACTACTGCCCAACACGCGCACGATCTCCGAGGTTCCCCCCGGCACTCGCCAGTTCACGTAGACGCTCTGCCCCGTCTTCTCTTCCCAATACGCCGCAAAGGCCTCGCCGAACTCCCGCCGAATCGTCTCGTTGTGCGGGGTAATGATCTCGAGGCGCACGTCCGCCTCGATCGCACTCTCCGTGCCCGTGTCCCGCAACACCAACGGAGCCGCCACTACCGCAGCCAGCGGGAGCAGGATTCCGAGATACTTTTTCCAACTACTCATCGCTCGGCCACCGCCAGTTTGAATTTGGACCCACGAGCACCCGGGGAGAGTTCACTGGAGTGGAGCAGCGTAGTCCCGCCTCCGTCTTCCCACTGAATTGTCTTCTTCCGAATTCCATTGCTCAAAATACTCCACACCCGCGGGACGCCCTAGTCCTGAAACACCACCACATCCTGCGACTGCACATCGAGCACCAGCCCCTTCCCTCCTGGCTGCAGCACCTTGCGGGGATTCATCTCCGTGACCTGCACTTCCACCCCGGTCACCGTTCTCACTCGATACTGGATCAAGTTCCCCAGGTAGGTCGTCTCCAGGATCACTCCCTGCGAATCATCATTGGTCTCAGAAAGACCAATTGCTTCCGGCCGCACCGACACCGTCGCCCGGTCGCCCTTCTTCGGACTCCAGTCCCGCGCCGTCATTCTCCCGGCAAACTCACCAGCTTCCGTCTCAACCGTCACCATCCCCTCCTCCTCACCATTCACTGTGCCCTTCAACAGATTCGTCTCTCCGATGAAGGAGGCCACATAGGCCGTCGCCGGGTCGCGATAGATTTCCTCTGGAGTCCCGATCTGCTCAACGTGCCCGTTGTTCATCACCGCCATGCGATCCGCCATCGAAAGAGCCTCGGCCTGATCATGGGTCACATAGACCCCGGTCAATCCGTTCTCCTTCACGATACGCCGGATTTCCGACCGCATTTCGAGCCGCAGTTGGGCGTCCAGATTGGAAAGCGGCTCATCGAGCAAGAGGCACTTCGGTCGCACCACCAAGGCGCGCGCCAGCGAGACCCGCTGTTGCTGCCCACCCGACATCTGATCAATTCCACGATTCTCAAAACCAACCAACTTCACCATCTCCAGAACTTCCTGCACCCGTTGCTCGATCTCTCCCTTGGACACTTTCCGCTCCTCCAGACCAAAGGCGATATTCTGTCCAACCGTCATATGCGGCCAGAGCGCATAACTCTGAAACACCATCGCAGCTTCACGCTTGTGAGTAGGCCGCTCTGTAACGTCTTCTCCATCGAAGAGCACTCGCCCGGAGGTCGGCGTTTCCAATCCCGCGAGGCAACGCAACAGGGTGGTCTTTCCGCAACCACTCCCTCCCAACAAAAAAAAGAGTTCCCCGGGCCCGATCCCGATCGTCACATCATTCAAGGCCCGGATCGCTCCAAAGTCTTTTACAATCGATTCCGCTCGGATGGCATCCATCAGTACTCAGTGGTCGGTGGTCAGTAGTCCGTGGTCCACTGCTCATGACAAGTTCAATCCGGCGCCGGACCCTCCCAGAATCCCCCGCGGAAGCCAATTGAGGCGAACTGAAGGGCTCCAATAGAAACGAAACGTGCTCGCGGGCGATCGCCGTTGACAGGGGGGAGCGGTTTCCATCGTGGTGAAATGCCCCCTCAGGACCAGATCCCCTACACAGCACGTTTCGTTTTATCTTGGAGAGACCGTCGGATTTCGAAAGTCTCTTGGGCTCCTTTCCCATGATTTTCCTGTCTTAATTCTGACGCCTCCTTGACTCCATTTCATCCCTCGAGGATCCTCGGAAAGCAAATCCATGAAACACCACGCCTTTCGCGGTGTTCCCTCTCCATCATGAAGGCGTATCTCGCTCTCACCCTCTTCACCGCCGGCCTCGCCCTGGCCCAGCAGAGCGGCGGCCCACCCTCAGTCACGGACCTGGTCGCGGAACTCGACCAGAACGAGGACGGAAAAATCTCGAAGGAGGAGGCGGACGGCTCGGCCCGTGGAAAGCGGCAGTTTGCGAGGTGGGACAGAGATCAGGACGGCTTCGCGACGCGCGACGAGATCATCGCGATGCGTCGCAAGTCCGGGATCGATGCGGAAGGAAACCGCATCGCGGGGCGCAGAGGCCGCGAGCAATCCCCCGCCAAGCTCACCATTCCTGCCATCGCCGACATTACCCGGGTCGGCGATGGCGTGCGCCCGACCAGACAGGAGATGCAGTGGTCTCTCTCGATTGTGAAGACCGAGTCGCACCCCGTGGCGAAGTCCGGCTATCTCATTGTGACCGATCACCGGTCCGAAGACTACCTCACTCCCCTGCACCTCCTCGCCAAACATCGCAAGGGCACCGTCATGATCGTGAAGGACCTCGCGACCGTTCATTCCCGCCAGGAGGATTGGGACCGGCTCTCGTCGCACCTGCAGAAAGTGCATCCCCGCTTCGTCGCGATCGCTCCCCGCCTCGAATCCTACCGAGAAAAGATGCTGATCGGAATGTGGAAACTGCTCAGCACCCTCGATGACGACCCGGAACTCGACGTCTTCCCGGGGCTCCTCGTCGCGCCCGACCTACCTTCGTTCGAAAAGCTCATCACCAGCTCGATGGACTACAAGCCACGCTCCAGCGAGAACTTCCAGGTGTTTGCGCAGTGTCACTTCACCGACAACTCGGCCGGCGGGATCAAGTCGCTGCAGAAGGTCGGCATCCTTCGCAAGCACTTTGCGAAACACGGCCATGAAACCTCCAGCCTCATCGTCGCGGCTCCAAAAGTCCGGGAGGAACGACCCCTCAAAGGCGACGACATCCTCTATGCCGTCCCGAAGCGACGCCTCCTCCAATTGTTTCCGGACGAAGCTCGCGAGTCCCTCGCGAAATCCGCGCTCCTCGTCATGTTCGGGCACGGCAGCACCGGGATGTCGTGCGGCTTCAGCGTCGATGCCTTCCACGGGATCGATCTCTCCAACAAAGTCGTCATGGCGGGTTCCTGCTGGTCGGGCGCTCCCACGAAACTCGACTTTCCCATGCCGCGACGCGATGCCGCCGGCACCGAACTCAAGGACAACAGGGAGCGCTTCCTGATGCGCGCCATCGAAAACGGCGCGCTTGTTTCCTTCGGCCACATGCGGCTCAACCAAGGCTTCTCCACCCTCTACCCGGTCCTTGAATCCTGGACCGAGGGAAAGACGGTTGGCGAAGCCTACCAACGGCTCATGAACGCCCTCTTCCGCGCCGAGAAAAAGAGCCGCCTCGACGAAATCCTCGCCCTTGATCCTTCCGATCTCCAGCAGCCCGGGGAAAACCGCCGCAGCCCCGCCATCCCAGGCAACCGCCTCCTCTACGTCATCATCGGCGACCCGGCCCTGCAGCCCTTTGAACGCCTCACGGCCCTCGCACACGTCCCAAAGCACCGTTAGCAGTAGATCGCACTCACCTTCTCCGGCTCCTCTACCTCCAGGGAGCCCGGCCTGGAAAGGGAATGACTTGCTGACGTCTTCCCCAAAAACTGGACTACGGACTGCTCGAGTATTTTCGGGCTCGACGACTGGATCCTCGGCTATCTGGGC
>JAPKFB010000189.1 GCA_028821775.1 Roseibacillus sp.
CCCAACATTGTCTTCTTCCTCGTCGACGACCTGGGCTGGACCGATGTGGGGTGTTTCGGAAGTTCCTTCTACGAGACTCCCCACATTGATCGCCTGGCGACGGAGGGAGTGCGCTTTACTCAAGCCTACGCCGCCTGCCACGTCTGTTCCCCGACGCGCGCAAGCATCCTGACCGGCAAGTATCCGGCGCGGCTTCAGTTGACTGACTGGTTGGCTGGCCGAAGAGACTTCCCCTTCCAGGCGCTCCAGAGTGCCAAGCACCTCCAACATCTGCCCTTTGCCGAGACGACCTTGGCCGAAGCGCTGAAGGAGCAGGGTTACCGCACTGCGATTTTTGGTAAGTGGCACCTGGGCGAAGACCCGTCGGGTCCGCTGGACCATGGCTTCGACGTTCAGGTTCCGAGATGGAACAAAGGCTGGCCCAGAGCGGGATACCACTCACCGTTCAAGCTCGAGGGCCTGGAGGACGAAAAAGGAGACTACCTGACCGACCGTTTGACCGACGAAGCGCTAAACTACATCGAGAAGAACAAGGACCGGCCCTTCTTTCTCTATCTCTCACACTTCGCCGTGCACGACCCGATCCAGGGACGTCCGGACCTGGTTGCGAAGTACCGCGCGAAGCTCGCGAAACGACCACAGTCCGAAGGTCCTGACTTTATCCTGGAGGGAAACCCGGATGACGCGGAGCCCCTCTCCCGGCAACAATTGTCGGTGCTGGGCAAGAAAGCATCACACCAGGAATACAGGGTGCTCCCGCAGCGCACGGTCAAGATCAAGCAGCATCAGGACAACATTGAGTTTGCGGCCATGGTGGGAGCGATGGACGAGAGCCTGGGGCGAGTCCTCGGCAAGTTGGATACCCTGGGCCTGAGCGACAACACCCTCGTGATATTCTTCTCAGACAATGGTGGGATGTCGGCTGCGAATTTTGGGAATCCCAAGCGGGTGGTGGCGAAGACCCAACTGGACCGTGCTTATTCGAGTTCCAATCTGCCCCTTCGGGGAGCCAAGGGCTGGTTGTATGAAGGCGGCATTCGCGTGCCCATGATCGTCAAGTGGCCCGGCCATGGCAAAGAGGGAACGGTCTGTGAGGAGCCGGTGACCAGCACCGATTTCTATCCGTCCCTCCTGGAGATGGCGGGACTGTCGCCCCTGCCCGATCAAGCGGTGGACGGCGTGAGCTTCGTCCCCGCGCTGAAGGGGAAGCCTTTCGAGAGGGCGGCGATTTACTGGCACTTTCCGCACTACAGCAATCACGGGATGCAAAGCCCCGGTGGGGCGATCCGTTTGGGAGACTACAAGCTGCTGGAGTATTTTGAGAACAACACGGTGCAGCTGTTCAACCTGAAGAAAGACCCGGGCGAACAGCACGATCTCTCCAAGGTGCAGCCAAAGAGGGCCCGCGAACTGCGGGAAAGGCTGCAGACCTGGCGTGTGGAAGTGTCGGCTGAAATGATGCCTGCCAAAACGACCGGGTTGATCGAGTCCCCTTAAACGGGGACTTCGTGCATGATCGCACCGACAACGGAGGGAGCTTGAAGATGCTGACCTTGATCGACGAATACAGCCGGCAGTGTCTCAAGATCAAAGTGGGACGGAAGCTCAAGAGCAAGAAGGTGCTGGACGCCCTGGCGGAGGCGATGGCGAAGCGGGGCGTGCCTCACCACATCCGTAGCGACAACGCGAGTTCATCGCCCGGGACGTCCAGGACTGGCTCCGGGAGATGGGGATCACGACGATCTACCTCGATCCTGGAAGCCCTTGGCAGAACGGCCATGTAGAACCGAGCGGAGCGAGATAGACAGGAGCCGAAGGCGACGTGCTCCGAAGGAGTGCGACCGGAGGAGAGCATCAAAGCTTCCACAACCGGCTCAGGGACGAATGCCTCAACCAGGAGGCGTTCCTCAGCGTGAGAGAGGTCCGGGTGGTGATCGAGGAATGGAGGAGCTTCTACAACCGCGTCCAACCGCACAGCGGATTGGGCTTCCAAAGCCCAGACGACTTTGCCCGAACCATGGCGC
>JAPKFB010000190.1 GCA_028821775.1 Roseibacillus sp.
ATCCCGCCGAGAAAGGAAAGCTCATCGATGTGAACGAGATCGGTTGGGATGCCGCTTTTTCCGAAACCAGCACATGGTTGGCGGGCACGCCGGCTCCTCTCTTCGAAGCAGCCGTGCGCATCGAGGGCGCCTTGGCCCTCGCCGACGTGATGCTGCCCGAAGCAAATGGTGACGATCTCCGGTGGCACATGATCGAAGTGAAATCTTCCACTGCGGTGAAGGACTACCATCGTGAGGACCTCGCGATCCAGGCCTACATCGCCACGAGCGCCGGGATCGACCTTGCCAGTGCCTCCGTGGCCCACGTTGACAACTCCTTCGTCTATCCCGGTGGTGCCGATTACCGAGGGCTCCTCAAAGCGGTTGATCTCACTGAGGAAGCCCGCGCCCAGGCCGGTGAGGTTGCCAGTTGGGTTGCCGAGGCTCAGGTGGTCGCGGCCCTCGCCGCCGAACCCGAAATCGAAACTGGCCCGCAGTGCTCTGATCCCTTTGGCTGCCCGTTCCTCCACCATTGCGATCGAGCTAAGCCCAAGGTCGATTTCCCCCTGAGTTCGCTCCATCGCCTTCGCTCCCGGAAGCGCGAGGAGCTTGAAGCGCTGGGTTACGATGATTTGCGGAACATTCCCGATGAACAGCTCTCCCCCGTCAACCTCCGGATCAAGAGCCAGTCGCTCACCGGCGAGGCATGGTTCGACGCCGAGGGCGCCGCAGCCGATCTCGCTCCGCACACCGGTACCGGCTACTTCCTCGACTTCGAGACCATCGGCTTCGGCGTCCCCATCTGGAAAGGCACCCGCCCCTACCAGCAACTGCCCTTCCAATTCAGCCTCCACATCGTTTCCGCAAATGGGAAGATGGCCCATCACGAGTTCCTCGACCTTTCCGGCGAGGACCCCGGCGAGGCCTTCGCCCGGGCCCTGATCGACCACTGCGGCACCGCCGGCCCGGTCTTCGTCTACAACGCCGGGTTCGAGAACCGGATCATGCGCGAGCTTGCAACGCGCTTTCCCTCCCTCGGGCCAGACCTCCATGCCATCATCGACCGCGTTGTCGACCTTCTACCCATCGCGAGAAAACGCTACTACCACCCCGACCAGCACGGCAGCTGGAGCATCAAGGTCGTCCTCCCTGCGGTTTGCCCGGACCTCGCCTATGACTCTCTCGACGGGGTTCAGGACGGGCAGGCCGCCCAAGCTGCCTTCCTCGAAGCCATGGCCCCCGATACCTCCTCCGAACGCAAGGCAGAGATCGAGCAGCAGCTTCTCGCCTACTGCGAATTAGACACGCTCGCCATGGTGCGCATGTGGGAGTTCTTCCGAGGGGATGCCTGATTGAAATACCATCATGCGCACCGCCCTCATCGCCGGCATCCACGCCAACCTGCACGCCCTCAAAGCAGTCTTAGCGGACATCGCCAAGGCCGGCATGGATGACCTGGTGAGCCTCGGAGATGTGGTGGGCTACGGGGCGCATCCTGCCGAGCGTATTGACCTCTTGCACCGAGTTCGCAGCAAGGGAGTGATGGGCAATCACGACTATTACGTTTCCTCGGATTCTCCTGGAATCGAACTGATCCTCAAGGAACCGGAAACGGCGACCAATCCGATTCGACCGCTTCGAAGACGCCCACACCCTAAGAACCCAGTTCCCCACCTACTTCACCCCCCCTGGGACCGCGGACTTCAGTCCGCCCGCCCGACCTCCTGACCCCTGACCCCTGACCCCTGCCTCATGCTTAAAACTTAAAACTTAAAACTTAAAACTTAACACTTCCTCCAATGAATAAAGACCTCACCGAAATTGCCTACATCCTCGACCGCGACGATCCCCTTCTGCCCGTCGTCATCTCACACCAGACGAGCCTGTAGCCCGGAGAGGAGGAATCATCGACTGGATAGAGAACCGCCCCATGGCGACATCACTCACCCCACCACCAACTCATTCGCTCCCGCGACCTTCACCAACTCCGCCGCATGCTGCGGGTGACAGGTGAAAATGAGGACTTGGTGGT
>JAPKFB010000111.1 GCA_028821775.1 Roseibacillus sp.
CCGCCGGAGAGCAGTCCGGACCCGCATGGAGCGCTCCAATCAAGTTGCCATCCCGGGGGCAAGCCATGGAATCGGTGAAAGGTGATTCGGAGCGTATTCTGGTGACGCGGAGATGGTGTCTTCGCGGTCCTCCCGGGGGAGAGTCCCGAAGCTTGAAAACCCCTTACCCGATCCCTACAGGACGATTGTCTTCATGGCGCCTTGATTCCTGCCACTTTCCAGCCGCGGGGGCAACCGCGTCATTGGGTTAGGGTTACTCCTGCCTGCGTCCCACCTTGGTGTCTTGTTACGGACTGAGTTGCACGGTAGAGTAGTGCCGCTTGATTGGTCCAATTCACCTTCGGTCGCTCACAATTCCCCTGCTGTCGATTGGGGTCGTGCTCGTGGGATGGGTGGCAGCGGCCCCGGATTTCGAGAAGGAGGTCAGGCCCGTCTTGCAGCAGTATTGCTTCAGTTGTCACGGCCCCGAAAAACAAAAGGGGAAGTTGCGTCTCGATACCTTGTCGCCAGATCTCGTGAAAGAGCGGAGTGCAGCGGAGCATTGGCACGAAGTGCGGGCTGCTCTCAATTTGGAAGAGATGCCGCCGAAAGAGAAACCTGCGCCGAACGATGCGGAGCGGAAAATCATCCTGGCGTGGCTCGATGATGCGATCGCAAAGGCGAATAAGACGGCCCGCTCGACCGGAGGCCGCGTGGTGATGCGCCGACTTAACAATGCAGAGTATCAGAACACGATGCGGGATCTCTTTGGCCTCGACGTGACCTATGCCCGCGATCTTCCGCCCGACGCTGTGTCACCGGAGGGCATGCGAAATAATGGCAGCGCGCTTCAAATGTCCGGCTTGCAGTTCGATTACTATCTCAAGGCTGCCCGGGAGGCTCTCGACCGGGTCATTGTCACCGGTTCGGCCCCGGAAGTGTTTGAGCACACCTTTGAAAAGTCGACAGAAGAGCGTTGGATTGACGGGATCCAACCCTCCAATAGTATCGGCGACAAGCGCGAGTTTCTCGTGCGAATCAAAGATCAGTATCCCGACCAGGGAGCTTTCCGAATTCGCATCCGCGCCAAAACGGTTATCGCGGATGAGAAGAGCGTGGTGCCCTACATGAAAGTGTATGTGGGTTACCGTCCGGACACCCTGGTGGATCGGGAGCTTCTTGAGGCACGGGTGCTCATGAACCAGGAGGTGCAGGTCTTTGAGTTCGTCGGACGACTGGAGAACTTCCCCCTGCCCGTTCGGAAACAGGGGAAGATTCCCGGGTTGGTGATCTCGGTGGCCAATGAGGGAGCGAATGTCGAGATCGAGTCGCTGGAATTCAAAGCTCCGCTCTTTGATGCCTGGCCGCCGGAACATCATCGGCGAATTCTCCACGACTCCGAGCTGAGAGAAACTAATGAGGGAGCTTACGGTCGGGAGGTGATTGCCCGGTTTTTGGAAAGGGCTTGGCGTCAGCCCGCGACCGAGAAGGTAATCGACCGCTTCCACAAGTTTTTCGGAAAAGTGCGGCCGGAAATGCCGAGCTTTGAAGATGCCATCAAGGAGTCTCTGGCAATGGCTCTGGTCTCCCCGTCGTTTCTCTACATTCTGGAACCGGATTCTGCGGGCGCTAGAAAGCTCAACCCCTACGAGCTGGCCTCACGCCTGAGCTATTTCCTGTGGAGCACGATGCCGGATGCCAATCTGTTAGACGCGGCACGCGCCGGAAGATTGGATCGGCGTGAGGGCTTGAAGGAGCAGGTGAACCGCATGATTGCCGATTCCAGATGCGATCGCTTCATCGATCAATTCACCACGCAGTGGCTGGATCTGGAAGCAGGTGATCGCCTCGTGATCGACCAGAGAGTCTATCCCGGATTCCGACCCAGTCTGAAGGAGGAGATGCGGCGAGAGACTCAACACTTCTTTGGGGAGTTGCTGCGCAAGAATCTCAGTGCACGCAACTTCCTTCAGTCTGATTTTGCGATGTTGAACGATCGAATGGCTCGGCACTATGGCATTGAGGGGGTGCGTGGGCGCAACTTTCGGCGAGTGGCCCTCACGGGTGAGCGTGCGGTCCGTCGCGGCGGCTTGTTGACGCAGGCATCAATTCTGTTAGGAACCTCTACCGGCGTGGATGCCCATCTCATCAAGCGCGGAGTCTTTGTGCGGAAGCGCTTGTTGGGCGATCCCCCGGCGCCCCCGCCTCCGAATATTCCGGAGTTGGAAACGGCGGACGAGGATTTCGCCAGTTTACCTGTTCGCGAGCAATTGGAGAGGCATCTAAAGGATACTGCTTGTGCGGACTGTCATCGTGGCATCGATCCCTGGGGTTACGCCCTGCAGGAGTTCGATGCGGTGGGAAAGTGGAGGGAAAAAGTGGTGCGGCCGAAGGACGGGATTACCTTGCCGGTGGATGCACGGGCGAAGCTTCCCGACGGCCGAGTGGTCAATGGAATTGACGAATTGAAGGCCTACCTGCTGGAGCACCGGGAGGAACAATTTGCTCGCGCCCTGGTCTCCAAGTTGCTCACCTATGCCCTCGGTCGCAGCTTGAAATTCTCCGATCAACGCGTTATAGACATCCTGACCAAAGACTTTCTCAAGAACGACCTCCGGCTAGCGGAGTTAGTGGAAAGCATCGCTGTCAGTGCAATGTTTCAAACCAAGTAGCCGTATCGCCCTGACCCTATCATGTCTTCACCCCGACCCTGGCAGCTGAATCGGCGAACCTTCTTGCGTGGCGCGGGAGCCGCGTTGGCCTTGCCCGCCTTGGAATGCATGGGAGCGCGGGCGCCAAAGGATGAGCCTCGTCGTCTGGCTGCGATCTATTTTCCCTTTGGGGTGTCGATGCCGCCTCAGGACAGCGGGAAGACAGAGTGGAGTTGGTTTCCGCAAACCGAAGGAGCCGACTACCAGTTCACACAGGCTCTCAAGCCGCTCGAGGCGCTGCGGAAGGACCTCTCCATCCTTGGAGGTCTTTCCCATCCAGAGGTGCGCAAGATCGGAGGACACGACAGCGGCGACACCTTTTTGACGGGGTGCGATCTCATCGGGCGCGATCTGCTCAACGTGCAGTCGATGGATCAGATCGCGGCCGAACAACTTTTCGATCAAACGCGCTTCTCCTCGCTCGTGATGTCGACGGACGGGGGAGTCGGTGAGCCCACCCGTTCGAGTACGCTTTCTTACAATCAGCAAGGCCGTCCAATTCCTGCGCTCAATCAGCCCCGTCAAATCTTTGAGCGGTTCTTCGGAGCGGGTGATGACGAGACTCAGCGGGGACGCCGCCGCTTGCGCAGTGCGGCACACATGCTGGATCTGGTTCTGGAGGATGCCAAAGACGTGCGGCGCAAGCTTGGCAAAAACGACCAAGAAAAACTCGATGAGTATCTTGATTCAGTTCGCGATGTCGAAAAGAGAGTGGAGCGCTCTCAGGCATGGATGGACCGTCCCAAGCCGGAGCTGACCGACGCGGATCGGGAGCGCCTCAAATTGGATTCCGATTCCAAGGTGCCTGAGGATTACGTCGGGACCATGTACGAACTGATCTACCTGGCCTTCCGCACCGATTCGACGCGGGTGGCGACCTATCAGATCGGAAGCATGGGCGATGCCACCTCGCTGAGTGGAAAGTTCCCGCAATTGCTGGGTTTGGGCCACAACCTGCATAGTCTCTGCCATGGTTGGAATAAGCCGGACGGAATCGAGCCTCTGGGCAGGTGGGATCAGTTCCTCAGCCGCAAGTTCGCGCAGTTCCTTACCCGGATGAAGGAAACCCCGGCCAATGCCGAGGGCACCCTCAGCCTGCTCGATCAAACGTCGATCCTTTACGGAAGCAGTAACAGCACTACCCACACGAACCTGAACTACCCGTTAGTGCTGGCTGGTGGAAAAGGGCTTGGCTTCCAACATGGATCGTATCACCGCTTCGACCAGTCGACACCTCTGGCAAACTTGCAGTTCACCATGTTGAAGCAAGCTGGCATTTCGGTGGAGTCCTTTGCCGGCAGTAACGACCTGATGCGAGAGGTGCTTGGGTAGTCGATCAGTCTCAGGTTCTCAGCGGTGGTCTGACCGGTGAAGAACCGCTCACGTTCTTCCTCCTCACTCGGCACCCGCACCACGCTGAAGGCCTTGCGATTGCCTCGCACGTAGCGATCCAATCAGCTGGCACAGCGCGAGGGCGTCGCAGACCATGAAGACGCTCAAGCCCGCCATCATGGCGGAGGCCGGCCTGTGGTTCATGGGCGACTGAGGCGCGAGCCTTGGGCCCCTGCGGTAAGCTCGCGCTGCACCCCCACATTCCCCCTCCCGTGAGGCGCCAGTAAATCAGGGCTGGAAAAGGAAATTCCTAGCCATCAATGAAAGTCTTGGCAATTGGCCAGGGATCTAAATCCTTTCCCCTCTAACTGGAAGCTCCATGGAAAGGAAAATCCGCAGGCCGGTAGACCTGCGGTTCTCCATGAATCTCTTATCATTATTTTACTCCGCCGCCTTTTCTTCCGGGGCCTCTGACGCCTCAAGAGCCGCGATCTCCGCATTCAACTGGGTGGGGTCATAGTAGGCCAGCATCTCCACCACCTTGTCCTTTGACGTCCGGAAATCCATATGGATCCGGAACTCGATCTCCTTGTTGGTGATTCTTCCCGTCGCCTTCACGGCAGCCCAGGCATTGGTCCAGATCGTCGGTTCGTCCGGTCTGATCTCGCCAAAGGTCTCTCCGTCCGACCTCAGTGCTTCGGGGGAAAAATAGTTGGTATGAACATGGAGCTTCTCCACCGTCATGTCCTTCAGGAGAACCTTGTGAATCCTGTTCAGGCGGGCGAGGTAAGCTTCTTTCCCGTTCACCACCAGGTCGTTCACAAACACCTCCACCTCATCTCCAAAAAAAGTCTCTGCGAATGCGATGTTCTCCTTCGACACCACTTCCTCGAAATACTTCGTGATATTTTTTGAGATGGCATCCTGGGTGAGGAGGTCTGATTTCTCACCGCCAGATGCGCCCTCTTCGTCCTTTGAGGCTCCACAGGAGAACAGGGCCAGGCTTCCCAGCGGAAGAATGGCCCCGATGATAACTGAGCGAATTACTTTTTTCATGATAGGTCTTTTTGGTTGTTCCCCGCCGAAGGCGGTCGACGCCAATTATCCCCTTCAAGGGTTATTGGTAAAGCCGATAGTCCATACCCTCCTTCTCGTAAGGAAACTCGGCCCCCTCGTCCATTTCTTCCTCCAGTTCCCACCCACACCTCCAAAGGCCGAAGGAGCCGGGATAGGTGGGGGTGCAAACGTTACCTCAGCACTCCCCTCGCGGAAAACGTGCGGGAAGAGGTTGCCAACCTCCCCGTTTCGGAAGTGTAGACTGTTTGCCAAAAGTAATTGCCGAAATCGTCGAGATCAGAATTTCGAAGTCCAAGGCGCGAGGAGGACGGGGGTCGGGACCCACAACCGATGAGCAACGCCGGAATTCGGAATTCTGGTCCGAAACGCAATTGCGGCGCGGAGCCTGACTCTCAACCCCATGATTCCCGATTTCGGTAAAGAGTTTTGGCAACCAGTCTAACCACGGCAAGCAAGGTCGCGCCAGACTGAGGCGGGTCTCCCTTCTCAGCGATATTCACCGACCTTGCCGGAGGAGTGAAGTTTCAGTGGGACAATGCTGGCCGTCGAATCCAGACTCTTGGTGACGATCGGACCGGAAGAATCCAGGCTGCGTGTTTCAATCGGAGCGGACGAGTCCAGGCTGGTCGTCACAATCGGTTCCGACGAGTCGAGACGCGAAACAAAGGGAGGAGCCGCTGCCAGTCGAGACGCCAGCCATTCCAACTCGGCTTCTCGCTTCAGCATGATCTGTGCCGCTCGAGAATCCCACTGAAAGCGTTTCTGAAATTCCGCCGGGAGCGTCGCGTGCCGAAGACGGGCACTGCCTTCTGCATGGTGAATCTCGAGACCGACGTCGGTGACTCGTCGCACCACCACGTCTCGGTACGATTTTCCGGAGACGGTGATCAATTCCGGATACATCTCCCCAACCGCCGCCATTCTCACCCACTTGAGATACCTGGGGCGGTAGGTGTAGTTCGCTCCGGCGTAGCCACGGATCTCACGCTCAATCCCCCGGACGTCCTCTCTGAGGAGCAGGTCCTGGCCGGTGAGTTCCTTCATCTTCCTCAACATCCCCTCCAACTCGCCGAATCGCGCCAGGGGCTCTCCCTCCGCGGGCAACTCGCGCAGTTGCGCCTCGAGCGCTTCAAGGAGTTCGGCTTGAGCCCGGAGCTCCACTTGTGCCCGAAGCTCCTCTTTTGGCACCCAGTCCGCAATCACCGGAACCGACCCCAGCACCAGACTGCAGGCCGCGATGCAGCAAATGAATCCTCTGCTCGGCGGCATCATCAACCCCAACATGCGCTTCGTCCGGGATCAGTGCAAGGAGAACCTCCGACTCAAGAACGGGTTTTCACCCGGCAATAATAATCCTGGCGATGGACTAACCTTAAAAAGAACCAACGCATCAGAACTAAACAAGGTGGGCCCGACAACCGTCCTTGTGCTTCCTGAAAACTCTCAGGGAAACTACGACCTCATCATTGAATCAAGTTTTGATCTAGGAACATGGACACCGTTTCATTCACAGGCGGTGCAGTCTGATACAGCTAGGCGTTTGTTCCGTGTGAAAATTGTCCCCAAGGAGGGTGGAGGTGCTGCTGCTGAGGGTGAAGAACGATAAATGATCGCCAGAAGGCGCAGGGGGCAAAGGCAATCCACGCGGATCGGGGCGGGGTGAGATTGATTGCTAGGAATTTTCTTTTTGAGACCGGGTTTCATTGAGCCTCAGGGGCCGGGGCAGGTGGGGGTGCAATTAGCGCGTTACAGCAAGTTCCTTTACAATAACTTCATGGGCTTCGCTGATTTCTTTGAATTTTTCCTCTGCAATTTTACGGTATTCTTCTCCGAGATGGCTGACTCGGTCTGGGTGATGCCTGAGGGCCAGATTACGATATGCTTTCTTCACTTGGGCTAAATTCGCGCCTCGTGTTAAGCCTAATATTTCATAATGTTTTTCTGCACTCTTGAGGAATTCTGCCTGTATAGACATGTGGTCGTCGTAATGAATCCCGAGGTTATCAACAATTTGGATAACGGCCTCTTTTTCTTTGGCATGAAACTGTCCATCAGCCATCACAACCATGTAGACCATCCTCAGGAGCATGAGACATTCTTCATAACGAGAGTAATTGCGAAAATTGTCACAGGTGCTTTTTAAGTCGATGTCTTCTTTAAGCGCTGCTTCAAAAGCCCTGGAGAGCATGGCGACATCGTGTGGAGGAAATCCCAATTTTTGGAAAAATTTAAGGACCGTATCGATTTCAACACGGGCAATTTCCCCATCAATTTTGACGACATACGACAGGATCGATATCAAATTAATCTGAAAAACACTCCGCGCATCCACCTTCTCTTTCCCTGAGGCAAAGGAGTGCCCCAGATAGGCGCCTGCTATTGCGCCCAGAGGACCTGCAAACATCATTCCAATAATGCTTCCCCAGGCAGCGCCCCCGAATTTTGGTTTTGATTGATCTGCTTTTCTTCCGATGAAAAAATACAAAGGCAGTGCGATGAGCGACAAAAGCCAGCAAGAGGCAATCCATAACGCCTTCTTAAGGCCGGTTTGCTGCGATTGGATAATGTCAACCGTGGCCCACAGGCAGGCTCCGATAACGATTATGTAAATAAATTTATTCATGTGATTATTGCTAGCAGCCTGTCGGAGTTTGCACAAGTTTCGCGGTGAGTCCGGCGTGCAGGCGCTGGAATTGGAGCAAGATCGCGTGGATGATTTTACCCAGCCATCCGCCCACCAGTGGCTGTCGAACACCGAAGAGAAGTTGTCGGGCTGCGCTTGATTCTCGCAGTAGTAGATTCCGACTGCCGCGAGGTAGAGTAGAATCAAGGACGTGAAACCGAACAGGACAAGTTCGTCGCGCACGATCATAAAGGCCCGTTGAACCCCGCATCCTGCATCATGCGCAGGGTATCGTCTTCAGCCCACTTCTCGCTCGTCGGGTCGCTGTTGAAGTCTCCACCGATGGCTGCATAGAAAGCCTTACCCTCTTTCTCGAAGCGCCCCTTGAGTCCGTTGCAGTGTGCGATGAGCTGCCGGGCGCTCTCCTCCCGCTTCGGGGTGGTCTCTTCAATCCCGCCGGAGTTCGACTTCAGGTGCACAGAATCCACGGCCAGCGCTGACTCATCAGTCAGCAGGGGCAGGGGATGAAATCATACTCTTTAGAATGTGTTAGTAGTATAGATACAAGGCAGGGAAATCGTTTGGCGTAAGAGCGATTTCTTCCCCCGCACCCCCAGGTAGCGCGGCCAGAGGAGCGATCTCGCATGCTTGACAAGAGGGGCGATCATTGTTGCGATCAGGGTATGAATCGGCCCATCCTCCCGGTGCGGCCCACCAAAAATATCCTGACCGTCCGGCAGAAAGGGAGCACGGATGGAAATTGCAATCCCCTTGCCGGCATCCACGGTTTTAATCCGATCGAGCACTCATGAAAACAAACCCATATACTTCCTTCATCGTCCCGTTGTTGGCGATGAGCCTTTTTGGTTCCGTCCATCGCGGAGTGGCCGGCGACTTTCTCGAATTCCGCTTCCAATTCGACACCGACACCGGCGCCCTCGTAGACACGTCGGGAAATGGCCTGCAAGACCTCTTGACGCCCACCAATGGCCCTGCCCACCGGTTCGAGGAACCCTCTCTCGTTGGTGGAAGCGGCTCCTCCATCGGACTCGATGCACCCGGTAACGGGCATACCACCGGAAGCTATCTCCTGGTTAACGACCCTCCGCACCCGGACTCGTTCAGCTTTTCCATCTGGATCAAACCGGACAAGCCTAGCGAGCAGAACCCGCTCTTTTCACGTGAAAACGTCTGGTGGCCGTCACCAGGGGTCTTCTATTCGCTCTCGATTAATCCCTCCGGATCACTGGTCTGGATCACCGGTCGAAACCAAAATATCGAAACGGATCCCGGACTGATCGTGGACGGGGAAATTCACCACATCGTGGTGACCCATGCCGATTCAGATGGGCCCGATACCTTTCGGACGGATCGGGGGCGTCTCTATGTCAACGGGGTGATGGTGGCTGAAGTGGAGAACCCAACCGAGGTGCCTACCTTGGAAGCCAACATGGACGGAAGCGGCATCTACCGGTTAATCTGGCTTGGAACCAAATCCAGTGGGCCTGGCTACAAAGGGGAGTTGGACGACTTCCAGATGTACAGCGCGGAACTGACTCCGGAGCAGGTGGCACAGATGTACCAAAAGCCGGGGTCAATCGCCGGTTCAGGTCCTTCCTTTGCAATCACGGGCATCATCCGTGACAGCGAAACAGGAGAAGTGAGCATCAGCTGGGAGAGCCAGCCCGGCATGCGCTACAACCTGCTCAGCGCCACGGATCCGTCCTCCGCGGACCCCCAGGACTGGCCGGTCTATGGTGGCAACACGGACATCATGGCCACTCCCGACATCAACACCCTCACCATTCCTCTGCCTCCCGAATCGGAGCGCTTCTTCGTGATCGAGGAGTTTCCCACGCCCCCGGTGACGATCTTCGAGGATAACTTCGACGGTCGCACGGATCTGGCCCCTTGGACCAATTCCAGCCCTG
>JAPKFB010000049.1 GCA_028821775.1 Roseibacillus sp.
GCTCGGTTTTCTTTCCGGCGGGATTGATCCAGCGCAGCGTTCCATCGTAGCCCGCCGAGACGAGACGATTGGTCAAAGGCGACCAGTTTACTCCGGAGGCGTAGCTGTCGTGTCGAGCGAGCTCTTGGGGAGGTTCCTTCCCCGCATGGTCGACGGCATAGATCCCGCCGTTGAAACAAGCCGCGTAAAGATGGTCGCCCTCGCCCCGGGTCAGGGAGAGGCAGTGGGTGGGCACCTTGAGAGTGGGAGCCTCTTTGAATTCGACCTTCATGCCAGGACCTCCTTGATGGGGCTCGAGCTGTCTTCCACGTGGTGGAAATTGGGCAGGTTGGGAATCTTGAACTCGTCGTGGGGATCAATCCCGAGCGCGGCGAAAATGGTGGCGAAGAGATTTTGCTCGTTGAAGGCGTGGGTGGTGACCTCGAAGCCGAGCTTGTCGGTGGCACCCACCACCGCACCAGGTTGGATGCCGCTTCCGAACATGGAGAGGCTCCAGGCATTGGGATAGTGATCGCGACCGCGCGCGGCATTGATCCAGGGCAACCGGGACGTCGAGGTCTTGAGCGCTCGCTCGACTAGAGTTCGGACACGATCCTCTTCAGATACTCGGCCAACTCGGCCCCGATATCGTCCCGTTTCAAACCAAACTCGATGTTGGATTTGATGAAGTCGAGCTTGTTTCCGATGTCGTAGCGTTTGCCTTCGAAGCGAAGTCCGAACATGCAGCGATCCGCGAGCATGTGGATCATGGCATCAGTGAGCTGAATCTCGTTGTTCTTTCCTGGCTTGGTCTTGGCGATGTAGTCGAAAATATCGGGGCGGAAGATGTAGCGGCCGGCGATGGCCAGGTTGGAGGGAGCTTCGTCGATTTCGGGTTTCTCCACCAGGGAGTCAATCTTGATCACGCCCTTTCCCAAGGGTTCGCCCCCGGCGATGCCGTAACGGGAAACCTTGTGCGGAGCGACTTCTTCGAGCGCGATGACGGATTCGTCCTTCTCTTCGTAGATGTCGAGCATCTGTCTCAGGATCGGACGCTCGGGGTTGTCACTGCCCAGCAGAGTGTCGCCGAGCAGAAGGGCGAAGGGCTCGTTGCCGACAAAGGAGCGTCCATAGGAGACCGCGTCGCCCAAGCCGTTCAATTCCTTCTGCCAGATGAAGTGGATCGAGGCCATGTCCGAGATGTGGCGGATTTGTTCGAGGAGCTCGATCTTGCCCTTTTTCTCGAGTTCGATCTCGAGTTCGGGGGCGCGATAAAAGTGTTCCTCGATCGCGCGCTTACTGCGGCCGATCACCATGAGGATGTCGCGGATGCCGCTCCGGACACATTCTTCGACCACGTACTGGATGGTGGGCGTGTCGACGATGGGCAGCATTTCCTTGGGCTGCGATTTGGTCGCGGGAAGAAAGCGTGTGCCGAAACCGGCGGCGGGAATGACTGCTTTGGTGACCTGCATGGAAATGGATGGGGGCGAGGAGAGTGGTGGCGCAGGGGAGTGGTGGATGGCAAGGAGGAACTTTCCCCCGGGCGGCCTTCCTACTGGCCTTCGGCCTCGATCATCGGCTTGATGACCTGCACTCCCTGCTGGCCCAGTTTGTCCACGAGGGAGGTGAACATGTCCTCCCCTTCATAGACGCCTACGATCGCGCCGCCGGAGCCCGTGAACTTTGCCGAAGCTCCGAGGGACCGTGCGGTAGCCACCATCTTGAGGTTGCCCTCGGAGATCTTGTAGAGGGATTTCCGCAGATCAAAGTTGCGATCGAGAAGGGTTCCGATCTGATCTCCCTTCCCGGTGACAATGAGATCGCGGGTTTGCTGGGTGAGTTCGGCCCACTCGGCCATGGCGGCGACGACCTCGGCATCCTTGCGTCGAAAGCGCCCGCGAATGTCGTTGTGAAAGACCTCAGTCCCTTCGGAGAGCTGAGTGGTGAAGGCGACGTAGAGTGGAGGGAGACTTGCGGGGTCGAGCTCCTCGTAGGCTCCGTGTCCCGTAATCTCGAAGTGGTCCTTCGCAAAGTCCATGAAGACGACCCCCTCATAGGCCTGCACCACGCGATCCTGCAAGCCAGCCGGGATGTGCAATTCGTCGTTCTCCACCGAGAGCGCCAAGTTGGCGAGGATGGGCGGAACAATCGCGATACCATAAAACTGCATCAGGGCGCGGATGCAGGCGGTAATGATCGCACTCGACCCGGCCATGCCGACGTGAGGGGGAATGTCGGAGCGGTACCGGATGGTGAAATTCTGGTTGTGGAGCGTGAACCCACCTTCCCGGCAATATTTGTGGAAGCACTTGACGGAGGCTTTGAGCAAGCGGAGTCCGCCGTAGTAGCCAAAGTTGCGAGTGTCCTCGACCAGATCAGAAATGCTTCCGAAGATCATCTCATCGCGGCGGGCGGGCTGGATTTCGAGTTCCGGCGATTCCCACAAGGTGACCTTGGCCGAAAAATTTCGGACGATGAAGGAGATCGTCTTGCCGTGATAGCCGTCGGAGGGATTTCCAATCAGGCCGGCGCGGGGAAACGAAGCGGTGTGGATGACCATCGGGAAAGCGAGTTTACACAGTGCAGTGCGGAATGGGAATAGTGAATAATGAGATTTGTGAATCGGGGAGGAGATGGCAAGAGGAGGCATGAACTGGAAGCGCAAGCGAATGATCGGGGTCCTGCACCTGTCGCCCCTGCCTGGCGCCCCGCGTTTCGCAGGCTCAATGGATGCGGTGTGTGAGGCGGCGGTAGCGGATGCGAGGGCCTATCGACAAGGTGGAGCGGACGCCTTGATGATCGAGAATTTTGGCGATCTTCCCTTTACGCGGGAAAGAGTGGCCGCGGAAACGGTGGCGGGCATGGCGGTGGTGGCTTGCGCAATTAAGGAGGCGGGAGTCGAATTGCCCGTGGGCTTCAACGTGTTGCGCAATGATGTCTCCTCCGGCTTGGGACTTGCCGCGACCTGCGGAGGGGAGTTTGTGCGGGTGAATGTGCACACCGGGGCGGTGGAGGCCGACCAGGGAATCATTCAGGGGGAGGCCTTTTCCACCCTGCGCCAACGCAAGAACCTGTGCCCCCAGGTGGAGATTTGGGCCGACGTTCTCGTGAAGCATGCGGTGCCCATCGGTGATCTCGGAATTGAGGAAGCGGCCCGGGATGCTTTTCATCGCGGCCTGGCCGATGCTCTCATTGTCTCCGGGGTGGCTACCGGAGAAGCAACGGACCTCGAAGATCTCAGGCGCGTGAAGCAGGCCTGTCCCGATGCTCCGCTGCTGGTTGGAAGTGGCGCGAAGGTGGAGAGTGCCGAGCAGCTGTTAGAATTTGCGGACGGGTTGATCGTGGCCTCGGCGCTCAAGGTCGATGGGATGCTCGACAATCCCGTGGATGTGGAACGGGTGAGTGCGCTGCGGAACGTGATGGGATAAGCGGCAGGGTCCCATCCAAGGCCAGATTCAGAAGAGCGGATGTCAGCTTGCAGTTGACTTGGTGCTTCCAACGTGCGCCTGAAAATCGTTGGAGGAGGGATAGGGCAAGCCAACCGGGAGCCTCCCTGGCGGAGCCTCCTGGAATCAATCCGCAGGGAACGGATTGGCAGTGAGTCGCAAGCGAATCTCTTCTGGAGGGTAGGCGTTTCCGATCTCAGCCGGGCCCTCGTTGAGGGCCAGGGGAGTGGGCGAGAGGCGCACCACGGAGAGGGCGAGGGAAGCGGTGATGGTGAGGATGAGGGCGGCGCCAACGAGGAGTGAGCCCTTGGAGCGCTTGCAACAGACCACTCGTTCGACCCGGTCGCGCAGGGAAGCCCGCCCGGCCATGGCGAGAGCTGCTTGGGGCAGGGCGCCCGCTTCAGCGACGTCGCAGAGCGCGGTGGCGTAATGGGCGGGGTCGGCGCCCACCTCGATCACCTTGGCGTCGCAGGCAAATTCACATTGCGCCATGAGACGGTTGCGCAGCCACCAGACGGCCGGGTTGAACCAATAAACGAGGCAGGCCACCTGGGCGGCCAGATTGGTCCAAAGATCGCGCCGGGCGACATGGCCCAATTCGTGGAGGAGCACCATGCGCAAGGTCTCCTCATTCCAGAGCACGCTGTTGGTGGGCAGGTAAACCACGGGGCGGAGGAGGCCGGCAATGGAGGGAGAAACGGCGTCGGGGTGGAGGCTGACGCCCACCTGGTGCCGGAGGCCGAGCTGTTGACGGCAGTTTTCGAGGATCTGGTCTGTTTCCGGATCGTTGGAATCGAGCGATTTGCCACGCCAGCGATTCAGGGCCGTGAAATCAGCGAGCAGGCGCAGGGAGAACGCGAGGAAGCCACAGACCCAGGCGATCGCGAACCACGAGATGGTGGTGGTGACCGAGCCGGGATCGGCGCTGCCGACCAGAACGGGAACTTCCACCATGAACTTCGGAAGGAACGCCAGGAAGGGGAGGGCAAGAAGAGTGAGCAGAGTGCCCAAGGTGAGGAGCGGGGAACGGGCGGGATCCTGCCGACCAGTCAGCCAGACCGCGATCACGGCGAGGAGGGAAAGGGCTGCGCTGCTGAGAAGTAAGGACATGGGGCAGCAGGGGCTGGAAGGGAGTGGTTGGTGGAAGCGGGCTAAATATCAAAACGGCAATGCCGGTTGCATAGAAGATAACGTTACCGGCTGCTCACTTTTTCTTGATCAAATCCCGAATGGTCTCGATTTCGCGCTTGGTGAGCTGTTGATCGCTCGGGTCGAGGAGAGCCGCCACGAGATTTTCGGGCTTCCCTCCGAAGTAAGTGCGCAGAAGGCTGTCGAGGGCGGTGCGCTTGGCTTTCTTGGGGGTGATCGCAGGCTTGTAGACGTAGCGTCGACCTTCCTTTGAATGACGGACCATCTCTTTGCCTTCCAAGGTGGCCAAGAGGGCGCGCACTGCCGAGTAGGACGGAGGGTCGGGCAGGTTATCCTGCACTTCCTTCGCGGTGGCCTGTCCCAGGCGGTAGAGGATCTCGAGAATCTGGCGCTCGCGTCGCGAGACTTGCCCTTTCTCCAATCGGTTCATGGGGGCACTCTAGGCTTGTGCTATAAAACCCGCAATAACAATGTTGGAAAAACAGCATAAAAGATTTGACCTCCATTGATAATTGCTGTTTTTCTAGCACCCATGAGAGCGAGTGCAGCAAGGGAGGAAACTGGTGATTGGAAGTTGGGACTGCTGGTGATGGGGATGGCCCCTCTCCTCTTGAACAGTTGCGCTTCCTTCGAAGGGGGATCCGGGGACTGGTCCCAAAGTGACATGCCCTTCGGTACGCCGGTGGGCAGTGCCGGGGAAATTATTGGCGGCGGAGCAGGCAGCAACGAGCTGGCAGCCTCACCGGCCTACTATAAGAGGCCAACTCCGCGGGCGGGGCAGGCCACGACCTGGGGGCCCTCCATCAGTTCTCGCATGACCTACACCAGCTTCAGCCGTGCTAGCAGCAAGCCGGCCGACGGAGTAGCGATGATCTGGTACAACGACAAGGAAGGGATCGAGGCCATGACCAACAAGAGCTACTACACATCTAATGGGCGCAAACGCGCGGCTGGTGGGATGGTGGAGTGGGGAATGAAGAGTGGGTTGGGCACCATGCGCAACTATCATGCGAACGGAAAACGATTTGTGGTGGGTCGGAATGGCAGCAAGTATTCGCTCTCAGTCAAAAACAATGCGCGTTCGCGACTCGAGGTGGTTCTGAGCGTGGACGGACTTGATGTGGTCGACGGAAAACAGGCCAGCATCAAGAAACGGGGCTACATTGTCTGGCCTGGGCAGACCATCGAAGTCAAGGGCTGGCGTTCCAGTGAGAGCGATGTGGCGTCCTTCGTCTTCTCTCCCGTTTCATCCTCCTATGCTGTTCTCAAACACGACAATCCACGTAATGTCGGGGTGGTTGGGATCGCGGTTTTCACGGAGAAAGGGGTCGACCCCTGGAGCGGACGTTCGACCGATGCCAACAAGCGCTTTGCGGCATCGCCCTTTGCCGAGGCCCCCATGGAGCGGGCTCGCTGAGCCATCCTGCGTGCCTCCGCGGGAGGAACCGATTTTTTGGATATGAGAATGAAAACGATAGGACTGTGTGCGTTAGTTGGGGGTGCCACCCTCTTGATGCTGAGTGGCTGCATCCGCTGGCCTGCGGCCCCGAAGGAGATCCCACCGCTACCGACCTCGGATAAAGCCAAGTAGTTGGGGCTTCCTGGCTGTCCACCGGGCAGGACCCTGGGAGGCGCCAGGTCCGGTGCGAAACGGGGCTTCAGAGGGAAGGGGGAGGCCCGATCTTTTGAGCCCTAGAAGCTCCTAGGCCTCTCGATAACTCCCGGAATCAGGGTGAGAGCAGGCCGAAGCTCAGGATCTCGAAGTCGCCGCTTCGATTGATCAATTCGGAGCAGCCAATTTTGGTTCCCTCGAATTTGTGTAAGATGGTCGCGATGGCACTGCTCTCCAGATGGCTCGTCCATCGTTCGACTGACCACCCTTGGCAGCGGGTTCATTGCCAGGGTTCCCCCACTTCGCGGGAGAGGCGTTGGTTCACCCGGCCGTCGGTCGGGTCGATGATGCGCAGGGCCAGTCCCACGCGGTGAACCGAGACGAGGTCGTCCGGAGACTCCATCTGCAGATAATAGGTCATCATGGGTGGAGATTCCGCGGGGGAACAACAATGAACGAAGGAAAGCGAGCGCAGCGGGCGTAGATCCGGATATGCGGTTTGCACTCGTGATTCGTTCCCTCTGTCTTGGAGCTCTCTCTCTGGTCCTGTCCGCTGCTGCGTGGGCCGAGCATGAAGGGGAGTTTCGTTTTGCCCGAATCATCAGTGACGGGATGGTTCTCCAGCAAGAGAAGCCGATCGTGATCTGGGGATGGGCAACGCCAGGGGAGAAGGTCGCGGTGACCTTGACTCAGGATCGAGAATTGGGAGAAGCGGCCATCAAGGCGGCGGTGGAAGCGGGGACCCGCAAGGCGCCTCCGGTGGTGGAGGAAAGTTCCGCTTACCAGGTGGGAGTGCGCTACCTGGAGAAGAATCCCCCCGTCTTGGAGACTCAAACGGTGGAGGCGGTGGCGAACGAAAACGGGAAGTGGCGAGTCGTGTTCAATTCTGCGGCGGCGAGTTTTCAGGAGACTTGGGTGAGTGGCCGCAGGGGAGAGGTCGCGATTGCGATTGAGAATGCCTTGGTGGGCGAGATCTGGCTTTGCGCGGGACAGAGCAATATGGGGTGGAGCAATTTCAATCGCAAGGGGAGAGAGGCCGCTTCGGCCGACTTTCCCGGCTTGCGCTACATCGCGTGGGAAGATTCCTGGTACCAGCCCCTTGAGGATGTGCGCAAAACCATCTCCTGGCAGGAGTGCTCGCCCGAGACGGCCAGCAGATTTTCAGCGGTGCCCTACCTTTACGGGATGTATCTGCACCGCTATCTGAAGGTGCCGGTGGGGGTCGTGAACGTTGCGCGGGGCGGAACCCTGGGGCAGACTTGGTGTCTGCGGGAGGGCCTCGATCAGATCGAGCACATCACGGTGCAGACGGTGCTCGAGGACTACGACGCCGAGACCGCGAAGTGGGAGGATCCTAAGGAGGTCGCGCGGATCATGAGTGAGTGGGAGGAGTCCGTGAAGGTCGCCAACACCGAGCATCATAAAAAGGTGGCGGAGGCCAAGGCGGCGGGAAAGAAGGAGCCGCGCAAACGCCTTCCCAAGAAGCCGGGGGATCCCCGCTCCGGGTGGAGTCCGCCCGCGGGCCTGTTCAATGCCACCGTCATGCCGATCCGCGACCTGCGCATCCGGGGGGTGCTTTACTATCAGGGAGAGAACAACAATTTCATGGGATGGACCCGTTACGAGCACACCTTTCCGATGGTCCCCTTGTCCTTTCGCAAAGCCTTTGGGGAAAAGGCGTTGCCTTTCGGTTGCATCAGTCAGCCCGGGTGGGGGACCTTCGGACTCGAACCAGAGATCGCGACGGTGGCGGAAGGCTACGCTATTGTGCGCGACATTCAGAGACGAGCTCTCAAGGATGATCCCCACGCGGCGATGATCGCGACCTATCCTGCGGGGAATTCCTACATTCATCCCGGGGAAAAGCTGCCGGTGGCGGAGTATGCCTCGCTCTGGGCGCTCGCCCGGGTCTACCAGAAGAAAGTCGTCCACCGCGCCAACGAGTACAAGGAAATCAAGATCGTGGAGGGACGCGCGTTTCTGTTTTTCGATTCAGATCCGGTGGTCTTTGATCGCTGGAAGCACATCGAGAACAATGCGGCTTGGCAGGTTCTCCCCAGCCCCCGGGAAGGAAACGCGGAGATCAAGGGGTTCATCATCGCGGGTCGGGATCAGCGATGGTATCCCGCCCAGGCCCTGCAGAAGAAACTGGATGGGGAGTGGACGATTGAAGTTTCCAGTCCGCTCGTGTCAGAACCGGTGGCGGTGCGCTATGGTTGGGCCAACTGGCCGACCGGAAACCTGGTGGGTCGGGAACGCCTGCCCCTTCCGACCTTCCGCACGGATGATTGGTCCATTCCGGAGGGAGTGAACTATTCGGACGCCGCCAAGAAGGCGGCCGAGACGAAGCTGAAAGAGCTGAAGGCACTGGGTGCGCGGCAGGCCGCAGATCGCAAACTCCGGCAGGCCTTGCTCGATCTTCCCGCCTTGGAAGCGGACAAGTTCAAGGGAGACGGTGCGGGGTTGCTCGTGAACAAGCTTGCGCGGATCGAGGCTATTCTGGCAGAGATGGCGAGTAGGGAGGTGGCCCGCATCATCGAAAGGGAGCGTCCGGAATTGAAGGACAAGCTGGATGCCCTGCGCAAAGAAGTAGAGACTTTGAAGAAGTAAGCCCAATCTGTTTGTGACCATGCGAATTTTCATGACGTTGCTTCTCGGCGTCCTGGCTTCCCTCGCGGATGCGGGTGCACGGGAGATTTATCTCCTGATCGGCCAGTCAAACATGGCGGGCCAGTTCAGCAAGGTGGAGCTCATCAACCAACAGGTGGCCGCCCAACCGGCCGAAGTTCCGCAGACCGCCTTTGCAAGTTCCCAGGGACTTACCTGCATGGATCGCGGGCACTTCGACCCCAAGAGCATGAAGTTGCTGGGTGAACGCTACGCCGACGCGATCCTCCAAGTGTAGAAGAAATGAAGCGAGTGGGGCAGGGAGCGCGTGGGCCCGGATCGTTATTCCGATTGCTCCGTTGACTCGCGAGCACCCTCTCGACACACTCCCTCTGACCATGCGCTCCCTCCTCGTCCTCGCTACTGTTGTGATTCTTTCCGGCACTGCTCTCGCGGATCATCACAAGAAGAAGGCGGTCACCCTCTTCAACGGAAAGGACCTCTCCGGTTGGGTGGTCATGTACGAGGGTGATTGGAAGATCGAAGATGGGGTTCTCGTTGGTCGGAAAGGGGTGAAGTGGACGACCAATCCGAAGAAAAGCGGGTCATGGCTGCGCACCGAGAAGGAGTACAGCAATTTCGTTTTCGAGTTTGAGTATTCCATCAACCAGAAGGGGAACAGCGGGGTCTTTCTGCGATCGGGACTGAAGGAAAATCCAGCTTTCACCGGGCACGAGATGCAGATTCTCGACGACCATGGTCGTGCCAAGCCGGAGGTCTGGAGCACGGGCGCGCTCTACGACGTTGTGGCGGCCAAGAAGAACATGTCCAAACTCGCGGGTGAGTGGAACAAGGTGAAGATCGAAACCGCCGGCCCGCAGATCAAGATCTGGTTCAACGGCGAACAAATTGTCGACTACAAGTCCGATCGCAACACCAAGGGTTATCTGGGCCTGCAGAATCACGACGAGCATGCGGTGGTGAAGTACCGGAATCTTCGAGTGACTGAAAAGTGAGATCATGAGCCGCTGGGGGCGATCCTCAAGATCAGGGACAGGGGGCCGCCTTCATTGAGAGTTTGCGGCGGGCGGGCTGCCTGAATCCTGATCGGGGGGTGGAATTCATGGAGAACTTGCCGGGGGGCGTCGGCAGGGCGGGGGGAGCGTTGTGCTTTTCTCCTTTTCCTTCGCCCGATTTTCGTCACTCTCCCACTCCACTCCCTGGGCGATCGCGGGGTTTTCGTTTCGGCGAAGGCTTCGAGGAAAGTCCGGACACCAAAGGGCAGCGTGCCTTGTGAAAACGAGGGACGGTTCGGTGCAAGCCGGACCGGACGGAAAGTGCAGCAGAAAATAAACCGCCGATGGTCCGCAAGGACACAGGTAAGGTTGAAATGGTGGGGTAAGAGCCCACCGCTCCGAAGGTAACTGAGGAGGCATGGTAAACCCCGCGTGGTGCAAGACAGAACAGGGGAAGGGTCGCCCGCCCGACCAGGATCCCCGGGTAATAGTCGCATCCCGTTCGCGGGATCTCGCTTCGTTCGCGAAGCGGGAAGAGAAATGGTCGTCGCCCCGCTTTGCGGGGAACAGAATCCGGCTTATAGGGGAGTGGACTGTGTCCTCTGGGCTAGGTCTCACGCCGGGAGGTAGTTTCTTGCGCACCCTGAGAGATCGGAATCCTGGGTCCTGAATTCTGAACAGCGAGCACCGCGAATCAGATTGCGCCCTGCGGAATCTGGATTTAACTAAGCTCGTGTCTGAAACGGCCGAGCCCATCTTTAAATCGCGGGATCTTTCCGAACGGCTCGGACCCATGACGGTCAAGGAACTGCGGCAGGGGCTGCGGCGCGGAATGTTCATCTATCCCTTCATTGGGATCCATGTGCTTGCGGTTGTTGCGATGGTGGCCGAGTTCAAGATGAAGGAGGTGGAAAAGTTCACCGAATACGCGGGGGTGCTCAACCTGCTCCTGTTTCTTCCTGGCAACATGTTCTCGGGGATGTTCTGGGCAGTGACCGGGGCGGTCTGCCTCTTCTTCATGCCCTTGGGCGGACTCGCCCTGATGGGACAGGAATTGGATGAGGGGAATCACGAATTGTTGCTCATGACTCCCCTTTCGAGGTGGAAAGTCGTGCGCGGAAAATTCCTCGTCTTATGGGGGCTCTGCCTCCTCACATTCTCCTCGCTGCTCCCCTACATGATCGTTCGCTACTTGATTGGAGGGCTCGATGTCTGGCGCAACCTGGCAATGGGCCTCACGGTGGTGCTTTTCTCTGGAATGATGGCTGCGGGCGCGATTGGGGCTTCCTCCTTCACCAGCATTGCGGGTCGCATCGGGACGCTGATTCTCTTTGTCGGATCGATGTTGGCTTCGATTGCCATTGCGTGCGGCTTTTCGGGTGGCATCACGGCCGGAGCCGGGGTTGTTTTTCATCTCAACGCTCTCTCGGCGGCCTTTTGTTACATTATCTTCGGGCTCGCGCTGGCACGCTCCCGGATTCGTCTGGTGGTGCACCACTACGAAGTTAAACCGAGCTGGATGATCATCGGGCTTCTTCTCTTCACACCCTTCGTTGTTCTCATGGCGACCTTCATGACCTTCTTCCACGCCGGGGGTGTAGGACTGATTGGAATGGGGCTGGTGGGCTGGTTTGCCGATGTCAGTCCGAAAGCCCCCAAGTGGGTGCAGCCTCCGATCGCGAATATTCCGGGGCCGGAGGGAGCGATCCCGGGAGGGGAGCCCATGAGCGTTCCCCCTCCACCGCCAGGGGGGTCGACGGTCCCTCCACCCCGACCGGCGACCATGCCTGAACCGCCTGTCCCCGGCGCGAATGTGGAACCCAGCAATCCTGGGGAGATTGATCCCGGCGGAGGGCAACAGAGCTAGCAACGCCGGTCACTTCCCACCGGTAACTTGGTCCCGTCTGGAAGCTCGAGGAGTTTGCTGCGGCTCGTTGTTCCTTTCACGAGCACGATCCTCGACTTCGAGAGACCGAGTTCCCTGGCCAGGAACGCGACGAGCGCTTTGTTCGCTTTTCCGTCCATCGGGGGGGCTTGCAGGCGGACCCGGAGGACGCGACCGCCCCGGGGATCTTCCTCCCAACCGATGACTTTGTTTCCCTTGGCATTGGGGGTGACCTTGACCCGTATCTGCATCTTCGGGGCACAGCAAAAGAGAGAAGAGCTCTCACGGAAAGCATCGATCCGACTGATGATTAAAATGGGAGAATCGATTTCGATTTAGGCCATTGATTGGATAGAACTCTCGCTGTGGAAAATGAACAACAGGTTGAACCCGAGCCCAACCGCCGGAATTGGGTCTCCTTTTGGAGTCTCATGGGCTTGCAGGGGCAGAATGCCTTCAATGATAAAGCTCTCCAGTTCACCCTTGTTCCGCTCGGTGCCTGGGTAGCGGCGCAAGCAAGTGCATCGTGGGGAAGCACCCTGCCTCACTTGCTTGGGATGCTTATTCTTCTTCCGTTCATCCTCTTCGCTCCGATTGCGGGTTGGGCATCGGATACCTTTTCCAAGACCCGCGTGATTCGCCTCACGGCATGGATGCAACTGATCGTTCTCGGAATCGTCCTCGGGTCGTTTGGATTAAAGGTCCTTCCCATTACCGTGACGTGCTTCTTCTTCCTCGCCATTCAATCGACCATTCTCAGTCCCGCCAAGAGCGGAATCATCAAGGAGCTTCTCGGTTCTGATCGCCTGGGCTTTGCAAGCGGGATCATGCAGATGTGCACCATCCTCGCGATTCTCGCCGGTCAAATTCTGCTGGGAATCTGGTTCTCGGCCCGCTTGGAGGCCACCGGCAGCGGATGGCAGGCCGGACTATTGCCCATGATCCTGATCACCCTTGGAGCTCTCGTTACGATTGCGATGGCCTATTCGATTCAAGTGATGCCTGCGCAGGGGAAGAAACCGTTCACGGCAGCGCTCGTGGGGTCCCATTTCCAGCAACTCGGGTTGCTCTTCAAATCGGCTCCCCTGCGACTGAGTGCCCTCGGGGTTGCGTATTTCTGGGCCTTCGGAGCGATCATCCAGTTTATCACCTTGCAAGTGGCAGGCGAGCTCTACCCGGATGGGCATGCCAACTTCGGACGATCAACATCGTTTATGATGCTGGCGGCGAGTGGCGGGATCGCGGTCGGCAGTATCCTGGGAGCGCTCATCAATAAGCGTCACATTGAGTTGGGTCTCAATCCCCTCGGAGGGATCATCATGATGGTGGCGAGTCTCCTCTTGGTATGGGCCACTCCCGAGACAACGTTCTTTTACGTGGCTCTCTCGATGGCGGGTCTTGGGGCGGCATTTTTCTTTGTCCCGATCAACGCCTTTCTCCAAGACCAATGTGATCCGGACCAACGGGGAAACATCCTGGCAGCTTCCTCATTGCTCAATTGCCTAGCGATGGCGGGAGCGGTGGTCCTTCAATTGGCGATGATGAAGGCTGGGCTCTCGACCGAGACGCAGTTTCTTCTCGTCGGCCTGGTCTCAGTCGCAGCCACCTGGTACGTCATGCGACTCCTTCCCCGTGCCTTTGTGAAGCTCCTCGTCATGAGCGCCCTGCGTGCGATTTATCGCATCGAAGCCATTGACCCTTCCCGGATGCCGGAGAAGGCCGGGGTCTTACTCACGCCGAATCACATCAGCTATCTCGATGCCCTGATCCTCACCGCGGCCAGTCCGCGACCGGTGCGCTTTCTGATGGTGAGTCACTATTTCAAAAAGCCCCTGATTGGGAAGTTTGCCAAGCTCTTCGATGCCGTCCCGATCTCCACCACGCGGGCGAAGGACGCAATCCAGATTGCCGCGACCGCCATCGAAGAGGGCAACGTGGTTTGCATCTTTGCGGAAGGGGAGCTCTCGCGCAGTGGATTCCTGGGCGAATTCAAGCGGGGCTTCGAGCTCATCGCCCGCAAGGCGGATTGCCTGGTGCAGCCCGTCTATCTCGACGGCCTTTGGAAATCGATATTCTCGGGGGAGCGCGGGAAGTTCATCAGCAAAATGCCGCGTGCGATTCCCTTTGGGGTCCGGGTTGCCTTTGGGGAGCCTCGGAGGGCCCGGGAGTGCAGTGCGGTCGAGTTGAAGGGTGAGCTCAATGCGCTGGCGGGGACGGTGTTTTCACGGCGCCGGGAGTCGGCGGATACCGTGGTTGAGTTTCTGGAGCAGAGGAAGAACAAGACGAATGCGCTGTCATGGAACCACGAGGGCAGGGTGCACACTTGCACCTGGGGGGAGGTCAGGGAAATGCTCGAGGGCTCGACGGATCCTGCCGGTCTGAGCGCTGGTCATGCCGGCGCGGAAGGATGGCTGGCCGACTGGAAGTGCCTGGCCGAGTTGCCTGAAAAGGAATGGCAGAGCCTGCTCTTGAATGCCCATCAGCTTGCCGATCCCTACAACCTTGGCAATGGAAAGGCGGCAGTGCTCATTGATTGCGAGGCATCCGCAACAGTGCGTCGGGTCTGGGGGATGCTTCTCCCGGTAATCACCAAGGCTCAAGCAGTGAGCATCGGAAGGGATGATAATGCGGCCTTCCTCACTGCCTTGCGAAAGAGCGGGATGGTGCTGCGCGATCTGGTTGGGACCGATCGGGTGCGCGACCTGGTGGGACCTGCTGCCGATCATCAATCCAAGCTCGTGTTCTACAGATTTGGAGGTGGTCCCCAAGGGGCGAACGAGGCCAAGAAGGGGATCTACGCTGCCTTTGAAGCAGCCGGGCGCATCTTGACCGTTTCCATTCCCCCCGATCCCATCATTCGGAAGAACGACGTCGCCCATCCCGGATGGAAGGAAGGATCTTACGGGCGTTTGCTCACTGGTTTTGTGATCAACGAATTCGAAGAGGGCCTCGAAGTGAGTGGCGAGATGTTGTCCGAAGCGATCGAGTTTCCCGGATGGTCCGTGGATGTGAGAGGATTTTTGTGGAGAACGAATTCTCTGGAAGAGGAAGGCTGAGCCTGGAGGCTCAAGGCAGGGATATTCCAAGCTCCAAGGAACAACCGTTAGGAAAATGCAACCGCCGGGAGCAAGACCCTTCTGTGATTGACCCCGTAGCAGCTTGGATTTGGTTCTGAGATTAAATTGGAGCCTGGGAGGCGGAACGGCCCTGCCTTCGATCACATCCACCACGGTCCTCAAAAAAAGTGCGCGCGATGACTCGCGCGCACTTTTGGACGATAAGAATATACCTGTGAAAATGTGAAGGAATGAAGGGGAGCTTACTTGCCCTTCAGGGTCTCGAGCATCTTGGCGATGGCATCCGCAATCTTGGCCTCGCTCTCGGGAAGGGCGATGATGATCGGTTCGGCATCCCGAGAGGTGTAGCCTTGGATCTCGCGAGCTTTTCCGTCGATGATGATGGTCGCTCCCTCTGCGGAAGGTTCACCCGCGATGTTTTCGAGGATCTCGGCAGCCTTGGGATCCAGCAGCTCCTTAATGGAACTCGCATTCTCGGAGTCGAATCCGTAAAGAATGATGGTTGCGGTTGTGGATGAGGGAGTTTCGAGTCCGCGAAAATCATTCGAGTTGGTGGAGTCGTCTTTTGTCGGGACGAGGAGAAAGGCCGCGACCGCAATGAGCACGATCGCCGCGGCGGCACCACTGAATTGCGGTTGAGTAAAGAGGCGAGCGATCTTGGCGAAGAGAGATTCGGAGAGGGCTGCGGTCTCCGCCTGCCCTTGGGCCCTGGTTTGTCCGTATTGGCCCCGAATCCGGTCGCGGAGGGTTTCAGGAAGAGCCGGTACATTTTCGGCCTCTTCGGAGTGGAAGCTTTTGGCCAGCAGGGCCTTGAGCTCTTCATGATCGGGAGCTGGAGAGTTATTTTTCATCGTCCTGTACCCCTCCAACCGCGATGGAAACGGCGCATTTTCAAGTTATCAGGCATTTTTGTAGCTTTTCCAAGGCCCCTTCCAGCGCTTCGTTAAGAATTCTTCGCTTTTTGGAGATCGAGTGATTTGTCTCCAGTCCCAGTTTTAGAAGAATGTCCTCGTCAGCGCAGAGTTCGCCCATGGTGGCGCTCTGGGAGACGTAGACTGTGAACACGAGATGCCACTCCATCTCATTGAGGGTCTCGCCGCATTGCCGGTAGATTTCGTCGAAACTGAGCTGGCCGAGGTCGCGATCGGGATTTGAGCTCTTGTCCTCGAACTGCATGGCGCCATCCTCCCGCTCGGTCAGATCTTCGTAGGAACTCTGCGTATTGGGCTGATTTTTGAGTGAGCTCTGCTTGCGGCGCCAGTCGATGGCGCGGAATTGCACCATCTTGGAAAAGAGCGGGATGACTTCTTCGAAGACCACGATGGATTCGATGGGCGCAGTGCCATCCTTGGCGCGTTCGCGCGCGAGCTCGGCGAAGGTCTCAAGGTAGACGTCCTCGGCGTCGTGATTTCCGAGGCCCTTGCGCAGCAGGGTGTGAAAGCCGAAGGGTCGCAGAATGGGATCGAGGCCATTCCATTCGCGATCTGAAAATCCCTCCCGGCCCTTTTTTTTGAGGCGATCGAGGTCGAGATTCTTCTCGTAACGGGTGTCGGAGGGATCGTGACAAAGCTGCGGATCCGATTGGCTGGTGCGATCCGCGGAGACATTGTGACGGGCGTGATCGTGTGCGCCCTCCATCGCCTCGGCGGAAAACTCGGCATCGGTGGGGCGTTGCCGGTAGCGATCGAGCAGGTTCTCGAAGATCTTCCCTGCGAGGTTGGTGGCTGCTTCGTCGGAGAGCAAGACACCCTCGACCGGCCTCTTGGCGCGGCGAAAAGTCGCACGCCAGAGTATTTCGAAGAACTCGGTATCAGGCTCGCCGGCGCGATTCATAGCAGGGTCCGCCAAGGGACAGGCCTAGGAAACTATGCCTAACTACCCTAAAGCAAGGCTAGGGACCGGAAATTTGGGCTTTGGGTGCCCGAGAAGTGGGTGGAAGGGATCGCAGGAGGATGCGGATTGTTGGTAAAATGCGGGTGGAGATTGGCGGAGCCGCGTTCATATGGGGCCCCCGGGAAGGAGGCCAGATTCTTCGCGTTGACCAGGCCCATCTGTCGTTGCCTCCTCTGGATGGTGAAAAAAATCTTCAGGAAAACTGGAAATCGTTTCCGCCCGCGTGCGGTTGGGATACCATGCTTCATATGTGGTCAGGAGGTCGCTCCCTCAGATTAATTGCAGTTGCCGGGCTTCTCGCCTTTTCAGGGACTGCACCGGGTCAAACACCGCTTTGTAACGGGCAACACCCCGGCAATCCGGAATTAATTTCAGGGGCGGCCTCCTGTATTTTCAACGAAGTCGCCGGAGCAGGGCAGACCCTGATCCTGCTCGATGAGAACAGCATCATCCTCTGGGATCACCTCGGGCTCGGAAATCCCGACAGCACTCTCAGTTTCGAATGGAACGGCGCCGCCCCGCCGAACGCGGCCGTGCTGAACCGAGTGGTGAGCGGGAACGCAGGGCGAGGGGGGAGCCTACACAATGTGGAAGGAAACATTTCATTCCAGGACGGCGCCCTGATTGTGATCAATCCCAATTCGGCCCTCGATCTTCATGGGATGGTGGCCGCGCGCTCGCTCCTCTTTGCGACCCACCACGTCGATCCGATCGTGGAGCAGCAGTTGCTCGATGGACTGGGTGGGGACTTCACGGGATCTTCTCAACCCCTCCGGGTGATCGACGGTCATCTTGTCGCTCTCGATGGCGATGCCATTCTTGCGGGCAGGTCTGTTCAGGTCAGCGCCTTGCAAAACCCAGCCGATGACGGCGCAGAGATTCGGGCTCTCAATGGATCAGTGCGGATTTTTGGAGGAGAAAACTTCCGCCTTCTTCCGAGTGGCAGTGAGCGTCTCCAGCGATTGCCGGGTGGAGGGGATGGGAGTGTGAATAGTTCAAAAACCGTTCAGGCCAATCAAGACATCGAAATTTTGGCGGAGAACCGAATTGAGAACAACGGGCGCATCGAGGGAAATTTTTTGACCGGGACCGCCTTTCTCCGGGTCGACATGGGTGGAGACATCATCAACCACAACATCATCTCGGCCTCTGAGATCGAGTCCTCGGTTCCAAGCTTTGGGACTGGCATCGAGCTCACTCCGGATACCGATTCACCCTCGCCACTGAGCACGGGGATGAGTCGCTTTCCAGTCGTGCGCAGCCCCGGCCAGAAACAATCTTCAAGGACTGTGGTCGTTTACGAGAGCGCTCCGAGCACCGGGACTGCAAGTGCCCAGCGCCAGCGCAGCAACCGCAGAGCGCTACAAGGCTCACGCCCCAATACCCAAGTTGCGCGCAATACGACGGCCACCCGGGGGAGACATCTTGCGCGTGGAAAGAGCTTCTTTGGAGTGCGCGGGGGAACGCCGGCGAAGAAGAAGTAAAGCGAAGGAACTCGAGAACTTCTCACGGGTGAGCGCCGAAGACCCGATTAACGGAGAAGCCCCCAAGCCCATCTTCCCTTGCCCTCGGGGCTGGACCCTTGGCCATAAAAACCTCTTTGCCGATCTTGAGGATGTTCGGGTTGGAGTGAGGCTCCGCGCCGCGATTGACGGGTCGGATGGGGACATCCAATTTCTGCGTTCTTCGGCGGCTATGGGGCACGCGTCTTGGGCGGTTGGCGAATCGCCGGGCCTACCACGGGACTGAGTTCTCTTCCTGAAGTGGGTGCTGATCTGGTTTCGGGAGGTGGAATCACAGAAAGGAGCGTCTCTCGGTCCTATCCTCTCCTGCTTCCTACCACCCTCTCCTGCTTCCTACCCTCCGTCGGGCATGGTGCGAAAAAGAGAAGGGGGAGAACCGAAGTTCTCCCCCCTCTTTTGGGTTGCCTGTGAAATGGGTTTTCTACGCAAAAAATGTTTCCGCCGGTGCAGCGCAAGAAGAGTCTCTTATGTGAATAGCGGGTGCGTCAACATCGAAGTTTCGCCTTTCGCCGGCAGAAGGTTTGCTTCGGTGAAGCAATCGATGTCCGGGGGAATGAGAATGGCCGAGGAAAGTTTTCCCTGCGGATCACCCGGCATGGATTTCGCGCTGCACTGGTAGATCGAACCTGCTCTTGACCAGCATTCCGCTCGGACAGGCAGATGATCGAACTTTGAAAGTAGTCAACGTGTCCAATTTGTACTGGCTCCCTTTCACTTTCAAGCTAAGTTCCCTCCTCGTAAAACGAACTTTCGGAACGATCACTCCCGATGAAACAATTTCTTGCCCTCATCCTATTATTGTCAGCGACGCTGCCCGGTCTCGCAGATCACCACCTGGAAAATCGCGTCTATGAACTGCGCACCTATTACGCGAACGAAGGAAAGCTCGAGGCTCTCCATGCCCGCTTCCGCGATCACACCTGCTCGATTTTTGAGAAACACGGAATCAAGAATGTTGGCTATTGGGTGCCGGTCGAGAACAAGGGCAACAAGCTCATCTATCTCGTCTCTTATCCCAGCCGCAAAGCCCGGGAACGGTCATGGCAGGCTTTCTTCCAGGATCCGTCCTGGACCGCGGCCTACAAGAACTCGATCAAGGATGGGAAGTTGGTCTCGAAAGTCACCCGTCAGTTTCTCAAGGCAACCGACTACTCTCCGAAGTTGAACATCGAAGCACAGAAGCCTGAGCGCCTCTTTGAGTTGCGCACCTACACGACCAACGAAGGCAAGCTCGTCGATATCAACAAGCGCTTCCGCGATCACACTTGCAAGCTCTTCACCAAACACGGGATCACGAATGTGCTCTATTGCAATCACATGAAGGACGAGAAGGGCGCCGCCACCACCCTGACCTACCTCATCGCACATAAGGACCAGGAGTCGCGCAATGCTTCCTTCGCGGCCTTTGTGAAGGATCCTGCCTGGCAGGCGGTTCGTAAGGTCTCCAACAAGAATGGACCGATTCTGGTCAAGAAGGGGGTCAAGTCCGTCCAACTCCGAGCGGTCGACTATTCTCCCCTCAAGTAGGGCGTGAATCTCCCCGATCGTTCCGTCGGGATGGGCTGGAGGTGAAAGAGAGACCGGGAATCCAGAGTAGATCGGGTTGACCGAACCATTCATGTCGATCTGCCCCGCACTGTCCTCAGTTCTTTTCGCCGGCGCGTGGTCCAGCTTGCTGGGTGCTGCCCCGATTGATTTTGAGTCCCAGGTTCGGCCGGTCTTGGCGGAGCACTGCTTCAAGTGCCATGGGGAGAAGAAGCAGAAGGGGAAGCTGCGCCTGGACACCCTCGCTGCCGATCTGCTCAACGATCGTGCGGCTGCGGAGCGGTGGCACGACGTTCGTGATGCGCTCAACCTGGGCGAGATGCCTCCGAAAAAGGAACCGGAGTTGAAGCAGGAGGAACGGCGGGTCTTGGTGTCCTGGATCGATCAGGAGATCACGGCCTTGCTGAAGGCCAGAAAGAACACCGATGGGCGGGTGATTCTACGGCGGTTGAACAATGTCGAGTATCAGAACACGATGCGTGATCTCCTCGGGATCGACACCGACTACGCAAGAAATCTGCCGCCGGAAGGGCTCTCGGAAGATGGCTTTCGCAACAACGGCGCGACCTTGCAGATGTCCGACCTGCAATTGGAGTTCTACCTCGAAGCGGCCCGGGATGGCTTGCGAAAGGCGATTGTGAGCGGGCCCGAGCCGAGAGTGTTCCGTCACGAATTCAACAAGACCGTGAAGGACAAGAATCGCGGGAGCAACATTCTCGATCAGGATCAGCAGTTCATTGTCAAACTGATGGAGTATCCTGCAAAGGGAGAAGTGATCATCCGGGCGAAGGTGCGGGCAACGATGGTGAAGGGGCGGGGCTATCCGCAGCTGCGGGTTGCGATTGGTTACCGCGCCGACGTGCAGGCGCCGCGGGGATTCATGGATCCAGTGGATGTGAAGAGTGAGGAATGGCAGACGTTTGAGTTTCGCGGGCGCATGGAAAACTTTCCCTTGCCGAGCAAGACCCAGAGCAAGTTTCCCGGGTTATTGATCTGGCTCGACAACGCCTACGCGGAGGGGCGTGACAAGCCCCTGAAGGCCCGGGGCAAAGGCAAGAAGCAGAAGGACAAAAAGGGGAGGGCGCTGACTTACCCGCAGATCGAAATCGCATCGATGGAGTTTATAGGCCCCGTCTTCGAGCAATGGCCCCCGAAGCAACACACCCGCATCCTCTTTCCTTCCAAATTGCGTCGCGACGAAGTGACCTACGCCGGATCGGTGCTGGAGGTCTTCATGAGCCGCGCCTTCCGCCGACCGGTTTCGCAGGAGGAGGTGGCGCCCTACCGGAAGTTCTTCCAGCTGGTTAGCAAGAGTTCATCGTCCTTCGAGGAAGCGATTCGTGAAACGCTCGCGATGGTCTTGGTTTCGCCAGACTTCCTTTACCTCGTGGAGCCCTCCGGGGATTCGAAGCGTCGCGTTTCCGATTGGGAACTCGCCTCCCGCCTGTCGTATTTCCTCTGGAGCACCATGCCCGACCAACGTCTCTTTCAGCTGGCTCGCAAGGGCACCCTGCACGAGTCGATCGTTCTCCGCGCGGAAGTGGCGCGCATGCTCAAGGACAAACGCTCCTGGCAATTCATGGAGCAGTTCGCCGACCAGTGGCTCGATGTCGGGGCGGTGGACCGGGTGGCCGTGAATCCGGAGTACTATCCCAAGTTTGACAATGAGTTGAAGCCGTCGATGCAGGGCGAGACGATTCACTTTTTCGCCGAGTTGGTTTACAAGAATCTGAGCGCGCTCAATATTCTTGATTCCGATTTTACGATGCTCAACGAGGCCCTCGCAAGGCACTACGGATTGGATGGTCCGCGCGGGAGCACCTTTGAGCGGGTGTCCCTGCGGCCCGGAGACGAGCGCGGTGGAGTCCTCACCCACGGGAGTGTCCTGCTCGGGAATTCGACCGGAGAGGACTCGCATCCGGTGAAGCGTGCGGTATGGATTCGAGAGCGTTTGCTCGACGACCCACCCGCCGATCCGCCGCCGAATGTCCCCATCCTCGATGCCACCGATCCGAACTTTGCCTCCCTCTCGGTTCGCGAGCAATTGAGGCTGCATCGTGAGGAAGCTTCCTGCAACGACTGTCACCGTGGGATTGATCCGTGGGGAATTGCGCTCGAGAACTTTGGTGGGGACGGACTATGGAGGGACCGCATTCCCCGCAAGAGACCGAATGCCAAGGGCATGGATCGCCAGCCAGTGGTGAGCGAATCGACCCTTCCCGATGGCCGCGTGGTGGCGGGGATCACAGACTTGAAAAAGTACCTCCTCAAAAACCGTCGCACCCAATTTGCGAAAGCCTTCACCAGAAAGCTCCTGACCTATGCGCTTGGTCGGAGCCTCGAACTGACCGATGAACAGGCTGTGGAGGAGCTGACCCGGGAATTCATTGAGAGCGATTACCGGATCGGGAACCTGATTCAGCTCGTGGTTGCGAGCGATCCCTTCCAAAGTAAATAGAACTGAGTATGAACCGGAAACCTTGGCATCTTCACCGGCGCACGTTCCTGCATGGAATGGGTGCTACCCTTGCGCTGCCCTTCCTCGAGTGCATGGGGGCGAGCGCGAAGGCGCAGCCGCGACCGAAACGATTTTGCGCGATCTACTTCCCCTACGGGGTGAGCTTGCCAAAGAAGGGGAAAGGCGATTCGCAATGGAATTGGTTTCCGAGCGGAGAGGGACGCGATTTCAAATTCAATGAGAGCCTCAAGAGTCTCGAACCGCTGCGTGCGCACGTCAGTGTCCTGGCTGGCTTGTCCCATCCGCATGGACGCAGGATTGGAGGGCACGACACGGCCGATATCTTTCTTACCGCCGCGAAGTTGAAGGGGGGACAGCTCAAGAATTCGGTCTCCCTTGATCAAATCCTGGCCGAGAAACTGGGAGAGGCGACCCGGTTCCGGTCCCTGAGTCTCTCGGTCGATGGTGGGGTGGGAGAGGCGACCCGTTCCAGCACCCTCTCGTTCAGTCGGAGCGGCCAGCCCGTGCCCGCCCTGCACAAACCCCGCATGGTCTTCAATCGCCTCTTCGGGGTGGAAGAAGGCCCCATCGATCGACAGCGCCAGGAGTTGCACAACTCAAGCAGCATGCTCGATCTTGTGCTCGAACATTCCAAGTCCGTGCGGCGTAAACTGGGGAATCAGGATCAGGGAAAGTTCGATGAGTATCTGCAATCAGTGCGCCAGATCGAGCAGCGGGTGGAACGCTCCGAGCAGTGGCTCGATGTTCCCAAGCCCGAGGTGGATTCTGCCGGGCTGCACCTCGAGGCCGACGATCAGACCCCGGGGGAGCTGATCAAGACGATGCTCGATTTGATGTTTCTCGCGATCCAGACCGACTCGACCCGTTTCCTCACCTACCAGATGGGAAACATGAATGGAGCGACTTCGGTCGCGAGCAAGTTTCCCTCTCTCCTTGGGTTAGGAAAGAACCAGCACTCTCTGGCGCACGGATGGAACAAGCCAGGCGGCGCCGAGGCGCTCGGCAAGTGGGACCAGTTTCGCGTGCAGCAGCTGACCTATTTATTGGAGCGCCTGAAGCAATCCCGGGAAGGCGAGGGTAACTTACTCGACCACACCGTGGTCCTCTACGGGAGTAGCAACAGCACCACTCACAACAATACGAACTACCCGCTGGTTCTTGCGGGCGGCGATAAGCTTGGCCTCAAGCACGGACACTTCCACAAGTTCGGGGCCCAGGTCCCGCTCTCGAATCTCTTCGTGACCTTGCTCAATCAACTGGGGGTGCCTGCTCAGTCGTTTGTTGACAGCACGGGCGAGATGTCCGAAGTGGTGGCTTAACCTCGTTCCGGCCGCCTTGACCAAACGCCCCAATCTTCCTGGATCCCAGTGAAGGCAGACCTCCTGAAACTCAAACCCGCTCGAGAGGATGTTTCCTTTCGGGAAGGTTTCTGGATGTGGGTTGCTCTGCTGGTCAGAGGTGATTTCTCGGCGGCGGTTGCGAGCATTCGTTGGGGAGAAAAATCGGCCATGACCCCGGAGGAATTGGAAGAGAGGATTACGACCTTCTTCAATGACTCGGATGTCATGGTGCCCATCATTCCGAATGAGCGCCTGGTCTCCATGATCGATGAGAAGATGGAGATCGAGTGGGATGAAGAAGATGGTTGGGCAACCGCGCTCATCCCGGTGAGCCAGGAACCACAGAAGGCGAAAGAGGACGATGTCTCGCTGATGGGAATCGCAGTCTCTTTTTTCATCGTGAAGGAGGAGGATCACCAGGTTCTCGAGTTTGAGCACTTCCACGCCTGAGGCGATGGTGAGTCGCTATTGCTGACTCCGGGTAATCGGCTCACTGGCGGGAGGTCTTTGAGCGTGAGGCCGCTTGTCTGTGTCAGTTGTTAGGCGCGGAGTTGGTGGAGTGGAGGCGGGAGAGGGAGGCGGAATCACCAGGAGCGACTGCGAGACGCTCCCGGTCCCCGGACTGAGCAAGGCGGCTTGATTTGCGGGGCCATCGCTGCTGAGATCGCTGCATGCTTCGTCCACTACTTGTTGTTGCCCTCTTTCTGCCTGCCGTCGCGGTTGCAAAGGAACTGCCCGAGAAGCCCAACATCATCTACATCATGGCCGATGATCTCGGCTACGGGGACCTCAGTTGTTTTGGGCAGGAAATGGTGCCCACCCCGAACATTGATCAGCTCGCCAAGGAGGGAAAGAAGTTCACCGATTTCTATGCGGGCTGTACCGTGTGTCGGCCGTCGCGACTTTCGCTCTGGACCGGCAAGCACATGGGGCACACTCCCATTTGGTCGAACGCGAGGTATCACTTCAAATCGGAGGATGTGACCGTGGCCGAGTTGCTTCAGGGGGTTGGTTACAAAACCGGGGGGATCGGCAAGTGGGCGATGGGGGGGGTGGAGACCTCCGGATTTCCGCTGAAGAACGGATTTGATTTTTGGATGGGCTATCTCGATCAGGGGGGTGCGCACAACTACTACCCGCCATATTTGTGGCGGAACGGAGAAAAGTACCCGCTGACTGGAAATGTCCTTTCGGATCATCCTCAAGCGCGGGGACGAGTCTCCAGGAAACGCGAAACCTGGTCGCATTCCGTGATGACGCAACAGGCGTTCGGCTTCATCAGGGAGAACCAGAAGAGCCCTTTTCTCCTGCACATGCACTGGACCATTCCACACGCCAACAACGAGGGAGGGCGCGTGCACGGCAATGGCATGGAGGTGCCGGACTACGGAAATTACCAGGATCGCGACTGGCCAGACTCCGCCAAAGGACAGGCTGCCATGATCACCTGGATGGACAAGGACGTCGGGCGCCTCGTCGGCTTGCTGAAGGAACTCAAGCTCGATCGAAAGACCCTCATCATCTTCACCTCCGACAACGGCCCGCACTCGGAAGGCGGACACAAGCACGAGTTCTTCAATGCCAATGGTCCCCTGCGTGGATTCAAGCGTGATCTTTACGAAGGCGGCATCCGCGTTCCCACCATTGCGTGGTGGCCGGGGGTGGTGAAGGCCGGGACGAGCAGCGCTGAGCCACTGGCCTTCTGGGACTTTCTCCCCACGGCCTGCGAACTGGCCGGAGCCAAGGCGCCGGGTGGTCTCGATGGGCTCTCCTTCGTCAAGGCGCTGCTCGGGAAAGAGCAGCAGAGTCACGATTATCTCTTCTGGCGTTACGGAAAAAAAGTCGCGCTGCGACAGGGGAAGTGGAAGGCGTTACAAGTTGATCCCAAGATGGCGATCGAGCTCTACGACCTGGAAAAAGATCTTGGCGAGGAGACGGATCTCGCGAGGGACCACCCGGAAGTGGTGAAGCGTTTGGCCGGTTTGATGGCGCAGGCGGTGAAGGAAGAGTAGCGGTAATTTTCAGGTGCCAAGCCTGGGCCAACTCGGTTCCGGACTACTTTCGGCCGTCGGCATGAAAGGTCAGCAGCTTTTTGGCCTGCTTGGTCGAGTGGGAAACATCCGGAATGAGGAGAGCCTGGTTGGGGATCTCAATGGATTTGAGAAACTGGCGGCACTCCAGGTTCGCTTCGTAGTTGAAGTCCTTTTGGGAGTTTCCAGTGTAAAGGTGGGAGTCGCAGGAGAAACTTGCCCTGCTTGTTCCGGGCGTAGCTTCGGGCAAGGGGCCAGACGTCGTCCCCGGGCGCGAAGCCGACCTGGGCGCATTCCGGTCCCTTGTTTTCGGAGATGCGTTTCTCATGTTGCACGCCAGCCGATCCGGCGGAAGCGGAGTGGAAGAGTTCGGGAAACTCGAAGGCGATGCGCAGGTTACCCCGGCCTCCCTGAGAATAGCCTTCGATGCGGTGGCCTAGGGCGTTTTTTTGTTCTGTGCGCTCGCAGCGAGACCGGTGGCGAGGAGGGCCAGAAGGAGAGTGGAGAGGGATTTGGGCATGGTCAGGAGAATAAAACAGGGAGAAGAGGACATACTTTCTCCAATCGCACCCCATGAGGGGACTTGTCCTTTGGGGGACGATCCTCTAAATCCCGCCCATGGCAGAGACATTGCGTTGGGGAATCCTCAGCACGGCAGGGATCGCTCGGAAAAACTGGGAAGCGATCAGGAATTCCGGGAATGGCGTGGTGACCCGGGTGGCGAGCCGTGATGTTGCGAAGGCACAGCAGTTTATTGACGAGTGCCAGGGAGAGGTTCCCTTTGAAGAGGCGCCGCGAGCAATGGGTAGCTACGATGAAATGGTGACCGCCAATGACGTGGATGCGGTCTACATCCCGCTCCCCACCGGATTGCGGGCGGAGTGGGTGATCAAGGCGGCGGAAGCAGGCAAGCATGTGATGTGTGAAAAGCCCTGCGCGGTCGACGCGGATGTTCTTCAGAGCATGACCGATGCTTGTGCGGCCAACAATGTGCAATTCATGGACGGGATCATGTACATGCACAGTGATCGGATGCCGAAGCTGCGCGCCGCTCTCAACGACCCGAACACTGTTGGGAACATCACGCGCATTGCCTCGGCCTTCAGTTTCTGTGCCCCGCCCGATTTTCTGGCAGGAAACATTCGGCTCAATAGCGACCTCGAACCAGCCGGAGCGTTGGGAGATCTGGGATGGTATACCATTCGGGCCACCCTCTTCGTGATGAACTACGAAATGCCCAAGTCCTTGCGGGCCACGATGCTCTCGACTGCTTCCCGTGAAGACAGCCCGAGCCTGGTGCCCACCGAACTGAGTGCAGAACTCTTCTTTGAGAACGGAATTTCGGCGACCTTCTACAACTCCTTTCTCACCGAGCATCAGCAGTGGCTGCACGTGAGTGGAGACAAAGGCAGCATTCGCCTCGACGACCTTGTGCTCCCCTTCGGCGAGGGCGAACTCGACTTCCAGGTCTCCAATCCGAAGTTTGTCATCAACGGGTGCAACTTCGTGATGGAGAAGAACCTCACCCGGCATGCGGTCGAGGAGCCTGGCAACAACCATCCGGACGCCCAGGAGAGCAAGCTCTTCCGAAACTTCGCCACCCTGGCATTGAGTGGGACCCCTGATTCGTTCTGGTCGGAAGCAGCCTTGAAAACGCAGCGCGTTCTCGACGCGTGTCTGCAATCCGCGCAGAACGGAAGCGCTCTCGTCGAGTTTTGAGGATGATTTGGATCAGCGAGACCCGAGCGAGAAAAGCCTAGCGGGTCGGACTGGCCTCAGAGACTCCTCTTGAGCTTCTCAAATTCCCTTCGCAGAGGGAGCAATTCATGCTCGCGCTCGACGATCTTTTCGTGAATTTCAGCGAGGCGGCGCAAGGCCTCGGCTGCATTTGAGTTTCGATTCGAGCTGCGCATCGAAAGGGCCAGCGGTTCATTCGCGCGGAGCCAGTTGCTGATGGTGAGAGCGGTGACGCCATACTTCTTGGCCGCTGAGGTAATTCCGCCCCGCCCACGTTTACTATTCACCTGCTCGACGTGATTGAGAATCTTTGCTTTCTCTGCTTCGGAATAGCGTTTTCCCTTCGAGTTCGAATTTTGGTGAGCACCCATGGGTTTGGTGAACAGTAAGTGTTTGAACTAAAGGTGTTTATGCTGTCCGGAGAATGAAACAGGAATGGGTTCACTAAGTTGCAGAAATCTTTGTGAGGCCCGGGCGAGGTTTGGTATTTTGCGGACTGGGTGAACGGGGTTGGATGCCCGCAAAATGGCGTCCGCGCTCAGGAAGGGTGGCCTTGCCGGAGCACCGGCACAACCCGCGGCGAGTTCGGGCCAGGGCTTCAGAGAGCTTGATCCCGAACCTCCATCGCGGGGTGGATGCGTTCGCCGGCGGTAGCGACGCAGGAGCAGTTGCAGGCAAGACCAAGTCGGATCAGAGCGCTGCTCGAAGTGGCGTGAGTAGGGGCATTGTCGGTGGCGGGGGCAGTATTCGGGGAGCAGGTGATTGAGAGCACGTGGGAACCTTGCTCCTCGCTCTTGCGGCCCTCTCTCTCAGTCCCGCCAATAAGTTGATTCCTTTGTGACCGAGTAGCGCACCTTCATCTCCGGCGTCTCAATTTTCAGCCCCCCCTGATGCAGAGATTCCACCCCGGCGATGACCATCCCGGAAGTGAGCAAGGTGCGTTCGATAGGATAGGGAACTTTGCCGGTGATGACGGTGTCTTCAATGTGACGGGTGAGGGGGTGGAAGAAGTCAGCGGTTGTGGATCCGTGGCTCGGCATGGGGAGATACATCTGGGTGGAGATGACTTCATTGTTGTCGGAGCGCAGCCCTGCGTAGTTGAAATCCTGGATGCCGACCAGGAACATGGAGGTGCGAAAGCCGTCGAGATGCTCGATGAAGTAGGCGGTGGCGGTCTTGAATTTTTCGCGTGCCCACTTGAAAGTGATCCGGTCGGAGTAGTAGCCCGTCTCAACCGGCAGGTTGTGGCTGCGGCTGAGGGCGGAGCACATGAGGCGTCGCGTATGGTTACGATCCGGTTTTGCGAGGTGGTTCCACATGGCTTCGTCCTTGAGCGCCTGCACATGTTTGATGCCGACTTCGCCACCCTTGCGCCGCTCGGACATGCACTGCGCGGTTTCCAAGGCGTGGATGTCGTAGCTGTCCACTCCCCCATAGGCAACGCAGACACTCTCCTGAAGAGGAGTTCCATGCGGCATGTCGATGGCGGGCAGGCGTCGCGTCACCGGAAGTGAGGACCCGGCGAAAAAGGGAAACTTCAGTCGTTTGGAGTCGGCCACCATTTCAGCGCACTCGTGCCACTTGGTGGAGAGGTGCTTGTCGTTGAAGACTGGAACGGAGCGGCCGGAGTCTTCGAAGACTCTCACGCACTTCTTGAACCACTCGTAGCGCGGATAGCGTTTCTGTCCCTTCTCGTTGTGCGGATAGGTGCCGTGTTCAGCGATGATGACCACTCCGTCGACTGCGAGTTTGCCAGTGCCGAGGGTGAGCGCATCTTCGATCTTTGGATACAAGGTGAGGCCATACTTGTTGACCCGTTGACGGGCGAGGTCCTGGTTCTCGGGAAACTGATCGATGTAGACCGAGGCGATCTCGAGCCGCGGATCCTGCCAGGCGCCCCGCCATCCGTAGCCAAGGGCGAGTCGATCGAGAAAATGCTGGGCGTGGGAGTGGGTGCGCACTTCCGTTCCAAGGAAGGCGATCTTCTTGCGGGGTTCCCCCTCGGGGGGATCGTGTTCGTGGGCGGAGGCGAACGAAGGGGAGCCCAGGGCCCAACCGGTGGCCGAGAGCCGGGTGAGGAATGCGCGGCGATTTGTGCTCATCGGGAGAGTCATAGCTTGTTCAGAGGCGGCCGAGAAGAAACTTCGAGGTCGTCATCGGGAGCCTTCTCCTTTCTGACCAGAGTTGGCGGTTCCCATGCAGAGGGTGGTCCAGGATGCGATGGCAAACGGCGCGAGGTTCCTCCCTTGGGATCGCATTCTGGAGTGGTTTGTTGAGCCGACTCACCTCATCGTCGGATCAAGATTGTCTTTGCGAACATGGACTCCGTGCCCCACAACCTCGTGATCGGTCGGCCAGGCTCGCTCGCGCGGATGGGAGCCGAAGCGGACAGGATGCTGAAGGATCCGAAAGCGATGGACCGCGGTTATGTCCCGACCATTCCGGAGGTGATTGCCTCGATGGGGATGGTCTTTCCCGGGCAGACCGAAGGGTTGGATTTCACCGCGCTCAAAGAGCCCGGCGACTACGATTTTGTTTGCACCTTCCCCGGCCACTGGCGCTTGATCAAAGGGGTCATGACCGTTGAGAAAAAATGAAGGCGCTCGCCACTATCGTGATCGGGATCCTGAGTGTTGGAGTGAGGCTTGTTTCCGCGCAGGAATCAAGAATCGAGCGCCCGGCCTGTCGGATTGTCCCCTTGCCAGGGCATCGCACTGCGTTTGTGCATCGCGGGAAGGAAGTCTTGAGGTGGCACTACGGAGCCGAATATCCCCGTCCGTTTTTTTATCCGCTTCGGAGTGCGAAAGGAACCCTCCTTACGCGGATGGGGCATCCGGGCGCGCCCAATCACGATCATCATCGCTCGGTTTGGTTTGCGCATCACAAAGTGGCGGGAGTCGACTTCTGGGGTGATCTTGGGAAGGGCCGGGTGAAGCAAAAGCAGTGGCTGGCTTATGAAGATGGGGAGAGCGAAGCGGTGATGGCAGTGCTGCTCGGGTGGTTCGACGGCGCAGGTCGCGAACTGATGGAACAGGAAGTTGTAGCCGCCTGGCGTCCCGGCACGGGATTGGGATACGAACTTGAACTGCAGCTGACCTTTCGCGCGATCGGCGACGAACTCGAGTTGGAGAAGACCAACTTTGGCTTTCTTGCGGTGCGCATGGCGAAGGAGCTTTCGGGGCATTTTGGGAATGGCGCCTTGAGCGACAGCGAAGGACGCAAGGGAGAGAAGGCGATCTTTTCGCAGTCGGCCCGCTGGGTTGACTACTCCGGGCCGACGGCCGAGGTTCCGGACGGGCGCGAGGGGATGGCCTACTTTGATCACCCCGGGAATCCAAATTACCCGGCCCATTGGCACGTCCGTGAAGACGGCTGGATGGGCGCGGGCTTCTGCCTGGCAAAGGCCTTCACTCTCAAGCGTGGATCGCCTCTCGTCTTGCGCTACCTGCTGCTCTCTCATTCTGGGAACGCCGGGCAGCCCCAGTTCGAAGCCGTGGCGAAACACTTTGCCTCCCGATCCGGGTTTGTCGTGAGCAAATCGAATCGGCCTCACCGTCAATTTGAGGTGGGACGCAAACCACAGGCCAAGTAGGCTTGCGGATTCAGGGGCGGAGCGCATGCTTCCCTTTCGTGCCCAGGATTCTCAATTTCCTCCCAATTCGTGCGCGATCTGCTGTGCTGGATGGGCACTATTTTCGAGGATGGGTTATGATGAGCTGAAAGAGTGCTCGCGAACCGTGCTCGAGGAATCACGCAACTCCAGAATGATGAACTCAGAAACGAACAGAAGCAATCGGCGGACCTTTATCGGAGGAGTCACCGCGGCAGGCGTCGGAAGCCTGGCTCAGGTGCGTGCTGCCAAAGCGGACACCGCCAACGAGAAACTTGTGGTCGGGGTGATGGGGATGGGCGGTCGGGGCGGGGCACTTGCCAAGAGCTTTCACGGGCTGGAGAACGTCGAGGTCGCGATGGTCTGTGATGTGGATCACAAGCGCGCAGAGGGAGCGGCCAAGGCGCTGGCGGGAGGAAACAACAAGGTGGAAGCAGTCACTGACTTTCGTCGCATCCTCGATAACCGCGACGTCGATGTTCTCGTGATCGCGACCTGCAATCACTGGCATGCACCCGCCGCCATCATGGGTTGTGCGGCTGGAAAGCACGTCTACGTCGAGAAGCCCTGTTCGCACAATGCGCACGAGGGTGAACTTTTGGTGGAGGCTTCGAAGAAGCACAAGCGGCTCGTGCAACACGGGACCCAGCGCCGCTCCTGGCCCAAGATCGTGGAGGGCATTCGCCGCCTCCGGGAAGAGAAGGTGATCGGGCGCATCTATCACGCACACTGTCATTACACCAACCGACGGCAATCGATTGGAGTGGGAAAAGTTGGGGACCCTCCGGCTCATCTTGACTTCGACCTCTGGCAGGGTCCCGCTCCGCGACGTCCCTTCAAGAGCAACATGCTTCATTACAACTGGCACTGGTTGTGGCATTGGGGAAACGGGGAGCTCGGCAACAATGGGGTCCACTATTTCGATGTCGCGCGCTGGGGGATGGAGGTGGATTTTCCCACTCGCGTCTACCATGCCGGCAGTCGCTATCGTTACCAGGACGACCAGGAAACTCCCGACACCTGCGATGTCACCCTGGAGTTTGGAGAGAAGGGGATGATCAGCTGGCGCTCGACGAGCTGCGCACCGTTCCAACCGGCGGAGAGCGGAACCTTCGTCACCTTCACCGGTGAGGACGGCACGATGGTGATCAAGGGGTCAGGCTATGTCCTCTATGACGGAGCAGGCAAGGAAGTCGCCCGTGAGGACGGCCCCGGGGGCAACGATGTCCATACTCAGAATTTCGTGGACGCGATCCGAATTGGCACGCCCCTGGCGGCCGATGCCTCGGTCGCGCACGTGAGCGCCTTGCACTGTCATCTCGGTAATATCTCGCACCTCGTCGATCGCCGGCTGAAGTGCAACCCGGAAAAGGGTGGGATCATCATGGGAGACGATGAGGCGATGGGACGTTGGAAGCGTGACTACGAGCCCGGCTGGGAACCGAAGGTGTAATCAGTCCCTCTGCGGGAGATTTGGAGGGGAGAGCTTCCCCTCCTGTAGCGCGGCGAGTTGCCGGTGGTAGGCTTCGCGGGCAGCGTCATCCTGCTTCGCGTTCACGGAGTAAAAGATGAAGCCGAGGGCGCGGCGGCTGCGGGTGGAGGAAGAGTTTCCATCGGCACGATGGATGGTGAGTGCGTGGTGGGCGAGGAGATCGCCCGGGGAGGCCGGCATCACTTGTTCCTCAGCGTCATCCTCAGCTGTTCCAAAATCGGTCATGCCCTGCGAAAATCCCAGGGTGCCGGTTGGTCCGTGGGGACGGAGGCCCTTGAGATGGGAGCCACGCACGTAGCGCACACAGCCATTTTCTTCATCAACTTCCTCGAGGGCCATCCACATCGTGAGGGCGTCGGGAGGATCGAGTTTGAAGTAGTAAGCGTCCTGGTGAGGCGGGGTGGGCTGGCCGATGCCGGGAGGCTTGTTGAAGAATTGCATGTTTTCTGCCGTGACCTCGGAGCCCAGGAGTTGTTCTGCAAGGGCGCGGGGCTTCCCGTTCATGAGTTCCGCGAACCACGGATCATGCTCGTGGAGAGACTGCAGTTGCTTGAGCGTGGAGGGAGCGTCCCTGTCCTCGTAGAAGACATGTTCGGGGGGAAGGCTGGGAACGACTTCTGGGATGAATCGTTCCAGCTCCCGATTGCAGGTTGCGACTTCGCTGGGATCGAGGAAACCGGGGACGGCCACAAAGCCGTTTTGCTCGAATTGCTCGCGAGGGATCACGGGATGTTGTTGAAGGCTAACGGGAGGGTGGGATGAGACGAATGGCCAACTTGGCGGCTTCGATTAGGGAGCCTGGATTGGCCGTTCCCTTCCAGGCGATGTCGAAGGCGGTTCCGTGATCCACGGAGGTGCGGACGATGGGAAGTCCGAGGGTGACATTGACGGCGTTGTCGAAGGCGAGGGCCTTGAGAGGGATGTGCCCCTGGTCGTGATACATGCAGATGAAGGCGTCGGTCGTTCTGCGCGTTTCCGGCAGGAAGGCGGTATCGGGAGGAAGCGGGCCATGGATGTCGATTCCGCGCGCCCGGGCTGCTTCGATCTCGGGAATGATGATGCGCTCTTCTTCGCGATCACCAAACAAGCCATCCTCCCCGGCGTGGGGATTGATTCCGAGAGTGAGCAAGCGCGCGGGGTGATCCTTGAGCTTGCTCAGGGCATCGTTTGTAAGATCGATCACTTCGCGCAGCCGTTCCCGGGTGAGCAATTTGGGAACTTCGGTGTAGCCACAGTGGCAGGTCACGAAGCTGGCGGTGATTTCCTCGGAGTACTGCAGCATGCATGAGCGCGGGGATCCTGTGAGCTCGGTCAGAATTTCGGTGTGACCGGGGTGCTTGATGCCCGCGGCCTGCAGGGCCTTCTTGTTGATTGGAGTGGTGACGATGGCGTCGGCACGTTGCTCCCTGGCTGCGTCCAGGGCGGCGACCAGATAGTCGTAAGCCGCTTGTCCACAGGCCGCTGCCACCTCGCCGGGCACGACCTCGGAGTTGGGAAGGGATGCGATGGTGCGGACCGTTTCAGGAGGGGGAGCGGGAAGGCCGGTGACCTCTGCAACGCGATTCAAGACATTCAGGTCCCCATAGATCATGAGCTCGCAGGGTGGTAACAATTCGTCCGCCCGGGCGAGGAGCATGAGGCACAGTTCGGGGCCGACTCCGGCGGGATCTCCCATGGTGAGTGCCAAACGTGGATTCTTCATGGGTGCAAAGTGCTGTCGCGGGCGACCTTTCGCAAATTTCGGCGAAGAGAGCGATGAGAATGCGAAGGTTCTGGGGGGGCAAGGGCTAATCCATTGAGAAGAGCTCAATCAGATAGCGATCAGGATCGTAGATGTAGAGCTGGTGCGGACCGTCGGGACGGCGCTGAGGGCCAGCGACAATCTTGATGCCCGCGTTGATCAGTTTTGCGGCCGCCACCTCACAGCTTTCGAGTTCGAAAGCGATGTGGGTTCCGCGGGATGGCAGGGTGCCTTGAAAGTCAGGCATGCCGGCGGGACCGGCTTCTGTGCTCTTATGGATGACATGAATCTGAGTGGTCCCGGCTTGGAACCAGAGACCGCGGAATGGGAAATCGGGGCGAGGGACAGGCTCCATTCCGAGGAGGTCCTCGTAGAAGTGTCGGCTCGCTTCGAGGTCTTTGGCGATCACCGCGACATGATCAATGGCGCATACGGATAAGAGGGAGTCTGGCATGTCAGCAATTTTCAGAATGATGATGGGAGGGGATCCGGGATCAAGTCCAGACGATCGTCGATCTCTTCCCCGCCGAACTCAGCCCCCGGCTGCGCTTGGGGAGGGGGTTGGTCCTCTGCGGAGAGTTCTCTTTCTTCCTTGTCCAGTTCGGGGGCTGATTTTCGATCGTGCCTATGCGATTGGAGACGGCCAGACTCCGTCAATGACCGTGAGCAAGCTGATGGCGGTGGCTTTGGGCAACTGGATCAATCGACAGCGGGAGCACGTGGTCGAGGATTGAAAAACAACACTCGGTCGCATTTGACTTGAGGATGGCAATCGCGGCCCGAGTTGCCTTGAGTTCCTCTGCCGACCGTTCACGGAGCTGTTGGAATCTGGAGCGGAAGAAGGGGAGGTTCTTTTTGCACGGCACAGGTAGATCCTGTTGTGCTTTTATCGTGCCTGGCAACCAAATCGGCTGGAACCTTTGAAAATACTGGCGACCCGTACGGGGCTCGAACCCGTGTTGCCGCCGTGAAAGGGCGGAGTCCTAACCACTAGACGAACGGGTCACGTTCAGGACGCGGCGAAAATGCCACCGAACTTTAGAAAGGCAAGCCGATTTTGATCGGAAAATTCCTTGGAAGAATGGAGGATTCTGGGAGCTGGCTTACTCGCCTTCGCCATCTTCGTCCTCATTTTTCTCGGATTCCTCGTCCTCATCATTCTTTCCGCCATCGGGATTCAGGCGCTGGCGGCGGTCTTCCATATTTTCGAGGGCTTTTTCGGCGCGATAGGAGACCTTGTCGTCTTCGTCCTCAAGAAAGAATTCGACCACGGCAAAAGCCCAATCATCGATCAGTTTGGCGAGGCCGGTGACGATTTGGCCTTTTTCTTCGCGGGTCTGGGCTTCGTGCGCGAGGCTCTTCCACATGTCCTCCAGGTCAATCTCGTCGCGTTTGCGGTCGATCATGAGAAACTGGAAGGAGGAATCGAAGGCGCGCCGACGCAGGGTATCGTTGTCCTCGTCGGCCATGTAGTCGAGGAGGGTTTCGAACTCGGTGTCATCGGCCCAGGAGCCCAGCGCGGCGATGCCGGCGAGGCGAATCTTGGGCTCCTTGCTCTTGAGGGCTTCCGCGACGATGGAGACCGCGTCATCTCCGCCAGCAGATCCGAACAGCTCGATGAAGACAAATTTTGAGTTGTCAGTGGTGGCGGTATCGTAGGCATTCCTGAGCGCGACCGCGAGGGCGTCGCGCTTTTTGCTGCGGGAAGCGAGGGAGGAGATGGTGTGCTTGGCGCTTTGCCTGACTTCCTCATGGTTGGTGAACTGAATGATCTTGAGGAGAGCCGGGGCATCCCGATCGGTGGCGATCTTTTCGGTGGCTTTGAGCGCAGCGGTTGCGGTTTCGGGAAATCGAGCGCTGCGGGCATGATTGATGAGATGCTCGAGCGCGTCGGAGCTTCGCCGGCCTTGGATGACCTGGAAAAACTTGATGCGGATGTCTGGGGTCATCTCATTGTTCTCGTCGCTGGCAAACTTGGCGATCTGGACGTCAAGATTGGTTCCGTCTCCCTTGGCGACGAGAAGTCGTTGATAGATGGCCTCGCGATTGTCTTTGGTAGTGAGGGAGGCTCCTGCTCGCAGCAAGATGGCGGCATCGTCTTCGTTGGTGGGAATGGCTTTCGCGGTGCTGTCTTCCACCTGAGCGAGGAGTAAATTGAGGCGCTCGGTTCTCTTGTTTTCACTCGATTTTGCGAAGACGAAAATGCCGATGAAGATGACCGCGATGAGGAGGACCGCTGTGATGGTCATTTTCACTGCGGAGCTCATGCCGGCAGGCCCCTTGAGCTTAGTGCTGCCCGAGATCATGGTGGAAGGACCGGCGGGTGCAGCACCGAGAACTCCGGCGGGTGCGCCTGGCACATCGGCTGGCGTTGCAGGGCCGCCGGAGAAATTGATTTGGCCTGGCGCGGAAGCGGACGCTACCGGCTGAACCACCGCCGCTGCGGGAGTGACGGGAGTGGTTGGAGGGCTCGTCGGAGTTGCTGGTGGCGGGGGGGATGTAGCCACGGGGGGCGTCGGCGGGGTAGCTGCTGGGGGAGGGAGCACTGGTGCGGGAGGAGCGATCGCGGCAGGAGGAGTGACTGGGTCCAGGGGCGCGACTTGGGGTGGTGCGGGTGGTGGGGTTGCGGGTGGTGCGGGTGGTGCGGGTGGTGCGGGTGGTGGGGTTGCGGGCTCGGGC
>JAPKFB010000191.1 GCA_028821775.1 Roseibacillus sp.
AACGCTTCAGTGTCCGCCACCAGGGGCTCAACCTGCGCCTCACGGGAGTGGAGGAGGCCCACCCGGTGAAGGAGATCTTGAGCTAATAAATTACTCCCGCAGACATTTCCTCAAAGGCGCCGAGGGCCGCCGGGGTCAGAAAAGCAACTCACCCCGAAATCAATAACCAAGCCCAAGGCACCGCTTGGTGCAGTGCAAACTTCATCAGTTGGATGAGTTTCAAGGTTGAAAACGATTGGTTTAGGAAATCGATTGCAGATCATGGATCTGGGCCACACCCGTAGCATGAATCAAGTTCCATCCCGTCACCTACTGCTCGCGTTCGGATTTTTTCTCTCTATTCCGGTTGTACGTTCAGCGCAGGAAGAATTCATCCACCCGGGACTGCTTCACAGTCGCTCAGACATCCAACGAATGAAAGTCGCCGTGATCACTGAGAACGGCCCGATCTTCGAAGGCTTCAAGCTACTCGAGAAGAGTTCCTACGCCCAAGCCGACTACAGGATGCGGGGACCTTTTCCCGAGTGGGGACGGGCACCGAATATCCGCAAGGGCGAAACGGAAAGTGATGGCCTGGCCGTCTACCAGAACGCCCTGATGTGGGCCATTACCGGCAGGAAGGCCCATGCCGATAAGGCCATCCACATGCTCAACTCCTGGGTTGGATCGCTGAAAAAGGTCACCGGCATTGATGGAGTGCTCGCCTCCGGCCTGCAGGGCTTCATGTTCGTCAACGCAGCGGAGTTACTTCGCTACACCGACTCCGGCTGGTCAGAGGAGGATGCGAACCGGTGCGGGCAGTGGTTCCTCGATGCCTGGGATCCAACCATCGAGCACTACGCTTACTTCGCCAACGGCAATTGGGAAACCGCCGCCCTGCAGACCCGGATGGCAATCGCGGTCTACTGCAATAAGCGGAAGATGTTCGAGGATACCATTCGCTACGCCGTCGCGGGCGCTGGCAACGGCAGTATCCCCCACATGATCGTCTACCCGACCGGCCAGTGCCAGGAGACGACCCGCGCCCAGCACTATGCCCAGCTGGGAATCGGCCTGCTGGGTTGTGCCGCGGAGGTTGCCTGGAACCAGGGTGTCGACCTCTACGGCTGGAACGACAACAGGATTCTCAAGGGCTATGAATACACGGCAAAATACGGGCTCGGTGAGGAGGTTCCCTACCAGCACTACCTGGATCGCACCGGCAAGTATGGCATTGGGGGCCGGCACAAGAACTACACCGAGATCTCCACCATTAGCCGCGGCAGCTTCTCACCCATCTTCGAGCGGATTCTCAATCATTACTCGGCTCGTCGTGGCATCCCGGTCCCCTATTCGGCACGTGTCGTGAAGATGAAAAATCCCGAGACCTTCAACAACGACCATCTCGGCCTCGGCACCCTCACTCATCGGCGTGCACCGGTTGAAACCCCGAAGGCAATTAACCCGCCAGGCATCCCTGCCGGGTTAATGTCCCGGAGTGGTAAGGAGGGAGTTCAGCTTACCTGGGTCCGCTCCGTTGACCCGGTTGGCTGCATTGATGCCCGCAGCTATACGGTAAGCCGCTCAACAAGGGCCGGCGGCCCGTATGAGGAGATCGCCTCAGGACTGAAGGTCCCCGCTTTCCTAGACACAACCGCGAAGAAAGGCAGGCTCTATCACTACGTCACCACGGCAACGAATGAAATCGGCACCAGCGCCCCGTCCGCCGAGGTCGCCACCGGTGCGGGCCTGCCGGGCGGCTGGCGAACCACGGATATCGGCAAGGTCACCGTCCCGGGCTATACCAAATACAATGGTAGGACCTTCACCCTGGAAGGCGAAGGCCACGACATAGACGGTAGGGCAGACGAGTTCCACTTCCTCTACGCTCCCATGTCCGGCCAGGGGACGATCACCGCACGGATCGTGCGTCCGATGAGCTCGCAGTGGACGAAACCCGGGATAA
>JAPKFB010000192.1 GCA_028821775.1 Roseibacillus sp.
GGCGTTGACGATGCGGACCTCGTTGAGGAAGGTGGTCAGCGAGCGCCCGGTGTGACTCTTGAAGTGTCGGCTGAAGGTCGGCTTGCTCATGTTGGTGACCTTGAGCAGTTTGTCGATGCCGATCTCTTCTTCGAGGTTGTTGAGGATGAAGCTGACCGCGCGGCTGATGGCGGCCATGTGCTGGACATGATGGGGCAGTTTCAGATTGTTGCCGCAGAGGCGAAGCCGCTCGTGTTCTGGGGCGTCCGACAGTTCGGCGAGAACCCCGATGAAATTTGCCAGTCGAGCGAGCTTCGACTGGTCGGCGATCGCCCACATCAAGGTCTCGATGCGCTGTACCACGGACCCGGTGAAGTGGATTCCGAAATTCGAATCCTGTAGCGTCGTCTCCAAGGCGCACATCTCGTCTAACTGCCCCATTGGGTGATTTGAATCGAGGACGAACTGGATGGCGAATCCCGAGGACTCGCGTAGATCAGACCAACAGTGCGGCAAGTTCGGGCCGATGAGGACGAGGTCTGGAGCTGTGAAGTTCTCCACGTGATCGCCGACAAAGCGCTTGCCTTTTCCCTCGGTGATCAAGGTCAACTCGTATTCTGGATGGAAGTGCCAGCGGTCACCCACGCCAGCCAGTTTTTTACGAGAACCGTCTGCCCGACACTGGACGACATCGGAGAGGTTGTCGGTCCAGGCGAGGAAACGAAACGATTTCCCGGGTTCCATTCCAATCTGTTCCAGTGCGAGCGACATAGCGAGGTATACTTTGCATATTTTTGCATAAGTTGGCGATTTGTTTTTGCATAAGTTGGCGATATGTCACGTGTTTTGAGACGAGAGCAACGGTTTTTGAGTGGATCGCAATAGCGTCGGGGATTGCTTTCTGCCTATACTGTGTCCGTGTTCGTCGGAACCCCCACCTTTTCTTCTGTCTAGAATTGAGGTAAGGTGAGTGAACCTCAGACGCATTGATTCGACCCCCCCCAACCCCAAGTTGCGCTCCTTCCTACGCCTGACCGGCGGGCATAGTGAGTGCTACGCAGGAATTGCAATTGAATTTTGTAGTCATGATATCACGAGAAAATCCCCCGCCCCGATCCGTGAACCAAACCCTCCGTTGTTTGGTTCTTCTTGCGTGGCTGCTGATAGGTGGCCTCGTCTCCCCCCAGATCGCCGTTGCCAGCGCCGATAGTATTTTGATCTTCAACGAGATTCACTACAACCCGGCGGACGGCTCTGCGGATTCCGAGTGGATAGAGTTTCACAACCTGAACGGCGTCGATGTCGATGTCTCCGGCTGGCGCCTGCGAGGTGGTGCCGATTTCGATTTCCCCGAGGGCACCGTCGTAGAGGGGCGTGGGTTCTTGTTGGTCGCGGCAAACCCGGGCGACCCGAAGCTGGCCGGCAAGGGGGCGCTCGGTCCTTTCAGCGGAGCCTTGAATAACGGTGGCGAGTCGTTGCGGATCGAGAACCGTGATCGGCGCACGATGGATAGGGTCGCGTACGACGATGGCGGAGATTGGCCGGTCGGTGCCGATGGCTCGGGGGCGACGCTCGCCAAACGCAACGGGCAAAGCGGCGAGAGCCGGCCCGCCAACTGGGTGGCCTCGCGGGAGGTCGGGGGCACACCGGGCGCGCTTAACTTTCCGATACCGGGCGCACCGCCGGTGGAGATTGAGACGGTGATCGCTGGTTGGGATGCCGTGTGGCGCTACAATGAGAGCGACGACCTCGCCGCTGGATGGGAGGACAGCGCGCACGGACTCGGCGGCAATTGGGAGTCGGGCGCGGGAGCCTTCGGGTGGGGCGACTCGCCGCCACTTCCGATCGGTACCGGGCTGAGCCGCCCGGTGTTCAATAATCCGTATGTGGTCACCTACTATTTCGAACGCGAGTTTTCGCTCACCCAGTCACAGATCGACAACTTAGCACGGCTGGAGATCGAGC
>JAPKFB010000193.1 GCA_028821775.1 Roseibacillus sp.
TAGCTACGACTTGATCTGCGGGCGGCCGGGCTCGGGCCAGTCGATGTGGTAGAACTCGCCGCGCGGTTTGTCGGTGCGCTCGTAGGTGTGTGCGCCGAAGAAGTCGCGTTGTCCCTGCAGGAGGTTGGCGGGGAGGCGGGCACTGCGGTAGCTGTCGTAGTAGGAAAGCGCCGAACTGAAGGTGGGGACCGGCACGCCGTGAATGGCGGCGGTGGCAACCACTTTGCGCCAGTTGGCCTGACAACGGTCGACTTCGCTCTTGAAGTAGGGATCGAGGAGGAGGTTGGCGAGTTCGGGGTCGCGCTCGTAAGCTTCGAAGATCTTCTGGAGGAATCCGGCCCGGATGATGCAACCACCGCGCCAGATCATGGAGATCTTGCCGAAGTCGAGTTTCCAGCCGTACTCGTTCTGCGCTTCGCGCATGAGTTGGAAGCCCTGCGCGTAGGAACAAATCTTGGAGCAGTAGAGGGCGTCGTGAATGGCCTGGGTGAATTCGGCCTGGTCTCCCTCGAAGGCAGGCAAGTCGACAGAGATGACCTTGGAGGCGGCCACGCGCTCATCCTTGATGGCGCTGATGCAACGGGCGAAGACCGCTTCCGCGATGCAGGGAGCGGCGATGCCCATGTCGAGAGCGTTGATGGAGGTCCACTTTCCGGTTCCCTTCTGGCCGGCGGTATCGAGAACGATGTCCACGAAAGGGGCACCGGTTTCCGGGTCGACCTGGCCGAGAATGTCGGTCGTAATTTCGATGAGGAAAGAATCGAGCACGCCCTTGTCCCACTCGGCGAAGACGGAGCTCATTTCCTTGGGATCCATCCCGAGAAGGGAACCCATGAGATTATAGGATTCGCAGATCATCTGCATGTCGCCGTACTCGATGCCGTTGTGGACCATCTTGACGTAGTGGCCGGCGCCGTTCTCACCGATGTGGGTGGTGCAGGGGACGCCGCCTTCAATGGGCTTGCCGGGCTCTGCGCCCTCGAGAGGCTTGCCGGTTTCGGCGTCGACCTTGGCCGCGATCGCTTCCCAGATGGGCTTGAGCTCGTTCCAGGCGCTCTCTTTGCCGCCGGGCATGAGAGAGGGACCGAAACGCGCGCCTTCTTCACCGCCCGAGACTCCGGAGCCGACAAAGCGGAAGCCCTTTTCGTTGAGTTCCTTCTCGCGGCGGATGGTGTCGGTCCAGATGGCATTGCCGCCGTCGATGATGATGTCGTCGGGATCGAGGAGTTCAGTGAGACCGTTGATCACGGTGTCGGTCGCCTTGCCGGCCTGCACCAGGATGATGATCTTGCGAGGGCGTTTGATCGACTGGACAAACTCCCCAAGTGTTTGGGTCCCCACCACCCCGCCCGGAGTGTCCGGGTTCTCCGCCGCGAAGGCGTCGGTTTTGGACGTGGTCCGGTTGTAGACCGAGATTTTGAAGCCGTGGTCGGCAATATTGAGGGCAAGGTTTTGACCCATGACCGCGAGGCCAACGAGTCCGATATCGGAGGATGCGTCTGACATGATTTGGCTGGTTAGAGGCGGCGGGTGTAGGCGAGGTGTCAGACAGCTTCAAGGTTTAAAAGCCCGGGCGTGAGGCCGCCGGGGGGCTCTGGAGGGCTTGTCACAGATATGGATGGCAGAGAGAGGTGGAGCTTTGGAGAAGTGGAATATTCGGCAGAACCACTGAGGGTGCGAGAAAGGAAGCTGGTCACCGTCCGCGAAGATGGGTGGCCGTGGAGTCATCGCAAAGTGGGAGTCGCGGTGGACCAAAATGGCAACGATAGACGGCGGCGGGAAGCGGAAAGGTTTAGGTTCAGTTGAGCGGTTCGGAGTGATCCTGCAGGAAGAGCTGTTCGAGTATCGACCGATACGGTGTTGCCAAGTAATTGGCATGATGGTCTTGAGCTGGTTCGGTTTGCGGGTGGTTGTTTACTGAGCAGATTCAAGGA
>JAPKFB010000007.1 GCA_028821775.1 Roseibacillus sp.
AGTGATGTCATCACCCGCATAGGTCGTGCCGTTATACATCTCCACGACAAAACCGTTACCGCCATTGTCGCGCTGATGCGATATATCGTTAGGCCCGATGTTGTAGGCGTAGTTTCCAGAAGTGGCGAAGGGAGCATCTGCCTCATAGTGCCCGCGCCAGAGGACAGTGAAATTGACCGTGGCGGTGTTACTGAGCGCGCCAGAGAGATAGCGCCCACCTGAACCGGGGTCGGTAAACGTGAGTCGGCTACTGCCGTCATAGGAGATGTGGCTGTCGGCGGCGGTGCCGTGTCCGGTGTTAGTAACCGCCATGCCAGGTAATGCGTTGCCGTTGCCATCAACCGGAGTCCAGGTGTTCACCGTGCTGCTTGTGACGTTGCTTGTCGCAACACCGGTCCGGCCATCGTAGTGCGCTACCAAGGAGCCTTGCGCGGAGGCCGATAATCCCGGGACGTCCGTAAACAAGGCCGCCGAAAAGGTGCACGGAGCAGCGCCGAATAGTCCGGCGAGGATGAACGCTCCAATACGGTGTGTCCTGTAGGCTGTCATCCCGCCATGGCCTCACAGAATTTTGCGGCATTCAAGCAGATATTCACATGAAATCAGGCTCGCCGGGAATTAGCTTCTCCCCCATGCCACCGAACTCCTCTGCAAAGTTACGCTCTTCTTAGAGAAGCACGACTTAGAGAAGCACGACTTAGAGAAGCACGACTTAGAGAAGCACGACTTTAAACGACTCCAAACTGATGAGGACTTAGAGGCCCGGCGGGTGGAGGTAGAAGTAAGCACTGGAGGCGTCACCGTAGATGGGTTTTACGGGCGGGAACCTGTTCAGCAGCTCCAGTTTATCTTCGGTCGAGAGGGTCAGGTTAGTCTTGAAGGCAATGTCGTAGCGGACGCCGTTGTCCCGATTGCTGGTGCCGTCGCCAGGGGGTTGGGGAGAGATCAGGGAGTTCAGGCTGGGACCGCCGAGGCCGGCGTAGACCGCTCCGTTGGAGCTGTTGCGGTAGAGCACGAGGAGAAGCTGGCTGCTGTCGAGTTCGTCGTAGTCTGGCGTGTAGGCCTCGGTGGTATCGGTCTGGCCGGAAATTGCCGGAGCGGTATCGTTGACGTAGGTTTTTTGGGAGGGTAGGGGATCGAAGGTCAGGAAACTGTAATTGGGAGCGGTGTAGGTCGTCCATCCGTCGGCAATAGCGGCTGCTTTCGTTGCTGCGGCGTTGGCGTCGTGGTCCATCAGAAACTCAAGGAGGCCGGAGCCATTGCTGCTGGTATTCATGCTGCACCACCACAAATCGTTGTTGTTGCTACCAAAGAAATCCAGGCCGTGGGCCTGCTCGCCAATGAAGAAGAGTTCGCCGGTGTCGAGGTGGTACTCGATCTCGCGCCAGGTGTCGGAGGAGAAACGGGTGCGCACCACCGCCCCCCTGGGAATCTCGGTGAAATCGGTCCCGAGGCGAAAGAATTCCTGTTCCTTGTCGATGGTCCATGTCATCGGGGAAGTCGCCTCCGCCTCGATGAACCACTCTTGAAGATCGATCGAGGACAGGAGATGGGCGTTGCCGGTCCAAGTGAGTTCCGCAGTTCCACCTTGCACAGTGATTAAGGGTGCGGTGAGAGATTCCGGGTCAGGCGGATTCTGCAGACCGGCGAGCCAGGCTTCCACGAGTCCGCGGTCAACATCGCTGAGGGCGGATTCAAAGATGATGATCTGGCGGATCTCGCCAACGAGGTCATAGCCGCTTGAGCTGAAGGCACCGATGACGGTGGAAGCATTGGGTGCGACGTTGTTGGCGGGCGAACCTCCCAGATTCAGGTTGATCCCATCGGCATAGGCATCGTGGGTGCTGGCGGTGATGACTGTACTCCATACCGTGTCGGTTCCATCGAAGGCGGTGATATCGTCCCCCGCATAGGTCGTGCCGTTATACATCTCCACCAGAAATCCGCCGGCGCCGTCATCGCGCTGATGGGAAATGTCGCTCGGGCCAATATTATAGGCGTAAGTACCCGAATTAGCGAAGGGGGCACTGTTCTTGTAGTGGCCGAGCCAGAAAACGGTAAAGTCGGTGCTGCCGGAATTGGCAAGAGTCCCCGCCAGGTAGCGGCCATCGGAAGAGACTGAGGTATCATCAAACAGCAAGCGCTGGCTACCATCATACATGATGAGGTCGGCGCCTCCGCCACCTCTTGGGGTCGAGACCACGACCATGCCGGCGAGAGGACTCCCGCCGCCATCGACCGGAGTCCACGAATCGACGGCGCTGTCGGTGGTCACCACGCCACTACGGCCATCGTAATGGGCGACGAGGGAAGATTGGGCGGCCCCCGAGAGCTCCGGAAGATCGTCGAACAGTCCCGCCGAAGCATGGGGTGCATCGATCAAAATGGCGGCCAAAATTACCGGAGTCACACGATGGGTTCGGAAGAGAGGATACAGGGGAATTGGCATGGCAAAGTTCGCTTGAGAAGCTTCCCAGTCTGGCGCTGGATGAGTTTAAATGAAAGTAGATTCTCCGGCAGGATGTTGTGGCTCGATCGCGACCGAGGGGAAGTGCGCGAGGTCGCTATTCTTGGTCCGGGCTGAGGGCCAGGAGAGCGAAGTTGGTGGCGGCGTGTGAGATGAAGTGCTTGTTGTCCTTGTGCGGTGAGGACGTGAACCAACGGCCGCTCTCGCGTTGGTGAGACCTCAACCACTGCCGGGCTTTTGCAAGGCGGGGGTCATCCCCGGGCCGGCCTGATTCGGTGAGCACGTGGACTGCGAAGGCCGTGGCGTAGCCGTCGGTTTCCTTACTTTGCGCCTTCTTGTCGGCGCGCTTCCAGTCGGTATTGCCCAGTTCCGCAAGGACCCAGCCACCGTCTTCCTTTTGCGCGGCAAAGAGAGCCTGCTGCCAATCCTTCACCGCGGTCTCTCCGGCAAGGTCTTCGAGATGAGCAGAGGCCCAGAGCATCATGCCCGTCTGGTGGAGAGAACTCGGCGGGTGGGCCTTGAGATAACCACGGAGCTTCCTGGTTCCCGCCACCGCGGCCGGGGAACTGGTATAGTCGTCCTGGGCAGCCATCCCGACCGCGAGGGCCACGAGGGTGACTCCGAAGTGATTGTCCACCTCGTAGGGTCCCCATTGGCACTTGAGCCATTTTTCCCACGCTCCGGACTCGTCTTGTTGGGTCCAGATGTCCTCGAACGCCATCTTGGTCACTTCGTCGAGTTTGCCGTTGGTCTTCATGTCGCTGATGGCGAGGAAGGCGGTGGTGGCGACCATCCCTTCGATGGCGAGAGGCTTTTTCTTCTGCTTCTTCAGCGGAAGGACGTGCGGCTTGAGGTAGTTGCGCGTGAACGAACGGGCCTCACGATACGCCGGGGAATCGAGTCCCGCCGCGGGACGGGCGACAAGGTAGAGTCCGTTGGTGTGGCAGGTCACACAGCTGCGCGATTCCTGCCAGTCCATCGCCGCGTTGTCGGCAAAACTGACGGCGCGCGGGTAAGAGAACTCCTTGCTCAAGGCCTCACTGGCGAGGTTGGCTTCCGGGGGGATGTGGTTTTCGAGAGTGACTGCAGGTTCCGCCGCGAAGCTCGGAGCTTGGAGCAACGGGAGGAGAGCTGTTGCAAGAAGGAGGCAGAGTTGTGATGGGCAGCGTATCATGAGTGGGATCGGAAAGTCTCTCGCATGCTTCAGGCCATTGCGAGCGTCATTTGCCTCGCGTTTGGGGGTCCCGTGCTTCTCGTTGCCATCGAGGCTGACTGATCGATCAGTTGTTTGCAATCGGTTTGGGTCGGGCACACTTTCAGACGCTCGAGTCCTTGCGGACGGCGTTTTCTGATTGTCCTGAAATTGCGCTCGTATTGAGGCGGGCGCGCCCTTGTTCGGAGAGCATAAGAGGAGACGCCCGCGAGAAGCAGGCCCCGACCGAATTTCTAGCGGGCAACATGTAGGAGCCCGGATGCTGAATGTTCGCTCCTCAGCAAACTCCCTGCTCGCTGGATGGAAAGTGCCGACCTCGCGGGCGCGAGGGGTTGTTTCATCAGCGCCGAGGAAGAGCATTCAAGAGATCGAAATCGCAGGGCTGGGCGCTTTTGGCGCTGGAGACAGAGAGACTTCTCCGCCCGGCGATCGATGGAGATCACGGCGGAGGGTCATTCGAGAGGTCGAAATGGGTGAAGTGATCCTGCGCTGCAGAGAAGTATTTCGCAAGGTAATATTGCAAAATTGCCTTTGCTGGATGCTTGGCGATCTGCAAGACTGCAGACAACCTCAGGGGATCAAATGCATGGCAGAGGATGACGCATCGACCACTACATCAAGTTCGGAGTCCACCGAAAGTGGGGACAGTTTTCCGTCTTCGGCGCAGGTGGTGATCGTAGGTGGCGGAGTGGTGGGGTGCAGCGTGCTTTACCACCTGACCAAGATGGGTTGTCGGGATGTCGTTCTGTTGGACAAGAACGAGCTTACTAGTGGGGCTACCTGGCACGCCGCGGGATTGGTAGGGCAATTGCGATCATCGCGGAACCTGACCCGGATGATTCAATACAGCGTCGAACTGTACCAAGGACTTGAAGATGAGACGGGGCAATCCACCGGGTGGAGCGGAGTAGGCGGCCTGCGCCTGGCATCCTCGGAAACGCGCATGGCGGAACTCCGAAAATCGGCCACGATGGGCAAAGGCTTTGGATTGGATATCCACACCCTGAGTACCAAGGAGTGCCAGGACTTGTTTCCGATCATGGATCCGGCGGGCGTGCATGGCGGCGTCTTCCTCCCGACCGACGGCTACGCAGATCCCTCCATGCTCACTCAGGCGCTGGCGAAGGGAGGGCGCATGAATGGGGGAAGAATCATCCGCAATACGCGTGTGACTGGATTCAATGTGAGCGACGGACGCGTGACCGAGGTGCAGACCGAACGGGGGAACATCGCCTGCCAGACGGTGGTGAATTGCACCGGGATGTGGGCTCGCCGCGTTGGGAAGATGGCAGGGGTGAACGTCCCGGTGGCCTCCTTCGAGCACCAGTATATGGTCACGGAAAAAATCGAGGGTGTGGCGCGCGATCTTCCTGTCACGCGCGATCCGGACAATTTTGTCTACTACCGGAGCGAGGTGGGTGGATTGATCATGGGCGGGTTCGAAACCGAGCCCATCCTGTGGAAAGTCGATGACATCCCGTGGGACTTCGTGACTCAACTCCTGGAACCGGACTTCGATCAGTTCGAGTTCCTCTTCAACCCGGCGATGAAGCGCACGCCCTGTCTCGAAACGGCGGGCGTGAAGCAGCTCATCAACGGGCCGGATGCCTACACCCCGGATGGCAACTTCGTGCTTGGACCGTCGCTCGAGATTCCCAACTTCTTTGTCGCGACGGGAATGAACTGTTTCGGGATCGCGGGAGCGGGTGGCAGCGGTCGCATGATCGCGGAGTGGATCCTCGAGGGCGAGCCGAGCCTCGACATCTATGCCCTCGACATCCGGCGCTTCGGGAGCCGTCACAACCGAAGTTCACACTTTGTGGCGGAACGGAGCAGGGAGCACTACTCGAAGCACTACAAGATTGGGTGGCCGAACTATCACAACCAGAACGAGCGCTCCCTGCGGCGGAGCCCGCTTTACCATCTGCTGGCGCAAAAGCGCGCCGCCTTCGGCGAAAAGAGCGGATGGGAACGAGCCCAGTGGTTCGCCCCGGAGGGAGTGGAACCGAAGGAACTGATGGCCTGGGGCCGCCCGAACTGGCATGAGCATGTGGCGCGGGAAGTGAAGGCGATCCGCGAAAATGTCGCCCTCCTGGACCAGACCTCCTTCGGTAAGATCGAGGTGCGGGGGACCGATGCCTTCGCCCTTCTGCAACGTCTCGCCACGCGGAATATCGACCGGCCGCCCGGTACTCTGTCCTACACTCAGATGTGTAACGAGAAGGGCGGCATTGAGTGCGACTTGACGATCTCGCGCACTGGGGAGGAAGAGTTTTATCTTGTGACCGGGACGGCCTTTGCCGCCCACGACCTGAGCTGGATCAAAAGCAACATCGAACCCGGTGAAGTGGTCGTGGCCTACGACGTGACTTCGTCCCGTGGGGTCCTGAACCTCTGTGGCCCCAACGCGCGGAAGGTGCTCGAGAAGGTCACCAAGGATGATGTCAGCAACGAGGGCTTCCCCTTCGGCACGGGGCGGGAAATCTACCTTGGTTCGGCGCCGGCTCTCGCGCTGCGCGTCAGCTATCACGGAGAACTAGGATGGGAACTGCATATCCCGGTCGAGTACACCGTCTATGTCTACGAGAAGCTCTGGGAGGCCGGGGAGGAATTTGGGATCGCCGACGCCGGCTACCGCGCGCTCGATTCCTGTCGTCTCGAGAAGGGCTACTTCTATTGGAGCGGCGACCTCACCACCGACTACACGCCCTACGATGCCGGGCTGGGATTCAACGTCCACCTGAAGAAAAAGGACTTCGTCGGGCGCAACGTTCTGGCGAACATCAAGGAGGAGGGACCCACCTGGAAGATGTGCTTTTTCACTCTCGAGGAAGAAGTCGAGCTGCATGGCTCGGAGCCGATTTCCCGTGACGGAAAAGTGCTGGGGATCGTCACGAGCGGCGGGTTCGGCCACACCATCGGCAAGACGATCGCTTTTGCCTACCTGCCGCCTGGGGATGCCGCCCACGCCGACTATCTCATCGAGGCCTTCGGACGGGAAATTCGGGCCACCCGCCACGACCAGTGTCTCTACGATCCCAAGAGGGAGCACATCCTCTCCTAGAACTACGTCGATGAAGATCCTTGTTCCAAGCAAGCGGGTCCCGGATCCCGACCAGCGCATTCGAATCGCCGCCTCCGGGCATGCCATCGAAAAAGATGACCTGCCCTTTGTGCTCAACCCATTTGACGCTATTTCTATCGAAGAGGCGCTGCGAATCCGCGACGAGAACCGTGCTGGAGAGGACGAGGGGGAGGTCGTGGTGGTGGGGATCGGTGGGGCAGCCTATGAGAAGGAATTGCGCACCGCCATGGCGATGGGAGCCGATCGGGCCCTCCTGGTCGAGTGCGAGACCGCGCCCGATCCCTGGAACGTGGCGCGAATACTCCAGGCGGTGGTGGAGCGCGAGCAACCCGCCTTGGTTCTGATGGGCAAGCAGGCGGTGGACGATGACAGCAATCAGGTGGGACAATTTCTCGCGGCCCTCCTCGATTGGCCGCAGGCGACCTTCGCCTCGAAAATCGAGTTCGATGCCGGCCGGGTGCGGGTGACGCGCGAAACCGACATGGGGATCGAGACGGTCTCCATGGAGTTGCCCGCTGTCATCACCGCCGACCTGCGCCTGAACGAACCGCGCTATGCGTCTCTGCCCGCCATCATGAAGGCCAAACGCAAGCCGGTCGATCGCATCGACTGTGCGGATCTCGGAATTGCGATTGAGCCGCGGGTGCGTATTCTCGAAATGGAACCCTTGGTCTCGAAGCGCACTTGTGTTCAAGTCTCCAGCGGGACGGAACTGCTGGCCAGGCTACGCGACGAAGTCGGGGTCCTCTAACAACGATCATGCGAATACTGGTAGTCCTCGAACATGACGAGCGCGGTTTGCGTCTTGCGAGCCGCTGCGCGTTGACCCTTGCCCGTGAAGCCGCGGCGTGCTCGGATGGGGAACTCGAACTTCTCGTGATGGGATACGAGATCGGTTTTGTCGCGCAGGAGGCCGCTGCTTATGCTCCCGTGTATTGCGCGGACTTGCCGGGATTGCAGCACTGCACCGCCGATCGCGCTGCCAAGGTCATTGCTGATGCTGCTCGCGACTGCGGGGCTGGGTTGGTGATGGGCGCTTCCACCTCGTGGGGGAAGGACTGCGTGGGCCGGGCGGGGGGACTGCTGGGCGGTGCTATGGCTACCGATGTTACGGCTTGCGCGATGCGGGACGGAATTCTGGCGTGGCGACGTGCCATGTTCGCCGGAGGAGTGGGCGCTTGGATTGCGCTGGAGGGCGATCCACTCATCGTGACCGTTCTTCCGTCCGCCTTCGACCCGGCCGAACCAGGGGGCGAAGCTGGCGAGGTTACCCAGATGGAAGTCGAGGAAGCTACCTTGCCGAACCAGATCAGATTCGAATCGGCGGGCACCAAGTCGGGAGGGCGCCCGGATGTGACCGAGGCGGCGATCGTGGTCTCCGGTGGTCGCGCCATTCGGAACAGCGACGATTACGAACGCCTGATCGGAGGCCTCGCGGACCAGATGGGCGCAGGGACCGGGAGTTCGCGGGCACTTGTTGACGCCGGGATCACCCCGAACGAGTTGCAAGTCGGGCAGACCGGAAAGATTGTCGCGCCCGATCTCTACCTCGCGATCGGTATTTCCGGGGCAGTGCAACACTTGGCCGGGATGAAGAACTCGAAGGTTGTGGCGGCCATCAACAGTGATCCGGAGGCGCCAATCTTTGAGTTTGCCGATTACGGGTTGGTTGGCGATGCCTACGAAATCATACCGGAACTCATTGCGACCCTGTCTGATGATGGTTGAGGAACCCGCCTCAGTGCTGGCGCTGGCCGTCGGCAATGAGCCATTGACGCGTGAGGTTTTTGGAAACATCGATTCCGTTTCCAAGGTTCTCTTTTACTGTTTGGCCACCCTGTCAGTGGTCATCTTTGGCTGGGGGATCTGGCGCCGGGTTCGTCTCTGGCGGATGGGCCGTCCTTCCAAGGCGAAGGTCGACTGGCGGGCCGCCCTGCGCGGGTTCTGGGCCAAGGTGATGACGCAGCACACGGTCCGCCGGAGTCGCCGCCGAGCCGGAATCATTCACGCCTTGATGTTCTGGGGGTTTTCGGTGCTCTTCGTGGGCACGATCCTGATCGGGATTGAGGAATACGCTTCGCTGATCCTTGGCCGCGGGGCGCATGACCCGGTCATCCACAAGGGACTCTATTTCGCGATCTACGAGGTCGCCCTCGATCTTTTCGGACTCTTCTTCCTGGTCGGTTGCCTGTGGTTCATCCGGCGCCGACTTCGCGCTGCGAAAACCAGCATTGGTCACAATGCCCTCGATTGGGTCGTGATCCTATCGTTCCTGGCGATCGGAGTGACCGGTTATTTCGTCGAAGGCCTTCGCATCATCCGGGAAGCCACCCCTCATCCCGAGTTGTCCTTCGTCGGATTTGGAGTTTCGAAGCTCCTGGGCGGGTTGGGGGTGAATGAGGCAAACGTCGATCCGGTCCACCTTGCGCTCTGGTGGGTGCACGCCCTCTTGGTCTTCGGGATCATTGCGGCCTTTCCGTACACCCGTTTGTTGCACGTCATCGCAGGAGTAATCAACCTCGTCAGTACGGGAAAGCATCTTGGCCAGCTCGAGCCCGTCACTCTCGAAGAGCTTGAGGAGACCGGGAAGGTTGGGGTGGAGCGCTTGGAGGACCTGACGCGCCAGCAGCTTCTTTCGCTCGATGCCTGTGTCTCGTGTGGTCGGTGCGAGGACGTTTGTCCTGCCTTTGAAGCCGGCAAGCCGCTCTCTCCGCGGGATGTTGTGCAGGGTCTCCATCAAGCAATGGATGCCCTCTCCCCGCGCAGTGGTGAGGGGGAGTCCGACGCGCCGGGACTCCATGGGGAAGTCATCGGAGCAGAGACCTTGTGGTCCTGCACGAGCTGTAGCGCATGCACCGAGGTCTGTCCTCTGGCGGTCGATCCGGTCCGGTTGATTGTCGACATGCGGCGTTTCCTGATCGGGGAGGGGGGGCTGAGCGGTCCTCCCGCGGCGGCCCTGCAAAAGATGCAGCGCTCCGGAAATCCTTGGGGATTGGCCAAGCAGGATCGCTTCGATTGGGCGGAAGGCCTGGAGGTTCCCACCGTGGTGACCAATCCGGGATTCGAGGTTCTCTACTGGATCGGATGTGCGGCTTCCTACGACCGCCGGGCGCAAAAGGTGGCGCGGGCAGTGGTAAAACTTCTGGAGATCGCCGGGGTCAATTACGCGACTCTCGGTCCGGAAGAGCGCTGCAATGGCGAGTCGGCCCGCCGCATGGGCGACGAGTTTCTCTTCCAGGAACTGGCCGGCCACAACGTGGAGACTCTCGCGCGATACGAGGTCCGCAAGGTCATCACGCACTGTCCGCATTGTCTCAACAGCCTCAAAAAGGACTACCCGCAATTCGGCGGCGATTACGAGGTGATGCATCATACCCAGCTCCTCTCCCAGTTGGTTCTCGACGGGCGCCTGAAAGTGGATTCAGAGGCAGAACTGCGGGAGGGAAAGCGCGGCCGGATTACTTACCACGATCCGTGCTATCTAGCCCGCGTGAACGGGATCAGCGAGGAGCCGCGGAGATTGATCGAGGCGGTGAGGGGACCGGAGGCCCTGGTGGAGATGGAGCGCAATCGCTCGGGAACCGCGTGCTGTGGAGCCGGCGGGGGCCGGATGTGGTTCGACGACGCGCTGGATGAGCGAGTCGGGGGCAGCCGGGTAAGCGAAGTGATCGAGACCGGGGCTCAGACGGTTGCGGTCTCTTGTCCGTTCTGCCTGACGATGGTCGGCGATGGACTGGCGGCCAAGGCGCCGCACATGGAGGTGGTTGACATCGCGGAGCTCCTTGCCGAAGTGATCGAGGAGCCCGGGCGCAGCGAATCCACGTCAATGTAAATCGAGATGCGAACTTGTTTGGAATATGAAGAGCGTGGGTGCAGCCTTACAAACTGAGTAATGAGTGAGGACCCTGCTAACTTGGACGCCCTGCGATCGGAAGGTGATGTCAACCTGGGGCGCTCCCGGGCGCAGTGGGCAGCCGAGAATATCGACGAGGAGACCGGCAAGTGGCTTGCGGAAGACGCCGAGCACTTCATTCACCAATCACTATCGACGCCTTGTCTCGATGTGCTTGCGGGGGTGGCAGGCACTCAGCTGGAGACCCTCTCGGGCCACCGGCTGCTCGATTTTCATGGCAATGCGGTGCACCAGGTCGGCTACGGCCACCCGGTGGTGATCGACGCGATCAAGGACCAACTCGACACCCTCCCATTCTGTCCGCGTCGCTACACCAACCTGCCCGCCATTCGCCTCGCCAAGAAGCTGGTCGAGTTGGCCCCGGGAGACTTGCGAAAAGTCTTGTTCGCTCCGGGGGGTACCAGCGCGATTGGCATTGCGTTGAAACTGGCGCGTGCCGCCACGGGAAAGTTCAAGACTCTCTCGATGTGGGAGTCCTTTCACGGCTCTTCTCTGGACGCACTTTCGATCGGCGGCGAGGCCGTGTTCCGGAAAGGGGCCGGACCGCTGCTCCCCGGGACTGAACACGTGCCGCCTCCCGATCCTCTGCAGAGCCCGTGGCCGGATACGCCTGACCCCGACGGCTGGGCGATGCGCAGCGCGGAATATCTCGAGTATGTGTTGGAGCGGGAGGCCGGTGACATCGGCGCGGTGGTCGCAGAGACCGTGCGCTGGACTCCTTATGTTCCTCCCCCTGAATACTGGAAATTTGTCCGCGCCGCATGCGACAAGCATGGTGCGCTGCTCATTCTCGACGAGATTCCCACTTGTCTCGGGCGATCCGGAAAGATGTTCGTTTGCGAACACTACGAGATCGTCCCGGATATCCTGGTGATTGGAAAGGGGCTCGGGGGGGGCGTGGTTCCGCTCGCTGCGGTCATTGCCCGGGAAGACCTCGCGCTCGCGCCCGAGGGAGCGCTCGGCCATTACACTCACGAGAAAAACCCAGTGGCCTGTGCAGCAGGCTTGGCGACGATCAAGGTGATCGAGGAGGAAGGACTGCTAGCGCATGTCGACGAGCTTGGGCGGGAGGGTCTCGAGATGTTGAACCGCTTGCAGGAAGATCACTCGCATCTGATCTCGGAAGTGCGGGGCATCGGACTGCTGCTCGGGCTGATCCTGACCAGGCCGGACGGATCCAAAGCAGTGGAGGCCGCAGAACAGGTGATGTACCGCGCCATGGAAAAGGGGCTGAGCTTCAAGTTGACGATGGGCAGAATCCTGACCTTGACTCCTCCCCTTACAATCACCCGCGAGGAGATGATCCGGGCAGTCGACATTTTGGACACCTGCTTTCGCGAACTCAGTGAAGAGAACAAGGAGAAGAGAGCGTAATGAGCCTGAGAGAGGAGCTTAAGCCCCGGATTTCTTCCCGTCGCGATGGCTGGTCATTACCGGGGGCTTTTACCGCGAGGCTGAGATTTACGATGCCGAGTTGGAAACGATCTGGCGCCGCCAAGGGCGTTTTGTCGGGCATACCTGCCAGGTGGCCGGTGCGGGCGACTTTTTCGTGGTGCCCGTCGTTATCGATTCCATGCTCGTGATTCGGGGGGACGACAGATTTCTCCGTGCCACACTTCAACGTGTGCCGTTACCGCGGGACGCAGATTATCGAGGAGACCTCCGGCCGCGCCAACAAGCTGGTTTCCCCAGTCGCCCTCGCGTCCCCTCCGGAACGGCCGCGGTTGCCGGAGTCTTCCCCGGAGGCCGGAAGGCATTGGTGTCCTCTTTGCCATGACTGGAGTTACCGCCAGAACATGCTGGCCTTGATCGCGGAGATGAGACGGTCGAAGTCGGCGGGGAATACGTGACCGATCGTTCCGATGCGGAAAGCGTTGATGCCAGTGACCTTGCCGGGGTAGATCACGAAGCCGCGTTCCTTGAGATCTTGGTAGAATCTGAGGAAGGAAAAGTCCGGGTTCTCCGGGTTGTGGAAAGCGGTGATGATGGGGCTTTGGAGTTCGGGCGTGAGCAGGCAGCGAAAGCCGAGGGTGGTCATCCCTTCCACGAGGACACGGTGGTTTTCGGAGTAGCGGGCGTGACGGACGGCGATCCCGCCTTCTTCCTCCAGTTCAAGTAAGGCCTGGTGAAAGGCGCGCACGGTATGGGTCGGGCTCGTGAAGCGCCACTTGCCCCCGCCCTCTTCCAACATTTTCCACTGGGCAAAGAGATCGAGGGAGAGTGAGCGGGCGTTGCCTTCGGTCTTCCCGATCGCTTCGCGGGTGGAGAGAATGAAACCGAATCCGGGCACGCCCTGGATGCATTTGTTGGCAGAGGAGACGAGGAAGTCGATCCCCAGAGTTGCGAGGTCGAGCGGGACGCCGCCGAAGGCACTCATGGAGTCGACCAGAAAAGTTTTGCGATGTCCCTTGACCACGGACGCGATCTCCGCGAGCGGATTCATCATGCCGGTGGTGGTTTCGTTGTGAACGCAGATCACGTGTGTGATCGCGGAGTCGTCCCGGAGCGTCTGATCCAGTCGTGGCACGTCGGGGGGGGCGAGTTCACCACTGTCATGGACGAGGTGATCGATCTTCAAGGAGGAAGCGATCTGAGCGAGTCGGTTTCCGTAGGCGCCGTTGGCGAGGACCAGGAGCTTGCCGTCGGCGGGGACCGCCGAGCCGATCATGGACTCCGCCGAAAAGGTGCCGGAGCCCTGCATGAGAGTGCAGGTGTAAGCTTCGGGCTCACTGGGGGCGGCGAGGGCGGCGAGTTTCTCCCGGATGGGGGTGACGATGCCGAAGTTGTAGTCCTCGTCCCAAGTGCACCAATCGCGGAGCATGGCGGTGCGGACGGTGGGGGAAGTCGAAAGCGGTCCCGGGGTGAGAAGAAGGTAGGGATTGTCCCACTCGTGATCGACATCTAGAGATTCTGCAGGCCGATTGAGGGCGGAGGAGTTCATGCGGTTAACCGGCAGGGGCGGGCTTGCGGAAGACGAAAAAAGCGCCGCCTGCGAGGAGGACTACCGCGAGGCCGAGGGCGACGGGATGAATCGGAAGACCGCCGGTTTGATCACTTTCCGACGCTGGAAGATCCGGGCTGAATGAGACGACGTCGAGGGCCTGCTGCACGATCTCGCTCTCGGCGGTGATGATGGTGCTGTTGAGGTGCGCGTCCCAACTGGTCTTGAAGAGGAGGTCGTAGCCCGGATTACCCTGTTTGACCTGGCAGGAGCACGCGCCGCACAGATACTCGCAGGCCCCGAAGATCCGATCGATGGTGAGGCCGGCTGCCGAGACTGGGCCGGCAGTGCGTCCCCGGCCAAAGATTGGCACAATCAACGGTTCGCCCGTGCGGAGGGCTTCGGGCTCGACGAGGAAGGAGAGGAAGACCGCTTCGGCAGGGTCACGGCGGTCGAGGGTCTGGCTCACGAAGGAAATGCTGAGTGGAATATCGGAGCGCAGGACATCGTCGAGATCGATTGTTGCCAACTCCTTGTTCAGGTCTTCCCGGCGGATCACCCCTTTCGGGATTTTGAGCAGGGAGGAAGCCTTGGCTAGACCAGCAGCGAGGAGGGCCTTGGCCCGAGAGTCCTTTTCCGCGTCCCCCGAGGTGACGATGATCCAGGCCGTGGACGCGCCCTTCAGGAGATGATCAGCACATTGCTGCCGGGCCGGCGAGTCCAGAAGGAGGGCGAGGTTTTCGGTCGTGGCAGCGCCGCTCCAGGCCGTTTCTTCGGTCTGCCAACTCTGCGGTGGGATGAGGATCAGGGAAGGCTCCACGCCCACGTTCTCCAGGCCCGGGATGGAGATTCGTTGCGCTTCAGTGAGGGTAGAGAGATCGATGACTTCCAGTTCGAGGTTGATCGGGCGTGGTTCTGCTTCGAGCGACTGCTGCAGGTTCTCGAGTTCGCTCCCGAGCGCCTGATCGAGTGGTCCATGGGAGGTGACCAGAAGACGGAAATTGTCGGCGGGCCAGCGCTCGAGGGCGAAGCGAAAGACGGGGACCTGGCAGGCGAAGAGTCCACTCGCCAGGAGAATCGAGATGGTCAGTGCGGTGACAGTTTTCATGGTCCGAATGCGTGGATGGCGCCCAGGCTGGTGGAGGCCACGAGAGTTCCATTGGTGATGGCAAGTCCGTGTACGCGGCCGTCCACTTCCGCGGTCCAAAGCAGCTCGCCGCGCTCTCGCGAGTACGCGCTCAGTGAATTCCCGAGGCCGATCAGGACCGCATTTTCGCACACGATGAGCTCCGAGGGGATGGGGGTGATGACCGACCAGAGTTCGGCCGAATTTTCCGCGTAGCGGATGGCCTTGAGTTTGCCACGGGTGTGCAGGTAGGCAGTCCCCATGGAGAGGACGGCGCGGGTTGTGTCATTGAAGGTGGCGACCTTCTTGCCTTCCGGATTGGTGAGAAGGAGTTGGCTGTCTTTCGCCTTTTGCGAAATCGGTCCGGCGAGAATCTGCTCGTCTTCCGTGACGAGACAGAAGACACCGCCGGCCAGGCTGAGCGCTCCCGCCGCCTTTCCGGTTTTGGCGTCGAAGAGAAGTGGTGAGGAGCGCCCTTGCGGAGCGATGAGGGTCTCTGCAGTGGCGAGCAGGGCGCCCTGCAGGGTGACCCCGCTCATCTCTTCCGCGAATTTGCGCTGGCCGGACTTCGGATCCACCGAAACGAGCCAACTCGATTCCCAGGGCGTGAGAGAAGCGGCGTAGTAGAGCGAGTCGTTGGCGATGAGGGCAGACGTCCGCACCGGCCAGAGCGAGATCAGGCTCGCGTTGCTGGGAATGCGACGCTCGCTGGGGGCGCCGTGATCTTTCCAGATGAGCTTTCCGTTCTTAGAGTTGAGAGCGTAGAGATGACCGTCGTCAGATCCGGCGTAGACCGCACCGTCGAAGAGGGTGGGGGGCAGTCGCACCGGGGCCTCTGTGAAAAAGACCCAGCGTTCGGAACCCGACTTGGCGTCGAGGGCGTGGACTGCGTTGTCGTGCGAGGAGCCATAGTAGACCTGACCCTCGTCGATCGTGACATAGTAGCAGGGATCGAAGTTACGCATCGATTGCAGGCCGGCGTTTCCGGAGAAGGCGTCCCACTTGGCGGGGCCGCTCCAAGCCTGGCGAGGCGTGCCGCCCTGATGGGTCCACAGTGGTTTGAGCGGGAAGTTCAGGTTCTCCTCCGACACGCCACTGCGCCGGTTGTCGTGGCGATAGGTCGGCCACTCCCCCGCAAAAGCGGTGACAGGAAAGAGAAGGAAGATGGTAAATGCGAATCGAAGCATGGAAATAGTGGAGGGATTATTGATCTCTTTTGGAGCTTGTGAGAGGGAGCATTTCGTCGGTTACACTGTTCCCCTTAGCGATGATTTGAGTGGGCGCGCGGGAGAAATCCGACCGAAGTCTCCATCCACCCGCCGCATGAGCAACCAGCTCCGCCTTCCGGAACGAGGAGCATGCCCTGGGTGGGCAGGGTGTTGAGCCAGCAACTGGGCCGGAGGCGCATGAAGCGTGATACAGAGCCGGTCTTCTGGTTCCAAAAGCCGAGAGGCGAATTGCCTTCCCCGAGAATTCGAAACATGAGGGAGGACTTGGTGGCCACAATCGTCGAGCAGCCTCGGCGGGGGCCGAAAGTCTTGCCGGTGGATTTCCCGGATTTGAGATCGTGAATGTGGGGGGATAGGTAAAGTCGTTCCTCGGTGACGACGGGATGGCTGATGTGGAGGCCATGGTGGTCGGCCGCCCACGGACTGGTGCTCTTCCACTTGACCTGTCCTGAACCTTCATACATCGAGCAAAGGAACTTCCCGGTCTTCAGGTAGGTGCCGCCTGCATCGACCTTGCCCTCCGACAAGACCGTCAGGAACCCCTCATCGGTGGCGATCCCATAGGCGGACTGCACGAAGCCAATCTTCTCGGTAAGTTGCTCGGCTTTCGGGCCGGGCTCGTCCCAGAGGACCTGACCGGTTTTGGCGTCGAGGCACACCGCGGTGAGATCAATCCAGAGCCGCCGGTCGGAGACACGACCACTGGCGCCTTCCATCAATTTTGGGTTGCGGTTCTCGAGGAAGTAAAGCTTTCCGTTGTGAAGAGAGATGGTGCTGTTGATGATGGCGCCGCGGCCGTAGGCCCACAGGCCCTTGGCATCGGATTTGCGATATCCGAAGAGCCGCTCGCTGCAGATTTGGGTGGTGGCTCCAGCCCCTCCCACCTTGTCAAACCAGGCGCCGCCACCCCAGAAATCAAGGAAGGCGGAGTCGGAACGCACTGCGGAGCCGACCAGGATCTCTCCCTCGTTGGCGACAAATCCCCACTCGTGCAGTTCGCGTTCCCTGGTGGGGAGCTGTAGCGCACTTTTGAGGACTCCGGTGCGCCCGTCGAAGATCCAAAGGCGGTCCTTGATCGCAACGAAGACATGATCATCGTCCGCACACCAGTTCGAGCAGTCATGGGGAACGTTGAGTCGGCGCAGGGCGGGAATCTCGTAGGACCAGAGCACCGCGCCATTGAAGGCATTGAGGGCAACCAGGCGGTCCATGCCCTGGTGATAGAGCCGTCCATTGGCGGCGAGAGGCGCCGGCATGCGCGGTTGGCGGTCGATCCCGAAGTCGCCGCCCGGGTGGCCGATCCATTGCAAGCCCATCCCGGAACTGGCACTCACCTCTCCCAGGGTTTCGCCGGTGTAAGCGGCGTTGCCGGGAGTGCCATACTGGTGCGTCCAATCCTGCGCGCCTGCGAGGTCGTCGCGGCGAGTAAGGAGGAATTCTCCATCGTTCGTCCACCCGGTGCTGACAGTGCGCCACTTCTTCATTGCGCTCGTTGCGGGGAGAAGGATGAGGCCGCCGTTGGGGCGGACCAGGCGCCGACATTCGCTGAGGGAGACGGCTGGTTGGGCGCGCTCGGAAAGGATCAGGTCCGCAAAGCTTTTCGTCCAGGGAGTCGGGGAGTTTTCTGGGAGATGGACCACCGTGACGCGGTGTCCCAGCAGTCCGGCATTATAGAGGGTCTTGCGGACCTCGGCCACTACTGCGGGATCGGAATCGGCAGCAATGACGTGGAAGCGGGACTGGGCCGCGAGGAGGGATGCGAGCCGGCCGTTGTGCAAGCCAAGGACGAGGGCATATCCGGATTGATCGGGTGCCAAGCTGAGCGCCTTCTCGGCATACTCGACAAGGGCGGGAGGAGAACCTGGAAGGGGGGCGGCCGGCGCGGGGGAGAGATTAAAGCGGGTATCGAGCGAATGAATCGGGCTGTACTTCCGCTTCGTTTTCGGGCCGGTGGCAATGCGGAACTTGTATTCGGTGGCGGGTAGCAAGTTGGGGAGGGTGGCCGAGAATTTTCCCTCCCGACCGGAAATCGCAAGTTTGCTTTCGAAGGTTTTGCCGATGCCATAGTAAAGGATCGCCTCCGCGTCCGTGGCGGCCTGCCACGAGATCACTGCGGTGGTGGAGTCGAGGAAGGCGACCCGGGGATGCACGGCGTAATCGATGCGCTCCTCCTTCGGCACGGGCTTCGGTTGCGAGGCGGGCGCAGAGGGCTTCGCGGGCCTTGGGGTTTCCGCAACATTGGGAAGGGCCAGGCCGGAAGGAAGCCCCTTGGAAATCTTGACGCTGGCGATGCGCCCTGTCATCGGGAAGTGCTCATCGTCGTCCTTGTAGGCGCCCAGCACGAAGGGAGTTCCTTCCCTGGGAAGGGCCACCTTGCCCGTGAGCGCTCGGGCACCGGCGTGGAGCCCGTTGATGAAGAGGTGGACGGCCTTGCCATCGTAGAGGCCCATCAGGTCGACCCACTGGCCGGTTGTGAATCCCGCCCCGCTCACCGCCGCAGTCAGCGAACCGCCCGTGGACAACTTGAAGGAGAACCGGTCGCCATTGTATCCGAGCAACCATCCGCGTTCGTGGGCCCCGTTGTCCTGAGTGTAGCCAATGAGGCAACCCCAGTTCTGTGTTTGGTCGACCCTCACCCGTGCGTGCACGGTGAAGTTCTCCAACGGGAGGATGCGTGCCTTCGCTTCCGGGAAGATCACCTCCTGCTTACCATCAAAGATGAGGTGGCCATCCGCGTCGAAGGCAGGGGGGTGTGCGATGGTTCCTGCCGGTCCCTTCACCGCGGTGAGTTTGCCTGCTTTGACGGCGCTCTTATGGGCATGCCATTCCAGGAGTCGTTCTTCCGCGGCGGCGGTGCAGGTGAGGGCGATCAGCGATCCGGCTGTGAGCAAGAGAGCCGCGAATCGGGTGGGATGGTTGACCTGGTACGACATGGTATTCGTGGTGCGCTTGGATTGGTGCCAGCAGAGTTCCTCATAGTAGGCCGCGGTCAGCAAGACGCTACCGGAAATGTTATCCAATTGTGCAAAAGTGCAAGACGATTCGGAGCAGGACTGCGGTCCCCTGCGCGCCGATTCTGCGAAGTTCGGGAGAATCGAGAGCGAGCGGCGGGTTGGAACGCTTCGGCCCGTAGTCCGACTTGATTCGGCGCTTGGTCACGACGCGGAAAGAATGAGAGCTTCGTCCGCGCTGTCAAAGCTTCGCGATCGCGAATTTAGTGGAAGGCGTAGATCTTGCCGCTGTGAGTGGAGGCGAAGAGGCGGCCGTCGGCGAGGGCAAGACAGTGTACCACGCCATTGACCGGGAGAGTTCGGAGGAGCGCACCGCTGGAAGCATGGTAACAGCGGATCTCGTTCTTTCCTCCGACGTAGAGGGTCGAGCCCCCGAGGATGAGGGTTTCCGGTTCCTGCATGGTCTGGACCCAGGAGCTGCCCCCGGTGGCTTGGATCGCTTCGCGAATCACATAGTAGCGAGTCGAGCCATTCACCAGCACGCGGTGTGCGCGCGAGTGACGGGTGAGGTCGGCCTTGGTGATCGCGTTGCTCTCCTGCAGGTGGAAGGTCCGGCTCTTGGCCCAGTCATTGTTTCCGTGTCCCGGGCCGTGGATGAGTTTGTCGTCGGGGGTGAGGACGGCGAAGGTTCCTCCGCCACCGGGAAGGCGTCCGAGGAGATTGCCGTTGGAGAGTTGGAAGGAGATCGGCGAGACGCGACCCTGCAGCACGAAGAGGCGATCACTGGAAGCGAGCATCGGTCCTTCCATCGAGTACCACTGGGCCGCGGCGACGGTCTTGTTGTAGTTCGACGCACCGGTGGTGGCATTGAGGGAGGCGAGGTGGTTATCCTGCCAGGGGAGGAGTCCGAATCCGCAGTAGGCCTTGCCGCCTTGCACGAGCACTCCGGTTCGGCACGGATAACGGGAGATGAACTTGTGATCGGCGGGGATGAGGGTCTTGTCAGGGGCTCCCCGGAAGCTCCAGACTCTGTTGCCGGTGGCCGCCAACACGCAGTAAGCCTGCCCGTCGTCGGAACCGAAGTAGACCCGATCATTGTCGTAGGTCGGGGCGATGCGAACCGCGCCTTGCACAAGGTGCCTCCAATCCTCTTTTCCATCGGCGGCATTGAGGGCGACGCAGGCATTTCCGGAGGAAGAGGCGATGAAGACCTGACCCTGCGCGGCGATCAAGTTGAAGGCCTTGTCATAGGCCCGCGCTTCCTTTTGCTTTGCGATGTTGGCCCAGGCATCGCGCTGCATGGTGCCATGCCAGGCTGGTTGGGGTGGCGTTTTTTCGGTGAAGATCCACACTTGCGCGAGGGTGGTGGCGTCCAGTTGTTCGGAGCTCACTCCCGACCTGTGGTTGTCGTGGCGCCAGGTCGGCCAATCCTCCGCCTGCGCGGTCCCGATGAGGGCTGCGAGGGCGAGAAGAGCAGACCGGTAGGATGTCATGGGGTGAGAGGCGCGAGGCCGAAGGAGGTTTCCATCCAGGAGCCGCATGAGCAGCCGGCGCTCTTCTCCTGCACGAGGATCATGCCCTGCGAAGGAGTCCAGGAAATCCAGCAGGCTGGACGCACCCGAGTAACGGCGGTATTCTGGCCCGTGCTGGGGGTCCACATCGCCACGCTGCCGGCATACTGTCCGCTGCTTTCGATTCCGCGGTAGAAAAGCGAGCTGCTCGCTCCCACAAAGGTCGAGCATCCTTTGCGGCTCGGCATGATATTGTTTCCAGTGATCCGCCCTGTCGTGATGCTGTAGCGGTGGGGTTCGAGGTAAAGGTCGTCATCCATGATGACCGGGTGCTGATGATTCCCGCCATGGTGGTCCGCCCGCCAGCCGTGGGACTTGTTCCAGACCAGAGCGCCGTTGGCGGGATTGAAGGCGTAGATGTTGACGGTGTCGTTGCCCTGGTGGCTGCCGGTCAGGATCAGGCGGCCGTTGCCGTATTGCAGCCAGACGGTTGGCTCGCCTCCGGTGAAGGAAGGGGTCTTGTCCCAGAGAACCTGGCCGGTGGTCTGGTCGAGGCAGACCAGGTGGAGATTTGACTTCCAGGATGCGATCGGGAGACGGCGATTGTTGCCCGCGATCACCGCGCTGTCGCGGCACTCCAGGAAAAAGATTTTCCCCTCCGCGACCGTGATGGTGCCGTTCAGCACCAAGCCGTCCTGGTAGAGCCACTGTTGGATCCCGGTGTCCTTGTCGAGGGAGAAGAGATTGTCGGAGACAACCATGTAGGTTTGCGTGCCGCTCGTGGCGTCGAACCAGTATTCCTGTCCCCAGAAATCCTGGTAGGCCGCACCGGACTTGGTGGCGGAGCCAAGGAGTTGATTGCCGCTCCGGCCGACGTATCCCCATTGGTAATTGAAGTCGAAGTTCGGACCGGGTTCGACCTTGTAGACCGTGCGTTCGCCGTGGTCGCCGGCCAACTTCCAGCATTCCCCGCGCACCGCGAGCCAGAGGCCTTCATCGTCCGCGCACATGTTGCCCGAGTCGCGGATCAGGTTGAGGCGATTGAGATCGGTCACGTCGCGGGTCCAGAGGACGGATCCATTGTGGGAATCGAGACAGAGAATGCGGCCCATTCCCTGGCAATAGAAGCGGCCCTTGGTGGCGAGAGGAGCCTGGGTCCGCACCATGCGGTCGATTACGATTTCCGGCCCCGGTCGGCCGATCCACTGCAGGCCGAAATCACTGATGCTGGTTGCTCCCGAGAGGGTGTCGCCAGATGCGGCGGAACCGTCGGGCTTTCCATACTGGTGGGTCCACGTTCCGTATCCGGCCGGCTCGGGCTTGGTGAATTTGGTGTAGTTGCCGCCGGTGATCCCGGCAAGCACACCTCGCTCGGGAATCAGGTAGGAGCTGAGCTGGCTTTGTAGCGCCGCCATGGTGCTCCCGCCAGTGAGATTCTTGGAGGAGACGATCAGGTTGAAGGTGCTCGGATTGAAGGGAATGGTGCCCGCATCGAGGATGACCGTGACGCGCGAGCCATAGACCCCGCGGGCCTGCAGGAATGCTTGCGCGGCATCGGCATCGGCCTGGGTTTTTGCAACGGCGGCAACCACCAGATCACTCTGAGTGACCAACTCGTAAGCCAGTTTTCCAGAGCCGCAGTCGTAGTCGAGGCAGTAGCCGCGATGGGGCGCATCAGGAAGAGCGAGAATCGCGCTGGCGTGACCAGGCCACGGGGTCGGTGTCGCTCCCAAGCCGTGACTCGGAGTCGCAGGCGGGCTGTAGTCCCAGGCCCGCGTGGTGGTAAAGGTATTTGATCGAGTTTCTGATCCGTTGACGATGTGCACCACGGTATAGGCGAGGATGTCCCCGGGTTCCACGCCCTCGATGGTAACCTCATGAGTGGTGGTTAGCTGGTAGTCCTCATAGCGCGAGTTGGTCTGGCCGTCCGTTCCGTAGCTGAGCACCGTGACCGCCGCCGTGTCGGTGGTCCAGCGGATGATGGCGAGTCCGCTGCGAAACTCGACGGCGGGTTCGATTTCGGAGGAGATCGCGGCCTGGTAGCGGCTGTCCATTCGCACGCGGAAGAATATTCGCGCTCCCGCCTGTGAAATGGGAAGATGATAGCGGAGGTGGTGTTCGCGCATCCCGTTCGGTAATTCACTCGGTGCACTGTGCGGAAGGAAGGAGCCCTCGCCGCCTGCCCATGAGCTGAGGTCGACTGCGGCTTGCGCGAGGTACTCGATGCCGCCATTCAAGAGCGGGCGGGTATAGTGGACGATGGCGTAGTCCTCGCCTCCAATCGTTTCCATCGTGACGCGCGAGTCTGCCAGGTCACCGGTCGCGGTGGGATTTCCTCCCGAGGAATACTCGAGGAGGTTATCGCGGCCGTCTCCCTCGAAATCGTCGTGAGCGCCCTGGCTCAAGTCGCCGAAGAAGGCCAGTTCCCAATTGTCGTCGAGGCCGTCGCGGTCGGAGTCGACGATCGATGTGCCCGTGATGGATAGACCGGCTTTAGAGTCGTCAAAGAGTTGTGCAATTTCCTCGGAGTTGAGTTCGCGGCGCCAGATCGCCAGTTCGTCAAGACTCCCCCCCCACGGGTATTTCTGCAGAGCGTCCGCGCCGATGGTGAGCGGCAGACCGGTGTTGATCGAACCCAGTCCCGCAATGGACGAGGAGCCCGTCGAGGTGCCGTCGATGTAAAACCGGGCTGAGTCGCTGCGGGAATGGGTGACGACGAGGTGGTGCCAGCGCCCGTCCGCCACCCCGCCGGTGCCGTAGCCATTACTGATGGTGGAGTCCTTGCGGGTAGAGCCGTCGGAGAAATTCCACTTCACGCCGCCGTCGCTGGTGGAGAAAATGCCCCAGCCGGCATTGCTCCCGCTGTTCCAGTCCTTGTTGGTGAGGAGGGTGGCATCAGTCGGACCACCGCCGAGAGCGCTGTTGCTTTCCATCTTGCCGAAGCGCTTGAACCAAAACGAGACCGTAAAATCGGAGCTGGAACCAAAGTCAAAATCGGCGTGGTTACCGAATCGAATGGCCTGCGTGGGTGAGGCTTGGTCGCGAAACTCGATCCCGTGGCCGTAGACTCCACCGCCGAGGAATCTAGGGTTGCCAAACTTGGTCCCGTCGTGAGTGTTTGGAGAGCTGGAGAGGTCCTTGGAATTTCTCTCGAAGCGGTAATAGGCAACCAGTTCGGAGCGCAGGCCGCCCGGGTTCCAGAAGACCGAGGTGGTAGCGGCGGTGGCGGTGGCGCCTTCGGATCCCCCGTAGGCCTGCACAGTGTAATCAATGGTGACAGCGGTCTCGGGAGGGAGGGGCGGGCGATCGAGGTAGGTGGTCGCGGCAAGAGGGAGATTGGCGATCGGCGTTCCATCGCGCGACACCCTCAGGCCCTCAGCGTCGAGATCGGGATCGGCGGCGCTCCAGGTCAGGGATACCGTTTCGTTGAGGGGATCCAGATTGCCGTCGAGGTTCGATGGCCCGCCGCTGGTGCCAATGTCGAGAATGGCACCGTCGAGATAGGAATCATTGCCATTCGTAGTTCCGGAACTCGCGCCGCGCCAAGTCACAAGGACACTGCGGCTGCCGATCGGGACGTTGGCGGAGCGGGAAAAGTGCGACCAATTCGTGAGGCTGTGAGTCACGCCTGGATCGGAAGTGCCTGCTCCATTGGCAGATCCCGTCCACCACGCGGGGTTCCCTCCCGCCGAGCCGTCAGCGGGATCGAAGGTCACCGTTCCGAGCGACTCATTTCCGGCATCCTTCCACGCCACGCTCAGCACTCCGTAGTCGGTGCCGCTAGAAAGATAGTAGCCGGCCAGCCAGGCACGGAACTGGTAGCCCAACTGCCCCGAATCCAACGCGGTGGTTGCATAGAGATTGGTGAGATCGATATCCTGGGTCAGGGGCGAACTTGGTGACGGTCCCCAACCGTAGGTTGGCCCCGTTCCCACCGGGGACGGACCGGTAAACCAGAGGTCGGCGGCGAGATTGTAGATGTTGAATTCTCCCGACCATCCGCCACCCGACTCGAAGTCGCCGTTTTGCAGGATGTTATCTGCCACCGCGGATCCCACGAAGGAAAAGGCCGAAGTCGCAATGAGGAGAGTGGAGGGAAGTCTCATGTGCCAGACCGGACGGGGTGGAGAATTACAACCGCTTGGGAAAATACAATAGCATGTTGCGAAAAGATCGAGATGCTGATGTTAACAGTCCCCCATGAGGTTGACGAGTCATTCCGGTAGCGACTATTTAGTTTGGCGGCACTTGTAAAAATGCCATACATACGCGCCGTCGCGGGATGGACTCCGATTTCCCAAGCCGCATGAGCAAGAAATACACTTCCTCAAAAATTCCTCCCACCGTGGGGGTGCGCATCCCTTCCTGGGCGCGACACGCCCACGGTCTCTGCGAGGGGATTCTCGAGTATATGCAGCGTCATTCCACGTGGCGTCTCGAGGTGGATATGGACATCGACAATGAGGTTCTCCGCCCGGACATCGGGAAGGGCTGGACGGGGGACGGGATTATCACCTTTCGCTATACCGACGAAGAGGCCGCCTCGTGGTGCAGGCGGGGCACGGCGGTCGTGAACGTCAGTACGGAAAAAGCCTCGACGCCTTTGCCCTCGGTCTTCCTCGACAATTTGGAAGCGGGTCGGCAGGTTGCGCGCTTCTTCGTCGAGAGAGGATGGAAGTCGTTCGGGTATCTCCACGATCCGCATCGGCGCTATTCCACGGAGAGACTCGATGGATTTCGCAGCGTGCTGGTCGAGCATGGACACGAGGTGGATGTTCTCGAGGTGGACTCCAGCCGCATGTCGAGTGCGGAGCGCCCGGAAGGGGTTCGTGGCGCGCTGCTAAGGCAGATTGCGAAATGGAAACATCCCGTGGCGGTCCTGGCCAAGGATGACATCTTGGCGTCAGCCCTCCTGCAATATCTCCCCGAATGCGGGCTCAGTTGTCCGGGAGATATCGCTGTGATTGGAGTGTCGAATGACCGCTTACTCTGCATGACGTCCTTCCCGCCGTTGTCCAGCGTTCGCTATCCGGCTCACCAGATTGGTTACGAAGCGGCTGCCCTGCTGGATCGGCAGTTGGGCGGGGAATCCATTGAGCCCTCGCAGGAAGTGATCCTTGCCCCTCGGGGTGTCCGCGAACGACGGTCATCGTCGCGACTGGTTTCCACCGACAAGTTGATCGCAAACGCTCTGGAGTTTATTGGACGCGAGGCACCGGGCCGGGTGGTGCGAGTCGAAGAACTCTGGGAAGGGACAGGTGTTTCCCGCGAAAGTTTCCGCAAGCGCTTCCTAACGGTGGTAGGTGCATCTCCGAAGAAGGAGGTCGACCGGGTCCGCGTTGAGACTGCTAAAAACTTTCTTGCGGAAACTCGATGGGCGATTGCAGAGATTTCCCAACACATGGGATTCGGAACTTCCGAGGAGTTTTCGAGGTTCTTCCGGCGGGCGGTGGGCCAAGCTCCCACCGAGTATCGGAGCTTGGTGTCTCGCCAAGGCTGATAGAGAACCGGCCGTGAATCTCATCCCTGTAGTAGAATTGACAGGTGATCTGGCTTTTATCTTCTCGAAGATCGCAAAGTGGTGGTATGTATCATGCGGTTACCACTTATGGGACGATGGATGGAGGACTACGCCAACCGACTCGGCAGGCCCCAAGGGGCTTTGCGCTGGTTGTCACGATTTCCGTTTTGGTTCTCCTGGCCCTGATCGCGATCGGCCTCTTGTCGCTTTCGGCGGTGACGGTCCGGTCCGGAGGGCGGGGCGAGGCCCAGCTTGAAGCGCGGGCCAACGCGCGGCTCGCGCTCATGATTGCATTGGGTGAATTGCAGATCGAGCTCGGCCCGGATCAACGGGTCTCCGCCGCGGCCGGGGTCCTCGATGAAGATTCTGACACCCTGGGCATCGATCGAGTGGCTCATCCCCACTGGACTGCGGTCTGGGACACGCGGTGGAGCGATGGATCAACGGTGTGGCGTCGTCGAGACGACCAGGGCGGGCTGCGTGATCAGCGTGCGTCCGGGGGATGGGACCGGGAGAAATCGGTCCGAAGCTACCTGGTGAGTGGTAATGAAGGGGCTTCCGAGCGCGGGAAGATGAATTTGTTAGATGCCCGCGATGCCACTCTTTCCGAATCGGAAGGCATCTGGGTGGTGGGACCGGGAACGGTGGAGTCGCAAGGTGGACGGGACAGTAACTTCGTGCGTGCGAAGCGAGTCGCCACCAGTCGGAACGGAGTGGAGCGGGGTGGCTATGCATACTGGGTGGGCGACCTAGGTGTGAAGGCGAACCTCGCGGTGGTTGATCCCTTCCGCGATGCGGATCCCCGCCGCCCGGGCGGTCCGGATGGAATCGAGCGGCTTCTCCACGCGCAGGATGTGGCGGATGAAAGTGTCGATGGTCTCGGTTCTCTCACTGATACGGAGGCCTTGAAGTTGATTTCGGAGCGAAGTGTTAGTCTTGCCAAGGGAGTGGATACAGAGGGTGCCAAGGCGCGATTTCATGACTTGACCACCTTATCGCGCAGCGTTCTGGTGAACGTCCGGGAGAGTGGGCTGCAACGGGACCTGACAGCCTACGTCCAGGGCCGGGGAGACATTGATGACCTGCTTGTGGGTGGGCAAGTGGCCTCCCGAGGGATGAATGACTCCGATCGAATCGCCGGGCCCGCCAATGTGGAAGCCGCCTCCGCCATGAATTTGCGTTGGCCCCAACTGCGCTACCGCGACATCAGTCCGCGATTCGGACTTTTGCGCAACTGGGTGCAGAAAGGGATGAGAATTTCGTACTCCGACCTCTCGATCGAGGCAATCGAACCGAAGATTGAGCCCAATGGAGTGCGGGGCTCGCTGGGGGGCGCCTATGATCGCACCAATCGGAACCCGGTTTCCATCAAGGAACTGGACTCACCCAACGTGGTTCCGGTGGTGGTGGATTCGTCACTTTATTACAACCTCGTGGCTCCCAGTCGCCCGCTCGGTTCGTCCGGGCGCAGTCTCTATGGTCTCCGTCTCTGTCTTTATCCGCGAGTGGCGTTGTGGAATCCCTACAATGTGAGGTTGGAGTTCAAGCCCTCCATGATGATGCTGCATGTCAACGGTTCGAAGCGGCTGGAAGTGGAGTACGCCACTGGTCCAAAGAAGGCCATCCAGCTCCGTCTTGGTCGACCGGGAGTCCACCTTGGGACCTTTTTCTGGAAGCTCCCCGCCGTCGAGCTCGAGCCGGGAGAAACGCTGGTCTTCTCGGCAGACCAGCATCAGAAGTACGACTCCAGCGCACTCCAGCGCAACACGCTGTCGCCCCACGTGGCACCCACCCCGGGGAATTGCTACTATCTTGATCTGGAAACTCCGAAACCGCAGCTGCCGGCCCGGTTTCTTGAGTCGCCGATCCCCGGGCAAACGCAGGCGGACGACTACCGGATGTGCCTCAAGCCGGTTTCAGAGTCCGGGGTGGTCAATTACGGATCATTCGACAACTTGCCGCAAATCATGTTTGCGAACTGCTCGCTCCAGTACGGGGGCCTGGACGAGTTGCCCGTGCAGTGGAGCCAAACCAATCCGGTTGAGATCGAAGTTTTGCCGAGCCTCGATGCGGAACCCACCTTTCGCCCGGACGTGCGGACCAGGGACGGCTTCCGGCTGCGCTGGTTCCAGGAGCACCTTTCGAACCTGAATGGATCGGGGACCTTGAGTGACCAGCCAGCGCATTTTCAGACTGCGGCCTTGGGCAATTGGAATCCTCGTGCGGCTTACCACTTTCGCACGCCGTGGGAGAACGTCACCGATTCCACGCCGGCCTTTTATGGTGTCTACACCCGCGATCTTTTTGATCAAGCGGTGTCGTGGGACGACCTCATGCCGATGGCGCGAGGTGGCCGCATGGTCGGCAATCCCTTCGGCTCCCCTCAGGATGGGCTCTCGACCTACATCGCCTTTGAGGTGCCGCGTCGGGAAATTGGAATTCCATCGATCGGTTACCTCCAACATCTCAAGATGTCGGAGTTTGGCTGGCATCCGAGCTACGCGGTGGGCAACTCGCAGGCCGACCCGCGGGTTGGGCGGACTTCGACCAGTCCGGTTCTCCGTTCTGCCAGGGACCGACAGCACGGTGGCTGGAATCAACATACCCTCGGCTGGGCCCCTTGGGGTGGGTCCCCGGACTATTGGGCGAGATGGGCGCGCGGGCTTCTGCAGCACACCTGCGAGAGCAACAACCTCGTGTATGACTTGAGCTATGAGCTCAACTACAGCCTGTGGGATGATTTCTTTTTCTCCACTGGGACGCCGGCCCAGAAGCGGGACTTCGTGGATGATCCAGAGGGGAGCCCATTGCCCAACGGACGAATGGGAATTTTCACGGGAGGGAAGGGAGTGAAGGCCGAGGTGACCGACTTTCACCGGGCCGCCAGCCGGTTCTCCCTTGAGGGTGGGTTCAACGTCCACTCGGTGAGCAAGGAGGCATGGAAGGCCGTTCTCGGGTCCACCCGGGACACCGGCTACGGTAGTGGGGAAGGGACCCCCTTTCCCCGTATCCTGAATTCACCCGGTGGGGAGTGGTTGCAAGGCCTCACTTCGGATGAGGAAGGCTGGGCGGGATTTCGCAGTCTATCGGACGGGGAACTGGATCTTCTCGCGGAGGAGATCGTGCGCGAGGTCAAGGAACGCGCGCCCTTTCTTGGATTGGCGGATTTTGTGAACCGTCGATTGGATGAAGGCCCTGCGGGAGAGAAGGGGCCGCTGCAAGCTGCCATCGATGCGGCCTCTCTGAACGAGCGATTCGAAGAGGACTTCCAGATCAACAATGAAGACACACTCAAGGACTTTTCCGCCTGGAATATTGCGGATGCCACCAAGCTTGATCAAACCCTCAAGCCTCGCAGCACGGCTTGGGGCGCCCCGGGATTTCTCACCCAAGCGGACATCCTGCAGGTGATCGGTTCTTCCCTTCGGGCGCGCTCCGACACCTTTATGGTGCGCAGCTATGGCGAGTCGTTGGACGCGAATGGCGAGGTCCAGGCGCGAGCCTGGTGCGAAGCCGTGGTGCAGCGAACGCCCGAGCCGGTATACCCCGATCACTCAGGGCTCAACCCGGAGCTCGACGACAACCGGGTCGACTTTGGACGCCGCTTCCGAATCGTCTCGTTCCGCTGGCTGAGTCGTGGGGAGGTTTGAGGGAGGTCTCCTTTCCTCTCCATGAGAACATCAGGAGTTGGCGTGGTTCAGGGGCATTTGGGTCCTGGCACGAGAGCCCCAGTGCGCCGCTTCCGGGGAGAGAAGTTCAAGCGATCTTGATTGCATGGTCAGGGTTGGCAAAATGCCATATAGGGCTGCAATTGCCCCTTGACGAGCAATACGAGCACAGACACGGTTGCGGCTATAATGAAGCTAAAATCGCCCTGCATTTTGAGAATTGCCTCGATGGGCATCCTCGGTCTGGCCTTTGCCCATTCTGTCCACGCTGCGCTCGACCACCCCGTCGGTGAACCGAGCTTCGGAACTGCGGTGGCCGGAGGAGGCCAATACTCTTATGCGAGCACGGCCTCTTGGATTCAATCGGGGACCGGCAATTGGTTTTACAATACCGCCTATGCCACTGACACCAGTCCGAAGCGCCCATTGCCCCGCACCGGCAATGTCGCCTTGCATGGGATCAGCCAGTACACTTCACAGGTTCTCACCGACACCTTTGTGGCTGGCCGCACCTACACGTTTTCAATCTACTTGAGCGGGGATGGCGACTCTACCGGAGACTCGGACCGGACCTGGTTATATCTCTACGACGGGACCACGATCCCCGGGCCATTCAGCGAAGGATTGGATTTGGTGCGAGCGAGATGGATCAGCAGTGGGGTTGACAGCCTGACCCAATCGACCGGAACCGGAGCTGCTTCCGTTACCAGCGAGGGCTGGTCGATCGGTGTCAATGGGGCTGGCGACTGGGTCACGGGCGGAGGGACGTGGGGATTGGCGACCCTCAGCTATACCGCGACCGCTGCAGAAGATGGCCACCCGATCGGGATCGCAATATGGGGAGCGGGGGATGCGGCATGGGACGACGTGACGGTGACTTCGGATCTCATCACGAGTGCTCCCCCCGTGATCACTGCCCAACCCGCTGGACCCGCCACGGCGGATGCCGGCGTCAGCAACAACTTTGATTTTCTTGCCACGGATCCCGAGGGCGATGACGTCGAGATTCAGGCCGATTGGGGCAACGGAGTGTTCTCTGCGTGGACCGCTGCCGGACCCTCCGGAGTGACCCAGACCATTGCCTATTCCTACCCGGGAGGGGGCAATTTAACGATTCGGGCCCGGTCCCGCGACTCTAACGGCGCCGTTTCGGACTGGATCGACATCCAGTTTATTTCGGTGAATTCATTGCCCCCTACGGCCCGTTCCCTGGTGGGACTGTGGGAATTCAACAACGCCGCCAACCTCGGCGAAGCCACGATTGGCAATGATCTTGTCGTGGGTGGGACTCTGCATACTCACTACCCGGACCTGGCGGACGATCTCGGCAACAGCCAGACCGGTGCCATCACAACCGAGGGTGGACTGGAGAGCTATTTCACTGCCAACCACGACATCCCGGCCAATGGCGGTGGAGCTGAGGTCAACCAGTACTCCTTCGTGATCGATCTCTTTTCTCCTCCGGCCAGTCGCGACATCTGGCGTGCCGTCTACGCGGTCAGCCCCGGCCCGAACGACGATGATGCTGAATATTGGATCGCTCCCGGAAACACGATTGGGGTGGGGGACATCGGCTACTCGGCCGGTCCGATTGACCAGACCGCCTGGACTCGTCTGGTGGTGACGGTGGACCTTGCTCAAACGGGTACGGACTTCGTGACCTATCTCAATGGAGCGCTGCACAACGCCCACACCGTGGATCAAGCGGTCGATGGCCGTCACGGTCTTCTCCCGGCGGGTGGCCTCAACGTGGTGCATTTCCTGGGGGACAACACCGCTGAGGAGAACCCGCCCATGAATGTCAGCACCATCGCGCTCTACCAGGGCGTGCTCAGTCCGATCGACGTGGCGGCTCTGGGGGGTGCGGGAGGCTCGTTTGTCCTGCCCGACCCGGTGGAACTGACCTGGACCGGTGCCACCAGCAGCGAGTGGAGCACCAATGTTCTCGGCAGCCCAAAGAACTGGGTCAATACCGGCGATGCCTCCGAGAACGACTTTGAAGAGTTCGACCTTGTGCTCTTCGACGACACTGCCGCCAGCGGCATCGTCGAGATCAGCAATGGAGATGTGTCGCCCAGTTCGGTGACCGTTAACAACAGTGCCCTCGCCTTTACCCTGAGTGGCCTCAATGGCATCGCGGGGGGAGGCGGATTGACCAAGGGTGGCTCCGGGACGCTCAACCTGAACTCGGCCAACTCCTTCAGCGGGACCACCGCCTTGAATGCCGGTATTCTCGCCCTGGGAGATCCACTCGCTCTTGAGAGGAGCCCGCTTAACATCGCGGGGGGCGCCACCCTCGACTTTGGAGCTCTCACCGCGACTACCACCGGCGGGCTCTCCGGCGCTGGCAACCTCCATCTCGAGAACACCGCGGGCCCTCCGGCTCCGGTCAACCTCACCGTCAACGGCAGTGGCTCCTACACCGGCATTCTCTCCGGTCCCGGCTCCCTCACCAAGGGCGGGGGAGGTCAATTGGTGCTTGGCTCCGCCTCGACCTTCAGCCTCGGCTCCACGATTGCGGGCGGATTGCTCCGCATCGATGATCCCGCTGGTCTCGGCGCAGGATCGGTCAACATTGCAGGCGGCACAATGGTCTTCAGCTTCGGGGACGGATCGACCTCCACGGTTGCCAACGACTTCGTCTTGCCTGCCACCGGCCAGAATGCCTTCTTCGTGCAGGGCAACGCCGGCGGTGCGCCGAGCACCCCCACTGTCGTGGAGCTCAGCGGTCTGATTTCGGGTGGCTCCCCGGGCGCGGTGTTCCGCTTTTGCGATACCAACTACGGCGGAGTTCACTGGGACGTCCTCATTCCCTCCAACCCCTCCAATTCCTTCGAGGGAACCATCGAAATGTGGCGCGGAACTCTTGGCATCATGAGCGACGCGGTTCTTGGGAATCCCGACAATGACATCAAGCACGTCACCGAGAATCTCAACGGGGCGATCCGCTTCGATGCTGATGGGATTACGCTGAATGCCCTTCGGGACATCGATTTCACCACCGACTTTGACACCAACATCCGGCCAATCAATACGCAGGGATTCAATGCCACCATTGCGGGGAATATTCTCGGCCAGGGCATCCTTGTGAAACAGGGCAGCGGGACCCTCACTCTGACGGGTTCGACATTTTTCGCGGGCGCGGTCGAGGTGGCGGAAGGCACCGTCGCTCTGGCTGGAGCCGCCGATTTTGGCAGTGTGAACGATCTCAATATCGTGGCCGGAGCAGTTCTGGACGTCAGTGCTATTTCGCCCTTCTTCAGCATTCCCACCCTGCGGGGTGAGGGCGAGGTGAGCGGTGATGTTTTTGCGGTGGGCACCATTGCGCCCGGCACCGCGGCCGGCGCGCTCGGGACCTTGACCCTCGACGGGCTCGATCTGGATGGCTTCCTCGAGATCGAATTCGAAAGCATCTTTGGAGACTCTGATCGCCTGGTGGTTGACGGTGATCTGAGCTTCGAGGCCTTCAACGAACTCGTGCCCACAGATATCGCAGGCGTCCCGGCCGCCCTGCCGGCGGGAACCAAGATCGCCATCATCGAGTATACCGGCACTTGGAACGGAAGCGTCTTTAATTTCTTCGGCGGCGGATTCTTCGATCCTTTGCCGGATGGCGCCACCCTCACGGTCGGGCCCAATACCTTCGTGATCGACTACGACGACACCACCGACGGGGTGAATGTTGGCCAGTTTGTCACTCTCACCGTGTTCGAGGGCTCTGCGTTTGACAGCTGGACCACCCGCCAAGGACTCGATGGCAGTCCCGGTGCGGAAGCCGGCTTTGGCGACAGTCCGGACGGAGGAGCGCTCGAGAATGGCCTCGAGTGGATCCTCGGTGGCGATCCGAGCGATGAGACTGATGATGGATCGCTCATTGGCCATGCGGGCGATGCCACCAACGGCTTGACCCTCACCTTCACGCGCGCAGAGGACTCCCTTGGCGAAGCCACCTTGCTGGTGCAGTGGAACAGCGATCTTGGAGGCTCGTGGATCGATGTCCCGGTGGGCGCCGCCAGTTCCGGCCCCGACGCCAATGGCGTGACCGTCACGGTCAATGACCTTGCCAATCCCGACGAGATTACGGTCAACATCCCCGCCGCCAACGCGGCCGAGGGCAAGATTTTCGCCCGGCTCCACGCAACCGCTCCCTAAGGCAGGTCGCGTGCGCGCATGATGCCTTAAAGCCGGCCGAGGACCCTGTGTCCGGATCGGCTCTGATTCCCCTCATTTGAGGCAGGAAGGGATCTCTGAGGTCTTTCCAAAGGTTCTGATAACCAAAAGGTTAAGCTAGTATCGAGCGCACTGGTTGAAAAGCAATCCAGTCAGGCAAAATTCCCCTTGCGCACCCTCAGAGGACCAGACAGGATGCGAGCTGTCATGCGACTGAAATCACTGAATCTGTTCAAGTTCGCCTCTTTAGGGCTCATTGGAGTTGCGTTTGCCCACGCGGTGCATGCCTCCACCATCGTCCACACGGTCGGCGATCCGAGCTTCGGAACTGCGGTGGCCGGAGGAGCCACTTATAGTTATGCGACTAGCGCCGCTTGGTCACAAAACGGCAATTGGTTTTACAACACGGCCTACGGTGCCAAGCGCCCGTTGCCCCGCACCGGCGATGTCGCCTTGCATGGGATCAGCCAGTACACTGCACAGATTCTCACCGACACCTTTGTGGCCGGCCGCACCTATACGTTTTCAATGCACTTGAGCGGGGATGGCGACGCTGGCGGAGATTCGGACCGGACGTGGATGTACATTTTCGACAGCGACACGGTCGCCGCCGGGGCATTCAGCGAAGGAACGGAATTGGTGCGAGCGAGGTATATCAGCGATGGCACGGTTGACAGCCTGACCCTACCGACCGGCACCGGGGCCACCTCCACTACCAGCGAGGGCTGGTCGATCGGTACCGATACTGGCGACTGGGTCGCGGGTGGCGGGACGTGGGGATTGGCGACCCTCAGCTATACCGCGACCGCTGCGGAAGATGGCCACCCGATCGGAATCGCAATGTGGGGAGCGGGGGATGCGGCATGGGACGACGTCGGTGTCACCTCAACTCCTGAGCCGTCGATTTCAATGCTCTTCGCGTTGAGTGGCGGGCTCCTTTTGCGGCGGCGCCGCAAGACGTCCTGATCGTTGATTTCTCCGCGGGAGACTTGGCGTGCTTGGGGGCTTGCCCCTAATCTCCTGTGATGTCGTCTTCTCGGAAGAAAAATAAGGGAAAAGACAAGCGCAAGGCGCGGGTCAAGCGTCGGCAGGAGGGTGCTCGCCAGGCGATGTCGCGCATTGTGGCGCCGGTGAAGGCGAGCATGCGCAACAGCCGGGCCCTCAATCAACGCGCAGTGCGGGCCTGGGATGCTGCCGAGTACGACACCGCCCTCAAGCTCTTTGAGCAGGATCAGCGCAAGCGCCCGGGCCAGGTCGAGCCCTTGCTCGACCTCGGGAAGGCTTATGGTCTGCGCTACGACTATCCCCGCGCCGAACAGTGTCTGGAAAAGGCTCTCAAGCTTAGCGCCGCGAATCCAGCATGCCTCGGGAGGGTGGGCGAAATTTACCACGCCTTCTCGCAGTTCGACCTGGCCGAGGAATATCTGTGCAAGGCTCTCGAGGCCGGGGGTGACTTGGCCCGAGCGTCGGTCGAACTGGCCACCATCTGCGAGCGCCTGCACCGGCTTGACGAGGCAGGCGCTCATATCGAGCGTGCCCTTGGGGCCGAGCCCGACCATCCGGAGGCCCGACTTGTGCAGGCCAAGCTGGCGCGACGCGGTGGTGATTCCACGAGGGCGGAATCGTTCCTCCGTGACCTGCTCGCAATGCCGGACTCCGATCATCACTGGGAGGCGTCCTATGCGCTCGGGGCAATCCTCGACAAAGAAGGAGACTACGACGGAGCGATGGAGGCTCTGGTCGAGGGCAAGCAGTGGCACCGCGGCCGGGCCCCGACCAAACTTGCCCGGGCCCAAGCCGAGAACGTCCTGGCTCGCAATCAGCGCCTGATGGAAACGATCACCCCTGATCACTTCCAGCGGTGGAATTCTGCGGAGGTCGCATCGTCGGGGGAGGGAAGGGCATTCGCGCTGCTTTGTGGACACGCCCGCTCCGGCACCACCCTCATCGAGCAGGTCCTGGATTCACACGAGGACCTCGTCAGTTCCGACGAGACCCCGATCATGTCGGATGATGTCTACCTGACCCTGGCGCGCCGGTCTCCCACCGAGCTGTCGGTCCCGGAGATGCTTGATGGCCTGCAGGACGAGCAAATGGCGGATGCTCGCGAGCGCTACTTCCAGCTGAGCGAGGCCTTCCTGCGGGAACCGGTCGGCGCACGAATCCTGCTCGACAAGAACCCCGAGCTGACCCTGCTGATCCCGGTCATCGCCCGCGTCTTCCCTGAGGTTCGCATCGTCTTTGCGCTGCGCGATCCACGTGATGTCTGCCTGAGCTGTTTCATGCAGGCCCTGCCCATGAACTCCGTGAGCGTGAGCTATCTCAGCCTGGAGGAGACCTGCCGGAAGTACGCGACCGTCATGAAATCCTGGCTGGCGATCCGGCCGATGTTGACCTGCCGGTGGACGGAGACGCGCTACGAGGACAATGTTGCCGACCTTGAGGGCAAAGCACGGCGCCTGCTCGAGTTCCTCGGATTATCGTGGGACGACAAGGTGCTCAAGTTCTACGAACACGCTCGTCAAAAGCACGTGCGCTCCCCGACCTACGAGGCCGTCACCAAGCCGGTTTACTCCGGCGCGGTAGGACGCTGGCGCCACTACGAGAAGTTTTTCGAACCGCACCTCGAGGTCCTCGCGCCTTTCGTACGCGAGTTCGGCTACGAGGAGTGACAGGCTCGGGCGTCCTCTTCGTGATCACTCTTCGCCCACGCGGTAAAAGCGTCTCGTGGTGCCGGCGGCGATGCCGCTGTCCGTAAAGGTCGTGCTCTCACCACCGCTCGGGTAACCGCTTGCTACTACGACCCAGGTGACCAGATCGTCCGAAGTTTCCACCTCGTAGGTCGCTCCGGGAAAGGAGTTCCATCTCAGCGTTGCGTCATTGTTCGCCGCATCCAAGTCAATGCCAGTGATCACCAGAGGGTGATTGGGATCCCCAATCGCACTCTCGCCCGCCAATCCCCGGGTGTAGAGGGAGGTCACTTCCTCGGTGGTGAGGAGGCGACGCCAGATCGCGACGTCATCGATCGCGCCGGGGAACCGGTTTTCCCAGATTGTTCCCAAGGTGCCGTCGGTGGCCACGCAGGTGGGAAGCCCGGAGTCGATGTTTCCAAGGTGAGAAATGGTGGCGGCTCCGACTTTCCGGCCGTTGAGAAAGAATTCGGCGTCGCCGTCGCGGTCATGAGTCACCACGATGTGGTGCCAGGAGCCATCATTGACAGGGACATTGGTGGCATCGAAATCGACACGGTTTGAACCGTCACCAATGTTCCATTCGAGGTTTCCCGCCCCGTTGAAACCGGCATTGGAGGCATTGCCTGCGATGACCCAACCGGCATTGGTCCCCGAGTTCCAGTTTTTGTTGGAGATGATGGCGGGGTCGTAATTCGTCCCACCGTTTCCGCGGTTGTCGTCGAATGAAGAGGTCGATTTCATCCAGAGCGCCACCGAAAAGTCGACGGACGTTCCGAACCGGAGCTCGGCCGGGTTGTGGGCATTCACGTACTGGGGTGGCATGGCGGTATCGTCGAACTCGTAGGCCTCACCGATCCGTCCGGTGGTCAGGGCCGGCGCTCCGGACAAAGCGGTGGGGAGGTCGTTGGCAGAGTGATCGTTGGAGTCACCATCGAAGGGCAGGTAGAGGACGAGATCGTCGCGAAGGGTCCCGTTGTATATCTGCACGGGCTGCGAGAGCGGGGGGCAGTTATCGGGATCGGGGGTGGCCACCCGGATGGTGTAGTTGAATTCGATATAGCCAGGGACTCCAATCCCGGGCGGGGAATCGAGGTAGCTCGTGGTGTCGATCGGGACGGTGGCAATGAGAGCTCCATCGCGCAGAATTTCAATTTGTGTTGCGGCCGGATTGACTCCCGCTTCCCAGCTCAGGGTCACGGTCCCGGCCGGTCCGTTGGGGAGGAGTGCGAGGTTCGAGGGGCACTGTGAGGTGCCGACCGAGGCAACGAGATCGCTGATTTCCTGCCCGCTGAGGGCGACACGCCAGAGGGCGGCCTGGGCGATCTCCCCGTTGAAGCGGATGTCCTCATTGTCGTCGGCGAAGGTGCCCATCATGAAGCCGTTGAATGGAATCGGATTGTAGGTGATGAGTCCTGATGCAGGTGCGCTTACGACTTCGGCACCATCGACATAGAGCCGCACCGCCGATCCATCGTAGACGCCGGCGAGGTGATACCAGGCGCCAGGCTGGAAGAGCCCGGCGGGGCTGGCCACATAGAGCATGGCATTGTTTTGGGTCGTCACGGCCCATCCGAAGCGCCCGTTGGACATGGTGTGCAGATAGTATCCGGATTCGGTAGCTGTGGTGTCGAAGGCGATCCCTGCAATGCCGGCGTAGTCCGTGAAGAGGGCCGGTTTGACCCAAGCGCTGACCGTGAGCGCGGAGTTGGGCATCAAACGAATGTCGTTCCCGAACGACACCCAGCCGTCTGCACTGGAAAGGCTCAGACCATTGCCAAGAAATCCGGAATCAATCCAATTCGTGGCATCCAGCCCGTTGACGAAGACGCCGTCCAGCCCCCCGCCCAAGGCGTCTGCGGTGGTGGTCCCCTCCCCCTCGTCGAAATTCCAGAGCCCCACGGCGGTCACTCCGGAGTCGACGGTGAAACTCCAGACTTCCCCCTCGATCGTTTCCACTGCGGTTACGGTGTCGACGCGCCAGTAGTAGGTCACGTTCAGGTCGAGCGTCCCGGGATCAAAGACGGTGCCGAATTGATTTCCTCGGAACTCGGCGGCGCCGGGATTGGAAGTCGTTCCAAAATAGAGCTCGGTGCTGACCGCGTTGGCGCCGGGCATCCATCCCAACACGGTCCCCAGGGGGACGTTGACGGCGCTATCGGCCGGTCCCGGGGCCGTGGCCTGGAGGAGGGGCTGATTGACCGGGCGTCCGTCCAGGTCCCAGGAATCGTCGACTGCTCCGAGCATGTGGTGGAGAATGGTGGGCGCGAAATCAACATTGGATGGCTGGAACTCGATCGAGACCGGCGTGCCGTCCAGTCGGCTGAGCAGAAAGAAGACGTTCATTTCCTTGGCGGACGACCCGCCGTGACCACCGCTATCGGTCCGTCCGTGATCGGTCGCCAGCAGCACCAGCCATTCTTCATTGGAGATGGTGGGACGGGTTTGGATCGCCGCGATCAATTCGGCCATGTAGCCGTCGACGGTTTCAACTCCCGTGATGGTTTGGGGCGCCAGGGTGCCGTAACTGTGAGCGAGAACATCGGGGTTGCCATAGTAGACGAAGATCGCATCCGGATCGCCGTTGGTCAGGATCTGCACGGCTTGCTGCGTCACTTGTGCATCCCCTGGGCCGTAGCCGATGGTATCTCCGTCCAAGGTGATCCGATCGTCGATCTGGTTTGAGACCATGGTATTGAAGGGAAGCCAGTCGGTGATCGCTACAGTCTCAAGCGCCGGTTGTTGCTGTTCGAGTCGGGTCAGAACATCGGGATAGGCGTCGAAATGGAGAGGCGGCGAGAAGGAGTTACCTGTCACTCCATGCTTGGCATTGCTGACCCCGGTAAGGATGTCGGACCATCCGGGACCGCTTGAGGTCGGAAACGAAACCGTCAAGGCATCGTCCCGATAGGCGCCGGCTGCCGCCAGGGCATCATAGTGGGGAGTAGACGCCAGCGTGATCTCGTCGGGCCGCACGCCATCGATTCCCACAAGGAGAACTTTCGGGACTGCCCACGCCATGGGCGAGGTCAGAGCTGCGCCGATCGCGGCGATGATGAGAACTCTGTGCGCTTTCAAAGTGGGTGAGGGTGAAAATAATTCCTGGGTTAGGGAGCAACAGACTCCAGTTTGATTCGGACGAATTGGAGGTCGGAAGGGGCGCCATCGGCAGGAGGATCGATGCGGTAGACCGCTTCCTCAATCCCATTCTCCGTTTCGAGAGGTGATCCAATGGGAACGGCGCGCTCGCTCGCAGGCGCCCAGGTCTCCAAGTCGTTGGAAAGCTCGATGAGGTAGCGAATGGCATGTGAGGTGTAGGAGCTCCCATTGGCAGTCCCCCCCAGAAGGCGGCGATAAGTAATGCGGAATTCTCCCATGTCGGACCGCACCTCGAGGAGAGCGGGATCATTCGGGGCGTTTGGGTTGGTTCCGAATCCCTGCTCCCCGAAGTTGTTGAGGTGATCCCCATCCGGGTTGCCGGAAGCGCCCTGGCTCGAGATGTTGCCGAACTTCGCGATTTCCCAGGCGTCGCTGAGGCCGTCCGAATCGGAATCGACCGGGGCGACGGAAAACTCGGCCAAGGTGCCGGCGTGATCAGATGGCCACCGCCCTTGCACGATGGTGGTGAAGACCTGACAGTTCACCACCGAAAGCGGCGCGCCCTTGAACTGCACCAAGTCAATGCGGTCCTGCACGTCGCTCGGGTCGATGGGGGTCCAGGTGTTGCCCGGCATCGCGACAGGATCGGGATGCCTCACCCGGTAGGCGTCCAGCATGCCGGCACCTGCAGTGGCGCGGGTGACAGGCCAGTCGACCACCAGTCCGAAGTGCAGTCCGGCCGCGGCGGTGGCGGGAGTCCAGTCGAGGTGGGAAGGGCAATTGAAGTCGCCGAGGAGCAGGACGGGCGTGGTATCGGCCGCGGCGAGCTGGGAGGAAGCGGCGGAAAGAAAGCTGTTCACCTGGGCGACTCGGCCTGAACTGGTCTCGGAGGCCAGGGCGGCGGCGACCTTCGCGGCGTCCCCGCCCGAAGCGTCACGGGCATCATAGGGTCCGTAGGGATAGGCGGTGAAGTGGCAGGCCCAGAAGTTCACTTCGCGTCGCGGGGAATTCGAGATTCGCAGGCGAGCCCCTACCGAGTTGCTGGCTGTGAAGGTGCGCACCACCGGGTAGCGGCTGAGCACGGCGTTGTCGCTGCCCGACTGGTAGACGGACCAGCCGAGGTCGTTGGCCCACTGCGTGGCGCGGCCATTGTTCTCGGATACTGCTACGACATCGGCGTCGGAGATCAGGATGGAGTCGAGTCCCTTGTTGTAGCCGTCGCTGACATTTCCGGTGCCGACCCAGACGTTGAAGGAGAGGGCTTTGAGTCTCGGGAGGTGGATCGTTCCCGGAGCGAAGACCTCGATCTTGAGAGTAGCGCTGGCGGTTGCCGCAGTGACGTCCGAAACTTCGATCGTAAACTGATTGACCCCGGGATCACCTGGTCCGGGCGTGCCGCTGAGGGATCCGTCGGAAGCGATCGTGAGCCAGTCGGGACCCGCCTTCTTGGAGAAGGTCAGGCCACCCGACACCCCGGACCGGGCGTAGGCCCCCAGTGTTCCCGAGTAGGGCAGGCCGGTGAGGGCATGGATTCGCCGAATGGGGTCGATGACAAAACGCGGTAGCGGGCTGCTATCTCCCACCGTGAAGCGGATTGGGCCCTGCTCGAGGGTGTGACCATTGTCGAGGAAGAGACAGGCGTAGTAGGAGCCATCAGCGAGGCTGAAGTTCATTGCTCCGTTGGGCTCGTTGCCGCCCGCGATCTGGAATCCGTTGAGATAGTTCCAGGCGGTCGAGGACGCGATGGCGGGGGTGTCGCCGGCGCTGTATATGCCCACCCAGCTGTCGGGATTGGCAGTTGCACCAGCCCACGTCGCGGTGAGCGATTCACCGCTTGCCAAAGCGAGCTTGTGCAACGAGAACGCCGCGGTGTTGCCCGCGTCTTTGAAGATCTTCGTGACGGCCGTCTGAGCGTTGTTGAGTTCAAGGGTATACTCGCGGTTGGAGGCTGGAGATACTTCGATGGAGGATTGTCCCAGGACGTTGAGCGGGGCGCTTCCATCGTCGAGAGTCAGGCTGGTGACAGGCGGACTGATGCCGATCACGGACCAGCTAAGCGTGATGGGCAGTCCGTCATCGATGAACTGATGATCCGGACCGAAGCTCTGGATGGTAGTCACGGACGCGACCTCGAAATCGACCTTGGGCGTGATGGGAGTGTAGCCGTCGTTGGCGAGAAAGTGCGCGCTCCACTCGCCCGCGGACAGCCCGGGGGAGGCAAAGGTGAGCGAGCCATTCGCCATGCCGCTGGTGGCGCTCCTGGTGCCATTGACATAGAACCAGAGAGTGGATCCGGGGTTGCCACTGGGAAGAGTGCCGCGGGGATAGATTCCGACCCAGTCGGTGGCACTGCCCGGACCGCCGATCCACGAGGAGACGATGTCCTGGTTCGGGGCGTAGACCACTTGATCGAGGGTGAAAGTGGTTTGCGCGAGTCCCATTGCTGCCATCCCAAGTAAGGGGACAATTGTTCCGGCGTAATTCATAGTGAGGCTGATCACGATAGGGACTGCGACCGGTGATGACAATCAGAAGGTCGCTCGGGAGATCGATGGTGGGGGTAGAGCCGGGCTTTTCATGATGACAATCGGGGCGGGAGATCGCATAGTTCCTATGCAAATTCCCACGCGACATGACCAAACTACTCGCAATTCTGATCCTCTTCTCAATTCTTTCCTCGGCTCTCTACTCCGAACCGAGGAAGGAGGCGGAACAGTATACCGCCGAGGTGTGGAAGAACTCGAAGGGAGAGAGTTTGAACTATCGGCACCGCGCGCCCGACACGGTAGATCCGGGGAAGAAGTATCCCCTCATCGTCTTTTACCACGGGGCAGGCGGGCGGGGGGACAACAACCTCGGGCAGATTGCCGACGCAGGAGCAGTCCATTCGTTTGCCAAGGCCGGAGTCTTTTCAAAGCGCGGGGCCTATGTCATCGCCGGACAGGTTCCCAAAGGCAAGCTGTGGGTTGATGTCTCCTGGTCCACCCTGGAGCACAAGATGCCGAAGGTGTCGGATTCGATGAGATTGATGTTCGAGGCGGTCGATGCCTTCGTGGCGGACAAGAAGAACCAGATCGATCCCAAGCGCATTTATGCGATGGGGCTTTCGATGGGCGGCTACGGAACCTGGGATGCCATTCAACGGCGGCCGAAATTCTTCGCGGCTGCGGTGCCGATCTGCGGAGGCGGGGACAAGTCGATGGGTAAAGCTCTCGCGCCACTTCCCATCTGGGCATGGCACGGAGACAAGGACAACGTGATCAAACCGAGTCGCTCGACGGACATGATCGCGGCCATCAAGGCTGCGGGGGGGTCAGCAAAGTACAGCGAACTCCCAGGGGTCGGTCACAACGCGTGGAGCAAGTGTTGGGCGTCGAAGGAGCTTTGGGACTGGCTGTTTGCGCAGAAGAGGTAGGGTGTGAAGTTTGGGTTGCCCCTGCCCCGTCGCCTACTTCCCTGGAACGATTTTCCAGATCGCGCCATTCTTGCCGGATGGGCCCTTGCCGGTGTTGGTGAGGACGTAGAGTTCACCCTCGTGGTCCTGACCGAAGCCAATGACATTCTGATGGGGCCCTTCCGGACCCTTGGCTCCGGGGAGGATCTGCATGGTCCAGGTCTCGGGAGTGTCGCGCACGCCGGCGTAGAGCCCGTGCCGTGATCCGGACCAGCTCATGGTCCAGTCGGCGAAGATGTAGACTCCGGTGAGACCCGGGAGGGCCTTGCCGCGGTAGACGTGACCGCCCGTAATGCTGATGCCGTACCCGGGAGCCGTTCCGAAGGCTTTGGTGTGGGGATAGGCGAGGACGGGAGCCTTGAACCCCTCCGCTGCAGGGGTGACCTTCAGGGTCGCGGCCGCACCGGGGCTCTTTTGATCGAAGGAGACGTAGCCTTCGTAGCGCGGCCAACCGTAGTTGCCGGCGGTGATGACATTGACCTCTTCGAAGCGCCCCTGTCCCACGTCTGCAATGATGAGGTCCCCATTGCCGCCGTGGTCGACGGTGATGCCCCACGGGTTGCGAATCCCCCAGGCGTAGATTTCATCGAGTCCTTCCTTGCCTTTGAAGGGGTTGCCATCAGGGATTGCGTAGGGCGTTCCGTTGTCGATATCAATGCGCAGGATCTTGCCGAGAAAGCGTTTGGTGGACTGTCCGTTGCCGCCCTTCTCATGGCCTCCGGGAGGTTTGGCGACGAGGTCGTTGGCCCCTCCGCCATCACCCAGTCCGAGATAGAGATAGCCGTCCTTGCCGAATACCAAGTTGCCGCCATCGTGGTTCCACTGCGGTTCGTCGATGGTAAAGATGACGCGCTCGCTCCGGCTATCAGCCACCCCGTCCTTCTTGACCTTGAACTCGGAGAGTCGTCCGGTGTGGTCGTAGCCCTCCTTGCCGTCCTTGGCGAGGGGATGGCTGTAGAAGACGTAGACCTTTTTGTTGGAGGCGAACTTCGGGTGGAGCGCCACTCCGAGAGCGCCGCGTTCGTCGAAGCCCTTCTTGAGTTTCACGATTCCCTTGCGCAGATCCAGAAAGGCCTTGCCCGGCTTGCCGCCCTTTTCGCCGAGGAAATGTATCATGCCGGCCTGATCGACGACGAGGAAGGCTTGGTCGCCTTCGCGGTAGGGGATCATGATGAGTGGAGAGACAAATCCGGTCGCGAATTGTTCGTAAGCAACGGCGGGAAGATCTTTCGCGGGTGATCCGACGGAAGCTGCCAAGGAGAGTGCGAGAGTGAAGGAAGAAAGGGTGAGGCGACGTGTCATGCCGCGCAGTCTGAGTATTTTTCGAGCTTTGGCAATCTACCAGTGAGAGATTGTCTTTGCTGTATGAATCAGTTCCGGAACTGGGTATGGGAGCCTATCGTGATTGTGGCGCGAAATCATTCATTCCTTGGAAAAGGCTTTCTCGTGGCAGTGGGACTGACTGCTTTTCAGATCTCCAGCCTGGGAGCGGCTGCTCACCCGAAGCCAAATATCGTGCTCATTGTCGCCGATGACCTCGGTTATGGGGATCTCGGTTGCTTTGGGCAGAAGATTCTCAAGACTCCACGGCTCGACGCGATGGCAAGGGAGGGGATGCGCTTCACCCAATTCTATGCAGGTTGCACGGTCTGTGCGCCCTCGCGCAGCGTCCTGATGTCGGGCAAGCACTCAGGGCACACCGTGGTGCGGGGAAATTCCACGGCTCCGATTGTCTTGCAACCGGGAGAGCCGACCGTGGCCTCGGTTTTGAAGAAGGCTGGATACAAGACGGCCTGTATCGGGAAGTGGGGAATCGGCACCCCGGACAGGCTCAGCAATCCCAACGAAGTGGGCTTTGATCATTTCTTCGGCTACGTCGATATGTGGCACGCGCACAATTTTTATCCCGAGTTTCTCATTCGCAATGGGGAGGTGCAGAAATTGAAGAACGAGGTGGGGGCAAAGTGGAAGAAGTTTCAGACTCCGGGCAAACCGCAGGCTGGTCGGGGAGTGGCGGTGAAGAGGGTGGAGTATGCTCCGGATCTCTTTGCGGATGAGGTGGAGAAATTTCTTCGTGAGAACCAGCAAGAGCGCTTCTTTCTCTACTACGCGATGAATGTTCCCCACGCCAACAACGAGGCCGGCAAGAAGGGAATGGAAGTCCCGGAGTTGGGCGAGTTTGCCGGGAAGGACTGGCCCGAGCCGGAGAAGGGCTTCGCCGCCATGATCAGGAACATCGATCGCGACACCGGTCGCATTCTCGACTTGCTGAAGGAGTTGAAGATCGAAAAGGAAACCCTCGTGATCTTCACCTCCGACAATGGTCCGCACCAGGAGGGTGGTCACAAGGCGGACTACTTTGATTCGAACGGGGAGCTCCGGGGCATCAAGCGCGACCTCACCGAGGGAGGAATCCGGGTGCCGACCATTGCGTGGTGGCCGGGGACGATTGAGGCCGGGGGAGAAGACGATGCACCCTGGTACTTTGGGGACGTGATGGCCACCGCCGCCGAACTTGCTGGAGTGAATGCGCCCGAGGGCCTCGACAGCGACAGCTTTGCAGGACCCCTTCGTGGGCAGCCCCGCGAGAAGCGATGGAGTCGACAGTCCACGATTTACTGGGAGTTCTACGAGAAGGGATCAGCGCAGGCGGTTCGCTTCGGGAAGTGGAAGGCCATTCGGAGGCCGATGTTTACCGGAGAGATCGAGCTCTACGACATGTCGAATGACGCGGGTGAGAAGCACGACCACGCCAAGCGTCGCCCGGATCTCACCAGGCACGCGGCCAATCTGTTAGAAAAGGCCCATGTACCGGATCCGAATTGGAAGGTGCGGGGGAGGAGGGAGTGATCGGTTTCTCCTGGGGGAGGTTTTTGGCAATAGTGGGCGGGTTCGCGCGTTGGAATCATGAACCCGTTACTTGCCATTGTTTTGAGAGAGAAAGGAAGTCAGGCTGTCGTCGTGATTGGTGTGCGCCCGAGAGATCCGCAAATAGTGACTGCCTGGCTGATGCTGCAGGCCGTGATCCTGATCCCTGCCCAGGGTCAGATCCTTGAGGACGACGAGATTGCCTTCCTGAGGGAACATGCGCCGCGGGTGTTGGAAATCGCGAAGGAGGCGGAGCGCGAGAACTATCGCGAGGTCCTGGAGGAGGTGAAGGAGCGGGTGGAGGAACTGCAGGGCGAGTGGGAGGAAGCAAAAGGGGACGGGGTGTCGTGGGCCAAGTTGATGGTGGCCCAGATGGCGAACGAAACGGCCCTCGAATTCCTGGTCTGGAAGTTTGAGGAGGAGAAGATCGTGGAGGCTGCGGCGGAAGGGCAGTTGCGCACGCTGATGGAAGAGCAACTCAGGATTCACAATGGGATCGCGCGTCAGGAGATTGCGTGGGCGAAGAAGGAAGGCGAAAAGGAGGAGGCGATGGAGCTGGCGGAGGAACTGGAGTGGCGGATGAAAAATCCCGGGCGTGCGGTTGATGATCTGGTGGGCGAGTTCCTCCGCGAGATGGAAGCGGGCGAAGAAGAGGAGGATGAAGAGCCGGTGGAGGATGAGCCCGAGGGCGAGGTCTACACTCCGCCGCCGGCACGGAAGGAGGTTACGAGTGAGCTGGAGGGAGTGACCTACGATTACGACCAGCACATCGTGACAACTTTGGAGACCTATTGTTTTGATTGTCACGACAAGGCGACCGCCAAGGGGGATCTCGATTTGGAAACGGCCCTCGCTGAGAAGCCGCTCGTGCGCAATCGCCTGCTGTGGGAAAACGTGGCCGAGCGAGTGAAGAACGGCGACATGCCGCCGTCCAAGAAGGCGCAGCCGAAGGAGCGGGACCGCTTGCGAGTGCGCGCGTGGCTCGCCCGGGAAATCGATCACTTCGATTACTCCACGGTGCGCAACCCCGGCTATCTGCCCGCCCGGCGCCTGACGAGGGAGGAATACAACCGAACCATCCGCGACCTGGTGGGGCTGGATTTGCGTCCCGCAGACCAGTTTCCGATGGATTTCAGCGGGACGAGCGGATTTTCCAACAGTGCGAACACCCTCTTTATCGCGACCGCGCATCTCGATCGCTACCTGACCTCCGCTGAACTGGTCATCGATGCGGTGCGCGAGGATGCCAAGGCGTGGAGGGGCCTCATCAAGAAGATGCCCGCTGAGGAAGCGCTGGAGGGATTTGTGCGGCGCGCTTATCGCAGACCGCCAAGCAAGAAGGAGATGTTCGAGGTGAGAGAGCGGTTTACACGGGCGAAGAAGGCGGGCAAATCCGAGCAGGAGGCCTTGGCCGAGGTCTTCAAGATGGTCCTGATCTCGCCCCACTTTCTTCTACGAGTCGAAGAAGGAGGGGAAGTCGGAGTGGACGTGGCGGTGGGACCCTTCGACTACGCAACGCGGCTCTCCTATTTCCTCTGGGCCTCCACTCCGGATTCCGAACTGCTGAGTGCGGCGGCAAGGGGTGAGCTATCCTCGGCCACGCAGCGCAACGAGTTCATCAGTGCCATGCTTGCTGATCCGCGCAGTCGGGCGCTTGGTGAAATCTTCGCGGGCGAATGGCTGGGAACCCACAATGTGGGCCCGCGAATTCGAAAGGATCCCATCGACAATCCGTGGTGCACGGAATCACTCATGGCAGCGATGCGCAACGAGACCGCCTACTTCGTCCACTCTCTTATTCTGGACAATGCGCCGGTCGCTCGACTGATCGACGCGGAGTACACCTATCTCAACAACGAGCTTGCACGATTTTACAAGATCTCCGGCGTTCAGGGCGACGAGATGCAACGCGTAAGGCTCGAAACAAATCAGCGTGGTGGAGTTCTTGGTCACGCCAGTGTCTTGGCGGTAACTTCGTTTCCGGAGCGCACCAGTCCGGTGGTGCGAGGAACCTGGATCCTGACGACGCTGCTCGGAACGCCGCCCCCGCCCCCTCCGCCCGACGTGCCGGAGATCGAAGTGGAGGGGCGGTCGCGAAAGGCGGTGCGGACCTTGCGCCAGAAACTGGAACGACATCGCGAATCGAAGAAGTGCGCGGGTTGTCATTCGCAGATCGATCCCCTCGGGTTTGCTCTGGAGAACTATGCGGAGTTTGGTCAGTGGCGGAGTGGAGTCGACAATCACGGCACCCTTCCCAATGGTGCAAAATTCCGCGGACCGGCGGGATTGAAGATCGCGCTTAAGGAGACCCGCTTGGATGAGTTTGGGACCCAGGTCATTCGCAAGTTGCTGGCCTACGGATTGGGTCGACAGCTGGAATACTACGACGAGTCGGTAGCCCGTGAAATTGCGGCCAAATTGAAACCGGCTGGCTACCCGCTGGGCGAGATGGTAAGGGAGATCGCGAGCAGTTATCCCTTCACCACCAAGCGTCTCCCGGGGAAGCCCAAATCCAACAAGCCTGCCAATCAATGAGACCGCCAACAAGTCGTCGCACCTTTCTGCGGGGAGTGGGAGCCTGCCTGGTTCTTCCCTCGCTTGAAAGTCTGGGCGCGCCCGCGGTGGTGAGCGGGGTGCCGGGGTCGGCCACGCGCTTGGCCTACCTTTATTTCCCGAATGGCTCCGCCAGCGGATGTTGGGAGCCTCGAAAGATGGGGAAGGATGACAAGCTGGAGGAGCTCAACGAATGGATGGCGCCGCTGGAAGAGCACAAGGCGGACCTCGTCGTCACCAAGAACCTGTGGACCCCGCGCGGTAATGGACACGGAGCGGGCACTGCCACCTGGCTCACGGGGGGATCCTACAATGGTCGCAAGAACGACGTCGGTGGTCCCTCGGTTGATCAAATTGTGGCGCGGCACTTCAGGGCGGATTCGCCCCTGCCCTCATTGGAGTTGAGCACCGCGGGGGAGGGGAGTTTTGCAGGGAGCTTGCCGCGCAATTGCCTCTCTTGGACGGCGCGGGACGTACCCGCCGTGCGCGAGACTATTCCCCGGGCGGTCTTTGATAAACTGTTTCGTCGGGCTCCGGAGGGATTTGTGAATGAGAGCGTGCTCGATCTCGTGCTTGCGCAGTCCAAGGATCTCAAGCGTCGGGCCAGTGCGGCCGATGGGCGGAAGATCGACGAGTATCTCGACTCGGTGCGGGCGATCGAGAAGCGGTTGGAGTTTGCCGAAGTGCAATCGAAGCGGGCGGCCGCCGATCGTGGTCTCACCGACACCCTCAGGCGGCCGAAGCCCGGGATTCCGACCAACCACGAAGAGTATGTGCGGCAGATGCTGGACCTGATGGCGCTCGCTTTCTGGTCCGGTGCGACGCGGGTATCGACCTTCATGTTGGATCATGGTCAGAGCAATCGCTACTTCAACTTCCTCCCCGGAGTGAAGGGAACTTGGCACGCGCTTTCGCATTGGAAAGATGCCAGTGGCCGCACGGAAGACGACGATGGACACACGAAGTGGGATGACGTGCGGAGCAAGAAGGACCAGTACAATGAAGTGACGAAGTGGCATCACAGCCAACTGGCATTTTTCCTGAGTCGACTCAAGGAGCTCAAGGATGCCGACGGAGTGAGCGTGCTGGATCGCTCGATGATCGTTTATGGATCAAGCATCGCGGACGGTCACGAACACAAGGAGAAGGACTTGCCGATCCTCTTGGCTGGAGGAGGAGGCGGCACGATCAGGACTGGTCGCTATCTCCAGCCGGACCGCAGCACCTCCCTCTCCAAGTTGCATCTCGGATTATTGAGGCGAATGGGAGTGCCCACGGAGAGATTTGGGGAAACGGAGGAAGAGCTGGCGCTTTAGTTTGGTGATTGCTCAAGGCCTGTCACGCCTCGGCCTTCTTGCGTTCGCGCTGGGAGCCTGGAGCTGTGGCGAAGAGAAGGAAGAAGTCTGGCGCGAAGCAGAGGTGCCGGGCGGTGGGCGGCTTGCGGCCGCTGGGAATGTGGTCGATGAACTTGTTGCCCTGCAGTTCCGGACAGTCCGTGCAGACGATCGATTGGTGACGGGGGAGGGGTTGCAGTTGACGGTGATTCAGCAAGATGGACTGCAGGAGCCGCCGGAAGTGGCGGGTGAGATCGCATCCCTGGAGCCAGGGGTTGATTGGCGCCTGGAAGAACTGAGTGTGGCCGTGAGCAAGGAGCTGAAGCGGGTTTTCAGTGAAGAAGGATCGGAAGTCGTGGGGCCGGAATTTGTCTGTTCCGAATTGCGTCCGGGCGACATGGAGCGTGAGGAGATCCGGGGCGGCTATGCAATCCGTCGTCCGAAGAGGGAGGAGTTTGCAAAGGGGGTGCTGAAGGGGAGCGACGGGTTGGAGCAGGAAATGACGAAGCTGCGGAGCGGGTTTGAGGGAGAGCCAGAGGTGTCGATCAAGGTGATCGCGATTGACGTGGAGGACGGTGAGGTCACGAGCAGGGCGCTGGTCGAGTTGGGTGGTCGCGCCGCTCAAGGCGGGGGAGGCAGGCAGGTGAGCGCTACCTGGCGGGCGAGTTGGGAGGATGAGACTCCACCAAAATTATTGGAGTTGGAATTGCTCCAGTACGAGGAATCGATTGTGGAGGCGAAGGCTGGATTCGTGGATGTGACTCGACAGGTGTTGGGCGCGACGCCTCACTTCGAATCCCAAGTGCTCACTGGAATTGATTACTGGGCCTCCCGTCTTACGCGGTTGGGGGACTTTTCCCTCACGGGTCATCACGGGTTGGCCGTGGGCGATGTGAACGGCGATGGCCTCGAGGACCTGTTTGTCTGTGATGGCGGGAGCCTGCCGAATCGACTCTATGTTCAGCAAGCAGATGGGAAGGTGCGGGATGTTTCTGGAGAGGCCGGAGTTGATTGGTTTGAAGATTCGCGGAGCGCTCTCCTGGTCGACCTGGACAACGATGGAGATCAGGACCTGGTGGTGGCAACGATCGCGATGATCGTCTTTGCGGAGAACGATGGAACGGGCAAGTTCAGCTTGTGTGGGGGGCATCCGGGGGCGCGTTATCCGTTTTCGTTGAGTGCGGCGGATGTCGACAGCGATGGCGACCTCGACATCCATGCCTGTGTCTACGGGGCGGATGACAACGCGGCGGAGCGAGGATTCGCGGCCAGTGCACCCTTGCCCTTCAATGATGCAACCAACGGAGGACGCAACCTGCTCCTGAGGAACCTGGGGCACTTCCGGTTTTCGGATGCCACGGCAGAAGTTGGTCTTGATCAGGACAACACGCGCTGGAGTTTTGCGGCGGGGTGGGAGGACTTTGATCGCGATGGTGATCCTGATCTCTATGTTGCCAACGACTTTGGGCGAAACTGTCTTTATCGAAATGAGGGGGGGCACTTTCGTCAGATCGCGGCGGAGATGGGGGTGGAAGATATGGCGTCCGGGATGTCGGTGGCGTGGGGCGACTACAATCGCGATGGGGCGGCGGATCTCTATGTGGGAAACATGTTCTCGGCGGCCGGGAGTCGAGTGAGCTATCAGCGGCGTTTCTCAACCGCTGCGGAGGGGAAGGTGGTGCAGAGTTTGCAGCGGATGGCACGTGGCAATTCGCTCTTTGAGGCGAACGGAGTTGGAGGATTTCGCGAGGTGAGTGATTCTACGCGCACGCACCTCGGGGGCTGGGCCTGGAGCTCCGGATTCGTGGACGTCAACAACGACGGCTGGGAAGACCTCGCGGTGGCAAACGGCTTTCTTACCGGGCGACGCCCGGACGACTTGTGAAGTTTCTTCTGGCGGCAGGTCGTGTCGCCAAAGCAACAGGCCGACGCCAGGCGTTACCGTTCGGCCTGGGCTGCGATCGTTCAGCTTGCGAGGGATGGCTATTCGTGGAGTGGCCGCGAACGGAATCGGCTCCTGCTCAATTGTGGTGGCGGAGAATTTGGGGATGCTTCGGCGAGCAGCGGATTGGATCACCATGGGGATGGACGGGCGATGGCGATCGTGGACTGGGATCAGGACGGAGATCTCGATCTCTGGTTTCGCGACCGCACGGGACCGCGGTTACGCTTGATGCTGAACTCGCATCACTCGGCAGAGGATGACGATTTCGTGGCGATCAAGCTCGAGGGGACGAGTTGCAATCGCGATGCGATCGGAGCGGTGGTGGAAGTGATCGCGGATGGGATGCAGGGGCGGTTGGTGAAATCGGTGCGGGCAGGGGATCTCTTCCTCTCGCAGTCCAGTCGTTGGTTGCACTTTGGACTGGGAGATGCGGAGGTGGTTCGCGAGGTCCGAGTGTTGTGGCCCGGGGGTGCCCGCGAGGTGTTCACCGGTGCGAAGGCGGGAGGGGCCTTCCTGCTGAAGGAGGGTGCCGGATTGGCCAGGGTTGTGGAGAGGAGAGCTCGAGTGATTGCCCCCTCAACGAAGACTGAAGAGATTGCAGTCAGTGATGAGCGAGCTCGCATCATTCTTCCGGCAAGCATTCCAGCGCCTCCCATCGAGTTCCGCGATCGCGCTGGCAACTCGCAGATTCTGGCAGTTGGAGGGGCTCCGCAACTGGTGGTCATCTGGTCGGAATCGTGTGCTCACTGTGGGCGTGACCTGGCGGCGATTGCGGGTGCAAAGGAGGAATTACGAAAGGCAGGGCTGCAGGTGGTCGCCTTGTCGGTTGATCGGCTGGGCGAGCAACTGGGAAAGGCCTCCCACCTGATGGACTCCATGAAGTGGCCATTCGAGTGGGGATTTGTGGAGGGTCGGACCATGGATCGGATCAGTGAACTGCAGCGGGCCTTGTTTGATCGGACCGTTCCCCCTGCCGTGCCCCTGGCGCTCCTCGTTGATCGGGTCGGCAATGTGGTGGCGATTTATCGCGGCCAGATTGCGATCACAGAGGTGATGGCAGACTTGAAGGCTCTGGACGGAGCGGATGCTGGGAAGCGGCACAAATTGGCTCCCCCTTTTGCCGGGCGCTGGTTCACCAAGCCGATTGATCCGGTCTATGCAGTGGAGTTCATGGCGCGCCAGTTCGAAACGCGATTACCGGAAGAGGCCTTGTTTTATCTGAAGGCCGCGCGGCAGCGGTCAGTTGGTGACCGACGTGCCGCGTTTGGAAGCGAGCTTGCCGACAAACACCATGCCATTGCGATGAAATACAAGAATGGGAGAGTGCCTGGATTGGCGGAGGAGCACTTTCAGCGAGCGCTCATGGCAAAGCCCAGTGCGGAGATCTATCTCAACTTTGGAACGATGCTTGCAAGCTACGGGAAACTGGTTGAGGCGCAGGGACTGCTTGAGCAGGCGCTCACCCTGGAGCCTGGCTTGCAGCCTGCTCAGAAGGCCATCGCGTTGGTGCGCAAATTGATTGCGGAAGGTAACTGAAGCTAGGGATTGGTCGGCGCTCGGGCATCTGGTAGAAGTGGCGTTGTGAAGGGGTGGATTATTTCCGTGCTGGGCGTATGGGCGTCCTTGCAGGGGCATGGAGACACGGTGACGACCATCAGAGGGACTACCCATGAGGGACGCCTGGAATTTCATCAGGGGGAGAGTCTATGCATGGTGGGGGCCGATGGTGCCAGGTTGGACATTCCGTTGGACGAGGTGCGCACGGCCAGTATTCGAGCCGCTGATCTCGCCGCCCCCAAGCGATGGGTCCTTGGTGGTGCGGGAGTGCTGACCGTGAACGGATCATTTTTGGTCCGGCCTGTGCGTTCGATCGATGGAACCAAGGTGACCTTTGAAACGGAATCTGAGGAATTGCTCCTGACCACCCAGAACACGGCGGCGGTCTTTTTCCATCCGCCCACGGGATTGGACCTGAAGCATCTCAGGTTTGACCGGCCGGGCGTTCTCCTACGGAGCCGGGATTTCATGGAGGGAACATTTCATTCAGTGGAGAAAGGTGTGGTCACGATTGAATCGCTCCTGTTGGGGCGCCGTTCGTTCTCGATCCAGAACGATGTCACGGCTGTGTTTGTCAGGAAAATGGTCGGGAGCGGATCGGTCTTTTCCGTGCGGACGGCGGATGGTTCCCGCTTGCAATGTAAGAAGCTCGAGCTCGCGGAGGGCAGGGTGTACCTGAATGGATCGCCCTACCGACATTTTCAAATCTTGCATGAGCAGCTGGTGGCAATTCGGCATGGGGATCCCCAGTCGATCGCGGAGCTCATCGACGAGCGGCGGAAGATCTTGAATGCGGGAAAATCCGAAGTGGTGGTTGCGATGGAAGATGACCCGCAGCTCATTCAGCTGACGGGGAAGAGAGCATTGGTGCTGAAGATGCAGCGAGACTTGACCACCCAAGTGAGTCAAGCCCGGAAGGATTGGCAGAGAGGGCAGCAGAGCTGGAGTCAGAAAAAGGGGAGTGCCCATCGTGCCAAGACGAATCTCTCCCGGACGCGCAATCAACTGAAGGCCAAGGAGCGCATGGTGACCAGCGCTCAGCGCACGCTCTCCCAGTCCCAACGCGACCTGGATGAGAAGGGGAAGCGCTTGAAAATGGCAAGCCAGGAAGTCGATCGAGCGCGGCTGGAATTCGGACGAGCGGGAGCTGAGGGAGATGCGCGACGCAGAGCGGAGAGCACGCTGATGGATGCGGAACGCAACCGCAAGAATACGGAGCGTTCCCTCAGTCAAGTGAAGGGAATTCATGCGCGTCATCTCGCCCGGGTGACGGGCGCCCAGAACGATCATCGAGCCGCGCTGGACCAAGCGAGAAAGATTGAGGAAGCGGAGCCCATTGCGTGGCGGGAGTTGGCGGAGGCGCTGCGAACTCGTGATTCGGCCAAGCGAACCCATGACGTCGGGTCCGCGCATTTGCGAGAGATCGCAGGCGAGCTGCGTAGCTTGGATGAGAAGCTCAGGCAGCGGGGCGAGAGCTTACAAGCGGCCTTGCGGGCGGGAAAGTAGTCGGGTTCCGCATGAGAATCCGGCCGGGGCTGCGCGAGCCCAAGGAGAGCCCGAGGGCGACGATGTGTGCCGGGGACGGTGGGAATCGGTCTACCGCAATCCCTTTGGCGCGACCCTCTTGGGTTTGTCGGATTCCAGATTGGTCGTCCCGAGGTGTTTGCCAGTTTCCTGATGGTAGCTGTCGACTCGCATGCGCTTGAGGGTGTTTCCCACCCTCATGAGATCAGTGACCTTGAAACGCTTTAGCCGGTGTTCTTGCTTGTTGTAGTCTTCGATCTGGACGGGGTCCCCCGGATTTCTGATCGATCCACACCTTCAGGTGACCGTATCGTCCACCCCTCCCAGGGTTGGCAACTCGAAGACGCCAGCACTTTCGGCTCCCGATCTTATCAGGTTCCTCCGTGACGCCCTTCGGCCAGTGCAGGAAACGCATCGCAAGATCCTCGTAGGAGAGATCCGTTCCTTCGATCGCTTGGCCCAGGCCCTGGCGCAAAGGTCACCACGTTCTTTACCGGCCGAGGCGAATCGAGATTGACCCGAAGAGGGCGTCTGCCCCCGTGCGGCCACTGCGCTCCAAGCCGATGCGGTTGTAGTCACCAAGTTGCTCGGAAGTGACGGAGAACTTCTTCTTGTGCGGCTTGCCCTCCTTGACCCCCTTGCCGCCGGTGATGGTGACATCGAAATCCGCGCCCTTCTTGGTCCTGGTCACGCGGATGATCATCTCGTGCATCACATCGCTGATGGGCTCGAACTTCATCATTTCGTTTCGGAAGAGATAGAAGTGCTTGTCCGTGGTCTCGGCCCGAAAGTGGCCACCGGCCAGGCCGGGATGAAAGAGCGTCTTCACATTCCCGACCGATACGCCCATGTGCCAGCCAAAATTGTTTCCGGCCTCGCCTCCGAGCTTCACGCGGACTTCCAGCTTATCGGGCCAGCGTTCGCGACCGATCATGCGCTGGGACGTGATGTAAAGCCGTTGATCTCCTTCAGGGTGATTTCCATCGATGCGTAATTTCCCCTGGGCGACCTTTGCTGGTCCACCATTGTCCGCGTTGTAGAGGAATCGTCCGTAGCCCTGGGCGACCGAGGCAGCGTCGCGCCCGAAGTCCTCTTCCAGGGTGTTGCGGCCTGCACTGAGATCGAGACGCTGAGCGCCCAACCGATGATCGAGCTTTGCGGTGCTCAGTTCCTTCGCCGACCACTTCTTCCAGGCTGCACCCAGGGTCTGGTCCGCATCGAGTTCCACCCGGTGCCCGGTCTTTAATTGCAAGAGGGCATCGGCTTGCCAAGCGAGCGCTTGGTCATCTTCGGCGGCCAGGGCGACGAGCGCCTCCACAGCCCGCCTGGGCTCGCGATCGATCAACGCGCGGGCCGCGGCCAGCCGAATCAGCGCGTCCCGGCTCTTGAGGAGAGCTGCAATTCGTGGGGCAGTCTCTGGGCCGCCGGCGACTTCCAGGGCCACCACTGCGGCGGCGCGGAGGTGGAGGTTCTTGTGATCCAACGCTGCGGTCAAGGTCTCGAGGTGCGAGGGATCGGCGCTCGCCCAGAGCGCTTCGGCAGCGCTGTCGCGGGCCGGCGTCTCAGTCAGCGTCTCGAGGGTGGCGAGGATCACGGGCAGGCTCTGCGCATCGCGGCGGGATTTGAGAACTCTCAGGGCTGCGCGCGTCAACGACTGCCGCAGTCGTTTTTGCTCTTCCGAATTCAACAACTGCAAGAGAGTTCGCGAGCGCCCCCGCACTTCTGGATCGGCCGATTTCGCCGCGCCGGTGAGCAACTCCCGAGTCGCTTCGCCGTAGCGGGCAAGCGATTTGAAGGCGGCCTGGCGACGGGCAAATTCCGGATGGGACAACTGTTCGATGAGTGCTGCGATCTCGATCTGCTGTTGTGGGCTGGGCAGCAACAATTGCAGGTAGCCAATCACCTCCGGGGTTGCGGTTGCGATTTTGCTTTGCCGGAGCAGTTCGAGTTCCTCCACGGGTTCCTCAGCTGCGAGGGCGAGCGGAAAGAGGGGCAGAAGGAGGGCCAGGAGAAGTAGGAGAGTCGTTTTCATGGGGGAGAGAGGCTGGCAGTTGCCAGGATTCGATGGGATGCGGGAAGGATCGTTGGCCTTCATGCTAGCGATCGGCATCGAGAGGGTAGGGTTGCCGGAGAGTTTCGTTGGGATGGTCGTGAGGTCTGCGGGGTCACGCTCGAATTGTTGCTTCGGGTTAGTGCCCAGTCAGGATTGAGGTGACGGGTGATACGATTGTATATTGAAGTGCTGGCTGCGTTCCCGAATCGTCGGGGATGGCCCCATCCACGGCCTTGTGGCCGCCGGGTCAGTATTTCCTTCTACTGCGCACTGATCTGTCAACTCAATCCTGACTGAACACTAGGGTATGCGCAGCTTCGTCGCGGATCATCTCACGAGATTTGGGGTCTGGAGTAATCCGAACCAAACTTGCTTCGTCCTACCCAAAGATCTGCATCATGAGCCAAGCGAAGTAGTAATTTGCCCCGTGATAGTGCTTGGCCTCGGCGCGCACGCAGAAGCTCTCCTTCTTCATCATGATGGGCGCCACGGTGAGCTTATGGATGCACAGGGGGTTTTACTCCACCATTGGAATGCCTGTGTCTCGTCGAAGAAGCGGAAGGCCTCCTTGCCGCCCGGCACGTGACGGGACGAAGAGCCCACCAGGACATAGACCTTCACTCCGGCGCGGTGTTTGCGCCCCAAGGTGTTCATGACATCCGAAGTGGCTGGGGCGACTGCAAGGAGGAAGGAATTAAGCAGGATGTAGTCCCGCGCCGACGCGATCAGTCTGAGCATTTCCTTCTTGATGGCCGGACCGGTATCGAAGATCTCCGGGATGCTGCTCGGCATCGAGTTTGAAGTGGCCCCCTCGTGATCATGGAGCGCCTGCGGAGCTTTCGATTGGGGATAGCGGAGGACGGTGTCCTTGGTGCCACAGGATGGTAACGGAATGGTGGGGAGGAGAGCGGGAACCAGTAGGAGTGCTCACTCCAATCCTGTTCCTGCGATACGTTTTCGTGGTCTTTATTGTTCTCTCCGCTCGTCGGCGTTTCCCATGGGGACGGCGGTCCGTTGATGTGAGGGGATTGCCCGCGGCCTAGCCTTGCGCCTTGGAGAGGAGTCGCTAAGGTTTGGGCCATGAAAACGATGGGGGCGATCTTGCTTGGGCTGGGGTTGATTTCGTGGGCTGGAGCTGAGACTGAAATTGAAAAGCGTCTCGCGGTGGCGGGAGACAACGCGGGGCAGATCAAGACCTTCCTGGAATCAGCGCGCGAAGGGTACGGAAAGGTTGGCGAAAAGGCGGCGGTGTTTCTGGTGGAGGGGATGCCGGAGAGCGATCTCAAGTCCCTGCAGAGCGAGTTTCTGTTAGAGAACCTTCAGTTGGCCTTGAAGGCGCGGGAGGAGTTCGCGTGGGCCAAGGCCTTGCCGGAGGCAGTGTTCCTCAATGATGTAGTTCCTTACGCCTCCCTGGACGAAACTCGAGAGGCTTGGCGGAAGAAGTTTTACGCACAGTGTGCGGAGTTGGTAAAGGGGTGCAAGACGAGCACGGAAGCGGCGCAGGCCATCAATGCGGGACTATTCAAGCTGATCAATGTGCACTACAATACCGGGCGCAAGGCGCCGAATCAGAGCCCTGCGGAGTCGATCGAGTTGGGCAAGGCGACCTGCACGGGATTGTCCATCATCATGGTGGATGCCTGTCGGGCGGTGGGAGTGCCGGCGCGGGTGGCCGGAACAGCCTTGTGGTCGAACAAGCGCGGGAACCACACCTGGGTGGAAGTCTATGACAGTGGCACGTGGTACTTTACGGGTGCGGATGAGTACAACAAGGGCGGGCTGAATCGGGCCTGGTTTGTAGGCGATGCGTCGAAGGCGATCGCGGATGATTGGCGCCATGCGATCTGGGCGACTTCATGGAAGAAAACCGGAACGCACTTCCCGATGGTGTGGAGCCTGGAGAACAAGGAGGTCGCGGGAGTGAACGTGACCAGCCGCTATGCGAAGGAGGGTGGCAACAAGGCGAAGGACGCCACTATATATCTGCGGGTCTGGGAGAAGCAGGGTGGGGCTCGTCTGGCTGCGAAGGTGGAATTGATGGATGGAAGCGGCAAGGTATTGCAAAGCGTGACCAGCAAGGCGGGCACGACCGATCTGAACGACATGCCCACGCTGAAGGCGAAAACAGGGAGAGCGTATCAGCTGCGGGTGACGCATGAGGGCAAGGTGCGCTGGGCGCAGTTTGAAGCAGTGAAGGAAGGCGAGGGAACGGTGGAACTGGTCTGGCCGGAACTGGGGAAGGGAAACGTGCCACTCAAGTCGGTGAAGGAATGGTTGGCGCTCCTGCCGGAAGAGCGGCATCTGTCCGTGCCCACGGGCGTGATTTCCGAGGAGGACGCCATCGGGGCCTCGCAATTGATTTGGGAAACGCTGAGCAAGGAGCTCAAGGACGAGCGCAAGGCGGAGGTTGAGGCAAAGGTCGTGAAGGCGGCCGGGAAGGAGATGAAGTATTTGGAGAAGTGGTTTGGGAAAGCCAAGACGGGTGAGCGCTCGCTATGGATTTCGATGCACGGTGGCGGGGGCGCGCCGCCCCGGGTGAATGAGCAACAGTGGCACAACCAGATCCGACTCTATGCACCGGCGGAGGGAATTGTAGTTGCGCCGAGGGCTCCGACCGATACGTGGAACCTCTGGCACCAGGGACACATTGATGATCTCTTCGACCGGTTGATCTCCAACTTTGTGGTCGCCCATGGGGTGAGTCCGGACCGGGTCTACCTGATGGGTTACTCCGCCGGTGGCGATGGGGTTTATCAGTTGGCGCCGCGGATGGCGGATCGCTTTGCAGCAGCTTCCATGATGGCGGGGCATCCCAACAACGCGAACCCGCTCGGATTGCGCAATCTGCCATTCATGATTTTCGTGGGCGGAAAGGATGGGGCTTACAGTCGGAACAAGGTCGCAGTGCAGTGGGGAGAGAAGTTGGCGAAGTTGCGCGCGGGGGATGTAAAGGGTTACGAACACAAGGTGACGGTCTACCCCGAATTTGGGCACTGGATGAATGGGAAGGATCGCGAAGCGCTGCCGTGGATGGCGGCGCGTACCCGCAATCCCTGGCCAAAGAAGATTGTGTGGCATCAGAGTGGCCGGACTCACGAGCGGTTCTATTGGTTGTCAGTTCCGAAGGGGAGCGCCACGGGCGGTCAGACCGTGAGTGCGGAAGTGAAGGGCCAGAGGATCGAAGTGAGTGGTGACGGACTGAAAGGGATCAACCTACGGTTGAGCGATGCCCTGCTGAATCTCGATGAACCAGTGGTGGTCTCCATGAATGGGAAAGAGGTCTTCCAGGGAAAGGTGGAGCGAACGGTGCAGGCAATCTGGGATTCCCTGCAGCAGCGGCCTGATGTGAAGTCGGCGGCGACCGGGATCTTGGAACTGAAGTTCTAGGGAGAATTGGATTCCATGGCGTCAATCTCGGAGAAAGTGGTAGTGCCCCGGAAGTATCTTTGCCGGCGGGTTGGATCGCCAATCGTGATTGACGGTTCGCTGAGTGATCCTGGTTGGGCGAGTCTCGCCTGGTCCGAGAATTTTGAAGACATCACGGGCGACCCGAAACTCAAGCCCCGCTTCCGGACGCGGGTGAAGATGGGGTGGGACGACGAGTATTTCTATGTCGGAGCGAAGATGGAGGAGCCGCATGTTTGGGGAACGATCACCGAGAAGAATGCGGTCATGTTTGAGGACAACGACTTCGAGGTATTCATCGACCCGGATTGTGATGGGCTCAATTACTATGAGTTTGAGATCAATACTCTGGGTTCCATTTGGGAGCTGAGTCTACCGAAGCCATATGGTGAGGGTGGGATTCCGATTCTTGGATGTAATTTGCCGGGGCTGAAGAGCGCGGTGCACATCAAGGGGACTCTGAATGATCCGAGTGATGAAGATGAAGGCTGGTCCGTGGAGATCGCCTTTCCCTGGGCGGAGTTGGCGAAATACAACAAGAACCGCGCGACCCCTCCGGAGCAGGGAGCGGTATGGAAGGTGAATTTTTCACGGGTGCAGTGGAAGCACGAGGTGGTGGAAGGACGCTATGTGCGCATTCCTCCGCACGGAACTCCCTTGGCGGAGAGTTTGAATCCGGAAGAGCAGGAGCACCCGGAAGATAACTGGGTGTGGAGTCCGCAGGGAGCGGTCAATATGCATCTGCCAGTGCGATGGGGTGAGGTCGAGTTTCAGTAGGCAGGAGGCTGTTGTGCGCGGGCAGGAGGAGAGGGCGGAGTGATGTCACGAGAGTTCCGGTATCGTAATCCATCAGGGGAGGGTGGGAACTGAAGGGAGTTCGGGAAACAGGGCGGGGGGTGACGGCGATGACGAAGAATGGGAGCGGAAATCTCAGGCTGGTTGTGAATCTGGTGGAGTGAATGGGCTTGGCGCTTGAAATGCGGGGCGATGGTTCGCAGGTTCCCTGCGATGACAGTGCGCGAGGTGGCGGAACGAATTCTCTTTGGCACCACGCTGGAAGAGAAGCTTGCCCCGGTGCCGACGAAGGTGACCGATGAAGAGCGCGGAGTCGCGATCGTGACTCCGGAATCTCCCGGGCGGCCGGAGGAGTTGATGCTGCAGCGCGATGGCGTGCGGGCCGAGTTTCCGGGGACCGCGGGCATCGAAGACGATGCGCAGCGTGGGAAGTTGCTGCACTTCTTTGCCAACCACGAATTGTTGGCGATGGAACTGATGGCGCTGGTCTTGTTGAAATTCCCGGAGGCTCCGGCGGAGTTTCGAGCCGGGATCCTGCGGACCCTGAAGGAAGAGCAGATGCACACCAAACTCTACCTGAAACGGATGGCAGAGTGCGGCGTGAGCTTTGGGGATGTGCCGGTGAACGGCTTTTTCTGGAATGCGGTGGCGCCGATGCCTTCGCCGCTTGACTACGTGACGCGGTTGTCGCTGACCTTTGAGCAAGCCAATCTCGATTATTCACGGGGCTATGCGAAGGTCTTTGCGGATTCAGGCGATGGGGAGACGGCTGCGATTCTGGATCGGATTTATCGCGACGAGATTGGTCATGTGCACTACGGGCTGCAGTGGTTTCGCAAGTGGAAGGAGGAAGGCGAAACGGACTGGCGGTCCTTTGTGTCGCGGCTGAAAGTCCCGCTCTCCGCGGCGCGAGCGAAGGGAGGATTCGGATTCAATGAAGAGGGACGGCGCGAGGCGGGCTTGGATGAAGAGTTTATCAGGGAGCTGCGCGTCTATGTGCAGTCGAAGGGACGCACCCCCAATGTCTTCTGGTTCAATCCAGGGGCCGAGGAGAGCCTGGTAGCCTCGGGGGAGGAGTGGGGGCGGGCCGCCCGGCAGGTGGAGCGGGACCTGGCCTTGTTACCCGCCTATCTTGCGCGCCGCGAAGATGTGGTGGTGGTGCCCGAGGTGCCGCCGACCGAGTTTCTCACCGCGATGCTGAATGCAGGCATCGAGTTGCCGGAACTGGTTGGAAAATCCGAACTGGCGGGCATTGCCTCGCGCAAGCTCCATGAGCTCCGACCCTGGGCCCGGACGCCCGATGCGGAACCGGTGATCAAGGAGCTGGGAGTGGCCTGTGCTCCCACTGCGCCGGGATTGTTTTCGAAGGCGGTCCATGCGCAGTTTCTCTCCTCCCTCTTGGATGGTTCCGAAGGATCGATGCTGTGTCCGTTGGAGGTGGTAGGGGAGGAGGTTTTCTCGGTGGAGGCCGTGCGTTCCTGGATCAAGAACTGTGCCTTCGGGGAGTGCGTGCTCAAGGCACCCTTCAGCACCGCTGGACGCGACCGTCGGATTCGGTCTGTTTCCACACCACTGGGGCAGGAGGAAGAAGAGTGGATCGCGGAAATGTTGAGGAAGCAGAAGTCCCTTGTGCTCGAGCCGTGGCTGGATCGAGTGGTTGATTTCTCGGTGCAGTATGACGCGGAGGGCGATGGTCGCCTGCGACGCCGCGGGATCGTGGTGTTGGAAAACAGCAAGAAGGGACAGTTTCGCAGCGCGACGGTGGCGGATCGCTTCACCGACTTTCTCGATGAGGAGACGCGGCGAGCCTTGTTCGAGGGAGCCTCGAGCCGTGGGCACTTGATCGAATTTCTCGATGACTGGTTGGAGCCGGCGCTCAGGGAACTGCTGCGGAGTCATCGTTACGCCGGACCCCTGGGGGTGGATGCCTTTCTCTATCGCGATGAGGCCGGAGCGGTCTGCATCAAGCCGGTGGTCGAGATTAATCCACGCTATACGATGGGACGGGTGGCGGTCGAACTGGCGCGCTTCACGGCGCCCAACGCGGTGACTTCCCTGACGGTGGCCCCAGTAGGGAGGGGGCCGGAGGGAGCGCTTCAAATCACGCCGGTTGTGTCGCGGACGCGGTTCGCGGCCTATTTGTTGCCCTGGCCAGGGACGGAGTCTGGGTAAGAGGGGCTGGTGCTCCGCGGCCGGAATCTCTAGCGTGGGGGAATGAGACCATTTCTCTCGGCCTTGTTGGCGCTGATTCCCCTCTTGGTGGAGGGGCAGGGCCAGCCCGTCTGGCCTGTCTTGAAGCCCTCGAATCAGAAGGAGGCGTTGCCTGGAACGAAGCTCTTGGAAGCGGAGGGGGACCTTTCGATCAAGATGGTGGAGGGAATCGATCAGTTTCTCGATGCGGAGATCGCGGCCGCCATGAAGCGGCGAGGAGACCATGGTGGCACGCGAGAGGAGTTGGCCCGCAAGCTGGGACTCCCGCGAGATTCGCGACCGAAGGGGAATGCCTTTTTGTATGTTTCCTCCAAGCGCGGACCCTATGCGAAGGGGAGCAAGTTTTCGGTCCACCGGATCCGGTGGAAAGCCTTTGGGGCGGTGGAGGCCGCGGGCCTGCTGTTAGAGCCAGTCGGTGAGCCTCTGATGGATCTCATCGTCCTTCCCGAAGCGGGCCACAGTCCGGAGCAATCCTGCGGGATCAAGGCGATGGGAGATGACTTCAAGTCGCTTCCCCACGCGGGGCGACTGGCGGCGCTTGGCTGCCGGGTGATCGTTCCGGTCTTGATTGATCGCGGCGAGCGGCATGCGATGCCGACTCGGGAGTGGTTGCACCGATCGGCTTGGGAGTTGGGGCGCACGCTGGCGGGCTACGAAGTGCACAAAGTGCTGGCTGCGGTGGATTGTCTGAAACACAGTCAAGGGGGCAAGGCCCGGAAGATTGGGATCATTGGCTGGGGGGAAGGGGGACGCTTGGCGCTCTACGCGGCGGCCCTTGATGAGCGTATCGATGGAGCGGTGGTGAGCGGCTACTTCGGACCTCGCGAGTTGGTGTGGGATGAGCCTGCGGATCGCACGGTCTTCGGTCTCCTGGATGGGCACTCGGATGCCGAGATTGCCCGGCTGCTCTCTCCGCGGCTGCTTCTGATCGAACGAGGAAGGTGTCCGAGTTACGGATTTCGGCTGGGAGTGGACGGCCTGCCGGAGCGCTTGAATCGGGGTGCAGGAAAGCGTGGGAAACCGGGGAGATTGTTGGTGCACACCCCGGAGCAAGAGCTGGAGGAATTTGCAGTCGTTGCGAAAGACGGAGCAGGCTCAGTTGAGTTGTTGGGAGATGGGAGCCTGGACCGCGGAGTGGGAGCGGTGCTCTTGGATCGGCTGGGAATCAGGCTCGGGGAGGGAAGTTCTCCCGAATTTGAGAAAATGGATCTTCCTGGAGATCAAGTTCGGGAGCTCGTGAAGGAGCGGCAGAGCGAGCAGGTTGCGGCCCTCGATCGGCACAACCAGTGGGCCCTGATTGATTCGGAGCGAGTTCGCGATGAGCTCTTTGGGGGGGTGAACACGAACAGCGTGGAGGAATTTCAAAAGAGCACCCGGGCGCTGCGTGAAAAATTCAGCAAGGAGGTGATTGGGGAGTTTGCCAGTTTGCAGACATTGTCCGAGCCCCGTCCGCGGACCCGCGCCCTTCAGGAAGGGCCTAAGACGATCAGCTACGAAGTCGTGCTCGATGTGCACGAGGATGTCTTTGCCTATGGAATCCTGACCCTGCCCAAGGATCTGAAGCTGGATGGCAAGGAGCGCCGGCCGGTGGTTGTCTGTCAGCATGGCTTGGAAGGCCGGCCCCAGGATACGGTGGGCGAACCGAGTCACCACTACTACAAGGCTTTCGCAACGAGATTGGCCGAGCGCGGGTTCATCACCTTCTCGCCCCAGAATATATACCTTGGGCACGACCTCTTCCGCATCCTGCAGTTCAAGGCCAACGCGGTGGGGTGTACTCTTTTCTCGGTGATGGTGCCGCAGCATCGGCAGATCACGAACTGGCTGGCAGATCTGCCCTTTGTCGATTCCGAACGGATCGGATTCTATGGATTGAGTTACGGGGGGAAGTCTGCGATGCGCATTCCGCCCCTGGTGGATCGCTACTGTCTCTCGATCTGCTCAGCCGACTTCAATGAGTGGATTTGGAAGAACGCGGCCACAGATTCGCTCTCCGCGCGTCACAGCTATGCGAACAAGGGGGAGTACGAGATTTTCGAATTCGATTTGGGCAACACCTTCAACTACTACGAGATGGCGGCCTTGATCTGTCCGAGGCCCTTCATGGTGGAGCGCGGGCACTTTGACGGGGTGGCGCCAGACCGGACCGTGGCCTACGAGTATGCCAAGGTGCGTTTTCTCTACGCGGCGAAACTGGGTCTCGGAGACCAGACGCAAATTGAGTGGTTTGTGGGACCACACACGATCAACGGATCGAAGACCTATGAATTCCTCCACCGGCACCTGAAGTGGTCGGCTCCCCAGTAGGGGAAGACGGTTGAGTTTGGGTGACGTGGAACCCGGAGGCGGGAAGATGAAGGGGGGGTGATGCGAGGAGCCCTGACCGGATGGGAACATGTTGTTGCGGGTTGGTGCCCGAAGAACTAGGAATGAGGAGATGAATGGTCGCTTGATTAGGATGGTTTTCGTCTTGAGCGTCTCCGGGTTCACGTCCGGGGTCGCCCTGGAGGTGGGCTTCGGAGAGGTGGACATCACCCCCAAGCTGGGAGAGGAGGAGAAAGTCTGGTTGGCGGGCTATAGCCCGGGCCGGCAAGCGACGGGAGTGCATGATCCGTTGATGGCACGTTGCGTAGTGCTCAAGGATGGGGAGGACAAGCTCGCCTTCGTGTCGGTTGATTTGGTGGGGCTGCAATATTCTGCCGTGCAGGAGATTCGGAAGCAGCTTCCCGAGTTTTCTTATGTGCTTGTTTCGTCGACGCACACCCACGAGGGCCCGGATGTGATCGGGATGTGGGGGGCGACGCCCTTTCAGTATGGAGTGAATGATGACTACGTGCAGGAGGTCGTGAAGAAGACGGAGCAGCTGGTGAAGGAGACGGCGGGAAGGATGACAGGCGAGGTCATGGTCTCTTTTGGGACCGCGGAAGACGCCACCCTGCTGAAGGACAGTCGTCAGCCGGAGGCTCTTGACGCGGTGATGCGGGTGCTCGTGTTTTCACGGAAGGCCGGGGGAGAGAAAGTGGGCCTGTTGGTGCAGTGGAACTCACATCCGGAAGCGATGGGATCCAAGAACCAACTGATGACGGCGGACTTTCCCTGGGCCACGGTGCGGGAGTTGAAGAGAAGGTACAAGTGCCCGGTGGCATACTTTACGGGAGCGGTGGGAGGTCTCATGGCCCCGCCCGCGGGACCGAAGACCTTTGATTACACCGAGCAGCATGGGGTGGCGGTGGCCGGTCTCGCGAGCAAGGCGGTGGAAGCAGCCACGCCGATCGAGTTGACGCCGATGAAGGTCACCGCGCACCAGCTTTACCTCCCGGTCAGCAACAAGCTTTACCGCTTGGCGAAAACGATGCGGGTCCTGCGGCGGGCGGGATATGTCTTGACCGACGATCCCTACCTGCGGGGTGAAGCGATGTCGCCGAAGAATGCGGCGCAGACGATGACGATTGAGACAGAGGTTGCCTGCGTGCAGTTGGGGGAGCTCTCGCTGGCAGCAATTCCGGGCGAGCTCTATCCGGAATTGGTCTACGGAAAGTTTCAAGAACCTGCGGACGTGGGAGCTGATTTTCCGGACGCCGAGCTGGAACCGACGATGGTGGGGATTCTTGGAAATCGGAAGTGGATGCTTTTCGGCCTCGCCAACGATGAAGTGGGTTATCTCCTTCCGAAACGACAGTGGGATTCCAAGCAGCCGTTCGCATATGGTCGGAAGAACTCGCAGTACGGAGAGGCAAATTCCTGTGGGCCGGATGCGGCGGCGGTAGTGATGAAGGGGTTTGCGCGCTGTGTGAAGGAGGGGAGGACGAAGAGGAAAGGACAGGATTAGGGCCTGATTTCGGGGATCCCTTTGTTTTTGCGAGGGGTGATTACACAAATCGGTGTTTTTTGCAGTCGCGGTGGGGGACTGAGCCGCTATCGTCTCGGGCATGTTGGAGCTCGATATAGGGGGGAAGAAGGTCCAGGTGGAGATACCCAAGATCAAGGCGCGCTTTGTCTGGGCTGGGATCGCGATTGTCTTCCTGGCGGTCGGAGCGTTGACTTCGTTCTACACCGTGCAGGCGGATGAGGAGGGGATTGTCCTGCGATTTGGTAAGTACATCAAAACGGAGGCTCCAGGACTTCATTTCAAGCTCCCTTTCCTCATTGAGAGGGTGGAAAAGGTGGAAGTCCGGCGCCAAATGAAGCAAGAGTTCGGATTTTCGACGGAGGGAAACACCAATCGGAATCAATACGCTATCCCGCGGGAACAGGAGCAGGAAAAGCAGATGGTGACCGGCGACTTGAATGCGGCGCGGGTCGAATGGGTGGTGCAATATCGGATTGATAAGCCGAAAGAGTACCTCTTCAACGTGCGCAATGCGGACGAGACCCTACGAGACGCATCCGAGTCCGTGATGCGGGAAGTCGTGGGGGATCGTACGGTGGACGAGGTCATCACGGTGGGACGCCAGGAGATCGAAGCGGAGAGTCTCCTCAAACTACAGAAGCTGGTGAACAAATACGAGATGGGGATCAGCATCGACCAGGTTCAGCTCAAGAACGTGAAGCCCCCGCAGCCGGTGGAGCTGTCCTTCAACGAGGTGAACCGAGCCGAGCAAGAACGAGCCACTGCGATCAACGTCGCCCTTGGGGAGAAGAATAAGAAGATCCCCAAGGCGAAGGGAGAGGCCATCCAGGTGATCAGCCAGGCGAATGGCTATGCTGCTAAACGAGTCAATGAAGCGGAGGGGGACGCGGCTCGATTCGAGGCCCTCTTTACGGTTTATCAGAAGGCTCCGGAGGTGACGCGGCGTCGCATCTATCTCGAGACGATGCAAAAAGTGATGCCCTTGCTGGAGCGCAAAATCATTATCGACGAGGATACGAAGCAAATTCTTCCGCTCCTCCAATTGAATCAGGGAGGAATCCAACGATGAACAAGAACGCAATTATCGGAGCCATCGCAGCGGTAGCAGTTCTCATTGGGATCATTGTTCTCAGCAGTGCGACCTATACTGTGAATGAACGAGAGCAAGTGATCATCACGCAGTTTGGGGAACCCAAGGGACCTCCTGTGACGTCCGCAGGTCTGCAATTCAAAATACCGTTTGTTCAGAAGGTGAACGTCATCGAAAAGCGCATTCTGGAATGGGATGGCCGCGCCAATGAAATGCCCACCAAGGACAAGACCTACATCATCGTCGACACCTATGGACGGTGGCAGATCACTGATCCGCTCAAGTATTTTCAGCGTCTGCGGGATGAACGAAGCGCCCTCTCACGACTGGATGACATTCTTGGATCAGAGACGCGTAACACGATCGCGAAGCATGAATTGATCGAAGTGATTCGGACCACGAAGGATCGCGTCCCCGTGCAGTCGGAGGAACTCGTCGAGGCTGACATCAGCGGGGCGATTGGAGTCCTGCCCACGATTTCGCGCGGGCGCTCGGAACTGGAAAAAGAGATCTTCGAGAAGAGCCGCGCCAAATTGGAGGAGTTTGGAATCGAGCTCCTGGATGTTCGATTCAAGCGGGTGAACTACAACCAGAGTGTGGTAGGTCAGATCTACGAGCGCATGACCTCCGAGCGGAAGCAGATCGCGGAGCGCTTTCGATCCGAGGGTGCTGGGGAGGCTGCCATTATCGAGGGAGAGGTGGAGGAGGAACTCAACAAGATCGAATCGGAAGCCTACAAGAATGTGCAAATGATCATGGGTGCAGCTGATGCTACGGCCACTGAGATCTATGCCGCGGCATACAACCAGAGTGCCGCGTCGGTGGAGTTCTACGAGTTTTCCCGATCGATGGAGCTCTACCCGGATCTCATCGGCGGAAAGAGCACCGTGGTGCTTTCGACGGATAGCGATCTCTTCAAGTATATGAAGCGGATCGAGCCGAAGGGAGAGGGCGCAGAGTAGGATAACGCCTTCATGATCAATTGATTGGTCTGCGGGCCGTTCGATCGAGCCTACGGCGCGATCACGCAGGAGTTTGTCAGGGCCCTCTTGGAGGATCGCGAACCACTGGTGAATGTCTTCGAGGCCCTGGCAATGACCTTGCCGGGGCTCATTGCGCATGAGCCCTCCTTGAAGGGTCGCGAGCGCTTGAAAATTTCGCAAGTGACGGCGTGACGAATTCTCGTCAGGAGGTGAGGGCCTTGAGGTGGGCGGCGGTGGAGGTTGCGAGGGCTTCGAGATTGTAGCCGCCTTCGAGGGTCGAGATGATGCGTCCGCTGCAGTGATCCTCGGCCATCGCAACGATGAGCCGGGTGATCCAGGCGAAGTCATCGGCGTCGAGATGGAGGTCTCCCAGAGGGTCGTCGGTGTGGGCGTCGAAGCCCGCGGAGATGAAGATGAGCTGGGGCTTGAATTTCTCGAGGGCGGGAATCCAGTCGCGCTCGATGGCCTTGCGAAAGGCGGGTCCGTCGGTGCCGGCCGGGAGCGGAGTGTTGACGATATGGTCGCGGACGAGGTCGAAGTATCGGTGGGGGTAGTGCGGGTGTTGGAAGCTGGAGGCGACGAGCACGCCGGGGGTATCCTTGAAAATATCGACGGTGCCATTGCCGTGGTGCACGTCGAAATCGAGGATGGCCACGCGCTCGACGTCCTTGTGAGCGAGGGCGGCGGAGGCTCCGAGGGCGACATTGTTGTAAAAACAGAAGCCCATGCCGGCATCGTGTTCCGCGTGATGTCCGGGAGGGCGACCACAGGCGAAGACTCGTTTCACGTCGCCGTCGAGGACGAGGGAGACTGCTTCTTCCAGAGCTCCGGCGGCGAGTCTGGCTGCCTGCAGTGATCCAGGAGCGAGATGGGTGTCGGGATCGACGAAAGCGAGACCGCTCTCGGGCGCACTCTCGACCAGGCGTTCGAGGTAAGCGGGTTCGTGAATGCGCTTGAGCGCGGTCTCGGTGACGCCGTTCGGCTTGCGTTGTTTGAAGTCCTTGAGGAGCCCGGTTTCTTTCAGATGCGCGAGGATAGCCTGGGTCCGTTCCGGTCGCTCGGGATGTCCCTCGTGCATCTTGTGCTGATCATAGGACGGGTGGGTGAAGAGAGTGAGGCCCATGGGGTGCCAAGTGTGCAAGACCACTGGGGAATACTCAAATAAATCTCGAAGAGCGAGGCGTGGTCTGAGGGCGGGATCGGGTCTTGGCGCGCGGAGGGCCTTTGAACGCGAGGCGCGATCGGGGAATGGGGACCCGTGATCGGACGGCGGGCCTCGTGATGGCAAGTGTTCTTCCGCCCTTGTTCACCCTCAAATGGTCCTGTGCATGATCCAGATGAAGAACCTGGTGATGGGCTTCCGGTGGCAACAGGCCTCGATCCACCAGCCCCAGAAACGATACCGCTGGTAGATTTCGATCGCGCGACCTTCGCTGCCGCTGGTGCGCTTTCACACCCGGTAGTCCGGGCCGTTGGCTTCGATGTAGTAGCGGCGGTCGCTTTCGAAGTAGTAGCGCTCCACGTAGACGATGCTCTTGCCCACGGCCTTGCGTCGGATGAATTCGTTGGGTGGTTTGGTGGGGTGGGGCACTGGCAGAAGATTGGGTAATTCCTGGCTTCGAGGGAAGTGCGATTCGTGGCGAGGCTAAGCGTTGACACGGTGCCTTGGGGGCCTTTCCTTCGGAACCATGCAGATGCGACGCCTTGGAGAGAGTGAGCTTGAACTCACGACGGTGGGAATTGGAACCTGGGCGATCGGGGGGGGTGATTGGTCTTTTGGGTGGGGAGATCAGGATGAGCGAGAGGCCATCAACGGGATCCTGAAGGGGGTCGAGTTGGGCGTGAACTGGATCGATACGGCTGCGATTTATGGCGAGGGGGCGAGCGAGGAACTGGTGGGCAAGGCGCTCAGGGAGATTCCCGAGGCGGAGCGTCCGATCGTGGCCACCAAGTGCGGGCGGATCATGCGCGAAGATGGCACGGTCTTCGGGCGATTGACCAAGGAGAGCGTGGTTGAAGAGTGCGAAGCGAGCCTGCGGCGGCTGGGAGTGGATTGCATTGATTTTTACCAGATGCATTGGCCTGATCCTGAGGAGGACATTGAAGAAGGATGGTCCGCCATGGCGGAGCTGGTGCAGGCCGGGAAGGTGCGGGTGATCGGGGTTTCGAATCAGAGTGTGGCACAGATGGAGCGCCTGCAGGAGATTCACCCGGTTGCCTCCCTGCAACCGCCCTACAGCATGTTGAACCGGGAGATTGAGGACGATCGTTTGCCATACTGCGACGAGCATGGAATCGGGGTCGTGTGCTACAGTCCGATGATGAAGGGGTTGCTCACGGGAGGCTTTACCAGAGAGCGCGCGGAGGGGTTGTCGGAGAAGGATCACCGGAGCCGGGATCCCAAGTTCCAACCGCCCCAATTGAAACTCAACCTTGCAGTAGTGGAAACCATTCGACCGATTGCGGAAGAGAGCGGCCATCCGATGGCGCAGCTTCCGATCGCCTGGGTCTTGCGTCGGTCGGAAGTGACCTCGGCGATTGTGGGAGTGCGGAAACCGTCCCAGATCGAAGAGACGGCTGGGGCAGGAGGCTGGGTCTTGAGTGATGATGAAGTCACTGCAATCGAAGCTGCCCTGCAAACCCGAGAGGCCAAGTTGGCGGAACTGGGTGGGGTAAGCCAGGGCTGGGTCTGAGGCCTGCGTTTTCGTTTCGAACTCTCATCCATGACCTGTTGCTGATGGCAACAAACAATCAAGGTCGCCTCAAGGAAGCTACGGATGGGCATTCCCTACACCGGGCATACGACGATGGCGGATGTCTTGGTTGTGGGAGTTCCCGGAGTGACTCTGATGGGAGAGGGCTTTGCCTCCCGGGTGGCTGGCAGCCTGCGGAGAAATCTGGGGATGGAGGAACTCGTGACCGAGGAGAGAACCTCCTATGAGAGGTTGGCGGTGGAATGGGCGACCGATTCGGGGCGGTTGGCGGAATTGGCGCTCGTGATTGTCGAGTGATTAGGGCCCTTACTCGCCAATGGGGACCGGGACGTCGTGGTAGTTGAGCGCCCACTCGCGCATGAATCGCACGCGGTGGGGGACAATGCGGTAGATGATGAGTTCGGGGTTGTCGCTCATTCCCAGGTACTGACGGAGAAGGGGGTTTTCTTCCCAAATTTCATCGATGAGGGCCTTGTCTTCCTGACCCAGTTCACGGGCGACACCCGTGATCCGGAGTTGATCGTGATTTGGTGCGAGGTAGCAGAGTTCGACTTTGGGGTTTGCGGCGATCTCTCCGGTCTTGTGATAGCTGCGAATGTTGGCGACATACACGGTGTAGCCATCGACCCGCACGGGAGAGACCGGGCGGAGGCGAGGTTGATCATCGTCCATGCTGGCGAGCATGGGAAACTTGGCCTCCTCGATGACCTTTCTTGCCATGGCTGGAAGCTCGGAGGATTCAAAAGGATCGGGACTAGGTTTCGACATCTTGATGTTTGGAGTCTATTCCAAAAAAGGTCGCGAGCGCAATCCGTGACTTCCCGCCTGAACGCGGGTAAGGTGGTGGCGATCTGCTGCTATGCGTCTTCTTTGGCTCTTCCTTGTCCTGGCAGTAATCGTGATGGTGCCCTTCATGATTTGGGGCGAATCCTTCGGTCGGTTTTTCGAGTCCGAGGAAACGGAACAGTGGTTCAGTGAGATTGGAAGGTCGTGGGCCTGGTTGGCGGGGATCGGGCTCCTGGTGTCAGACTTGTTCCTGCCCATTCCGGGGACGGTCGTGATGTCGGCCCTGGGCTATGTTTACGGTCCTTGGCTGGGAGGAATCTTTGCGGCGCTGGGATCGATGCTGGCAGGAATCGTGGCTTACGCACTGTGTCGCAAGTTGGGACGGCGGGCCGCGGAGTGGATTGCAGGGAAAGAGGATCTTGCCAAAGGAGAAGCGATTTTCGGGGGATCAGCGGGTGGTTGGATCGTGGCTCTCTCGCGATGGCTCCCGGTGATGCCGGAGGTCATTGCGTGTCTTGCAGGAATGGCGCGGATGCCTTGGCGGAGATTTCTGGTTGCGATGGCTTGTGGGAGCGTGCCCTTGGGATTCACCTTCGCGTCGATCGGGAAGTGGGCCCACGAGCATCCCGGACTTGGGTTGCTGTTCAGCGCCGGACTGCCGCCCCTGTTGTGGGCGATCATCGGACCGCATGTGATGCGGCGGAAAAGTGAAGCCGCAGCTGCGGGGAGCGATTAGTGATGGTTGGGTTTCTGGCGATGACGCGCCAGAATGAGAAAGGCGACCATTCCGAAGATGGGACTCGATGGTTCAGGGACGAGCACGACGCGACTGCTCTCCTCCCATTGGATGTCGACTTCGATGCCAAACGAATTTTCATCGCCGAGAGGCAGGGCGAAATCGAGGGTGTTGCCAGCAGTGGAGGCGCCGGGAGTGTCGAGGCCGATGAATGCTCCGGTGAAGGGAAGGGGTGCATTCTCGAGCGCGGGAATCTCGATGGGGAAGGAGATCCCGAGCGCGGATTCAAGAATGGGGCACAGCGCGTCGAAAAAATCGCTGCTGCAATCGAGCGGGCCGGCGGTGACGTCGAAAAGCCCTGGCGTGGTATTGGTGAAGATGCCGCCCGCACCGAGGATCGATCCGGTCGCGTCACTGAGTTGAGTGCTGAGGAGAGGGCCCGCGAGTGTGGCGGTCACTGCGGGAGAAATAATTCCGAGATCGATGGTGGTGGTGATCGAAATGGAGATCGTGCCCATGAAGTTGAGATTCCGGATCGTGGCAGGGCCCTCGTCGACGAGACCGAGAGGAGTGCCGTTCTCAAAGACGGCGTCAAAGGATCCGGAGTTGAGGGTGATTTCAGGTCTGATGGTGAGATCGGGACCACCCTCAGGGTTTGGAATGGTGAACTCGTTGATGGAGGCCGAACCGGGGATGAGCGCGTAGGTCACGACGACGGTGGAGCCCTGGACGTTCAGTGAACTCAAGGCGCAGGCTACGAGTGCGCAAGTGCGCGAGCGGGTGAAGTGCATGCTGCGCTTCTAGCGCGGTGGCGAGACTAGGACACGACGAAAAAAGTCAGGGAATATGGATTGATTATGTCGGAGGAGGAGTGGGGTTCGAATTGGTGGAAAATCATCCCCAAGACCGCGGGGCGTTCACCCAGGGGCTGGACAACGATCACGAGGGGAGCACGAATTACGCATGAGCATTCCCGACCTCACTGTTCTTCCAGCGACTGACCCCACCACCCTTCTGCGCTGCCGGGATGGAATCTATGCCGCGGACTTTCTCGCTTGTGCGATTGTGCACCTCGATCTCTTCACGCGCCTGGCGGATCATCCGGCCACGCTGGAAGAGATTTGCACCGACTTGGCGATTCAGGAACGACCGGCCGATGTGATGCTCACGCTCTGTCGCGCCCGCGGATTGTTGGAGCGCGATGGGGAGCGCTACCGAGTCACGGAATTGGCCACGGAACACCTGGTGGATGGTTCCCCCTGGTCGCTACAGGCCTATTATGCGTCGCTGGAGGATCGTCCGGTCGTGAAGGAAGTTCTCGGAGTGCTGCGAAGTGGCAAACCCGCGAATTGGGAGAGCGAGAAGGCGGATGCCGATTGGCACGATGCGATGGAGAACTCCGGCTTTGCGGAAATGTTCACGGCGGCGATGGACTGTCGGGGGCTTTATCTCGGGCAGAAGCTGGCGGCTCTGCTTGACCTCTCGGGGCGAAGGAACGTTCTCGACCTTGGTGGAGGCTCGGGCATCTATTCCTGCTGTCTCTTGGCGATCAACGAGGGATTGCGCGCTACGGTGTTTGAGAAGGAGCCTGTCGATGCGATCGCCGGGCGCCTGATCGGTGATCGTGGATTCGAGGACCGGGCCGCCGTGATGGAAGGAGATTTTTTTCGTGATGCCTATCCGGGAGACCACGACGTCCACCTCTTGTCGAATGTGTTGCATGACTGGGACTTCCCGGAGGTTGCGGGAATCCTGCAGAAGTCCTTCGACTCGCTGCCGTCGGGCGGCCTCTTGGTGGCCCACGAGGCATTCCTGAACGAAGATAAATCCGGTCCTCTTCCGGTGGCGGAATACTCGACAATTCTGGTGACCATTACCCAAGGGCGCTGCTACGGGGTTGCTGAGATCCGCGCCCTGATGGTGCAGGCAGGCTTTGTGGAGGTTGACGACTTCGAAACAGCAGGGGATCGCAGCGCGATTGTAGCGCACAAGCCATGACCCAGAGGTGTTAATCGGGTGGATCGGACGCGAGCAGCTTCACCGGCGATGCGAGTGAGGACTCCGATCTGGATGCGCTGAGCGCCCTTGGGTAGGAGGCCTTTGGTTTCTCCGATTTTGAACCCGCGGACAAGTCCTTGTCGACTGTGACTTTATCGCTCGGCATCAGTGTTCGGGGTGCAGGAACGGGAATTTCTGCGTGTGGTCGTGATCCTGAAGTAGTTTCGGATTGAAAGGGCTGGCTTGCCAAGTTAGAGGTCTAGCGATTGATGATGAGTAACCTGTCCCGAATCCTCTCCTGCTTGCTGGTGGCGGTGGTCTTCTGTCCCGGGGCTTCCTTTGCGGACAAGAAGAACAAGAAGAACAACAAGAAAGTCGTTCCGTTAACGCGGAAAGGTGCGGCTTCCGAACTTCCAACCATCAAGAGAATCAATGGTGACAAGGTGACCATTGGTAAGAAGACCTACCAGGTGAATGATCTGACCAAGATCACCGTGAATGGGGAGTCCGCCAAGGTGGGGAATCTCTCGTCCGGCATGCAAGTCTCGGTGACTGGGAGCGTGCTGCGATACGGGAAGGGAAAGTCCGATACCCTCTATAAGGCGACCCGCATCAGCGCGAAGGCGGACAATAATCTGGAAAAGAAGCGAAAGGAGTTCAACAAGAAGCAGGCTGAGCGCGCGCGGCAGTTGAACCGGAAAAACAATCGAAACCGGTAGGTCCGGTGGTTGGGGCTCATCAGAACCGCTCTGATATGCCCGGGATGGGTTCGCTCACGATCGCAAAGCTGTAGCCTTGGGCGAGGAGCCCATCGAGCCGCCGGAGGGATGGTGATGCCGGGCGGAGTGAGGAGCTCAGGACGCCCGAAAACGAGCAGTGCGCCGGATCAACCCGTGGATGAGCAATCGCGACTTTTCTGCGACGGCAGGGCGGAGGACCGATTCCTCTACGGTGCGTATTCCATCTTGAGTCGCACGAAGCGGCGCAAGAAGTTGGGTTGATTATCGGTGATGGTTACGGCGACGCGGCCGTTGAAGGGGGCGGCGGTGACCAAGGAGCCTGGGCCGGTGAAGGAGGTGGAGTCGGATTTGGTGAGAAGCGGGCTCCAAGTGACAAGGTCATTGGACGTTTCCACGGTGTAGACGATCTCGCTGGCGCCGTAGCCATCCGTTGCGGTGCCGTTGACAGGGAGAGCGAATTCGATGAGAGCACGTCCTTCAAGGGTGCGGCCGACGATCGGGAGGGAGACCGGTCCGTTCACGCCGATGTCGAGGGTAGGATCGAGACCGAGGGCAAACTCAACAAGAGCGATCAGGCCGTCGTCGTCGCCATCTTCGAGGGCGGTCAGGGCGTAGAAGGAGAGCCACGCCGGAAAGGCGGTGGGGACGAGAATGATGCCGCCATCAGGGGAGCCATTGATGGCGTCGCTTGGTCCCCAGCTCGTTGCGAGATCGAAGTCGCGGGCTGCGGGAAGGGGGTCGCGGAGTTCGAGCGAGCGTCCGGCTCCGGCTGTGGAGGGATACCATGCCGGCCGATACTCAAAGCGAAGAATGGCGGCGTCGAAGGGCAGCGGAAGAGAGAGCACGACGTCCTCACCCGAGTTGTTCAGGTTGCCGTCGAAGACTCCGGCAAGGTTGAGACTCGCGCCGTAGCGGGATTGGAAGGCGGCAAGGTCGCCCACGACGAGCACTTCTTCGCCGGGGGCAAGAAGCATGGAGGGGAAGGTGAAGGAGATGCCGTCGGTGAAGCGGAGGCCAGTGAGATCGAGAGTGACTGGTCCGGTATTTATGAGTTCAATGAACTCATAAGGAGTGCCTCCGCTCGGCTCATACATGAGCTCGGAAATGCGGAGATAGCGCAGAAGATCATAGGCATTGTCGAAGCTTGGAATTGTTGAGGAGCCATCCTGGCTATTGTCCAGCCCGCCGGTTGGGAGGAGAAAGTAGTCCAGTCCGGTGCTGGAAGTGGCCCAGCGTCCCTGTGAAACGTCGCTGGCTTGGGGGCCGAAGATGACTTCGTCGATGAGGGTTTGATTCGCGTCGAAGAGAACGAGGCGATCCTGATCGGCATCGAGGGAGAAGGGGACGTGGTCGGGTCCGGCGTCGGTGTCCCGGTCGGCGATGAGTTTGAGAAAGCCATGGCCTCCGATGAAGCTGAGCGGAGGGAAGATGTGCTGGGTCGGATCATTGGGCTGATCGGTGACGGAGAGTCCCGTGAGGGAAACAGGAAGGGGATCGGGATTGTGAAGCTCGAACCAGTCGTTGCGGTAGAGGACGTCACCTGCGGTGAGCCACTCGTTGATGACGAGGGTGGCGGGATCACCGGTGGGTTGGGCGATGTTGGGGGTGCCTGGGGTCGGAGTATTGAGGGTCCAGTGGTCGTTGCCGTTGAGGCGGCCGATCGAGAGACCCGGCGCTTGAGGACCAAATACAACGGAGTCGAGGAGCGCGCCGCCCTTGCCGAGGGAGTCAAAGAGATAAACGCCCTCCCCGGTGGAGCTCAGCGAGAAGTCGAGATGGATTCCCGAAGCGGCTCCGGGATTTTCAGCGTAGAGCACGAGGCATCCGCCGGCCGGGATGGAGACGTTGGAGTCGAAAACATACTTGGTCGGGTTGTTCGAGTTGTCCGAGATGCTCATCCCGCCCAGGTTGGCGAGGTCGGAGCCGAAGTTGCAGATCTCAATGAGGTCGGGAAAGGTGCCCTCGTGATTGACCGCCCCGCCGTTGTTGGCGAGGACTTCATTGATGACGAGTCGCGAGAGGCTGGAATCGATGGTCCAGGTTTGCGAGACGGTGGGTGAGGATTGCCACACTCCTGCGAAGCTCTGTCCTTCGACCGAGACCGTGTAGGTTCCGTTCGCGAGGCCCGTGAATTGAATCTGCGCGGTGCGCACGGTGGAGACGCCGGGGACGAATCCGTTTCCGATGGGGGTATCGGAGCTCCACGGACCGTCGTTGATCCGGTAGCGGTAGGCGAAAATCCCGGGGCCGCCGACCGTCAAGGTGGCGCTGTTGGAATGGGTTTGGCTGGCCGGTTCTCCCGCAATGTGGATGCCCGCGGAAATGAGAGCGCCCATGTCTGCGCCGAGCGGCCCGCTTCCGATCGCGGGCGATCCCGGCCGGAGCGAAAAGTCGCCCTTGTCCGGATCCGAGAAGAGCGGGAGGGCGGTGATATTTCCGGTTCCCAGGTCGAAGATGGTCTGCCCCGGATGACCGCCGCCCACGGAGGTGTCCGTGATGGAGGGATCGATCATATTGTCGAACAGCTCCAAAGGGGTGGTGTAAGTCGTGTCGTCGTCGAGCAGGTCGGCGTTTCCGTAGACGCGGGGGAAGTCGGTGAAGATATTCCAAGCCGCATAGGCGCCGGAGCCGGGATTGGGAACCTCGCTGTCGCCTGGCACGAAAAGATTGATGACCGAACCGACATTGGTGTTGTCGAACGTGTCCACAAAGTCGGGGTGCACTTTGTAGACCGTGTTGTTCTCAAAGATCGTGGCGGTGTCCTTCTTCAGGTTGATGGCGTGGTCCACGTCCCAGAAAACATTGCGGGCGAGCACGATGGTGCTGTCCGCGCCGGCGTCACCGGTCGAGATGCTGTTGGCATAGCCACGGTCCGAGGTCTCGTCATCCTTGAAGATGTTGGTGAAGACATTCCCCTCGATGTGGAAGTCGCCGCCCAGATCGAGCTGTTCGTCACGAGCGCCTTCGAAATAGTTATCGAGGATTTGCACGATGGGTTCGGGCCGGATACCGCTCACGACATCGACCACGTCGTTGTGGCCCTTGTTGGTTCCGAAGCGATTGTTGCGGATGATGTAGCGTTCTCCCGACGGAATGTCGCCCTCGCCCTTCACATGTTCACTGATGTTGTCGAGGCCAAGGTCCGCAGCTTGCTCGTTGGGGGCGAACATGTCCGGGAAATCGCAGTTCTCGATGATGACGGATGCGTCATCGGTGTAAATCATGCGGATGTGGGTGCCGCTAAAGATCACGTCATCAATCACACACTGGGAGCGAATGATGCCGATTGATCCCAGGCTGTCCTGTGCGTTGCGAATGTCGACGTGAGCGATACGGTTGCTGGGATCCATCGAGTCGATGATCTTGAAGCCATCCCATTTAGGGGGGCCGTCGGGGAGATCTCCGCTCGCAGGGTCGGAGGCGTGCGTTGCGCCCGGGACGCTGCTGAGTTGCACCCGCATGGTGGGCGTGCCTTCGATCTGCACCGAGCCATTCACTTCGATGCGAGTGCCGGGCTCAAAGTAGACGTTGGTGCCCGCCTCGATGACGAGGTTGCGGCCCTCGGGGATGGTTGCATCGGCGGTGACTTGATAAGGGCCGTTGGCGGCGGTCCAGCGAATTTCCGACCCGCCTGCTCCATCGAAGGAGGGATCATAGGGGAAGCGTCCCGCGTCCTGAGTGGTGGCATCCGGGTCCTGGGGGAGAGCCGGGTCTGCCGCATCCTTGGCGGGAGAAGCCGCGGTGAGATGATAGTTGTTGGTGGCGGGATCAAAGAAAAGAGGGTCGACATTGAGGTTGGAGGGATCCTGACCCGGCGCGTTGGGCCAGGGTTGTCCGATGAGGGAATGCATGATGACGATGTCGGCTGGATCGTAGTCGGTGCGGACGTCGTCGAGATTGTTCCAGATGATCGAGTTGGAGGTATGGTAGAAACTCGGATCGTCGGTGCCGTTTTTGTTCTCGGCCTGAATTCCGATCGAGGTATTGCCGGTAATGGTGCAGAAATCCATGGTGACGTTGGCATCGTTTTTGGCAGAGAATCCGATGTCGCAGCCGGTGAAGATGCTGCGAGTCACGGTCGCGGATCCCCCCTGCAAGCTCATTCCCTTGTCGGTGATGCCGCGGCTGATGCACTCGTCGACGATGAGGTTTTCCGCGTCGAGGGTATCGATGCCGTCGTCTTCGCAATTCGCAACGACGAGTCTGCGCAGGACGAGGCTCTGTCCACTGGCGGCGTCGTGGAGATAAATGGCGTCGTTATCGTCTGTCACGCCGTCCTCACGATACTGGCCCAGCATATCCGTGATGTAGGAATCCTCCATGAGGACCTGGGTATTGAAGGTCTCGATGCCCATCACGGAGCGAGACCAGTGGCACTCGCGGAAGGTCATTTCGGAGTTCGATCCACCTTGTGAGTTGGTCTCCCCGACCTTGCCGCGGTTGTCGGTGAGGTTGCAGTTGTCGAAGGTGACGGTGGATCCGAGGATGCGCAATACGCGGCCGTGTCCGGTGTGGCCGCCACGAGGCGAGTGTCCAGCCCGATGGATATTGCAATAGGAGAAATTGGCGGGCTGCGAGTTGTCGAAAAGGATCTGGCCCCAGGGAGCGTTCTCGGTGAAGGCGGTGAAGGTGATGGGCTGGGCTTCGGTGCCGAGAGCACTGAGGCTGCCCTGCACGATGAGATCGGAACCGGTGGTGCTTTCCGGGGTCGCGTCGCCATCAATGAGGATGAGGGTGCCGGGTTGGATGGTGAGGGTGTGTCCGGCCGGAATGGTGACATCTCCGGTAAGGTGCACGGTTCCACTCCAAATGGTGCTGCCACCCGAGAGGGTGCCGCTGGCGGTGGTGAGGGGTTGGCCGGCGAGGCTGGTGAGCGCCTTGGAGACCTGCTGTCCAGCGGCGCGGGCGGAGAGAATGATGTTGCCGGGATTGGTGCCGGGAGCGGTGGCAATGAGTTCGAGGTCGAAGCTGATGTCCGAGCTGCGTCCGTTGTCCTGATGAATTTCGATTGCGATCGTATTGGTGCCGTCCACGAGCAGGGTGAGATCGCGATTTGGGTAGACGAGGAAGGTGTTCTCCTGGGAGGAACCATTGCTCGCCTCGGTTTCGAAGTTCTGGTTCTCGTCCACGTTGTCGCGCGCGATCTCGGTACCATTGAGGTAGACGACCATTCCATCGTCGCGCTTGATGCGCAGTTCCAGTCCGGCCACCTGGCTCGTCGCGGGGACGTTGAACTCCTTGCGGAAGTAGGTGGTGATGTACTTGTTGTTGTCGTCATTCAAGTTGTTGTCCTCGTTGGGTCCGAAGCGCACCTCCTTGGCCTCATCGCCGTCCCCGTATCCGAGTTCAGCGGGTCCGCTGCGCCAACTGGAGTCATCGAACCCCTGATTTCGCCAGGCGGTCATCTGGTCTGACCCATCGTCGAGATACTTCCAGACCTCTCCGGTATTGATGAGATTGCTCTGCGTTCCGCCGGCACCACCACCGATGGAGACGAGTGCTGATCCGAGACCGTTGCGGATGGTGACGGTGTTTGGCGAGAGGGTGATGCCGGGAACATTGCTGCTGAGAGTTGCGGTGGTGTCCCAGAGGTTCCGATTGAAAGTCCCGTCGGGGTTGCGGAATTCAAGACGGACGAGGGTGGGATTGGAGGGCAGGTAGGAATCCCGGAGGACAAGCTTCAGGTTGCCGGTGGGAACCTGGCCGGTGAGGGTGCCGGAGACATTCGTGGTTGTGCCGGTATCGTTCCAGACATCGATGAAGGCTGCGTCCACCACAGTGCCGGTTCCATTGAGTTCACTGAAGCATTGGATCAGAACACGATTGATGCCGGGCTTGAAGAAATTATCGGCGGGGAGGATCTCCAGTTCCCAGCTTCCGGCACGTTGGTCGCGGGTGGCTTCGACCCCATTGACTTGGACGGAGAGTGCACGGCCCGCGCGGAAGTCGCCGCTGAAGACCACGGCGCCGGTGGTGGTGCGATCGAAGTCGTCGGATTGGGTGAGGTCGCTGGCGGCGGAGAAGGAGTCGGGGATCTGATTGCGCGCTCCGTTGACGCGTCCGGTGGTCCAATCTTCGGCATCCTCGATTTCTCCACCAGAAACAAAGTCGCCAAGAATTTCCTCGATCATGGGATGGATGACGGTGGGATTGAAGCCTCCGGCGAGGAGTTCGAGGAGGGTGGCGTAGTAGCGCTGGATAATTTCTGCGTTGTCGAAGAAGCGAGTGAGGCCGGGGAGGTTTGCAAAGCTCCAGATCGAGGTGCCAGTCTGCACGGTGGCATTGCCCATGTTGAACAGGGTGTCGAGATCGTGGGGCACGATCACGAATCGCGGATCATCGACGCCGCGGTAGAGGCCGTAGTCGTCGCCTTTGGAGGTAATGAGGCCTCCTTCGCGATTGCCAGCCAGGGTGTCGGTTGCGAAGTAGCGGAGCCATTGATCGATGTTGAGGACCTGGCCGACGTCCTGAGCATAGGTCGCGGCGGGGGCATTGTTCAGAGCATCGGTGAGGGCGATGAGGTCACTCCAATCATCGTCGGACTCGTTGGTTTGCTTGAAGTAGGTGTTGCGGTAGTTGTCGGCATCGGGTCCTTCGTAGCGCAGGTCCCCTTCTTCGCCGGTGTCATCGTCGTCGCGGACCTGGTAGAAATTTCCGTTGGGATCCCGCGGCCAGTGGTTGGCGGTGAACTCGCTTCCGAAGCTTTCCACCCGGGCGTAGGAGCCGAACATGATGCCCCCGGACTGGGCGAGGTCAGAGCCGTTGATGCGGAGTTTGGCTGCAGCAATATCTGCGGTTTCCAACCCGCTTGCCCGGTAAAACCAGCTCCCGAAGACCTGGGAGTGAACATAGCGGGCATTGAATTTGATGGAGGGGCGTCCCTTCCAGGAATCGTCGCTGCGGAATTTGACGAGGAAGTTGTTGGGTGGAGGATTACGTGAACTGGCACCGCGGTTGCGCACACTGGAGAGGTAGCGCACGGCGAGTCCGGTGCCGTCTTCCACAATGAAAGTGCAGTTCATTTCCGCGTTGCTGTTCTCCTCGTTGGATGGGGAGGAATTGGCATCACCGATGTCGGCGAGTTCAGCACGCTCGGCTTCCGTCATGATCAGGCGGTACTTCGGCTGGGTGCCCGGAACCCATGCCGCACTGGGATTGTAGGAATCATCGACCTGGTAGAGCGCGTTGGCATCTTGTTGGCCGCTTGGCTGAGTTGGCCCTGGCCAGGTGCGGTCCCTGTTGCCGTCAGTGGTCCAAACGTAGAATTCGATGATGGTGCCATCCGGCTGGGCCGGCAGGACGGAGCTCAGTCGGCCGTTGCCATTGTCGATCATGTTGATCGAATTGAATGCGGCCAAGCCGTCGGGGCGCCAGTAGAGGACTGCGAATGGGGCCGGAAGGACATCGAGCAATTCGGTGGTCACGGTGACGGAGTCGGTGGAGCTCGGAATGAGAGGCTCGTGCCGCACTTTGAGAATGAGGGGTGGCATGTTGCTGGAGGTCACCGAATTGGCCGCACCTGGAGTGCCGCCCAGGGAAGTGCTCGCGGCCCAGTTTTGTCCCTGGTTATTGGAGAGCGCGGGATTGATCAATTCCACCGAAGCTCCCCCGCCGTCATGAGTCGCATTCCAAGTCCATCCTTCATGGCCGAAGTCTGCTACGCCTCGAGCGCGGATGGCCCAGTCCCCTTCATCCGCAAAGTTCACTCGATCGACCCGTTCGCCGAAGGGACCGCTTAGTTCGATGGTCTCTCCGGAATTGCGCAGGCGACCAATCCAGGGACCGAAGACATTGGTGCCGTTGTCCACTGCGGAGTATGCCGCATTGAAGGTGGCAGGATCGGCCGCGACGATCATGAAGCTGTTGGGCAGAATGAAGGTGTTGCCCGGAAAGGTGAAGGTCACTCCACGAGTGAAGCTCCAGTTGGAGATATTGATGGGATCCGGCGTTGGGTTGTGAAGTTCGATCCACTCGGTGAGGGGATTCTCTGGATTCAGTCCTCTGTCCTCGTGATAAAAGATTTCGCTGATCACCGGATTGCTTGAACCGGTCGGAGAGCCGAGGCTGAGCAGAGCGCTGGCGAGGGCAATTGTGAAGGAGCGCCGTGGGGATGGGCGCAGAGTGGAAGAAATCTGCATGGTGGAGGAGTCTGGCAGGGGAGCGAAAGCCAAGAAAAAACCAAGGCCTTCCATGGAGGAGGATACGGAACGTAAGGGCGAGCACTTTCCCAGAGCAAGCGGATTTGCTGCAGGATCCCCTTTTGGGTGATGCCCCTCATTGGGAGCGATTTCAGGGCTCTTGGCTGACCGCCCAATGGGCGCTCAAGTTCGTCGACTCTCTCCTGAGCTCTTCCCGATTTGCTGATGTGCAGTGCGATAGGAGTTGAGGCTCGCCTGCGGGTCCTGATTCAGCGCGGTGGACAGGCCGCATGAAGATGGTTCCCGCAGCGCTGGTTGGTTTGATCGAGGGAGACTGCTTCCGCAGCAACTTCCGGGGAGAGGAAGACCTTGCAGGGCGTGGTGATGGGCGATGTCTGGCTGTGCTGCGAGCAGAGCAACATGGCTCCGCGGAGACACAACCAATCCTACCGCGAGTATCGCAGCGCGAATTCACCGATGGTGCACCACACCTACTTGGAGAGCCAAATTTCCGCGGAGCCTGCGGATGATTTGGGTGCGCGCGAAAAATGGATGCCCTTGGTCGACGGGGTGCTGGAAGAGAGACAAATCGGACCGGCGGCCTACTACTTCGGAGCCCGCCTGCAGCGCTTTCTGAAAGTGCCGATTGTGATTCACGATCTCGGTGCGGGCGCCATGCATCCCTCGCGCAAGCGGGATGTGGGGGAGCGTGCGGCGCGTTGGGCCTTGGCCCATCCGGTGATCTCAGGCGGTAAGCTCTACCTGCGCGAACAGGACAAGTTGATGTGCTAACCCTTCCCGAACTGATCTCCGACTGCCACGAGTTTCTTTCCTCGGAAGTCTGAGCATGCGCCTCTTTAGCAAGGAGAGTGGGAGGTGGCCGGATCTTGCAGTGAGAGGCTGCAGCGGCACCTTGCTAGAGGACGAGTTCCAGGCGTTCCCGAGATGCCAGACCCAGCGCCTGCAACGATTTGATCTCGTAGCGGTTGCCCATGCTGTCGCGGATGACGAGATGATCGTCGCTGAGGTGGGTGACGTTTTTGCCGGGCTCCTTGAGATTGAAATAGCGGAAGCCGCGGTTGGTCTGGACCTTGAGATAGCGATGGCCGTGGTTCACGAAGCTGTGCTCGACGGACTCGACAATGCTGATGCGATAGCGGTCGTAGAGGGCTTCCTCCGCGATTGCGCGCGAGGAAGCATCAAGCTCAGCAAGAGAGTCGATCCAGGCCACTTCCTTCCTCTTCTTGGCGCTGAGCACCGCGACCTGGCGCTCGCGAGCAGAAATTGGGCGCGCATAGACGAGCACTACTTCCACCGCTTCTGGGAGCGATTCGCTGGTGGCGAAAATCGAGTCCTTGCGACGCTCTAGTTTCAAATTTCTCATCCTTGATTCCGGGGGGAAGGCTCCGATTACTCCATGCTGTAGGCGCTCTGCTCTGAGAGCAGCTTGTTGTTCTCGGTCTGCAGTTTCACGAGATTCGCAAAGTGGCCGTCCTTGAGGCCAAGGAGCTTTTCGTGGGTGCCTTCTTCGATGATTTTTCCGTCCTCGATCACGATCAGGCGGTCGGCATTGCGCAGGGTGGCGAGGCGATGTGCGATCGCAATGACGGTGCGGCCCTTCACCAGGGTGGTGATGGCCTGTTGAATTGCCTTCTCGGTCTCCGAGTCCACGGACGAAGTCGCTTCGTCGAGGATGAGGATCGGGGGGTCGCTCAAAATGGCGCGGGCGATCGCGATGCGCTGGCGTTCGCCCCCGGAGAGATCAACGCCGCCTTCCCCGACCACAGTGTCGTAGCCTTCTTCCTTGCTGAGAATGAACTCGTGAGCCTCAGCGGCGCGCGCGGCCCGCATGATGTCCTCGAAGGTGGCTTCGTGATTTCCGTAGGAGATGTTGTCCGCGATGCTGCAGCCAAAGAGAAAGGGGTCCTGCATCACGATGCCGATGTGGCGTCGCCAGTCGGTCAGTTTCACGGAGCGGAGATCGTGAGTATCGATGGTGAGTTGTCCGGAGTCGGGGTCGTAGAAGCGGCAGACGAGGTTGACGATCGTGCTCTTGCCGGCGCCGCTCTTTCCCACCAAGCCGATCATCTCGCCGGGGGCGATCTCAAAGGAGAGGCCCTTGATGACTTCGTTGCCGCGATTGTAGCTGAAGCGCACGTCCTTGAAGGAGATCTTCCCCTCAACCTCGGGCAGGGCGACGGCATTCGGGGCGTCATAGGTTTCCGGTTTTTGGTCGAGAATCTGGAGGATGCGTTCGGAAGAGGCGAAGGCATGGGTCATCCAGTTGATCACGGCGGTGAACCATTGGAGTGGACCGTAAAACATGGCCATGAAGAACATGAAGGCAACGAGGTCGCCGATGGTGAAGTCCGAATCGGGATCGAGGATGGAGTGTCCGCCGAAGAACCAGACCGCAACGGTGCCCACGCCCATCATGAGAGCCATCATCTCAAAAAACCCGAGAAAGGTGCGTTCGACGTGGAAGGAAACGTTGAAGAAGCTTTCATTGCCCTTGTTGAAGATGCGGTGACGACGATCCTCCTGGCCAAGAGCCTTGGTTGCTTTGACAGCGCTGATGCTTTCGCCAAGGACGCTGTGCAGGACGCTGTTGCGATTGCCACGTTTGTGAAAGAGAGGGACCAATCTTCGCCAGAACCAGGTTCCGCCGAAGAGGAGGAGAGGGACGGGAAGAAAGACGCAGAGGGCGAGGAGGGGATGAATCCAGATGAGGATCGCGCCAATCCCGATGAAGGAAAGGGAGTTGATGTAAAGGAAGGGAACACCCTCGACGAGGAAGTGCTGAAGTTCGGAGGTGTCGTTCATGACGCGGCCGACCAGTTCTCCGCTTTCCTTCCGGTTGTGGTAGCGCATGGTGAGTCGCTGCATCTGGCGGTGCAGATGATTCCGCAGGTCGGCGGTGAGGCGGCCGCTGATCCAGACCTTGAGGATGTTCGCGACGATCCGAGTGACGAAGACGACGAGGATGGACAGGGCGATGAGGAGAACGAAAAGATTCAACTTAAGCTTGGCCGCGCCGGGAGTGGAAGCTTGGAAGTCCCCCTGACCGAGGATATTGTCGACGACGAATTTCGAGAGCAAGGGGGGAGTCATCTGGGCCAGGACCGAGAGGCCGAAGAGCAGCATCATGATCCAGATGCGGGCGCGATAGGGCCGCACGAATTCACCGAGCTGCTTCAGAATTTTCCTTCGCGGCATGTCGAGGGGACTGCGGCCGCCGCGCTCGGGAAGGGGCACGCCGCTTCCCTCGCTGAAGGCGGAGCCTTCCAGTTCGGGGTAGATGAGATCCCGGTCGTGCGCGAGATCATCGATGATGCGGGTTGCGGCGGCGAATTCGGGGACGAAGGAGCGGCTGAAGGAAATGATCGCGATCGTGCCGTCCTTGGTTTTGGACACGATGCGTCCCCCGCCGAAGAGTTCGTCCGTTTCGCACTCCTCGATTTCGCTGAGAGGGAGCACGACGGGTGGTTCTCCCTCTTCGAGGCCCAGCACGCGCTGGCGGGTGATGATTAGATAAGAAGGGGAGAACTGGCCGGAGCGGGTCATGTCAGACTCCATGGTGACCACAAGCTCCTCGTCGTCGGGAATGTGCCGAGCCAGTTCAACCGGGATCACGACTTGATAGCGGCGGTCGATCTCGGATTTGGTGTTGGTGTTGGGGTCCTTCATGCTCCCGGGTGACGAGGGCGAGAGAAGCATGAGGCTTCTGCCTCTGAAAGCCGGAAAGTGGGCGGGGGAAAGAGAGGGTCAGGTTGCGAACTTCAGAGTTTAATCTACGGAGGGATTCTCTACCCTCATGGAATGCGTCTGCTCCTCGCCCACCTATTGATGCTCTTTGTTCTGGCCGGACCTGCTTTTTCGGAGCGCGACCCGATTCGACTCACGCATGGCCCCATGTTGGGCAATCCCACCGCGAATTCGGTGCGGGTGTGGGCGCGGACCTCGGATCCGGGGGAGTTTTCGGTGCGCTACGGAGTGCGCCCCTTGAGGTTGAAGCAAGCTTCCAGAGGGGTGGTCACGGCGATCGAAAACGACAACACCGGAGTGGTCGAGTTGACGAAATTGAAGTCGAATCAGCGCTATCACTACCAGGTTTACATCGAGGATCGTCCCCATGGCTTGCCTGGGAGTTTTCTCACCCTGCCAGCGGCGGAGGATACCCGGAACGACGAGTACAATCCGAAGGGGCTCTTCAACTTTCGCTTTGAAGTGGGTTCGTGCGCCAATCAGAACCCGCGGCATGGACTGGGCCATCGCCAGCCAGTCTACGAGAATCTGAACAAGGACTGGGCGCGCAAGACGCATTTCCACATCATGAATGGGGACTGGCTCTACGAGGAATTGCGTGAGTACCCGGTGGAAGGATGGCGCCTGCGATCCGGAGTTGAGAAGTTGCCGCGGGCGGTCGAGGTGATGCCGACGGTGGTGGGAGTGTGGGAGAACTACAAGCTCTACCTGGATCGCGGCGATGAGCTTTCGAAGTGGCATCGTCATGTCCCGAGCTACTTCACCTTCGACGATCACGAGTTGGTGAACGATATCTGGGGGGCGGGCACGGCGGGAAAACGGCATCGGCGCACGGTCTTTCGCGATATTGGCACCTACGCATGGTACAATTATCTGGGCTGGGCCAATCCCACCGAGGATGACAACGCACTTCACTTCGGGCGGGCTGCGATGAAGAAAGGGAGCACGCTGCTGGTCGACGAGCGCGCGGATTTCACGAAGTTGCCCCTCAAGGAGATGTTGAATCTCCATGTTCACTGGGGGACGAAGGAAGCGGGCGTCAACGACATGCAGTACGACAACGACGCCGGGCACAAGAATTCCTATGTTTACGACATCGTCAAGGTGGTCGACAGGAACACCCTGGAGCTCCACATGCCCGCCAAGGTGAGCGACACGGTGAGCTACTCCATTGGTCGCACGAGCTACGGGAAGTTTCGCGTGAGCAACTGTGAGTACTATCTTGTCGATACGCGCAGTGCGCGCGACATGCACGATATTCGTGATCGCGGGAAGAAGGGGCTCTCGATGCTGGGGACCAGGCAGCGCGATTGGTTGCTCAAGTCGATGAAGGAGAGCGACGCGGATTTCTTTTTCGTGATCTCGTCGGTGCCCTTCATGATTCCGCACAGCGGAGCAGGGGGCTTCGAGGCGGACTTTGCGAACAAGGAGGAAGCGTGGACCGGATTCTTTGACGAGCGCGAGATGCTGATTGCGGAGTGGGAAAAGATGAACAAGCCGGTTTTCGTCATGACGGGCGATCTCCACAACAGCTTTGCGATCAAGATTACGGATCAGATCTGGGAGTTCTGCTGCGGACCGCACAACAGTGTGAATCATGTGCCCAAGCTCGATGAAAGCGATCGCCCCGCCACCGGCAAGTTCAAGTTTGGGCCGCGCGAGTGCGACATTCGCTGGAGCAGTTATATTCTCCCCGACTTGCCCCGTCTTGAGCGCCTCTACCCGTACTACTGCGTGGTGCAGGTGAACAACGTCTTCAACATGCCCAAGAAACTTGACGGCAAACGATGGGTGGCCTATCCGCACCCGCAGATCGTCTTCCAGTACTACAATGGAAGGACCGGGGAGTTGGAGTATGCCGAATCGATCTCGACCCAGCGATAGACCATGATTCATCGACCCGGGAGGATGCCTCGGTCCTGCGGGTCATATCGAGTTGAAAGAAAGAGGGCGCACCGGAGGTTCGAGGTTGAACCCAATTCTGCACGCCCTAAAACGAATCATTAAACCGATGAGAACTTCACTACGATCATCACTTGCTCTCCTCGTGGCCACTGGGCCGTTGATGGCGGAGCCAAATCCGACTCGACCGGGCGGGAGTCCATTTGCCTTCGAGGAAAACGACCGCGTGGCCTTGGTTGGCAATACGGTCATTGAGAGGGCCCAGCGCTTTGGCCATGTGGAAACCATGCTCAATTTGAGTGCTGGCGCGAGGGTAGGTGGAGTCACCTTCCGCAATCTCGGATGGAGCGGGGATTCCGTGTTCGGTGATGCGCGCTCCTATTTTGGGACTCCCAAGGAAGGGCGGGCCCGCTTGCAGCGCGTGGTGGGAGAGGCGAAACCAACCGTTTTGCTGGTGTGCTATGGCACCAACGCGGCGATGACCGCTTCAAAGGGGTGGACCAATGATTCGTCCGGTGCAGTGAGATCAAAGGGCGGCGACGAGGTGAGTCTGGCGTTGTTTCTCGAGACCTACGGGCAGTTGCTCGACCTGATGAAAGAAGGCGCGGGAGAATCCCTCCGGGAGGTGGTGCTCCTCTCTCCACCGCCCTTGGAGAATCTCGGGAAGCCATGGCCGGATCAGACGGCGAACAATCGCAGGTTGGCGATTTATCGGGATGCCATTCGCGGGTTGGCCAAGGAGCGCGGACATCGCTTTCTTGATTTGTATGAAGCGATGGGCGGAAACAATCTCAAGCCAGGTCAGCAGAGCAAAGAACCGCTCACCAAGAACGGCTTGCACTACGAAGGGGCCGGTTACCTCGTGATGGCGAAGGCACTGGTGGAAGGGTTGGGATTGAAGCTGCCCTCGCAATTGACGGCGCGGCACGATCTGGTGGCGGAGGTGCGGAGCTCCGTGATGGAGAAGAACCGGCTCTTCTTTCATCGCTGGCGACCAGCCAACGAGACCTATCTCTTCCTGTTCCGAAAGCACGAGCAGGGCAACAATGCGAAGGAAATTCCGATGTTTGATCCCCTGATCAAGGCCGAGGAAAAAAAGATCAGCCAACGACGTGCTGCGGTATTTAGCAATTTGAAGTGAAGGCGATGAAGACCACGATTTTGATTGGAACGACGCTCCTTGCGAGTGTGCTCACGATGCAGGCCCAGCGTGGGCTCAAGGATATTCCGAATCCCGATCCCAAAGTCCAGGAGGCGGGGTTCAAGTTGCCGGAGGGAGCAAAGATCAACCTCTTTGCTTCGGATCCGCTGATCACGAAGCCGATCCACATGAACTGGGATGGCGAAGGTCGCCTCTGGGTGGTCGGAAGTCCGCTCTATCCTCACATCAAGCCGGGGGAGGAGGAGCTCGATATGTTGTATATTCTCGAGGACACCAATGGGGATGGGACTGCAGACAAGGTGACCGAGTTTGCCGACAACCTATACATTCCCACTGCGGTTTTGCCCGGCGATGGCGGAGTCTATGTCGCGAATTCGACCGAGATGATTTTCATTCGAGATACCGACGGCGATGGAAAGGGTGATGAACGGCGGGTGGTGCTTTCCGGGTTCGGAACGGAAGACACGCACCACCTCCTGCACACCTTCCGATGGGGGCCGGCCGGCTACCTTTGGATGAACCAGTCGATCTATATTCACAGTCACATCGAAACTCCTTACGGGGTGCGGCGCCTGTTGGGTGGCGGGATGTGGCACTTTCGTCCCGAGAGTGGACGCTTGGAAGTGTTCATGAAGGGACTCGTCAATCCATGGGGTCACGTCTTCGATGATTGGGGGCAGAGCTTCATGACAGACGGTGCAGGCGGGAGGGGGATCAACTTTGTCTTTCCTCGATCCGTCTTCGTGACCTCACCCGGGGCCTCGCGCACGGTCACCGGGTTGAACCCCGGCCAGCCCAAGCTCTGTAGCCTTGAAGTGGTTTCTGGCACTCACGTTCCCGAAGACTGGGTGGGCACCCTGCTTGCGCCAGATTTCCGCGGTCACCGCATCAATTGTTTCAAACTGAGCGACAATGGCAGTGCCTATGTTTCGACCAAGGTTGAGGATCTGGTTTCCTCGACCCACCGGGCCTTTCGTCCCATCGATGTGAAGATGGGACCTGATGGCGCGATCTATATTGCGGACTGGTATAATCCGATCATTCAGCACGGAGAGGTCGACTTCCGTGACGGGCGTCGTGATCACAAGCACGGCCGGATATGGCGCATCAGCTTCCCGGAGCGTCCCCTCGTGAAGACCCCCAGGATTGCGGGCGCTTCACCGGCATCATTGATCGAGATGCTCGATTCGTCAGAAGGGCTGACCCGCACCCTGGTGGCTGCGGAGTTGAGGCAACGCGAAGCCAAAGAGGTGATGCCGGTCTTGGAAAAGTGGGCTGCGGGACTGAAGGATGGTCAGGACCTGCAGAAGTTGCGTGCGATTTGGGGATCGCAGGCGCTGGGTGAGTTCAAGCGTGAGTGGGCCACCTCGCTTTTGTCCTCGGAGAATCCGAAGGCCCGCGCGGGGGCGTTGCGTGCGCTCTACTATGGTGCGGGTGATGAGAAGATTGAACGGGCCCTGCTCGAGAAGGCGGTTGTCGATCCCCATCAGCAGGTGCGCTTGTGGGCAGTGAGCGTCTTGGCGCAATTGAGCTGGCCGGATACGGTTGCCCTGGCGGTGCGCGCGCTGGAAGGCGAAGGGGTCGACGACTTCCTCGACTTCGCGGTGTGGTCGATCTGTCGGGAGCATGCGGATCGCTGGGTGGGGGTGGCGCAGGAGCGCAATCCATTTCGGCATACCTGGCAACTGTTCTACGCGGCGCGGGCGATGAAGGAGCCGATCGGAATGGCCTACGTGTTGAACGCGCTCGCGGGCGGGGAGTTCAAAACGGATGCCCAGCTCAAGGAGGTGATCGACTGGGTGGCGACGGTGGGAGATGGAACTCATCTTGAAGCCTTGTTCTCGGTCGCCCTGGAGGAGGATGCCCCGGACATTCGCCGATTGCAGGTGCTGAAGGGCCTTAGCGATGCCGCCAAGCTGCGGAGACAGCGACCGTCCGGAGATCTCGCGCGGTTGACCAAGTTTCTCGAATCAGGCAAGGGTGCGGTCTTTTCCCAGGCGACCACGTTGGCTGGGCATTGGAAGCTGGAAGGGGCCCGACCTGCGCTGGAAACGGCCTTTCTTGGTGGTGACGGAAGAACATCGAACGCCGCCTTGGAAGGATTGCGTGCGCTGGGTGGAGCAAAGACGGTTGCGTTCTTTGCCAAGACCGCGAGCGACACAGGGGGTTCGTTTGCTCAGCGCGTACGTGCGGTGGTGGGACAGACCCGGCTGGATCCCAAGGCAGGTGCGGAGTTGGCGGTGAGTCTGCTGCAGGTTGCAGAGAATGGGGAGCAGGCAAGGCCGATCGTGGATGTCTTTCTTGAGAACAGAAAAGGTCCGGGTGCCTTGGCCGCCGTGTTGAATCGTCCTGGAGTCACCTTGTCGCCCGAGGTGGCGCAGGTCGGGATGAATCGAGCGGGAAGCGCCGCCAACAAGTCGCCAGCGCTCGTGAAAGCCTTCCAGAAGGTAGGCAAGGTGAAGCCAATGAAGCTTCAGCTCAGCGCCGCCGAGATGAATGCGATGATGATACGGGTTGCGGAAAAAGGAAATCCTGTCCGTGGAGAGAGAATCTACCGGAGCGTGGGACTGCAGTGTGTAGTCTGCCACGCCATCGGGGGAGCGGGAGGAGTTATTGGTCCGGACCTGGTGAGCATGGGATCGAGTGCGCCGGTGGACTACTTGGTCGAGTCCCTGCTGGAGCCCAGTAAGAAGCTCAAGGAAGGCTATCACACGGCGGTGGTGGCGACCAAGGCGGGCGACATCTATGCCGGGGCGGTGGCCCGCGAGGATGAGCGAGAGGTTGTCATTCGTGATGCCACCGGCAAGGAGACGCGGGTGCCCAAGTCACAGATTGCGAGCAAGAGCATGAGTCCGGTATCGCTCATGCCGATGGGTCTCACTGCCAAGCTGCGGGAAGACGAATTTGTCGACCTGGTGCGGTTCCTCTCCGAGCTGGGCAAGGAAGGGGCCTACAAGACGACCGCGAATCGATTTGTGCGGACATGGGAAGTCTTGCAACCCCACCCTCGCACGCCAGACGCCCTGGGGCACTACGGGTCCAAGTTTTTTGCGGACGATTTCAAGGAGTCGAAGTGGACCGCCATGGTCAGCAAGGTGAATGGTGGATTGCCGACCGATGAGCTTCCCAGGGTCAAGGGTCGGGGGCGTAGTTCCTATGGTGTGGCGCGCTTTTCTCTCAATCTTGCCAAGGCGGGAACAATCTCCTTCAAGCTCACGGGAAATCTGAAGGATCTGGATCTGTTTGTGAGTGACAAAGAGATCAAGCTCCCGGACGACAAGGAGAGCGTGACGATCGAGGTCGATCGCCCGGCAGGGCGCTCCAAGGTGACCGTGATTGGTTTGCTGGGAACCGAGCTTGGCGAGCTTTCGGTGGAGCTTTTGGGCGATGCGGGCGCATTCCGATTGGTCAGGTAGGATTGCGTTCCATTGTCAGATCGGGTGGAGAGGGCGCGACTTGGACCTGAACCGGGGGCAGGAGCCATGGGCTTTGTCCGGCAACATTTTGGAGAGATTGTGCAGGAGGAATGATCCAGCATGGGGGCAGGGGGAAACTCTGTAATTTATACAGTATTGATATTCAATGACTTCTGTGCTTTAGTGCCTCCTCACTGATTCATTCATCATGAAGGCATTTGCGATTCTTATCATTCTTTCGGCGATGGCCCTGTTTGGCAGCGCGTTCTTTGGCGTTTACACCGCGCCCGGATTGGAAAAATTCCCGACAGTCGAGAGTCTGGGGAAGAAGAAGGAGGGAGAATCGAAGCCGAGAGGGATCTTTCCGATCAATTCCAAGGGAAAGGTCAACGAACGGAACAACTACCTGAAATCGGTCCAACGAGAGGTCTCGCCCAAAGGCTAGGGCGTGGTTGAGAAGTCCTGCGCAGCGCGGTCCCTGAGATTTTCAGGTGAGCATGGTGCGGCCCAGGCCGCTGTCAAAAGTGGGCCCCAAAAGGGCGGCCCCTGTTCCCCGCAGGTCTTGTTGCGCCCCGGACGCCGGGAGAGACCAAGCAAGGCTCCCTCACTTGGCGGCTGGTGCGGGGAGAGCCTCTTTCTTCATCGGTGGGCGGCGAAGGGACATGATGCCGTGGTCGCCCTTGTCGGACTTGTACTTGGCCTCGAAGGCATCCTTGTTGACGGAGCCTTCGAGAGAGTGCGTGCCGATCAACTTGGGCAGTTCCATTTTCCCATTCAGACCGAAGGAACCGTCCGGGGCCTTGGCGACTTCGAGGGTATGGACATAGTTGCCAAACTGGAGGATGCCCCAGCCGGCACGGTAGCGGAAATCGTAGAATCCTGGCTTGCCCGGAGTTTCGCTGATGATGCACCAGAGTGGGCCTTCGTGCCCATTCCAGTTGCTTTTCCAGGTGCCTTTCCAAGCCCCGGTGGGATTGTCGAACTTCCCGGCCGCTGCCGCGACCGCTTTGTCAAAGCGAACCTGGTAGGAGAGGCAGGAGGAGAGCAACCCGCAAAATCCGATCAGAAGGGAGAGGCGGAGCAGGCGGGACATAGAGGGAGAACACTGAAGATTCAAGGGATCAGGCACAAGCTTCAAGCGGGGTGAAGCCCGCTTGAAACTTGAAACCTTCCACTTGAGTATTCTTAGATCTTGGGCTCCCAGCCCGCGCGGTAATCCCGCTTCACGAGCTTGGTGGCGGCGGCATTGTCCTTGGACTTCATGTTGGGACCATCCCATTCGATGGGGCGACCCTCTCCGATGCGTTGAGCAATGTTTCCAAGAAGGATGACCTCGTTGAGGTAGGCGGCGATCTCAAAGTTTGAGTAGGACTTATCCTTGGGATCCTTCATCATGTTGAACCACTCCTTCACGTGTCCGGGAGAACGCGGGATGGTCTGCGGGATGTTCTTGCAGGACTCGTGGTCGTTGATGTTCGAGTAGGTTTTTTCGCCCTTGCGCATCATGAACACGGTCTGGCCATAGTCGTCCGGAGAGTAGATCTCACCTTCGGTGCCCTTAATCAGGCAGCAGCTGACGGGGAGCTTGCCCTGCTTGGCGACGAGGTTCCTGGTGATATCGGTGTAGGGGCGAATGGGCGCCTGACGATCCCTCGGGTTGCCGTCGTACCACCAGAACTTGAGTGAAGGCCAGCCCGCGCGGGCCGGGAAGTCATAGCGGACGCGGGAACTGAGCGGGAAGGTCTCGCCGAAGTCGCGGGAGGCCACTTCGCACTCGATCTTGTCCGGGTAGCCGAGCTTGAGGGCGCGGAAGGGCATGTTGACGGTATGACAGGCCATGTCGCCGAGTGCTCCAGTGCCAAAGTCGGCCCAGCCGCGCCACTTGAAGGTGTGGTAGACGCCGTTTTTGAATGGACGAGGCTGTGCTGGTCCGAGCCAGAGATCCCAGTCGAGGAAAGCGGGAATGGGATCGGAACCTTTGGGGCGTGGGATCCCCTGCGGCCAGACGGGACGATTGGTCCAGACGTGCAGCTCGGTGGGATTCCCGATCGCACCAGCATGGATCACTTCCACCGCGCGGCGGAGTCCATTATTGGCGCTTCCCTGATTACCCATCTGGGTGGCGAGGTTCTTTTCGCGGGCGAGACCGCGCATGATACGGGACTCCCACACCGTTTGACTCAGGGGCTTCTGAACGTAGGCGTGTTTGCCCATGGCCATTGCGGTGATCGCGGCGACGCCGTGGCAGTGGTCGGGAGTGGAAACGGTGACCGCATCGATCTGGTTTTCCATCTTCTCGAGCATTTTGCGAAAGTCCTGGAACTTGGCAGCCTTGGGGAACTTTTTCGCTTTCTTGCCGAGGGTGTTGAGGTCGACATCGCAAAGGGCGACAATTTCTCCCCCTTCGCGGGCGGCGTTGTCGGTGTCGCTGCTTCCCTTACCCCCGACGCCGATACAGGCGACGCGGATTTTGGAGTTGAGGTTCTGTCCACTGACGATTGCGGGGAACCCGATGGTGGAGGCCCCAGCCGCGAGACCAGTCTTCTTGATAAATTTTCGGCGAGTGAATTCTGTCATGGCTTGAGCGCGGGATTGTAGAGCTGAGGGAAAGGGTTGGAAGCTGATTCTTTGGATTCGAAAAGAGTAGTTTTTCGATCAATTTCCGGGAGCTGAACCGTAAGGCACCTGTTGGAACTACTATCAATTTGGACCCTGTGGTCCTGATTTATCGAGGAAAGGCATCATGAGCGACGAAACAGGCAAGAAATCGAATCAGGAAGAGCAGGTGAACATCGGGCGCAGATCGTTCGTGAAGGGTGCGGCTGCAGCGGGGGTGTTTCAAATCGTGGCGCCTCATGTGCTGGGGGGACCCAAGCACACTCCTCCCAGTGAGACCTTTGGCGCAGCCTTGATCGGGGCGGGCGGGCGGGGGCCGGGAACCTTTGGCGATTTGAGCGGGAGGCACAAGCTGGCCATCCGTGAGATCGCGCGATGCGATGTGAAATGGGTCGGGAAGGCGGACAACAAGACGCGCTACACCGATTTCCGGCGCCTCCTTGAGCGCAAGGACATCGACATTGTAGCGATTGCGACCCCGCCGCATTGGCATGCGCTGATCTCGATCGCGGCGATGGAAGCCGGGAAGGACGTGGTGTGCGAGAAACCGATGACGCGTTTTATTGCGGAAGGGCGTGCGGTGCTGGAGACCGCTCGGCGAACCAAGCAAATTTTTCAAATTGGGACCTACGGACGATTCGAGCAGAAGACCGAGATGCGGAAGATCATTCGCGCGGGTTTTGCGAAGGGTCGGGAGGTGAGAATTATTCGAAGGGGCGGCTTCAAGGTCGGGCAGTGGTCGGGTCCGATCCAAATCGATCCCCGGCCCGTTCCCGATTACCTCGATTGGGAGATGTATTGCGGACCATCGCCTCTGAAGCCGTTTCATCCACCGCGCTTCGGCGGGATGCATCGAGGCTACTGGGACTACGATGGCGGCGGACTGACTGACATGGGGCAACACCATCTTGATCCGCTCTGCTTTGCGATGGGCAAGGACGATGAGCATCCGGTCGAGATTACGGCGCACGCTCCGCCAGCCCATCCCGAGGTGACAGGGATGTGGGGATGGTCTCGCCTGGCTTATGCAGATGGCGTGGAGTTGATTTTGGAAAGCGGCGAGTGGGGTAAACCGCATGGACTTAAGGAGAAAGGGATCGGACGGGGTGACCTGACCGAGGCGGAGCGCAGGCAACTCGATGAGATTCCCGATGAGGATCCCCTCGTTGGTTTCGGGGAGGCGGTGAAGACACGGGTGCAGGCTGGTGGAAATGCCGACACCTCCCATCACTCGGTGTGCCTCATGCACCTCACCAATCTCGCAATTCGGACGGGTCGGACGATCAAGTTTGATCCTGAGAAAGAGGTCGCGATTGGGGATGAGGGTGCCAATCGTCTGATCAATCAACCCATGCGGGCGCCTTGGCATCTGTAGGAATTGTGGGAAATCAATTGGTAGAATTAGAGTCATGCCTGAAAAAACAGTGAGGAAAAGTCCCTTCGTGGATCGAGTGCCCGCGTTGCGCAACAAGAAGTGGGGAGGGATGGAGAACAAGGAGTCCGAGGCCCTCGGATCCGAAATCCTGAAGGCTGGGAAGCCGGCGGTGCAGGAGATCATGGCGGGACTGCAGGAGGTTGATAACGGGAGCGATTGGAAGGAACGCCTTCTCCTCCACATGCTGGTGACCGATCTCAGCGTCCCGGAACGGAAGAAGGAGCGGGGGATGCTCGCCGCCACCTTCGTGGAGGAGGCCGCAAGTGATCGGCCTGCCTCAGTGAGGGCCTTCCTGATCCAGGAGCTTCGATTGATTGCGGAGGAGAGCGTGGTCCCCAAGCTTGTGCCGCTGCTGCGGGACAAGAGTCCGCTGGTGGTCGACGCGGCGGCGGCGGCCATGGTTTCGATCGGCGAGGGCGCGCGCAAACCGCTGCAAGAGGCGCTGAAGGGCGCGGAGAATCATTCCAAGAGCGCGATCAAGCATGCCTTGAATCAACTTGGGTAAGGGTGCCTGCGCGGCTCTTGCTGTCAGGGCCTCCGGGCGCCGACTCGAAAGAAGAGGCGTCCGCGTGGGCTCAG
>JAPKFB010000050.1 GCA_028821775.1 Roseibacillus sp.
CGGCGGAGCTACCGAACGTCCCTGATCCGGCGGAGCTACCGAACGTCCCTGATCCCACTGAAATCGACCAATAGGCACAACATCAGGTTGTGAGGGGATAGATCCGAAGCTGTGAGCACGACCGTGGATTACCCACTTGGATGGGAAGGGCCTCTCGATACGGCCATCATGTTTGTGGACTTGGTGGATTCTTCAGCTTTCGCCAGCGTTCTCGGGCTCAAGGAATATGCCGATTACGTCGATTCGTTCCACAAGGTGGTCCGGGTTCAGTGCGAGTTTTTCTTTGAGAACTACTTGGGTGGGAAGTACGAACGAGGCCGCGACTACGAGTACTTTGTGTTGGGTGACGAGTTGGGTTTCTTCATGCATACCGCCAAGCCTGCCAACGATGTTTATCTTCTCGCGACTCTCGGAATTACGCTCAAGGCGGCCTGGATCGCGTCGCCATTCAACCGGGAGCGGGTAAAACGACGTTCGGGTACCGCCGAAATTGCGATTGGAATCAATTTTGGGCCGGTTTGGGCGAAGCGGCTGGAAAACGGATTCGAGCGGCAGGGTTATGCGATCAACCTGGCGAAACGGATTGAGTCTCACTCCCGGGTGGGCCAGCACTTCCGGATTTTTCTGTCCGATGCCGCCTACAAGTTGATCCACCTGCGGATGCGCAACCTATTATTCAGCGACAGGGAGTTCGCATCGGGCAAGGGGATCCTGGGGCAGTTTGGACTCTATGAGATCGTTGATGCCTTCGTCGATTCGGTGGGACGCCTCGCCCCTGGAATCGCTGAATTGTTTCAAGAAATGATGGGAGCTGCCATCGACAGTAATAGTCGCGGCCTTTGGATCCACAGCGCTTACCAGATTTCGAGCGAAAACAAGCACGGGGCGGTCACTGAGGAAGCCGCGGACCGCTGTCGGAGTGTGCTCAACTACCAACCCGATAATTCGGTGGCCCTCTACTATCTCGCTCAGTTTCACCAGGAACAGGGAGATCTCGAACTTGCCGAAATTTCCTATCGGCAGCTCTTGCGCGCCTGGCCGTATTTCGGGGACGCCCACCTGGAATTCGGGAAGTGCCTCGTTGATTTGGGGAAGACGCAAGAGGCCCGGACCGCGTATCTTCACGCAGAACGACTGGGGCTCGCGGAAGCCATCGAGGGGCGTAAGGACGCCTCGCGGGAAGGCCCTGAAGGGACGCCGGATCTTCGTCCCGGCTCTTCTTGATAGATTCTCAGTCCGAGTTTCCGGGAGGTCGGGGAACTGTCGGCGGTGGCTTTCAAGAACCACCCGAGTCTCATGACGGCGCTGGCCCACAACGGTGGCCTCGGGAGCCCAAAGCAACAATGGCATTCGGCCTCTGAGCCGAGGTCGGGCCATTGCTCTTGCGTTGCTATCTTGCCGTGGCCCGGACGCGAACAAAGAGGAGGTCTTCGAGGAGTGCAGGGTGTTTGAAGGTCAGGGTGGTCGTTCCGTCCCCGTTGTTGGTGCGAGCGATCAGGGCGAAGGCTGGACTCGCTGAATTCCAGTTCACCAGGTCGGGCGATGTTTCCAAGCCCAGGATCACGTCGTCTGCGGAGAGATTCTGTTGCAGCGAGAGATGTGGCACCCCCTCGAGGAGAAAAATGCCGAAGGCATTCATCCCGGAATTTTGATCCGAATCACTCGTTCCAAAGGCATGTTCGAGGAAGGCATTCACGCCATCTTGGTCGAGGTCAGCGGCAGGATTACCCGCAAAGGGCACGGCATCATCTCCGACCGGGGTGCCATCTAGATCCACACTGCTGCGCCAGTTGAGGGGGTTGTCATGATCGGGATCAGAGAAGGGTGCGATCAGGACCAGGCTGTATCCAGGGCCATCCGCACTCTCCGGCCACGGGTGCTTGTCGTTGTAGGTGAACTCGCGAATGGTCGAGCCGTCGGCGCCGAGGAGAACGATCCGTTCGCCATCATTTTCGAGGTCTCCGTGGAACATGCCTGTCACGGAAACGCCGAGATCTCCATGGAGGGTGGCAAATTCGACTGGTCGCCCGACGATGACAACCCGTTCCCCGGGGGCGAGAGCGGCCAGTTCATAATTCACGTTGGCAGCGAACTCGAATTCGATGCCATCGGCAAACTTCACTCCGCGCAGGTCGAGAGGGCTGTTCCCGATGTTCATCAACTCCACGTATTCCTCGGCGTTATTTCCGTTCGCCGGATGGTAGTGAAGCTCGCTGATGGCTAGGTTGGTCGAGTCGGCCGGAACGGTTCCGACATAAAAGGGGGCGGTTGTCATGGCACTCCACACCCCGTTGTTGAAGACCCGCGCGCGTGGTTGGACCGGCTTGCTCAGGGTGATTGGGGTGGTGTATTCCTGTGCGCCTGGTGAAATTTCCGATGGGGCCGATGGGGCCGCAACCAATTGCGGCATGGCCAGAATGTCGCTGCTGCCCTTGCCATTGTTCAGGAGATGGATTGCGAGGAGATTGGGTCCGATCTGCAGGGCGTCGATCCCGGACTGGGCGACCGGAAAGGGAACGAAGTTTACCGCGCTGCTGTCCGGATGACCGGTCGTGGCGCCGGACTCCCAGTCGAGAGCGACGGGATCGTTTTGCGAGGCGACCCGCACGCCGTTGAGATAGGCCACGAACCCGTCGTCATACTTCATGTTCAGGGTAAGAATGCCAATGGCATCGAGCGAAGCCTGGTCCGGAATCGTGAAGGGCACCCGTGCAAAGACAGTCGCATTGGCAGTATTGGCGCCTACGACGTCGAGACCGTTGAGGGGGATGTAGTTTCCAGGATTTGTTTCGTAGACGATGCCCGTCACCCCTGAAATCCAACCGGAGTCGTCGAAGACAATTTGCTGCCAAGTGTCGCCCAAGGAACCATCGGACGGAACGAAGGCGGTGGCGGGAGCGCCCTGTTCCAAGTAGGTGGTGGTCTCTCCCACCACGACCGGAGCACGGGGATCGGAGCCGTCCATGGTGTAGTAGATCACCCCGGTTGGCGAGGTCATCTCGAGATCGAATCCCGCCCCAACTTCGCCTCCGTGCTGGTTGAACAAGGGGGCTTCGAGATCGGGATAAAGCGCTTGGGCAATCAACTGAGCGAGGACGGTGGCCGAGCGACCCGGCATGTAGGTGTTGTTCTGAAAATTGACCTCGGCCTGCCAGTTATTGGAGACCGTGTAGGGATTGCCGGCCCGTTGGGCGTCTCCCCAGCGGGCTGATTCCGCCACGAGCGGGACACGGAGAAAATCTACCCAATGGTTGAAGATGGCCGCGACGCGGGGTGGGGTCAGCACTCCTCCGTTGAAGAAGTGCTTGTGGATCCGGTCGGCGAAGAGAAGTCGGTACTCGGGGTTCGACCTGAGGGCATGGTGCACCGCGGTGGCGCGGCCGGGCTGGTTCTTCGTGACGGAATTTGCGGTGGGTCCCAGGAGGGTTCGCTCGGAGTCCCAGGTGAAAAACTTGAAAGTTTCGCCTGGCTTGCGGAGCCGTCCGGCCTGCCAGTTGTTGTGATCCCAATCGCTGTTGCCGTTGTAATAGTTGACGAGGAGCCAATCGATCATGTTCTCGAGATCGAGGTAGTCCTGGATCGCGGCGTAGTCGGCCGGATTGCTCACTCCCGCGGCCGCCATGTCCACCACCGTGGACCATGGATCGGTGGTCCCATCCACTGCCACCATCCCCGGACTGATTTGCGATTTGATGACGTCCCAATCGAGTTCGTTGCCGCCAAAGGCTTCCACCATTGAGTCATCCTCGATGCGTTCGATGATGTTGAAGACCCCCCAGTAGAGGCCATTGAGGTAGAGGTGGGCATGATCCTGCTTGGTGGCGGGCTGTCCCATTTCGATTTGGAGGCTGCGAGCAAACTGATCGCGGATGTAGAGCGCTTCGTTGCGCTGGCTGGCGCTCGGGTGGAACCAGGAATCGCCGTTCTGCCCCCGCAGCAGGAGGCTATTGACCGAGTCTGTCTCGGCATCCTTACCGAAGAGGGGGAAGCTCAACTTGGACGGCCCATAGCTGCTGCGGAAGACAAGACGCATGTTGTGTTTGGCACGAGAGGTCGCGCGGCTGGCATTGCCAAAAATCCGCATTCCCGTGTCGACCTGGATTTCCTGGCCATGGGGGAAGTCGAAGAATTCCGCGGAGACCTTGCGCTCCCACGCCGAGCCCCGGGCGATCGTGGAGTTGGAGTAGATTCCGCCCACTGCCGGGTTGGTGCTGTTGTTGAACCAGTCATCGATCTCCATCACCAGGGAAATGGTGGGGAGCGCCCGCAAGGCGGTCTTGATCTGGGCGAGGGATCCGATCTGTGGACTGGTGTCCATGGCATAGTCCGCGGTGACCGACGGTTGCCAGACCCTCGGATAGCCCGGCGGGTTGGCCGGTTGCTGGAGGACATGGTCGAGAAAGATATAGGTGTGAGTGGTGATTCGGAGCGGTGCTTCATTTGGGCGGAAGGCCCCGGCCCGCAGGGTGGTGGTGGTCGTGATCGGGATGGGTGCGGTGGACAACGTTCCGGTGGTGGGCGAGGGTTCGCTCCCATCGGTCGTGAAATAAATTTCAGCGCCCGCAGCTGCGGTGGAGAGGGTCACGTTGAAGGGGGCCTCGAAGTATCCGCGCTCCACATCCGCGACCACGGGCTCGGTGATAAAGGACGCCACGGTGGTCGCGTTGTTTTCCGCCCCCGGAGTGGGATTGTTGAAATAGCCAAGGCTCCCGCCGCCCGGAATCGTGCCATAGGAAATTGCGGTCACCTGTGTGGGGTAACTCGGCGCGAACTGATGATGAATCGTGAGCCCGTCGGGTTCCACCAGCGCGAGAAACTCACCGATCCCGCTGAGCTTGAAATTGGTGTGGAGTTCCTGGCCGGAAAGAGCTCGATCCTTGCCGCTGGCAAAGACGAGGAGATACCCTCCGCCCATCATGAGGGTCTCCGGGAACTTCCACTTGGTCAGGTCGGCGGGATCGTCGGTGAGATGCCAGCCATCCAGGTTTGCAAGCGAGACTCCGAGATTCAGCATTTCGATCCAGTCTTCCTCCTCGCCATCTTCATCGACCATGGGGCCGGCATTGATGGCGAGAAACTCGTTGATGTGAAACTGCCCACCGGATCCCACCGCCACTGCGACCGCTGCGGTCTGGAACTCGGAGCCATTCGATGCGCTCAAGGTGTAGGTGGATCCCGCCGTGGGGGAGACCGTGATGGATCCAGTACCGCCTACCGTGAGGGGAAGGACGTTGCCGATGCCCTGGCCCATGCTCAGGGTCGTCACCGATGACTGGACCGACCATGAGAGCTGAGTGGATCCTCCCACCGGGATTCCGGCCGGATTGGCGTTGAAGGATGTGATCAGGGGCGCAGTGGTGATTGCGTCGTAGTGAGCGCCGATGCGCGCAGCGGGCAGCGCGCTGGTGTAGTATGCCACCTCGTCCACCACGCCGTCGAAGTAACTTCCGCTCAGTCCCTTGTTGATTCCAACCAGGAAGGTTCCCAAGCAGGTTTCAATGCCATTCTCTCCGGAGTAAGTTCCCGAGGCGGTCGCGAGTCCGTTGACGTACCAGGTCCATCCTCCGAGTCCTTCTCCGTCCGGACTTCCGCCACTGCGCTGGAACACGAAGGCGGAGTGGGTGACCTCCTCTGCCATCACCGTGAAGTCTGCATTACGGGTGGACCCTCCGGCGAAGTTGGTGAGTTGTCCGGCGCCCGAGATTTGCGTGAGCGTTCGTCCGGTTCCCGCGGAGTCGCGCTGCTGGAGGATGGTTTGCGCGCTCCCGATCCCGTCAGAGCGAAAGAGCACTTCCACGGTCCAACTCGTGGTGGCGGGATTGAACAAGTTTGGAATATCGACCCGGGAATTGTCTTCGGCGTTCCCGGTGAATTCGAGCGCCCGCCCTCCTTCACTGGTGAGCCCAGCCACCTCAAGGGTCGGCGGGGTGGCCCCAGCGTAGGCGGCATGGTTGCCATGGCCGGATGAATCGAGGGCATTGGAGGATCCCGTGATCTCTTCGAAGCGGTAGTAGGCGATTGGCGAATCGCTAAGAATCTCGGCGGAGTAGGGCGCAGCCCAGGCGGGGACAGCGGCCCACCCTAAGATGAAGGAAGCGGCTAGGAGGAACTTCATGGGGGCTGGGGGGGTGAGTGTCAGGAGGGAAGGGTAGGACGCACCAGAGTGAAGAGTCTGCAGGTCAGTTCAACTCCGGATTTCTGGAGGATTGGAGTGAGGGAAGATTGCGCTAGGGTGTTCGAAACACGCTTTGAGAATGTTGAGTTCCATGGCCTCCCGGAGCACCCCACTCCTCACGGTCTTGGGGTTCGCATCCCAGCCCTCCAACTTTTTCTGCGTGCCCAATCGGAAGACCAGCCCGATCTCGCGAGGCTCGCTTCGCCGGTATTTCACGCCGAGGCGGAGGGTCCTCCCCTCCTCATTCTACACGGAGATCAGGACCCGCAAGTTCCCATCAACCAGTCGCATGAATTGCACGCCGCTTTCAAGACGGGCGGGTTGTCCGAGCACGTTTCCCTCGATGTCGTGCAGGGCTCCGCCCACGGAGGGAAGGCCTTCTACCTTCAAGGGCCTCCTGCGCTACCAGCGCCGAGCTCCGAGGCAAGGAAGCCGATGATCGGGCGCTCTCCTAATATCGAGAAAGAAGAGTAAGAAAGCGCTCGGGAGATCCGAATTCATGCTGCTTGAAGCGCGCCTGGGGGTCAATTTGAAGCGTTTGAGTGACAAGTGCCTCGATCCCGGGTAGTGCCGTCTCTGCTGAGGACGGGAACCCGAAGAGATTTGCCCGTTTGAGCCTCCCATGAGGGAGAATCGAGCGCCGACGACCTAAGACAAACGATGACAGAACTCAGAGGATGGCAGCCTATTGCCCGGACCATGATTGCGGCGGCCATGATGACGGTCACCACACTCGAGACAGAAGCAGGAGACTGGCCTATGTGGCGCTACGATTCCGCGCGGGGAGCTACGACCCCCGATGGCTTGCCCGGCTCGATGAATCCTCTCTGGTCCCGCCCTCTTCAGCCTGCCCGCACGGCGTGGCCGGACACGCAGAACAAGTTGCAATTTGACGCCGTCCCGCAACCAATCGTGGTGGGGGGGCGGCTCTTTGTTCCCTCCACGGTGAATGACAGCCTCTCGGCCTACGACACGGAGAGCGGGAGATTGCAGTGGCAATTCTTCACGGACGGACCGGTGCGGTTTGCGCCGGTTGCGGAGGGAGATCGCATCTATTTTGTATCGGACGACGGGCATTTATACTGCGTTGATGGCGCGACCGGGAACCTGCATTGGAAAATCAATGGTGGCCCGGCGGAGCGCAAGGTGATTGGGAATCACCGGCTCGTTTCGAGTTGGCCGGCGCGGGGTGGTCCGGTCGTGCATGAAGGGAAAGTCTATTTCTCGGCCAGTATCTGGCCCTTCATGGGCATCTTCATTCATGCAGTGGATGGCGAGAGTGGCGAGATCCTCTGGACCAACAGTGGGGATGGGACGAATTACACGGTCCAACCACACGGTGCGCCGTCCTTCGCGGCGGTGGTGCCGCAAGGTCACCTGGCCGTTTCGGGCCAAAACCTGGTGGTCCCCGGGGGACGATCAACCCCTGCGGTCTTTGATCTGAGGAGCGGAAAGCTGAAACACTTTCTCTTCGACAAGAAGAACGGAGGACATCACGTGATGGCCGGGACGGATTTCTACTTCGTGGCCAACGGAGCGTACAGCATGACGAGTGGGAAGCGGATCTCGAGCGAGAACCCCCGCTTGGCAGACAGCAAGACCTTCGTGTTTGAAGAGGAGGGGTCGATTTACGGTCGGAGCACTCAAGCCGAGGTCATCACGAAGGTCACCAAGGACAAGAAGGGGAAGGAGCAGACCCGCACGGAGTACCAGCGGGAGACCCACTTTGCGATCGGACCCTGTGAGGGTCCCAGCAAGGTTTTCCTAAAAGCAGGCAATCGCGTTTATGCTGCCGACGATGGCAAGGTGGCTGCCTACGAAGTGACCGGAGCGCAGGGAGGAGGGAAGCCGTCCTGGATGGCGGAGATTGAGGGGAAGGTGCACCACATGCTCGCGGCGGACGAGAAGCTCTTCGTCGTGACGGCGGAACCCCGGATCTATTGTTTTGGCATTCGGGGAGCCCGCCAAACCGGAGCGGAGAACCATGCCTTGCTCAAGGCGGAACCACTGCAACTTTCCCCGGAGGGAAGTCGTTATGCCTCCGTCGTTGCGGAGGTGGTGGCGGATTCCCAGCTTGGAGAGGGATACGGACTGGCCCTCGGAATCCGCTCGGGAAAGCTCATCGGTGGGGTCCTGGAGGAGTGTAAGATCCACCTCGTGGTGCTGGATCGATCTGCCGAGAAGGTGGACCTTCTTCGCCGTCGGTGCGATCGAGCGGGAATCTATGGTCTCCGTCTGGCGGCTCAGGTGGGGGACATTTCGACGACAGAGCTGCCACCATATTTTTCCTCACTGATCGTTTGCGAAGATCTCGATGCTGCTGGTTTTGAACCGGACGACGAGAGGTTTGTAGTGAACACCTTCCGGTCTCTGCGGCCCTATGGCGGCGTGGCGATCTTCTTCACTTCCGAGGAGCAACACGCGGCCCTCGAAGCGCTCATGAACGCTTCCCCCATCCGAGCGCAGGCGGAGATCACCTGGAAGGAGGGCGTCACCTATCTCCGCCGCCCAGGCGCGGTGCCGGAGACGGACGATTGGACCCATCAGTACGGCAACTCCGCCCAGACCGGGATCTCGAGAGACAAGGTGGTCAAGGCCCCTTTGGGATTGCTCTGGTTCGGTGGTCCCACTCATGAAGGCATTTTGCCGCGGCATGGTCACGGACCCTCTCCCCAAGTGGCGGGGGGACGCCTTTTTATTGAAGGCCCCGACATGATGCGAGCGGTGGACGTCTACACCGGGCGGGTGATTTGGGAGAAGGAGATGAAGGACTTTGGAAGGTTCTACAACAAGACGAGTCACTTCTCAGGCGCGGGAGAGATCGGGAGCAACTACGTGTCGCTGCCGGATCGCATTTACGCCGTGCATGGAAAACGCATCGTGGAACTGGATGCCGCGACCGGAAAGACCTTGAAGAACTTTGCCCTCGGGGAGGCCTCCGAAGGAGAGGGCAAGGATCCCTACTGGGGCTACTTGGGGGCGCAGGGGGATTACCTGATCGCCACGTCCTCACCAGTGGAGGTCTCGGTCCTGAAGGGGAAGGTTGAGCGGGTCTTGAAACCGAAGCCGAAGGGTCGGCAAAGCTTCTGGGACATGTTGGAGGAACGTCAGTTCGCGTCGGGAAGCCGGCGCCTGGTTGTTTTCAATCGACACACCGGCAAGCTCCTCTGGAAGCGGGACGCAGTGCTCAACTTCCGCCACAACAACATTTCGGTCAGCGAGGACATGATTTTTTGCACCGACGCCATCACCGAGGGCAAGATCTCGAAAGTGGATGCGGAAGTGAAGGCGCAGGTCCACCCAACCCTCTATGCCCTCGACTTGAAAACGGGGAGTGAACTCTGGAAAACGAGCGAGGAAGTTTTCGGGACCTTTTTCAACTACTCGGCCGAGCACGACATCCTCCTCCAGGCGGGGAGTAAATACCGGGATCGGGCCAAGGACGAAGTGGGCAAAGGGATGATCGCCTACCGAGGCACAACCGGCAAGGTGCTCTGGGAAAACCATGAGGTGGCCTACAGTGGGCCGTGCTTGCTCTGGCGTGATCGGATCATTACGAATGGGGACGGCGGATTCTCACTCGATCTTCTCACCGGGAAGAAAACCGGCTGGTCCTATCAGCGCATGTACGGCTGCAACACCGCAATAGGGAGCGAGAACCTCTTGACCTTCCGGTCTGGAGCCGCCGGGTTCTACGATATGGAAGGAGACAGCGGGACGGGAAACATCGGGGGCTTTCGATCGAGTTGCACCAACAACTTGATCGTGGCCAATGGAGTGCTGAACGCCCCCGATTACACGAGAACTTGTTCGTGCGCCTATCAAAATCAGACTTCACTGGCCTTGATCCACATGCCGGACGCCGAGTTCTGGACCTTCGGTGCGAAGCACGCTGCTGGACGGGTCGGCGTGAACTTTGGGGCCCCCGGGGACCGGCGGGATCCCGAGGGCACCCTTTGGACCGAGTTTCCCAGTGTGGGTGGACCCTCGGACGAAATCAAGGTGACCGTTGCCCCATCGAACTCAGAAATTTTCCGTCTACATTCTTCGAGTTTCAGCGGAGAGGGACTGAAGTGGGTGGCTGCTTCCGGGATCATGGGTGCGGAGACCATTTCGATTCCAGTGAGTGGGACGGGACTGTGGAAAGTGCATCTCTCCTTTGCGGAACCGGAGGAGGTGGAAGCCGGCGAGCGGGTGATGAATGTCAGGATCCAGAACAAGTCTGTGCTCACAGACTTCGATATCGCGAAGGTGAGTGGCGGAGCACACCGCCTGCTGACGCGGGAGTTTGAGGTGGAAGCCAAGGACGGGAAGATCACGATCGAGCTCAAGTCGACGGGGGGGCTCCCGACCCTGATCAGTGGCGTGGAGTTGGTGCGGAAGTAGTCTCAACCGACTCCTCCTGGGAGACTCCAAATTTCAGGTTGGGGCCACTTCATTGAGGATGATGGGAAGGAGGAGGGGAAGAGCATTGCTGACCGAAGCGGTTTAGCGTGATCGGATCGATCTAAGATCGGGACCACTCAATCGTTTCCAGGTTAGGGATGAAACGATTGCGCAAATATTCTGAGCGAGTGGCCACGAAGTTGGATGAACCCCGTTTGTCGGTGGCTCCCCTGGTGGATGTTTGTTTTCTGCTCGTGATCTACTTCATGGTGACCACCACGATTGTTCCGGCGGAGAGGGATGTTTCGACCGAGCTTCCTGAGCCGGGAGTGAAGTCGACGCGGGTGCCCTCGGTGTCAGTGATGCTGCACGTGCAGAAGACGGGGCGGATCGTGTTGAACCCGGGGAAGCACGAGATTGTCATCTCGACGGATCCGAGTGATCGGGAGCTCCCGAAGATGGAGGGGTTTTTGTCGACTTTGATGGTCGGGCTCCATGATCTCCCACCGTTGATGGTGCGGGCCGATGGCGAGGCCCAACATCAGCGAGTGGTGGATGTGATGAATGTCCTGTCGAAAATCGGGTGGACGCGGGTTGGATTTCTCGATGAGGCGGATTGAGGCTCAATCGAGCTCCATCCGATCGGGGTCGTCCCGGGCGCGATTGCCCCAGAGGGCGGGGCCGAAGGTGTGATGGTGGACCCAAAGGAGAAAAAGCATGCCGAGGGCAAAGCAGATCCGGACGGCGCTCGGACCGACCGCGCACATGGGCCAGAGAAATTATCCAAGGGCGAACCGGAACGGCAGGAGAAAGAGGACGGTTCCAAGGAGCTTGCGCTTGAGGAGCAGGGGACAACCAACGATCGAGATTGCGAATATGAAAACGAGGGCGGGTTTGGAAAGGATGATCCCGAGGATGAGGCCGAGGGAGGAGAAGCCCAGGTAGCCGCGCCCTTGGCGGCACTCCTCATCGGCAATGGTCTTAACCTGGGCTGGTTCTCGCGCGGAATCCTGGATCTGGGACTTCACGGATGAGGGCGGCGGATCGGGCGAGCGCTTACGGTTGGAAGTCAGAGGACTTGGGGAGGCCACTGTTTCCGTTTCCGCCGTTGCCCTGGCCGACGCTCTTGGCGCCGATGGGGACGGGGCGAATGCGCTCGGAGGTGATGCGCACGACCACGTTGTATCCGAGTCCTTCCTGGCCGGTGCCGAGAATGACAGAGTGCCCGTCCTCGGTATACCAAAGATGGGAGCCAAGGATGGCGCCGTCCTGGAGGTCGGCCGCGGGAGGGAAGGGAGCCCCTTGGACTGGATTGCCATGGAGTTTGCTGAGGAGATCGATGAGTTCGGACCAGTTTCCGCGCAGGGAGGTGATGTATTGGCCTTTGCTGACGGGCTGGGTTTGGAGGGTGACTTCGCGGAGGCCGCCGCCTTTGTGCCAATCGAAGAACAGGTAACAGTGGAGCCCGCCGATGGTGGCGGTGGTTTTGAAGACTCCATTCAGGCCGGTGCGACCGAAGAGGGTTTCGCTGAGGGCGGCGGTGACCGTTTTGCTGGCCTTAAGCTTGGCTTCCACGGTGTTGCGATCATCGCCGAACTCGAGTTGATCGAAGGCGGCTCCCTTGGGTGGCGGGGCATCGGCGGCGAGGTCCTTGGGGTCGACATTGCTGCGCACCCAAGCGCGATCGTTATCGTGGAGAGCGGAAATCTTGAGGGTGAGGATGCGTCCGTCGCTACGCTTGAGGGTGACGCGGGCGCCGTCACTGGCGAGGAACTCGGCTTGGAAACTCTTGGTGCCCTCGGCATTGCGCCAGCTGCGCATGGCACCTGGTGCTGCGAGGGTGGAGAGAAGAAAAAGGAGGAGAAGGGATCGCATGGGAATGTCGGCGGGATGGTAGCAGGAAGCGGTCCGAATGTCTAAAGTCTAGGGAGACCAGCCTCGGAAGGAGGCCGGGATGGGGAATGGGTTGAGTATTGGGATGTTGCGGGGCGGGAGAGGCGTTAGAAGTGGGTGATGCCGGAAGAGGGCCCTGCAGATGAGACGCGATGGGGCCGGAATTCTTTGCAGAAGATTGGGCGAAAGCGCAATTGGCGGCGATTTTGCGCAAACTTCGGAGGCGAGATGGCGGGGCCTTGAGCGATGGGAATCGGCTCCAAATCTACTTTTGGGGTGATCCAGCCTTCGATGCGATGCGGGAGGCGATCGAGGACGCGCGGGTGCCGATCCACCTTTTGATATACATCTTCATGGCAGAAGAGGTGGGGAGGTTGTTCGCGGAGGCGCTGGGGAGAAAGATTGAGGTGAGCTTGCTGGTGCCGGAGATCACGGATGTGCCGCTTGCGGACTGGATCCGCGAGCGCCTCTTGCCCGAGTTCCCTGAGATGGGCCTGACGATCCGGGATTACCCCCGAGCGGTTCTCCAGGCCAAGACGATGGTGGTGGATGGCGATCTCGCGGTGGTGGGATCGACCAACTACGATGATCTCTCAATCGCGCTCAACTTGGAGCGTTCGATCGTGGGGTATGATCGAGAGTTTGCCGGAAAATTGTTAGAGCAGTATGCGAGTGATTTGGCGCGCGCAACGCCGATTGACTTGGAGAGGGCGAGAGATCGTCGCTGGTGGCAAAAGATGGAGGCCCGACTGGCTGGGTATTTGGTGAGGAGGTTGTAGAGGTGCTTGGTGATGCTGGTGAAGAGGCGGAGGTCACCTCCCGCGTGGTCATGAGGCTCTCCTGCAAAGAAAAGACCCGGCCGAGGCCGGGTCTTAATTATTTGGGTTTTGCAAAAGAGGTCCCTAGTGGTTCTGACGACGGCTATGGGCGAAGTGGGACTCGAAGCCGAGTTCCGGCGGAAACTCGGAGAGTCCGTCCTGGGGATTCATTTCGACGCGCCAATCAGTGCCACACTTTTGATAAGGGGGCCTGAAGGTGCCGTGGTAAGTCGGACAGTAGAAAGTGAGGAGCTCGTAGCAGCCGTATCCGAAACGCTTGAGGGTGCGGTAGCCACCGTCGATGATTCCGTAGGAGCCACCTGCTTTGCGGCCATACTGGCTGCTTCGGCGGAAGAATTGCTCAGGGATTTCGACGGCCCCGTAGAGAATGTTGCCGATGGCACGGCCGAGCTTACGGGTGGCATTGTATTGCGACCCAGGAGGTGCCTGAATGTCGGCGTAGGCGCCGCCGGACAAGGCGAAAATGGTGGCGATCAGGATCAGTTTTCTCATTGCGGGCGCAGTGTGTGCGAGGATTGCGGGGAGTGGCAACTGGAAAATCGTGGATAGTTCGGGGTGCTTAGGGGCCAAGGTGGGGACTCGTGGGGCGAAATTGTGGGGGAATGAGGGGCGGACCGTTTCCTTGGGCGCGGCAAATGGTGGCGAGGGGCGATCTCTGGTCCCTTCTCGGGCGCCAGAATGTGCTCAAAAACTGGGGAGACAGACACCAACCCTCCTTCACCCGCTTTGGGTAGGGCGGTGCGGAGGGCAGGGCTCAAGGTGCGGGGCCTCCACCAAGCGGGATCAGGTTCGAGTCGATGATCCCAAGGTGAGATTCATTTCATTATCAAACAGCCAGTAGCTACGGAGACTCAGCGAGCGGGCAAAACAAGAGATTTTTGTGGGTAGTTACTCATATAACGAAGGTCGAAGGTCTTGCCGGTGGTGTGGTGGGCCTTGGGCCTTTGTTTTTCGGCGGGAAAGGGCGCAAGAGGGAGGATCCCGTTTCGTCTTGCCAGATCGGGCTGAGCACATTCGAACACAGCCTAGCCAGGTTGTGTAGGAAGCTTCTCCTCGGCGGAGTCGTCCTCGTTCTTCGAGTCGGAGTCATGCGGAGGGGCTGGGGCGCCGTTTTTTTCGCCGCTCGAGTCATCGGCCGGAATTTCGGAATCCTGTTCCCCTTCGGGAACCACCTCGTCGGGCGCGAGGAGTTTTTGGACTTCGTCCTGGAGGGGGCCGACTTCGCTGAGAGGGATTTGGGGATCCTTGACGATGAAGACTTCACCGGAGTAGCGATGTTGGTAGATGCGCAGGAGACCGGTGCGCGTTTTTTGGCAATCGGTTTCGATGAGGAGCTTTTTGCGCTCCAGCATAACGGCGAGAATGTAGCGGGCGTTCTCGGTATGGGCTTCGTCTTCTTCGACGAGGCGAGTGAGAAGGGTTTCGGGATCTTCCTTGTCGAGGATCTCGACTTTGGCATCGACGATCGGGGGTTTGTAGATGGTGCGCCAGAAGGAGAAGGGGGGTTGCTCGCCTTCGCTGCGTTGTTCCCAGGCGTCCTTGGAAAAATCGAGGCGGAGATAGCCGTCGGACTCAGGGTCGGGAAAGAGAGCGGTGAAGAAAAGTTCGTCTTCTTCGAAGGGCTTCTCCGAGACCGAGCAGTGGTGCGCGCGGGATTTGATGTGCCAGGAATCGCCGAATGCCATGTTGTTCAGTATGCAGGGTCCAGAGGTCAGTATTCAAACTACGCGGCGGAGTCCGTCATTCTGGGGGCGATTAAGCAAGCTTGAATGGAATTGGTCGCAAAAAGGCTCCCGATTCGACGCTGGAGGAGCGCGCTGAGAGGCAGATTATTCCTGATCCCCGCCCGGGAAGAAGCTCTTCAAGGTCTGGTAAATCGGGCGCCCGCGCAGGCGACGGTAGAGCAGGAAGAGGGCGATGATTGTAAAGATGAGATTGGTGCCCCAGGCGGCGAGGGCCGGGGAGAGGATTCCGGCGTCTCCCAAGGAGAGGGAAATCTCTGCCGAGAGCATCATGGAGGTGCTGAGGAAGACCGCAATCGCGACGCCGCCGGCGGTGCCGCGGCGGGTGAAGACCATGCCGAGGGGGGCGGCCAAAAGAACGGCCACGAGGCAGATCCATGGTTGGGCCCAGCGATAGTGCAACTGGGTGAGGTAAGCGCGGCGGGGCGCCCATTCGTCGCCCGTGTATTGCTTGAGCCAGCTCATCAATTCAGGGATGCCGAGGTATTCCTCCTTCAAGCCCGGTTTGACGATTTGCCAGGGGGTTTCGGGGTAATCGCGGACGTAGTAGGGCGAAGGCAGGGTGATAAATTTGGGCATCACCACTCCGTCCTCAAGTTGAGCTCGGATATCGAACAGTTCCGCGTCTTCGAAAGCCCAGGTGCGGGTGTCCGGGAACCAGGTCGCGAGGGGGGCGCGCAAGACGGTGGTGGGGCCCTGTTCGTCCTTGCTGCGAATGACGACATCTCGGAGAGGTTCGCTCGGGGTGTAGTTGTAGGGGAAGCTGCCCACGAGCCAGGCCCGTTGGGGAACCTGGTTCTGATCGCGGTAGACGAAGAGCACGTTGCGGGCCTGGCTTTTGGATCCGGACTTGACGAACTCGATGAGAGCTTGCTTGTAGCCTTCTCCCCACGGGGCCCAATGGTAGTTGAGCAGGAGGCAGGCGATGCTGAGGAAGAAACCGACCAGTCCAAGGGGGGCGATGACGCGGACCACTCCCCGACCGGTCTGGATCATGGCGATGATTTCTCGGCTCTGGGAGAGGCGTCCGAGGCAATAGAGGAGCCCGAGCATCAGGGAAAAGGGGGCGATCTGCACGAAGACCGCGGGGAGGGTGACCGCGTAGTACTGCGCGAGGAAAGAGGTGGTGTCCTTCGCCTTCTGGAATTTGTTGATATTGTCGTTCACGTCGAGCAGGACGTAGATGACGATCAGGGCGAGGGAGCAAAGACCCACCGCACCGAGCATTTGCCGCGCGAGATAGCGATCGAGGATGCCCCCAAAGGCGTAGCATAAGGCCGCGAGGGCCGGGAGAAGGCAGAAGGCCCCGAGCATCAGGGGGCGCAGATTGAGAGTGTGCTGGTCGCTCTCGGGAAAGCCGAGCAAGTGAATCTGCACGGCGTGGGATTCCTTCGGAACCACGACAAGGGCCATCGCGATGCCAAGGACCGTCAGAACGATCATCGGAGCGAACTTGAGGAACGGAGAGGAACGCAACGGTGGGAGAGTGTACAGTGATCTGGGTCCCGTAAACAGTTGAGAGTTGAAAAGGTGGGGAGCTCCGCCGGGCTGGGGTGGAGAGCGGGGAAGGAGGGGTGTTATTTGGCTGGAAAGTGGTGCGTGGACTTGTTCCTGCGCGTTGAACGGAGATAGTCCGCAGCACAAATGATACTACCGGGTGATGCGGCGGGCGGTTTGCCCTTGGCCGCGGAAATGAGACACGCGTTCTCGGGGGAGGGGATTCTCGCGGGATCGCAGGATTTTGAGTATCGGCCCGAGCAACAGGAGATGGCGGAAGCGGTGGCGCGGGCGCTTGAAAGGGAGCGCTCTCTGGTGGTGGAGGCCGGGACGGGGGTCGGGAAGTCGCTCGCGTATCTTCTGCCGGCGATGAGTTACGGGTTGGATGCCGGGCGCAAAGCGGTCTTCTCTACTCATACCATCAATCTGCAGGAGCAGCTGCTGAAGAAGGACCTCCCGTTGGTGCGCAAGCTGCTGGGACGGCCCTTCCAGGCGACCCTGCTGAAGGGGCGCGGCAACTATGTGTGCCCCGCTCGGCTCAAGCGGGCCCGCCAGAGCAGCGGGGACTTGTTCAGTAGTAGTGAGGCGGATGAGCTGGATGCGATCTGGAAGTGGTTTGAGGGAACTCAGGACGGCACCTTGAGTGATCTCGATTTCCAGCCTTCACCCAAGGTCTGGCAAATGGTTTGCAGCGAAGCGGAGATTTGCACGGCGCGCTACTGTGGGGTCCGGGGCGATTGTTTTTTTCAGGAGGCCAGAAAGGAATCTATTGATGCTCAGGCAGTTGTGGTGAATCACACCCTGTTTTTTTCCCTCCTTGATCCCGATGCCCTTTCAGAAGGGAGCGGCTTCCTCTTTCCCAATGATTTTGTGGTCTTTGACGAGGCTCATACTCTGGAGAGCGTGGCCTCGAATCAATTGGGTCTCCGCTTGAGCCAGGCGGGGCTCCGATTTGATCTTCAGCGTCTCTATAACCCTCGATCGCGCAAGGGATTACTACGGACCCTGGGAGCGGCCAAGGCCATGATTGGGGTGGAGAGTGCGCTGGCGGAAGTCGACGACTTCTTCGACCTGCTGGGTGAGGTTTCCGAGTTTGGGGATTGGGGCCGTGAATTCCGGGTCCGGGAGCCGGAAATCGTGCCCAACACCCTTGCTGAGCCGCTGCGCGAGCTATGGAACGACCTCGATCTTATCGCGGAGGGGATTGAAAGTGAGAACAGCCGGGCGGAGGTGACGGAAGGAGCACGCCGGCTCCGCGAGGCTCACGGTGCGCTGAAGGTGTTTCTCGATCAGGAGGACGAAGGCTGTGTCTATTGGGTGGAAGCGGGCGGGCAGGAACGATCCTCGTATTCGATGCGAGCGGCGCCTGTGAATGTGGCCGAGCGGCTGCGTCCCCTCCTCTTTTCGGAGGGGAAAACCGCGATTTTGACGAGCGCGACGCTGGGAACGGGAGATCCCGAGCTGAGCTACTTCCGCCGCCGGGTCGGTGCCGAAGAGGTTGAGGCTCATCAGATTGGGAGCCCCTTCGACTACCAGAACCAGATGAAAATTTTCGTGGTGAAATCGATGCCTGATCCGCAAGCTCCGGGCTACGAGGAGGCTCTCTCCGGTTGGATCGAGCACTTTTTGCATCGCAGCGACGGACGGGCCTTTGTGCTGTTTACGAGTTATCGCGCGATGCAAACGGTGGCCGAGGCCTTGGAGGGAGTGTGTCGCCAGCAGGATTGGCGGCTCCTGGTGCAAGGCCGGAGGCTCCCGCGACACCGGCTTTTGCAGGAGTTTCGCGACGATGTGCGCAGTGTTTTGCTCGGGACCGACAGCTTCTGGACGGGGGTTGACGTCCCGGGAGAAGCGCTCTCCAACGTCATCGTGACGCGCTTGCCCTTCGCGGTGCCCGATCATCCCCTCACCGCGGCGCGGCTGGAGCAGATTGAAGTGAGGGGTGGCAACCCCTTCATGGAATACTCGGTGCCAGAAGCGGTGCTCAAGCTGCGTCAAGGGGTGGGGCGCTTGATTCGATCCGAAAACGACCGGGGAATCGTGGCCATTCTAGACAACCGGATCGTGACCCGGAGATACGGAAAGGCCTTTCTCGGGTCGTTGCCAGATGCGCCGGTGGAGGTGGTCACCCAAAAGCTTGGGGATCTGTGAGGCCGGTGCCAGGCAAGGGGCGATCTTGGTAATACGGGGGCTGAAACGGCGGCTGAACGGCTCCCGAGGAAGGCGCCCTACGCCAAGCGGATGGCTTCCTTCAAGAAGCCCGCGGGCCACTGACCGGGCGCGATCGCTTCCTGTCCCAAATAGCCATAGTTGAGAACGGATCCCAGACGCGCGGCGAGAAGCCTCGAGGCTGGAGCAAGCGGGCCCATTCCCATGATGGAGAGGGGAAGGGGGGCCTCGTGGAAGGCTTCGGCTACCCGTTGGAGATCTGCCGGGTCTTGGAGGCGAAAGGCGCACTTTGCGATGTCTGCTCCCGCCTCCTGCATCCTTGTCATGATGGAGCGGAGCTCTGCTGTGCTCGGGCAGGAAGTGAAGTTGTGCCATGAGGCCACGCGAACGAGACCGCGCTCACCGGATTCGGCCCAAATCGAGGCGAGATCGTCGAGCGATTGCAATTCGAGATCGATCAGGGAGGCGTGATCAAGGAGCGCGGAGTAAGCCGCGGCTCGGTCAGAGACCGAAAAATCGTTCATTCCTCCCTCATCCGGGTGACGCGCTGTGAGTAAGATTGGGTGCGCAACTTTGTTTTTGTTGGCGAAGTCTTGGACCTCGGGACCAAACCCGAGGGAGTCGAGTCGCAATTCAATCAGATCGCAATCCGCCTCAGCGATGCTAGCGTCAAGGACCCTATGATCCCCCACCGCTCCCACAACGAGGGGTTGGTGGTTACGAATCGCGCTGGAAAGATCCTCCATCAAGTCATCAAGAACGGTGCTCTTTTGAGGCGATCGGCCTTCAGTTGCAAGAGAGCTATGCGCCGGATCCGTGCGTAGCCATGTAATTACCCTGTGGTGCCACGAATCCTTACGGACAATTCTTCTGGTCAAAGGGTGGAGGCGTTTTTAGTTTCCCGCAGTCAAACGCGCAACATGAAGATACTTCCCACCCTCGCCATGGTCACAAAAACCGCTTCGCTCGGTGCGCTCCTGATCGCTGCTCCGGCCGTGATTGCGCAGACCGCCATCAAAATTGACGCCAGCGATCCCAAATTTGAAGACCTCCAGTCTCCCGAAGTCGGCGGCAACACCGGTAAAAAGAGCTGGAAGCCGAAGGATTGGCTCGAAGTGGAGGTCAAGGTGAAGCTCGATGCCCGCAATGAGCCGAAGGACAAGCACATCGATCGCCTCACCGTGCGCTGGTTTGTGGCGGTCGAGAACAAGGTCGATCGCAGTGCGGCCAAGTATTTTCTGATGGAGAAGGAAGTGGTCCACGTGAACGTGCCCATCGGCGAAGACTTCTTCCTCTCCTGCTACCTGTCCCCCGCCACCATCAAACGACTCACCGGAAAAGACCGCGCAGGAAAAAATTCCATCAAGGCGGTCGGTGGTGAGATCACCTGTACCGGTGCGGTCAAGCCGGCCCGCTTCACCTCCGAAGGGGAAGTGAGCAAGCCGTGGTGGCAATCCGCCTCCATGCAGCGGACCAACAAGTACCCGCTCCTCAACAAGAACGAGACTCCCTTCAAGTTTCTCTGGTGGGATCGCTACCTTGAGATTGAGCCCGTCCGTCGCTAGTTCCCCCGCTTCGGCAAATCTAACAGATCTTTACCCGTACGGGATCTCCCCCTAATTACCACCCACCCACGATGGCAGACGCAGAAGGCACGATTGCTCTAAGCATAGGATCTCAACGCATTTCGATGGCGGTCTTTGACCCCACGAAAGGTGGAGGGCTTGTCCTCAAGTCCTACGGTTCACAAAGCATCCTGGCGGATCCGGCGCAGGAGATGGTCCGGCTCCCTCAGATCACCTTCGCGGTCAGGGAACTGGCGACGGGACTGAAGATCCTGAAAGAGAAAGTCCGCTACTCCATGTCGGGGCAGTCGGTCTTTACCCGTTTCATCAAGTTGCCGCCCCTCGACGAGGACAACATCGACGAGCTGGTCAAGTTCGAGGCGCAACAGCACGTGCCCTTCCCAATCGACGAAGTCGTCTGGGACTGGCAGTTGCTCGATTCCACCGGGCCTGAAAAAGAAGTGGCGCTGGTGGCGATCAAGGATGATGCCCTGACCGAGATCAACGAGACCGTGGCTGAAGCCGGTCTCGGCACCAAGGAAGTCGATGCGGCTCCCATGGCTCTCTACAACGCCTTTCGCTACAACTATCCTGAGGTCGTGGAGTCCGTGCTTCTCATGGACGTGGGGGCCAAGGCGACCAACCTGGTTTACATCGAAGGCAACCGTCTCTTCACGCGCAGTATTGCGGTGGGCGCCGCGTCCATCACGACCGCGATCTCGAAGGAATACAACATCACCTTCGCCGAGGCCGAAGCGCAGAAGGTCACCAATGGAATGGTTTCCCTTGGAGGGGGACACACCGAGCAGTTGGATGAAGCCGCCGCGCAGCTCGCGACTGTCATCCGCAATGCTCTGAACAGGTTGCCGGCGGAAGTGGCGCGCACCAACAATTACTATCGGAGCCAGCACGACGGCACCGCTCCGACCAAGGTTTACCTCGCCGGCGGTGGGGCCAACCTTCCTTATCTTTCCGAGTTCCTCGAAGAGAAGCTGCGGGTGCCCATCGAGCTCTTCAATCCGCTCCAGAGGGTGTCGGTCGGCAAGGCCATCGACGTGGAGCAACTCGGACTGGAAGCCCACATGATCGGCGAACTGGTCGGCCTCGCCTTGCGCGGGATTGGTAAGGCCCCGATCAAGATCGATCTCGTTCCGGAAGTGGTCGCTTCCGAGCGCGCCACCGCGCAACGCAAGCCCTTCCTGCTCGCGGCCTCCGTCATCCTGCTCACCGGGGTCGGGATCTGGTGGATGCATCAGTCGAGCTTAGCTGCCACCGCCGCGGCCAAGCGCAGCGAGATGGAAGTGGAGAAGAGCAAGCTCCAGGGGCCTGCCAATAAAATCGATTCTTTGACCAAGAGCCAAGTCCAGCTCAAGGGAATTGGCGAATCCTACTCCGCGGAGCAAGAGATGCGAACGAGATGGTTCGAGGTCCTGGACAAGGTGAAGGACTACTTCAATCACCAGGATGTCTGGATTACCGACTTTGAGCCGGTGGGGCTCTACCAGATCGGCGATCCCAAGAGCGCGAAGCCACGGGTCAAACAGAACTTCGCAAGCATCGCTTATGGCACCAGTGTGCTGGATGAATTCAAGCGCAGCTACACCCCGGAGGAAGAGAAAACGAGCCGGAGTCGCAGCCGGAGAGGACCAGCTGCGCCGGTTGCTGCCACTGCGCCTAAAGACGCCATCAACGCGATTCGCATCACGGGCTTCTGGAAAGAAGCACCTCGCTCGGTGACCGAGATTGTGGAGAAGATCAAAAAGGATCACGACTCTCCCGATGCCATCTTTACGCTGAAAAAACCGGGCGACCCCCAGGGGAAGGACCTGTCCTCGAAGGAGATCCTGCCGGTCTTCAAAAGCTCAATTGGTGATCCAAACGAATTGGCTGAGCAGTTCATCATGATGCTGCCGCTCAAATCCCCGATTTCCATCAAGTAACCACACAAACTCATGGGAGACTGGATCAAGGAAAACAAGTCCGAGGCGGGGTTAATTTTCGTCACTTTCCTCATCGCGGTAGTCATCTACCTCTTCGGAAGTAAGAAGAGCGGGATCTACAGCGAGCACAAGGAATTCTACGATGGAGCGGCGAGCGCGGTCACGAGCCTCAAGGGGAAGAAGCCCTTCCCAAACACCGACAACGTCAATGATTTCGAAGTTGCATTGGCTGCTGATCGCGTGGTCGTGGAGGCGCTTCAGACGAAGCTCCTCGCCTTCCGGCCGGAAGAGTTAAAGACGATCACGCCCTCTGATTTCATCGACAAGCTGAACGCGCAGCGTACCGAGTTGGTGGGGGCTCTTGACGCCAACCAAATCGAGTTTCCGGGCGAGGATTTCCACATGGGATTCGAACGCTACACCTCTGCGCCTCCTCGTGATGGCGCAACGGGTTATCTCGATTACCAACTCGATGCCTTGTCCGCGCTCTACAACAACCTGGTGAAGGTCGGGCCGAGTGCGTTGGTCAATGTTTACCGCAAACAGCTCCCCATCGAAACAGGGCCCTCCATGGACGCCAAGGCCAAGGCCGATCTACCCAAGACCTCCGGTCGCCGCACGCGCTCCAGGACCCGACCGTCGGCCAGGGCGGAGAGCGCAGGACCGCCATTTTATCGCTTGCCCTTGGAGCTCACTTTCAAGTCCAACGAGCCCGCGGCCCGCAGATTCATCGCGGCCGTAACGAGCGACCCGAAGTACTACTTCGTCATCCGCAGCCTGCGGATTCAGAACGAGAAGCGCGACAAGGCACCCAAGAAGGACGACGTCGAGTTCGACAAGGCTCCGGTGACTGGGGCCGGGGGCGATGAATTCAGCAACAGCTTCGAGACCGATCTCATTCCGGAGGACGATCCCGCTTCGGAGTCCGAGGGCGATCCTGTCCCCGAGGCCGAGGAACTTGCACCAGAACCGGCAGACGACTCCGAAGAAGAGGGTGAGCGCGTCTTGGGACAAGTTCTCGGTGCCGAGGAAGTCTTCGTGTTTCTTCAGCTCGACTTGATTCTCTTCAAGGGCCAGGAAGACGCCAAGTTACCCTGAAGCGCAGCGCCCACCCAATACCTAACCAACTGATTCCACAATGGCAGCTAACATATCAGCCAGCTACGATAAGATCATCCTCGTCCTCGCGATTGTCATTGCGCTCGGGCTGGGCGCCACGGTCTTTCTGAACGCAGGAAAAATAGAGGAAGAGTTCAAGGTGCCAGGGGGCGGCAACTACGGGGTGCCCAAAATGGGCAGCACCGACCGCTTCAAGGCGGTGACCGCCAAGATCGGGACCCCCGTCACGCTCGCAGGCCCCATCACTGACGAAACGAAACGCCCCATCAACAACTTCGTGGGCACGCCCCTGTTTCTGAAGGCCGGAAACGCGGAAGCGATTGATCTCGGAGACGTGACCTATCCCGCGGTTCACCCGCCCATCCCAAACAAGTGGTGGTTGGAGAATCGCATTGATCCCGGCCATTCCGATTCTCCTGGGCGCGATCCAGACTCGGATGGCTTCACCAACCTCGACGAGTTCAAGGGGAAGACGAATCCGAATGACGCCACGAGTTTCCCCTCGCTCATCGCCAAGCTCGAATGCGCGGTGCTGGAGAAGAGGCTCTTCAAGCTCACCTACTCCTCCGACACCTCCGCCGGAACGCTCAAACCCACCGATACCTACAAATTCAAGTATGAGGAAATGATCGGAGGACGGAGAAAGTCGACGAGTTCAGACTACATGACGCCCGGGAAAGGAGCCGCCTCCAATCTCTTCAACGAGGGTGGGGGGCAATTGCGCTACGAATTCAAATCCGTTGAGCAACGCACGGAAGTCAATCCCAAGACCAAGATCCAGGAGACCAGCAATTATGCGCGCCTCGAAGATGTGGGGAGCCCAAAGAAGGGCATCCAGATCGAGCTCAAAAAAGGCACCCGGAACGGGGTCATCATTACGGACTATACCGCAGTGCTCTTCCTGAACGCAGTCGGAGAAGCCGACAAGCAGGCCAAGATTCCCGAGCGCTCCAGCTTTTCCCTCCCTTTCGACCCCAATGCAGCCAAAAAGCCCTACACCTTCACCGGAGTCAACGGCTCCGGGCAGGCGTTGATCGAGTGGCAAGAGGGGGGAGAAACGAAAACCCGGGAGCTCACACCCAATTCCCAGCCCTGATATGTTAAAAGATTTGAACTGCCTTGAAGAAAAAAAGCTTCACAAACTCTCTCGAACTGACAGAAACCTCGCCTACTACACCATGCAATTAGCGTCGCACCTAACCAATCGCACGGCTCGCGCTCTAACCTTGTCCCTCGGCCTTGTCACCCTCGTTCCTTCCCTTGTCTCTGCTCAAAGCGACATTGCGAAGCTTGAGGTGCTCCGCCGGGCTGAGAAGACGCGACTCGCAGAAGAGCTTCTGACCGAAGGCCGTAAGGCTTTCGCAAAGGGAGAATACGAATCATCAGTCCAAAGCTACACCAAGGCTCTCTCTGAGTTGCCGGGTGGCTTCGCAACCGCCGGTCGGCGGGCTGCAATCGAGCAGCACCTCGCTGACGGAACGGTTGCCCTATCGCAGAAGTTCCGCCGCGTCGGGCGCTACGATGAAGCGCGGGAGAAGCTGGAAGGTGTTCTCTCGGTGGATCCCAACAACCAGCGTGCCCGCCAAGAGCTGGAGTACCTGGACGATCCGATTCGCACCAACCCAGGGTTGAGCTATGAGCACACCAGGAACGTGGACCAATTGCGGAAGAACCTCTACACCGCCGAGGGCTTCAAAAACCTCGGGCTCTATGATGACTCCATCCGCGAGTATCAGAAGGTCTTGCGGATCGACCCCTACAACTCCGCGGCCCGTCGCGGGATGGAGGGCATTCATCAGATCAAGTCGGATCACTACGCCGCTTCCTACGATGAGGCCCGGGCTCGCATGCTTGCTCAGGTCGATCAGGCTTGGGAAATCGCCGTTCCTCCTCCGGTAGAACTCTCTCCCATTGACCCACGCAACCCGGATGGTCTGTCCTTGGGAACGAGCATCGATTACAAGTTGAAGCACATCATCATCCCGGTGGTCGACTTCGACGACACCTCGGTGGAAGAAGCGATCGACTTCCTGCGCCAGCGTGCCAGTGAGCTCGATCAATTCGAAATCGATCCCACCAAAAAGGGAATCAACTTTGTCATTCGCAAGCCGCGTCTGACTGGTGGGATTGGGGTAGATGCCGCGCTTGATGCGGCGGGCGGACTCAACTCCATCGACCCTGGCAGCGCCCGGGTGAAGGAGTTGAAGTTGCGCAACGTGCCGCTCGGCAACGTTCTGCAATACATCTGTGCGCAAGCCCGCTTGCGCTACAAGATCGACGAGTATGCCGTCACTCTTCTGCCCATCGGTTCGGGTGAAGGGGAGGACATTCTCCTGCGGAAATGGAAAGTACCTCCCACCTTCCTGACCGACATCGAGAGTGGCAGTCCCGACGGGGGTGGTGCAGAGCCTGATCCCTTTGGTGGCGATGATACCGGTCTCGGAAGTGGCGCGCTCAAGCCCCGCCGACCGCTGGTCGACATCCTGAAGGATGCCGGAATCGATTTCCCTCCCGGATCTTCCGCTCAGTTCATTGCGAGCACCAGCACCCTGATCGTCAGCAACACTCCCCAAAATCTCGACCTCGTCGATCAGTTGGTGGAAGGCATCATCGGGGGCACGCCCAAGATGATCAAGATCGTCACCAAGTTCGTGGAAATCTCTCAGGAGAATTCCGATGAGCTCAGCTTCGACTGGATCGTGACTCCCTTCGGTCTCGGGGGACTCGTTTCCGATGAACTCTTCCTCGGTGGTGGCACCGCCGGGAACGGACAAACCCGTACCTCGGCGGACTTCATCAGTCCGGTGGCCTTCACCACCCTTCCGGGAATCCCGGCTGGTGCAAACCAGACGGTCTCGAACATCATGACTGCTTCCAACCGCTCCGGTGACAGCGCCGTGACGCGGAACAGCATTGACTCGATCCTCAACAATCCGAATCGCAGTGCACAGGTCAGCCGTCCCGCTCCTGGCATCCTGAGTCTTACCGGTCTCTTCAACAGCGGCCAACTCCAGATGATCATGCGGGGCCTCGCCCAGAAGAAGGGTGCGGACATTATGACTGCTCCGAGTGTGACTGCTCGTCCTGGTCAGAAGGCAACGATCGAGATCATTCGCGAGTTCATCTATCCCACGGAATACGAGCCACCGGAACTCCCCAACCAAGTTGGTGGTGGCAACCAAGTTGGTGGTGGCCTTGGTGGCGGCGGCGGTGGTGGTGGTGGCTTCCCCGTCACTCCCGCAACTCCGACTGCTTTTGAGACTCGCAACACTGGTGTAACTCTTGAGATCGAGCCCAACGTGGGAGCCAATGACTACGTCATCGACCTGCGCTTCGCTCCCGAGATCGTCGAGTTCGAAGGCTTCATCAACTACGGAAGCCCGATCACCTCGCCTGCTTCTGATGCCTTCGGTAACCCGGTCACGGTGACCATCACCGAGAATCGCATCGAGATGCCGGTCTTCTCCAGCCGCCGCATCAGCACGGGCATCACCATCTACGACGGTCACACCGTTGCGGTCGGTGGCCTCATGCGCGAAGATGTGCAGGCTGTGGAAGACAGTGTGCCGATCCTCGGTGACATTCCGCTTCTCGGCCGTCTTTTCCAGAGCAGCTCCCAAAACCACATCAAGAGCAACCTGATCATCTTTGTGACGGCCAATCTCATCGATGCGGCGGGCAAGAATATCCGCGAAAACGCCTCCCAGCCTGATACCACCGGTCCGGTGGGCACAGGTCTTGGTGGTGCCCCCGGAGTTCTCCCACCTCTCTAGGGCCGAGCCGAATTCAATTTCAAAACTCGACGGCTTCGGCTGTCGGGTTTTTTTGTGATCGGGAATTTCGGATCGCAGAATTCTGATTTCAGAGTATTCATTTCAGGATCTGTTCCTGAGAACTGAGATGCAAATGCACAGCTTCGCGCTCACCGGCGGAATCGCCACCGGAAAGTCGACCTTCGGGCGAATCCTCAAGGAATTGAGGCCCGAGGCCGTCCTCTTTGATTGCGATGCGGCCGTGCATCGTTTGCTTGGAGAGGAGGAAGTCGCGTCCCTGATCGTGAAAGCCTTGGGTTCAGCGGTAACGGTAGGCGGGGTCCTGGACCGGGAAAAGCTCCGGGAAGTGATCTTCGCGGACGAAAGGCCACGCCGCACCTTGGAGGGAGTGTTGCATCCCCGGGTGCGGGAGGAATGTCTTGAAATGCAGAGGGAAACTGCTATCAATGGCGTGTCGTCTTTGTTCGTCGCGGACGTTCCGCTCCTCTTCGAAAGCGGTTTCGACTTTGGATACGAGCGCTCCCTTCTGGTCGCCACCACTCGTGAAACCCAGTTGGCTCGCCTCAAATCCCGCAACGGATTCGACAACACCCTCGCAGAGGCCATCCTCGCTACCCAGATTCCCATCCTGGAGAAACTCCGGCGCGCGGATGTGGTCTTCTGGAACGAAGGATCTGAGGAAGTCCTGCGTCACCAGATCTCTCGCTTTCTCCAGACACTCGAATCCATGGCTGCCAAAAAGAAGACAACTAAGAAAAAGACTGCCGCCAAAAAGTCGGTAGTAAAGAAGAAGGCCGCCAAGAAGGCCGCCAGGAAAGCGGCGCCCAAAAAGAAGGCCGCCAAGACTGAAAGCAAGGTGAAGGCCGAGCCCAGGGCCGAAGCGAAGGGCAAGGACGAGATCCCTGAAGAGGAGGTCACTCCTCTCGTCGAAGAGAGTGAAGGCCTGGTGAAAACGTCGGGTGGGAAAGACGCGGATCCCGCCCCCTCGGAGGCGGTGGCTTCCGAGGCGAGCGACCCTGCGCCCGCACTCGTCCCTGAAAAGGATCGCGAACCTGAGCCCGAACCGACTTTCGATGTCCCCGAACAAATCGATGTGAACGAATTTCGGGAACGGTCCTTGGCCAAACTTCTCGACCTTGCTGCGGAGTATCCCATTCGCGCCACGGGCGCCCTCGGAAAGAGAGCGCTCATTTTTGACCTGCTCTCCTTTTGCTCCACCCACGGCACCGTGTTGGAAGCGGAGGGAATCCTGGAACAGGCGAAGGAAAATTATGCCATGTTGCGCGATCCCAAGCGCAGCTTTCGAACGGCGCCCGACGACTTTTATGTCGGGGGAAATTTGCTCAAGCAACATGGCTTGCGTGCCGGCCAGAAAGTAAAAGTGAGGCTTCGCGCACCGCGCGAGCGCGACAAGTATCTCTCTGCGCTGGAGATTCTCACCATCGAAGGCAACCCGCCCGAGGAGTTTGAGACGGAGAAGGACTTTGATCAGCTGACCTCGCTCTTTCCCGAGGATCGGTTCGTCTTGGAGCGACCTGGGGAGGACGCGCTGGCAGTCCGGCTCATTGACATTGTGGCTCCAATCGGCAAGGGCCAGCGGGCTCTCATCGTCGCTCCGCCACGCGGGGGCAAAACGATCCTTTTGAAGGAGATCGCCAAGTCGATCGCAGCCAATCACCGTGAATCAAAACTGATCATCCTTCTTCTGGATGAACGCCCGGAGGAGGTGACCGACTTTGAAGAGACCGTGGATGCGGATGTCTTCAGTTCCACCTTCGACGAGCCTGCCAAGCGTCACGCCCAGGTTTCGGACCTCGTGCTCGAACGCGCGCGGCGGCTGGTGGAGTTGGGCCAGGATGTCGTGATCCTTCTCGACAGTCTGACTCGCCTCGCGCGGGGCTATAATAATTCACAACGGGGTGGGGGACCGATTGGATCCGGGGGCCTGAGCCCCAACGCTCTCCAGAAATCCCGCAAGTTCTTTGGAGCCGCTCGCAACCTGGAAGAGGGAGGGAGCCTCACGATCGTGGCGACCTGCCTCATCGAGACCGAAAGCCGGATGGACGACATCATCTTCGAGGAACTGAAGGGAACGGGCAATATGGAGATCCGCCTCGACCGCGAACTGGCAGAAAGCCGGATTTTTCCTGCGGTGCACATTCCTCAGAGTGGCACTCGGAATGACGATCGGCTCTATCATCCCCAGGAGATGGAAAAGGTCATCGAGATCCGCCGCCAGCTCACCACTCTTCCTATTGGGGAGGCCTTGGAGACTCTCCTGAGGCAGCTCGCGAAGAACTCAACCAACGCAGAGCTTTTGATGAGAGGGATAATTTAAGTGAATAAATCGAGCCCTTGGCTCCTCTATTAGGGTTAGGGTCAGGTTGGCGCGTCCGGCGTCATGACAATGCCCACACGGTATTTACGAATTTCTGCTTGCAGAGTTGACCTTCAGGCCCGAAAAAAGAGCGTTCCTATGCCTTCGAACATACCTAAGAGCCTGCTTGCAGTTACGATTGCGTTTCTGAGTTCAAATCTGGCACCCGCGCAGGGTCCGGTTTTCAGTTGGAGAGACCTCGCGGAATGGCGTCAGACTGGACCCAATTCTTCGTTCTACATGGGCGGAAACACCGGGATTTATTTTCAGGATGGATCCTGGTCGCTCTCGGGCTGTTTTCAACCCTCCACCACCATCATTTCTCCGAACATTTTTTGTCCCCTCGGAACGACGGGCTTCATTGCCCAGGGCGATGTCGATTTCGACGGAGTGAACGACCAAGGTTCCTTCTGGTCGATCGATCAAATTGCCCGCGCCTCGGTCATTGAACCCTTCCGGCCGGATCAGTTTTTGATTCTCTCGGCCCCGCCCTCTGGCATCGCTGACGCGCTGCGTGAATCGAACGGGGATATCGCGGAGATCTTTGAGGTGATCGATACCAGTGTGATCATCTGGTACAATGTTCTCGCTTCTCCGCCGGACGATTACGAGATCACGGTCTACCAAGCCTACCGTCCTTATGGACCGGGGAAAAAAGAAGAGCAGCGCCATTTTGATGATGTGCCTTGGGGAACCTACCTCTTCACCCTGCCACAGATCAATTCCATCGCGGAGCCTCCGCGACCGGTCCCATTTGCGGTCGACCACCTTGTGATTGCGGACGCCTTTCCAGGGCGGGGCGTCATCCCTAGAGGATGGAAGATGACCAACGACGAATGGTATAACGAAGAGTTGGAGTTCGATCCCCGCATGTTTCATAAGCTCGAGTGGGGCGGGGTCGACACAACGAATACTCTCGCCACTGATTCGCTGCGGTTCTCAGCCCGCGCCCATCAGTTTGTCGAGGATCACCCCGTGCGTGGCCCCATTACACGGGTTGAACGCGCACCAGATTTCCTCTTGCGGGGAACCGTCACCGGGATGGCCTGCGAGACGATCGCCACGAATCTCAATTTAGACTCCGTGCTTGATCAGGGTAAGAACTACGAACTCAACATCATCAGTGGCGAGCTCAAGGGAACGATTCATTATCCGGTCACGGTCTTTGGCACCGGCGGCGGATTGAGCTTCAACGAGCTCAATAGTCCCACCGTGATCACCGGAACGGTGGTGACAGGATCCTTTACGGCCGCAAATGGTCTCGCCCTCTCCACCAACCGGGACCTCCAGACCTGCCTCAATTTGGGCGCAAGCTTTGAGCTCACCTTCACGAGTGGGGCCTTGGCGGGCACCACCCAATTTCCGATCTCGATCTGGAATGGAATGGATCTCACGACCTTGGTCGATGTCTCGGCTTCGATCGTTGCTGGGGACACCTTCCGGTTGGATCAAAAGCAAGTTGCAGTGCCCAGCACGGTCCAAAATGTGGCCGGTTTCTTTGTGGAAGGGGATTTGGATCTCACCAGCCTTGTTCCCGGAGGAGACTATCGCATTGAGGTCACCTCTGGAGCGCTGGCAGGAAGCATCCATCAGATCACCAACTTTGGATTTCCCACCTCCTTCTTCTTCGAGACGGAGTCCAATCTGATGGGCTCTCTCTTGCCGGGAGACACCTATGGCTTGCGAACCTTCACGACGCCGGGATTCAGCCTCAAGGTGGGCGATTTGTTTTCGCTCTCACAGACCTTCGAAGATTGGATTCAGGACAAGTATGACGCCGGCGAAGTCATTGCCACGGATGAACTTACCCTCCGAGCGGACCCGGACCTCTTTCCCGGAGGTTGGAACATCAATGCGGGCGGTCCTGGGGAGCCTACCTTGGCAGAACTGGAAGTTGATGTTGGCCTCCTAGGGCCTCTCTACGCGGTCTCGCGAAAGGATGCGATCGTGTTTCCGCCCTATACCATTCATAATCCTGCGAGTGATCGCAGCGAGTTCATCCTGGGAACCTTCGACGGAAAATATGAACTCGGCCCCTTCTTCTTCCGTGAGGGAGATTCCATGCGGGGGAGGTTGCACATGAGTCGGTCGTTCAATAGTGGTGGGCCCACCACGAACAATGCTAGGCGAACTCTCAATTTCGACGTCAGCTTCATTGATACCTATGCGGGGTTTGCAATTCTGGGCGGTTTGGTGGGAGATGGATTTCCCTTCGGGACGTCTTCTTCGGAACGCGCCCCCAGTTTCGACTTCGATCATGATGGTGCGAGCAATCTCATGGAATTCGCGCTCATGACCTCGGTGGTTGATCCCACCGACAAGCCCGCCTTCCAATATGCGCTCGACGTCGCTACCGGGCTCTGCACTGCAAGCATCACCAAGCGGCCCTCGGTTGGATCGCAGCTGAGCTACTTCTTTGAGTACAGCACCGATCTGGTGAACTGGACCACGATCCTTCCGGGTGACCCTTCCTTTGCGATTGTGCAGGATGACGAAACCACCCTGACGGTGACCAATACCCTGGATCTGGTGGGAAATTTCCCGCCCCCGAGTTGCTTCCTGCGAGTGAAGATCGAGCTGCGCTAAGCGTTTCCGACCCAAAGAGCACTTTTACGGGCACGACCTCTGGTCGTGCCCGTAGCTTTTTACAAACAGGCTTTTCGCACCGCGGCGTTCATGTTCCACTACGACGTGCCCAGAAGGTCTTGGGCATACCCCTCTTCCGAATGATTACCTCGAGCGCTGAACTCGCCGGGTTGGTGGACGAACTGCCGTCCAATGGCTCACCTTTCGCCGGGATCGACCTGGAAGCCGACAATCTCCATCGCTACGCAGAGCAACTCTGCCTCATCCAAATCTCGACTGGTGAGAAGATCGTGCTGGTGGATCCGCTTGAAGTTGAGGATCTCTCCCCCCTCAAGCGCTATCTGGATGATAACGCGATCTGGATGCATGGCGCAGATTTCGACATGACCCTTTTGCGGCGGGAATTTGGAGCGCTCCCGCACATGATTTACGATACCCAGATCGCCGCCCGTCTGCTGGGGATTCTGCGCTTCTCCTACGCCAATCTGGTCGATCAGTTTTTCGACGTACAACTCTGCAAGTCCTCCCAGAAAGAGAATTGGGGACAACGTCCGCTACCGGAGAAAATGTGCGAGTATGCGAGCAACGATGTCCGCTACTTGTTGCCCTTGGCAGACAAGCTTGAAGCGAGTCTGCGAGAGCGGGATCGCTATGAGTGGTTTGTTGAGAGTTGCTCGGCTGCAATGGAGAGAGTTCTTGAGCGGGACGAAGAGCGGGAAGATCCTTGGCGAATTCGAGGAAGTGGAAAACTCGATCGGCAAGCGCTCTCCTTTTTGCGAGCGCTTTGGGAATGGCGCGATGCAGAAGCGGAAGAGTGGGATCGGCCGCTCTTCATGGTGGTGCGAAATCAACAGTTGATCGTCTGGGCCGAAGCCCTCACCCGGGGGCAAAGGCTGGAGATGCCCCGGAATGTCAAAGGGGGACGAGCAAAACGTCTTCGAGAGACAATCGAAATCGCCCGCAAGATTTCCAAGGAAAAGTGGCCTGAGCGCCTCAAGGGGAGCGGGCGGCGAAGGGACAGTGCGCAGGAAAAACGTTTTGAGGCCTTGGCGAAGAAACGAGACGAAGTCGCTCAATCGCTCGAAATCGAATCATCAGTGATTGCGGCTCGAGCTGCTCTGGAGCAAGTCGCGTGGGAGGCCGATCCCGCGGATCACCTTCTGGGCTGGCAGCGAGCGGTCTTGGAGATCTAGAAGGAAGGATCACGATTGTGTCGCTGGAGGAGCAGAAACTGGATTCGGGTCGCGAGGCGCCCATCGCGCCTCAACCTTCCAGTCCTTCGTCGATCCGCTTCTCCTGTCCATCCTGTCAGATGGTCCTGGAGGTGGAAGCCTCGCTTGAGGGCGTCCGAGCTCCTTGTCCGGGCTGTCGCACGGAAATTGCAGCGCCCGTTCTCAAGGAGTCTCAACCGATTGCGGTCAAACCGCGTCCCCATCAGCCGTGGTCCCGGCCCAAGGAATCCCCGACGGGAATTGCCTCCGCATCCGCGCTTCATGATGAGCATCCGGCGATGGGGTTTCCGCCCTCAGAGAATCTGAGATCCGCGCCAAATCTCCCGATTTCCAGGCAGGCACCCATTCCGTCCCAACGCGAGGAAGGGGGCAGCCGAGTCCCCGCGACCAACCTTCCCAGACGGCAGGCGAGACACCGTCACGGGAGCTCCGTCGACCCAATCGACTCTCTCTCGGAGGAGGACCACGACCGCGAGGAGCTCATCGTGACCCTCAAAATTGTGATCGCGATTGCGATCACGATCGCGATCGCTCTGGGAGTCGTTTCGATCACGAAACGGAGCGTCAATCGACCCGGTGCTGAGAGTCGGGAGGAAGGGTCAAAAAACCCTTGAAAAGAGAGGGTTTTTTGACGCCCAGGACGGGTCAAAACCACTTGCAAAATAGGCCCCAGAAAAGGCGAAAGAACCTTGTTTCAAACCCGGTTCTGGACCACCTTTGGCGCACCTATGCCCAACTCTGAATCGGAGACCGACGAGCCCGATATTTCAGTCTCAAAAGAGCAGGATTACGACGCTTCCCAAATTGATCAGCTCAAGGGTTTGGAGGCTGTTCGGAAGCGTCCTGGGATGTATATCGGGGACCCCGATGAACGCGGTCTTCACCACTGTGTTTTCGAAGTTCTCGACAACTCCATCGACGAACACCTGGCGGGGTATTGCGATCGGATCCGGATCACGATCCATGTGGATGGATCGGTCTCGATCTCTGATGATGGCCGAGGTATTCCGGTCGACATTCACGAGAAGTCAGGGCTGCCTGCGGTTGAGCTCGTGCTCACGACCTTGCACGCCGGCGGTAAGTTTGGACAGGGCGCCTACAAATATTCCGGGGGGCTGCACGGAGTGGGAGCCAAGTGCGTGAATGCCCTTTCCGATTGGTTCAAGGCCGAGGTGAGACGCGATGGCAAGGTCTATTCGATCACCTTCGAACGTGGAGTGACCACCGAACCTCTGCACGTGATCGGAGATATCGATGCCGGGGAAACCGGCACTCTGGTGACCTTCTTTCCGGATGCCACCATTTTCGTCGACACGATTGAGTTCAAGTTTGATCGCCTCGCGACCCGCTTGCGCGAACTGGCTTTCCTCAATCCAGGTCTGACCATTGATCTCACCGATGAGCGTCCCGAGAGTGCAAACTCCACCTCCTTTTTCTATGCGCGCGGCATCGAGGAGTTCGTCGCTCAGCTCGGTGAGAACAAGACTCTCGTACACCCCGATCCAGTGATCCTGAAAGGCAGGCGCAAGATCGTGATCGATTACGATGACGCTGTGACCGAGGACGATATCTTTGCCGACGTTGTCCTCCAGTACAACGACAGCTACAATGATCAGATTCTGTGCTTCGCGAACTCGATTCCCAACTCAGATGGGGGAACCCATCTGACCGGATTCAGAACGGCCCTTACCCGTGCGATCAATCAGTATGCCAAGGCCAACAAGATCCTGAAGGATAAGGAGGCCTCCTTGAGTGGCGACGATGTGCGGGAAGGATTGGTGGCCGTCATTTCGGTCAAGATGCCGAATCCGCGCTTCAACTCCCAGACCAAGGCCAAGCTCGTCAATACGGAGATTGAAGGAGTAGTGAGCTCCATCGTCTACGAGGGCTTGCAGGCTTACTTTGATGAGAATCCGGCCCTCGCCAAGACCGTGATCGATCGGGCGATCAATGCCGCTCGGGCGCGTGAAGCGGCCCGCAAGGCCAGGGAGACGGTTCGCAAGTCGGCACTCTCGGGCGGTGGCTTGCCCGGCAAGTTGGCGGATTGCTCAGAGCGTGACCCTGCCAAGAGCGAACTTTATATTGTGGAGGGTGATTCTGCTGGAGGCTCGGCCAAGCAGGGCCGGGATCGTCGCACCCAGGCCATCCTGCCGCTGCGAGGCAAGCTCATCAACGTGGAGAAGGCCCGCCTCCACAGGGCGCTGCAAAACAAGGAGATTCAGAGCATGATCACCGCGATCGGGGCGGGCATCGGTGATGGGGAACAGGACGGGGCCTTCAACATTGAGAAGGTGCGCTACCACAAGGTCATCATCATGACGGATGCCGATGTGGATGGCTCCCACATCCGCACTCTCTTGCTCACCTTCTTCTGTCGGCAGATGCCCGAATTGGTGAAGAGCGGGTTTCTCTACATCGCGCAGCCGCCCCTCTACCTGGTGACCCGGAAGAAGCGGCAGGAATATGTGCAGGACGATGGGGAGCTCAACAAAATCCTGATCGAGCTTGGTGCTGATGACGTCCAGCTTCGAAAGTCAGGCTTGGAGGAGTGCATCGGGCCTGACTCGCTCAAGGTCATTCTGGATACGCTTTCGAGCTTGTCGCGCTATTCGAGGAGTATCGAAGGGAATGGCGGGAATTTCTCGGACTACCTGGACGCGCGACTGGATGGTCATCTTCCCGAATACATGGTGCGGGTGCGCGAAGGAAACGAAGAGACTCTGCACTACTTCTCAAGTGAGCAGGTCCTGCGGGAGTTTTCCGATGAGAATCGAGATCTCCGCTTGTTCGGCGAGTTGGCCGAAGAGGAGGAAGAAAAGGAGGA